>CALFAV010000030.1 GCA_937946835.1 uncultured Verrucomicrobiae bacterium | reverse complement strand
TGCCGCAGCGCCGCTTTTCCGGGCGGCAAGCTGCCACCCTCGACGGCAATCGAGACGGTTGCCGGTAGCGTCAGGCGACCCGCCTGCCGTCGAGCCGGGCGACCTGCCCGGCGGGCAGCGGGCGTGGCGAAGACCGGAAGTCTGCCGTACCGCCGGCAGGCAGTCGGCAGGCGCAGGTGCAGGCGTCCAGCCTGTCCGGGCCGCAGCGCTGCGCGGCCCTACCGGGTAGGGTGCTGCGGCGTCGGCACCGCTGACCCGGGCGGCTGGCAGCCACCCGGAACGGCTGCCAGGGTAACGGTCGCTACGGTGCCCAAGTGCGGGTAGTTCTTAAACCTTCTTCGGCACCACAAACGGCGCCCGGTAGGCGCGGGTGAGCAACCGGTTGGCGGCCACCGCCTGCGGTCCGGTGAACCGTTCCCGGGCGGGGTCGAACCGCAGCTTCGGCCCCACCCAGAGCGTGGCCCGGGCCGGGTCCACGCCAATGGCCCGGGTGTTTTCCAACATCGCCATGATGCTCTCGCCCACCACCTCGTCCCGGCCCAGGTCGGCGGGTTTTTCAAAGGGGCGGGCTTTGGCCAGGCGGTAGGAGATGTTGCCCAGATGGCAGCAGGCGCTCGAGTAATGGCCCTCGAGGATGTCCGCGGCCAGGTGGTCGGCGCGCCGGGAGCGCACGCAGTCAATGAAGTTCTGGAAAATGCCGCCGGGGTACTCGGGCAGGTCCAGCTTGGGCAACGGCTCGCCCTCGGTGCGGCCCTTGGGGAAGAACCTGCCGTCCCGGACCACGCCGGCCTCGAAGTACAACTCGTTGGCCACGCGCTGCGGCCAGCGTGGGTCGCGGCCCACCAGCCCGCGGGTCTCAAACAACAGGAGCGCCGAGCCGAAATCCAGGAGCGTGACCAGTTGATTGGGTGTCTGGCCCTGGTCTTTGAAGTCCGGCTCGTTCACGTAGCGGCCGCCCAGGCTGAGGACGCTGCGCGGCAGCGTGCCGCCAATGGCCCAGCGGGCCAGGTCCATTTCATGCACGCCCTGGTTGCCGATGTCGCCGTTGCCGAAGTCCCAAAACCAGTGCCAGTTGTAGTGAACGAGGTTTTCGTGGAACGGCTGCTCGGGCGCGGGGCCGAGCCAGAGGTTGAAGTCCAGTTCGGGCGGGGGCGCCTTGACCGGTTTGAAGCCGATGCTCCAGCGCGGCTTGCAACAGTAACCCTTGGCCACGAGCAACCGGCCGTAGCGCCCGCTCTTGACCAGCGCCGCCCACAACGCACCCCGCCCGGCGCGCTGCTGGGTGCCGTGCTGGACGATGCGCCGGTACTTGCGCGCGGCCTCGACGCACTGGCGACCCTCGAAGACGTTGTGACTGCACGGCTTTTCCACGTACACGTCCTTGCCCGCCTGGCAGGCCCAGATCGTGGCCAGCGAATGCCAGTGGTTGGTCGTGGCGATCGAAATAACGTCCACCTCCTTCGAGTCAAGAAGCCGGCGGATGTCCTGGTAAGTGGCCACACCGGGCAACTTGGCGGCCCGGGCGTTGAGCACGCGCAGGTCCACGTCGCACACCGCGACCACGCGCACGCCGGTCAGTTTGGCAAATTCGTTGATGTGATCGGCGCCGCGGCCGTTGATGCCCACCACACCTACGCGGATGACGTCGTTGGCACCCGTGACCTGGGACCAGGCGCGCGGACTCAGGGCGCTGCCGGCGGCCAGGGCCAGGGAAGTTTTGAGGAACGTGCGACGCGAGACGCCGTGTTCCGAAGACCTCGAGATTGCCGTTTTCATGGGAGACACGCGTCATTGAGCCCGAACCGGCCCGGAAAATCCAGCAGACTTTGGCAAGACGATCGGATCACAAGAGGTTTGAGGGTCCAAGCAGGCCGGCTACCGAGCCGCGGGGACTGCAGATTCCAGTCTGTGCTACGGCCACCGCCGGGCGGGGAGCCGGCTCTATGGCGGGCGAGACGCCTGGCGCCACCATGGCGGCAGCCAGCTTTGGCTGCCGTCGAAGCGGTGTCTTGTCGCCCGCTGTCTGCCTGGTTGAGCGCCCCCAGCCGTCTTTCCGGAAGAGCAAAGCCCGCCTGTTCCGGCCTTCTCAGGTCCAGCCGGACCCAATCAACGCCGGCAGGAAACCCCGCTTCCGGACGACTCCCCGTTTGGCGAGGTCCTCGCGTTCACGGAGTGCCTGGCACAGGGGACGTTTTTCAATTCGCCCGCTCGAGAACGGCGGCGCCAACCTCAAACCTTTTCCGGCACCACGAACGGTTTGCGGTAGGCGCGGGTGAGCAGGTGGTTGGCCAGCCGGTGGTTGGTGAAGCGCTCGGTCTTCGGGTCCAGGGTCAGCACCACCCCCAGCGTGGCGGGGGTGGCATTCAGGTCCACGCCGTTGGCGAGGAGGTGTTCGTAGGCGCGTTCGCAGGCCTCGAGGGCGCCGCTGTCGCCGGCAATTTGGTCGCGGATCAACTCCGGCGGCAACTGGCGGCCGAGTCGGTAGGAGATGTTGCCGGTGTGGCAGAGCGCGCTGGACAGGTGGCCCTCGAGGATGTCCGCGTGCAGGTCGGCCACCTTGCGGCTGCGCACCGCCTGGATGAAGTTGCCGTGGTGGCTCTCGGAGCCGGCCCACTTGCGGATCTCCTTGCCGCTCCAGTCGTAGGCGGTCGCGCTGTTGTAGTCGGGCACGGCCACGTAGCCGCCCTCGCACTCGATGACAATGCCGATCTGCACGCCGCGGTAGCGATCCATGTCCTTGGCGCCTTTGGCGGTGGGCAGGCCGCGCACCTCGAAGATGAGCGGGGTGCCGGGGTAATCGTGGTAAATGACCATCGTGTTCGGCGTGGTGCCGTCGTCCACGTAACCGAGGCGTCCGCCCACGGCGAAGACACGGGGGGAAAGTTCGGTGACGCCGAGGAACCAGCGGGCGACATCCATTTCGTGAATGCCCTGGTTGCCCAGGTCGCCGTTGCCGGTGGGCCAGACCCAGTGCCAGTCGTAATGCAGGCGCTTGCGCATCAGCGGGTCCTTGGGCGCCGGGCCGCACCACAGGTCGTAATCAATCTCGGGCGGGATGGGCTGGGGGCCGTCCACCTTGCCGATCGAGTCGCGGCGCTTGTAGCAAATCCCCCGGGCGACGCGGATTTTGCCCAGGTTGCCCGCGCGCACCCATTCGACGGCGGCGGCGATGCCCTGGCGGCTGGAGCGGCTCTGGGTGCCGGTCTGGACAATGCGGTTGTATTTGCGGGCGGCCCGGACCATTTGGCGGCCTTCCCAAACGTTGTGGGACACGGGCTTTTCGACGTACACGTCCTTGCCAGCCTGGCAGGCCCAGATGGTGGCCAGGGCGTGCCAGTGGTTGGGCGTGGCGATGGAGAGCGCGTCCACGGCCGGGTCCTCGAGCAGGGCGCGGAGGTCGCGATAGCCCTTCACCGGCTGGCCCCGGTCGGCGAACTGCTTGACCCCGCGCGCCAGCACCTCGGCATCCACGTCGCACAGCGCCACGATGCGCACCTTCTGGCCCGCCTCGCGCAGCTTGGTGAGGCTGTTGATGTGGCTGCCGCCCTGGCCGCGGAAGCCCACGACGGCAAAGCCGATCTCCTCATTGGGACCGATCATCCGGCCCCGGCGGCCGGCGGCAAACAAGGAGGGCATGGCCAGGCCGGCCGCGGCCGCGGCGGAGGCGCGCAGGAAGTCGCGTCGGGTCAAGGAGGGGATGTTCTGGATTTGCATAGGGGATTGGAGGGGGGCGTTGGCTTGAAATTCAAGGGGGCGGCTCAGGGCTGGTCCTTCTCATAGGCGGCGAAGCGCTCGGCCACGCGGCCTTCCGCAGGGTCGCCCACATGGAAGACAAACCGGTAGCGGAAACTGACCGCCTGGTGGGCGGGGATGACCAGGTCACCCGACCCGGGTGGTTTTTTCTCGAAGTCGTGGATGCCAAACGGATTGGCGGCGAAGAGGCCGTAGTCGCGCACGTGCCACCAGGTGGGATGCCGCGGGTTGGCGGGGTGATCGAAGATGGCCACGCCCATCGTGCGGCCCTCCACCGGCCCGAAGTAGTCCACCCAAGCTGCGCGTTTGCCCCAGGTTTCGCCGTCCCGCAGGCCGGTGCTGGCGAGGATGTGGCCGGTGGCCTTGCCGGCATTTTCCCGGTTGGGTTTGAGGCGGAGGGTTTCGTTGAGGCGGATGGCCATCGTGCCCTCCTTGGTGTCACCCAGCTTCAACTCCCCCTCGGTGGCCCGCACGGTGGTTTCCCAGTCCAACCAACGGGCGTCCGCGTCGCCGCGGTGAAACGTGATCTTGAACTCGACGCGCCCGATCAGCCGGCCCTCGCGGTCTTCGAGCCGATTGCGGGTGTGCAGCACGGCCCGGTCTGCGCCGGAAATGCGTTCCAGAAATGCCTCGTGCACCGTCCGACCCGCGCGGGGGCTTTCCGACCAGAAATCCACGCCGTTGACGTCGCCGTGCGCCCACCAGAGCGAACGGTGATGCGGGTGGTCGCGCTCCTCGCCGGGGACTTCTTTCATGGGCCAGTTGCGGGTCAGGGGCAGGCCGCCGGGCCCGAGCACCGGGTAAAGAAACGGGCGCGAGACGTGCTGGTAATGGTACTCGGTGAACAGTTCGCCGTTGATCTCGACGCGCACCCGACCGTCCACCTCGCGCAGGGTCACTCCCTCGCCGGCTTCGGCCCGAAACAGCGTCACTCCGGCCCACAGCATGGCCGGCCACCTCCCGAGCCGGAGCAAAGCGCATTGGTGCATGACCGCAAGGGTAAAAACCGCTGCCGACCGGTCAACCCCAAAGGCCCCGGCTGCGCCGGCCCGGCGCGGCCCACCCGACGCACAGGCAACCCAGGTGGCAGACCACTCACCACCCGGCATCTCTGGCGACCGTTCGGGCCAAATGTCTGTCCGGACTTTGCGCCGGCGGGTCAGGGCGCCAACTCGAGGCCTTCCAACGTGAGGTAGAGGGGCAACGCCGCCAGGTCCACGCGCAATGTGTCGCCCTCGAGGCGGAGTCCCTGGACCGGCTCACCGCCGGCCGACGCGGCGGCCTCGGCGGAGGCGCTGGCGCCCGACCCGGTGGTTTCGGCCCGAAGTTCAAAGCGGTTTCCCGTTCCGGTGACGGCGATGACCCGCGCCCGCGCGGCGGGCTTGACCCGGAGCGAGACCGGGTGCGGCTCGGCGGTGGTCCAAAGCGCCAGCTTGTCCGGTCGGTGGGCTTGCCGCAGAAGCAGCGCGTAGTCCGCCGCGCGCCCCACTTCGAGGCGCCGCTCGATCCGGTAACCGGCCAGCTCGGAGGTCAGCGTCTTGATCGCGTGATAGGCCGGCTTGGGGGAAAGGTCGGGGTACACCAGGCCGAAGTTGTGCTCGCGCTCGTCGGGGTCGGGACCGTCGTTTTTCCAGTCGTACCAGACCGAGAGCGGGACGCCGGCGAGCAGATTGGCCAGTTGCTGGCGGGCGGCCAAGGCGGCCTGGGTGGCGAGCGAGACCCCTTTGGTGTGGGAGGCGTAGCCCCACTCGCCGCTCAGAATGGGCAGGTCCTTTTTGCCCGGCGGCGCGTGGCGGGCGATGAGTTCGCGCAGCTTCGCGTACTCTTCGGCCGCGGTCTCGGGCGGTTTGGCGTAGTTGCGGTACGGATGGACGCTGACGCCGTCAAGGTACTCGAGGATGCCGCAGGCGAAGTGCTCCTCGAGGAACCGGAGCGGGATCTCGGACGTGGCCGGGCCGATGATCGTGGCCCGCGAGTCCACGGCGCGGATGGCGCGGCAGGTGGCCAGGGCCAGAGTGTTGTACTGGGCCACGTCCGGTTTGGGTTTCCAAAACGAGATGTTCGGCTCATTCCAGATTTCCCAAATCACCCGACGCCCGCGGTAGCGTTCGGCCGCGGCGGCGGCCCAGCGGGCGAAGGCGGCCACGCTCTCGGGCCGCTGCGGCGAGGCGGTATCGCGCTGCTCATGGCCGGTCACGGGGTTGCGGCTGACCACCGTTTCCTCGTAGAGCGGGTTGGAGTAGTCGAGGATGTACAGCGGCTGCAGGCCGCGCTTTTCGAGGTTGGTCGTCAACTCGTCGTAGGCTGACCAATCGTACTCGCCCTTCCGGCGCTCGATGCCGGCCCACCCGAGGTCCATGCGCACGACCTTGATGCCGGCGGCGGCGATGAGGTCCAGATCGGCCTCATGACCGCGGTTGAAGTGGATGTTCACCCCCACGCCGGCCGGTAGAACCGCCGGGGGAAGGTCGGCAGCGGACAGGCCGGCTGCGAGCAGACCTGTCGCCAGCCCCGCATGAAGGGTCGGGCAAATTTTCATCCGGGCGTGCAGGTTGCGCCGGAACCGGCCGGGCAGCAAGCGCGTCGTCGGGAGGCCGGCCAGCAGCGACTTTCCGGGTTGAAGAGCCTCGCCAGTCCGGCCTTCTCTCCGCCGCATCGTCCCGCGACTACAGGGACCGCGGTGCGGGATGCCCATCCCCGGCCCCGAATCCGTTCCCTGGGAGCCGCGGCCCGCCCCGGAACTGCACGCCCCATGAACTGAGGGTGGTTGACCCGGCGCTTACGCTCCGGGCACCGGTGGGACGAGTCGGGGTGGAAGCGGAGCGAGCCAGGGATTGCCCCCCGCGTGGGCGAGGTCTCGCCAGACGGCGATCCGATCACGCAGCCGGGGCAGGTCCAGCGCCGAAACCCCCTCCGCGCAAGCCGTCAGGTGTTCCAGACTGCGCCGCAACAGAGCCAGCGCCGGTGCCCGTCGGCCCTTTTGAAGGTGCACGAAGGCCCCGGCCAGTTGGATGAGTCCCTGGTAGCACCGCGCCTCGGGCTGGCCGCGGACTCGCAGCCAAAGGCCCTCGAGCACCTCGTGGGCCTCGAAGTAGCGGCCCTGGTTGAAACACTCGTAAAACGCCCGGACCTCCGCCGGCAAAGGTCCGGCGTGCAGCGAAGTTTCCTCCGGAACGACCGGCGGGGAAGGACGCACGCGGTAAGCAAGCGTAATTCCGCCGCGCGTCAAACCGCCGGTCTTGTTGCCCCGGGCAGGGCGCGTTAACCTCGGGGCATGGATCTGGCCGCCAATCTCGAGCAGGTCCGCCGGCGCATCGCCGCGGCCTGCGAGCGCGCCGGGCGCGAGCCGGCGTCGGTGACCCTCCTGGCGGTCAGCAAGGGCCAGCCTCCGGAAGTGGTCCGGGCCGCCGCGGATTTGGGGCTGACGTTGTTCGGCGAGAACAAGGTCCAGGAGGCCCGGGCCAAAATCCCGCTTTGTCCGGGACGGCTGCGCTGGCATCTGGTGGGGCACCTGCAAACCAACAAGGCCCGCGACGCGGTGCAGTGGTTCGAGATGATCCAGAGCGTGGACAGCCTGCGGCTGGCCGAAGAGTTGCAGAAGCAGGCGGAGCGGGCGGCCCGCACCGTGCCGGTGCTGCTCGAGGTCAACGTGGCCGGCGAGGCCAGCAAGTTCGGCTACCGCCCGGAGCAGTTGCTCGCGGAGCTGCCGGCCTTGAACGCCCTGCCGCGGCTGGAAATCCGCGGGCTGATGACCCTGGCGCCCTGGACGCCGGAGCCGGAGAAGGTCCGGCCGGTGTTTCGCCGGCTGCGCGAGTTGAAGACCGAGTGCGAGCAGCGGCTGGGTGCGCCGCTCGAGCACCTGAGCATGGGCATGAGCGGCGACTTCGAGGTGGCCATCGAGGAGGGCGCCACGCTGGTGCGCCTCGGCACCGCGTTGTTCGGGCCGCGGCCCGTGCGCTCCGCCCCGGCCGGGGCGCCGGTTTCCCATTGATGCCGCCGGAAGACGTCCTACCCTGCCCTGCGTGACCGTCGAGTGGTTTCAAGACGAAATCCGGGAGGCCCTCAAGGCCTACGACCGTTACGTCGTGTGTTTGGAGAAAACCCCGGAGCAGGCCCGCGCTTCGCTCGAATCGCTGCTGCGCAAGGCCATCAAGGCCTACCAGGAGCGCGCCCCCGGCCTGCGGCACGGCATCGCCCTGGACCGCCACATCACCATCATCCTCAGCCAAACCGAGGGCGAGCGGCCGTTGTGCGGCATCTACTTCAACCTTTACTCGCCTTACCTGAAAAAAACGGGCAAGGCCGCCGCGCCCACCGGCGCCTGAACACCGATGCTGGAGTTTCTGGTCGAATGCGCCCGGGCCGCCGGGGCGGTACTGGAACAACACTTCGGCCGGCTCACCGCGGTTCGCACCAAGGACCATCCCGCCAGCGTGGTTTCGGAGGCCGACCTGGCGGCCGAACGATGCCTGTTCGAGCGCCTGCGGGAACGCTTCCCTGAAGACGGTTTTCTCGGCGAGGAAACGGGTTGGACTCCGGGCCGCTCGGACCGGGTCTGGGTGGTGGACCCACTGGATGGCACGTCGAACTTCGTCGCCGGCCTGCCGTGGCACGGCGTCATGATCGCCCTGCTCGAACGGGACATCCCCACTGTGGCCGCCTTGTACCTGCCGGCCGGCGGAACACTCTACACGGCCGAGCGGGGCCGCGGCGCGCGGCGCAACGGGGAGCCGATCGCGGTCACCCCCGAGACCGACCTGGCGCGCGTGCTCATCGGCTTCGGCCTCGACGGCACGGGGGACCCGGCGTCCCTGCGTCGGCAGGGCCTGTTACTGGCGGCCGTGGCCCGGCACAGCCGCAACGTGCGCGCCACCAACTCGCTGGTGGACTTTTGCCTGACCGCAGAAGGCCGCCTGGGCGGCACCCTCAACTTCGCCTGCAAACTCTGGGACCTGGCCGCGCCCACCCTGCTGATCCGCGAAGCCGGCGGGGTGGTCACGGACCTGGAGGGGCGCGAGCCGGACTTCCGCCTCGATGCCGCGGCCCCGACCCGCACCCACACCGTGCTGGCGGCGGCGCCGGCCCTGCACCGGCAGTTGCGCGAGCTGGTGGCCACGCTCGAACCGGCCGCGTGAAGGCCGCGCCCGCCCGGCCGGCCCGGATCAGGCACAACCGCCGCCGGGCAGTTGCAGACTCCATTCCTCGAGCAGGTCCCGGGGCAGTTCCTCCAGAAAGCGCGACGGCTGCTGCATCGCCTCCCCGCTGTAACTGCCCGCCGTCCGGATCAGCGGATAGGTCAGGTACAGCTCGTCCCGCGCGCGGGTGACGGCCACGTAAAACAGCCGGCGTTCTTCCTCCTCGCTCTCGGCGTCCTCCAGCGATCGGGCCGAGGGGAACAGGCCCTCGCAGAGCATGATCACGAACACCACGTCGAACTCGAGCCCCTTGGCCTGGTGAATGGTGGACAGGCGCAACCGTTCCTGCTCCTGGGCCGGCGTGCCCTCGGCCTCGGCCTCGACGTTGGTCAGCAGCGCCAGTTGGGCCAGAAACTCCTCCGGCGTGGGAAACTGCCGGGCGAAGGCGGCCAGTTGCTCGAGGTCTTCCAAACGTGCGCGGGCGTTGTCGTACGTGGTCTCGAGGTAGTCGGTGTAGCCCGCCTCCAGCACCACCCGGATCATGTCGGCCGCGGAGCCGCGGGCCGGCGGCACCTCCACCTGCGCCATCGTGGCCGTAAATTGCGCCCAGTCCGCCCGGGCTTTTTTGGGGACCAGCTCCGCCAGCGCCTGCAACGCGGGTGCCACCATCGGTGCGGCGGGCGCCGCGGGCGTATCCGCGGGCGTGCCCGAAGCCGGGGTGGCGTCGGGCAAAACGGCGGCCCCCTCCGGATTCCACACCTCCTCCACGGAGACCTCGGCGGGGGGCGGGGCGGGGAGCTGGCGGGCGGCAAAAGCGGTCCAGAGTTTGTCGGCGGCCTTGGGGCCGATGCCGGGCAGGAGTTTGACCAGGCGTTTGAAGGCCATTTCATCGCGGGGATTGCAGGCCAGCTTGAGCCAGGCGGCGACGTCCTTGACGTGCGCCTGCTCGAAGAAGCGGATGCCGCTGGTGATGCTGAAGGGGATGTTGCGGCGGGTCAGCTCCAGTTGCAGTTCCAACGCGTGGAAATGCGCGCGGTACAACACGGCCATGCGGTCCAGCGCCACGCCCTCCTCGCGCAATTCGAGGGCGCGCTGGGCCACAAACGCGGCCTGGACGTGCGCGTCGCCGCAGGCCACCAGGGCGGGCCGCGCACCGCTGCGCCGGACGGCGCGGAGTTCCTTCTTGTGCTGGTGCACATTGGCGGCGATGGCGGCGTTGGCCAGGGTGAGGATTTCCGGCGTGCTCCGGTAGTTGGTTTCGATGCGGTAAATGGCCGCGCCGGGGTGACGGTCCGCGAAGTGGAGGATGTTGCGGAAGTTGGCGCCGCGCCAGGAGTAGATGCTCTGGGCATCGTCGCCGACGGCCATGAGGTGGTGGTGCGGCGCCACCAGCAGGTCCAGCAGGTCGCTCTGGAGCTGGTTGGTGTCCTGGTACTCGTCCACCAGCACGTGTTGAAAGCGGCGTTGGTACAGTTCCCGGACCGGCGCGTGCTCCTGCAACAGCCGCAGCCACAGGGCGAGCAGGTCGTCGAAGTCCATCACGTTGCCGGCCCGCTTGCGTTCGACGTAGCGGCGGGCCAGGTCGGCGATGGGCTCGGTCAGCGCCGCAAAGTACGGGTAGTAGCGCTCGATCACCCGGCTCAGGGGCTGCACGGTGTTGACCGCCAGGGAAAGCAGGTCGCACAGCACCTCCGCCTTGGGAAACCGGGTGGCCCTGACCTCAATCCCGGCCTCACCCAGGCAGGCGCTCATGAGGTCCCGGGCGTCCTCGCGGTCGAGGATGGTGAAATCCCGGCGATAGCCCAGCAACTCCGCGTGCCGGCGCAGGATGCGGTGACCGATGGCGTGAAACGTGCCGCCCCACAGTCCGCCCAACTCCCGCCCGAGCAATTCGGCCACGCGCCGCATCATCTCGCGCGCGGCCTTGTTGGTGAAGGTCAGGAGCAGGAGGCGCTCGGGCGCCACGCCCTGCTCGAGCAGCCAGGCCACGCGATACACCAGCGTGCGCGTCTTGCCGGCGCCGGCCCCGGCCAGCACCAGCGCCGGCCCGGGCGGGGCGGTCACGGCGGCCAGTTGCTGGGGGTTGAGCTCCGCCGCGTAGTCAATCTGCAGCGCGACCGCGGGGCGGAAGGGCTGCAACACATATTCGCGCGACACGGGCCGATTCAACCGCCGCGGGGAAAGCTGGCCAGTCCAAAGCCGCTGTAGAAGTTCCCTGGAGTTCGAGCGGCCGGGGCGAGCGGGCAGCCGCCCCGCCGGTTCCCTGCACGCCCATCCCCCACCTCCCTGGCCCGGGTGGCCCCCGGTACAGTTTCCGCGGACAGTGTGCCCGCCGGGGACGGACAACGGTGGACCCTGCAACACCGATTTTGTTGGAAAGTTGTTCCCCACCGCCCGGATGGGTTTGACAACCGCCGTCACCCCGGCCATGAACCCGGGCAGCCGCCCATGCCTCAAGTCGAGTTGCACCGCTACGCCCGCCCGGCGTGGGAACGCATGATGCACATCCACCGGGCGCTCCAGGAGGGCCGCTACCCCAACTGCCATCAACTGGCCCGGGAGCTGGAGGTGGTTCCGCGCACCATCAAGCGGGACGTGGACTTCATGCGCTACCGGCTGAACCTGCCCATCGCCTACGACGCGCGCCACTGGGGGTACCACTACACCGAGCCGGTCAAGGCTTTCCCCGACATCCCGGTCACCGAGGAAGAGGTCTTCGCGCTGCTGGTGGCCCACAAGGCCATCGCGCATTATCGCGGAACCCCCTTCGAGCCGTTGCTGGAAACGGCGTTCCAAAAACTGGCCGGCCGGCTCGATTCCCAAACCCGGCATACCCTGGGTGCGCTGGACATGGCCCTGTCCTTCCGCCCGTTCGCCCCGGACGACGCGGACCTGCACAGCTTCGAAATCCTCACCCGGGCGGTGCGCGAACACCGGGAGGTGCGCTTCTGGTACCGCAACCTGGGCACCCGCCAACCGCGGCAACGGCGCGTTCGCCCCTACCACCTGGCCTGCATTGAGAACCACTGGTACCTCTTCGCCTTCGATGTGGCCCGCCAGGACATCCGCACCTTTGCCCTGGGGCGCCTGCGCCAACCCGAGCTGACCGGCCGGCGGTTCGCCCCGCCCAAACGATTCAACCTCGATGAATACCTCCGGGGCAGTCTGGCGGTCTTCCGGGGCCAGGCCGATTACGAGGTGGTGCTTGATTTCGATGCCTGGGCCGGTGACCTGGTCCGGGGCCGGCGCTGGCACGCAACCCAGGAAATGATCGAGCTGCCCGGCGGTGAGGTCCGGCTGCGTCTGCGGCTCAACAGCCTCGAAGAAGCCGAACGCTGGGTGCTGAGCTGGGGCACTCATGCCACGGTCGTGCGCCCCCGGGCCCTGGCCCGCCGGCTCAGGGACATTGCGCAGGAGCTGAGCCAACGTTACCGGGAATTACTCGAGGCGGCTGTGACCGCGACTCCGGACCGGAGCGGAGTCGGCGCTGGCGGCGGCGGGTGAAGGATCGGAAGACAAAGCTTGGTGCCCCGGCCAGGACTCGAACCTGGAACCAATTGATTAAGAGTCAACTGCTCTGCCAATTGAGCTACCGAGGCACCTCCCCCGCCCAACCGTGGGCGGGCCGACCCGTCTTTTGCCAGCCCTCCAGACCACCGACAAGGAGTTTTTGCCCCGTCCACCGGCAGCCCGGGAGGGCTGTGACAAACTGAAAAATTTGGAGGCGAGGGTCGGAATCGAACCGACGAATGGGGCTTTTGCAGAGCCCTGCCTTACCACTTGGCTACCCCGCCTCCCGGCGGACAGGGAAAATGTTTAACCATCGCAGCGGGCGACGCAAGCGCTACTCCGACCTGAAGAGGACCTGCGACGGCCCGCCACGGCTGGGGGCGCCCGCTGCATCTTCTCCGCCCGGGCCAGCGCGGCTAAAAAGCGTGTTCCCCGCGCCGGTTCTCGCCACCACCGCCCCCTCGGATTCAGACCGCACCCGACCCGGCCCCGGGGTCAGCCGCCCGCACCGCCGCCACCAATGCCCGCAGCCGGTGCGGGTCCTTGCGGCCCGGGGCACTTTCCACGCCGCTGGACACGTCCACCGCGTAGGGCCGCACACGACGCACCGCCTCGGCCACGTTGTCGGGCGTCAGGCCCCCGGCCAAAAATACCGGTCGCCCCCACCGCACCGCCTCGACCGCCAGGTCCCAGTTAAAGATGGTGCCGGTACCACCCGGTTGCCCGGCCACGTAGCTGTCCAGCAACCAGGCCGCGGTGTCGTAAGCGCGCAAAGCGGCCAAACTCTCCGGGCCGCGGATGCGAAAGGCCTTGATGACCGGCAGTTCGAAGCGCCGGCAGAACTCCGGCGGCTCCGTCCCGTGAAATTGCAGCGCCTGCAGCCCGCAACGAGCCGCCGTGGCCCGGATGACGTCCTCGGGCGCCTCCACAAACACCCCCACCCGGAGCACCAACGGCGGCAGGCTCCGGCCAATGGTCGCCGCCACGTCTTCACTGACCCGGCGGGGACTGCCCGGGTAAAACATGAACCCCAGCGCGTCCACCCCGGCGGCGACCGCCGCCTCGGCGTCCTCGAGTCGGGTGATGCCGCAAATCTTGATCCGCACCGGCATGACCACGCGGTTTTGCCACAGTACGCGGCAAAAAGCCACGGGCTTCTCCCGGGCCGGGCCGTGCGCGGCGGCCGCCCCGGAAATGGTCCCGGCAATGAAGGCGAACGGAGCTTGCCCCAGAGGGGCTGGCACATTAGCGCGTAACTGCACGCCGGTCAGCAGCGTCCGATCTGCTCGGACCCGGGCGATGGCGGCCAGGCTTCAAGCGGTCAGCACCATCCCGCCGCAACGGCGGCGGCAGGGTGCCATTTTCCGGAGGGGCGCGGCTGTCCTGGTCTGCCTGTGGGTCTGGTGTTGCACGGCAGCAGATCCGTACCGAAGCCCGCGACCGTCCACGCCCCTCACGGAATTGGATCGCCTGGTGCTGGCCGACCTCGAACGCCTTGGTATCCCCCCGGCCGAGGGGTGTTCCGACGCCGTGTTTGTGCGGCGCGCGTTCCTGGACGTCATCGGCACGCTGCCCACCGCCGGCGAGGCCCGGGCCTTTCTGGACGATCCCTCGCCCGACAAGCGGATCCGGCTCATCGAGCAACTGCTGGCCCGTCCCGAGTTCGCAGATTACTGGGCGATGAAATGGAGCGACCTGCTCCGGGTCAAAGCCGAGTTTCCCATCAACCTCTGGCCCAATGCCGCCCAGGCGTACCATCGCTGGATCCTCGCCAGTGTGCGGACCAACAAACCTCTGGATCGCTTCGCCCGCGAGCTGCTCACCGCCAGCGGCAGCAACTTCCGCGACGGCCCGGCCAATTTCTACCGCGCCCTGCAAAACCGTGACCCGGCCGGCATGGCCCGGGTCGTGGCCCTGACCTTTCTGGCCGCGCGCGCCGAGCACTGGCCGAGCCATCGCCTCGCCGGCCTGGCCGCGTTCTTTTCCCAGGTCGGTTTCAAGTCCACCTCTGAGTGGAAGGAGGAAATCGTCTTCCACGACCCGTCCCGGGCCACCAACGGCCTGTGGCGCGCCGCGGTCTTCCCCGACGGCACGCCCGCCCGGCTCGAACCCGGGCCGGACCCGCGGGTGGTTTTTGCCGACTGGCTGGTGAGCCGGACCAACACCTGGTTTGCTCAAGCCCTCGCCAACCGCATCTGGGCCTGGGTGTGGGGCCGGGGCATCGTGCACGAACCGGACGATTTCCGGCCGGACAATCCGCCGCGCAACCCCGCCCTGCTGGATTACCTCGCGCGCGAGTGGGCGGCCTCCGGCTACGACTTCAAGCACCTCTTGCGAGTGGTGCTCAACTCCGGCACCTACCAGCGCTCCTGCGTGCCCCGCTCGAACGCCCCCGCGGCGGCCGCGCATTTCGCGCATTATCCCCTGCGGCGGCTGGAGGCCGAGGTGCTCGTGGACGCGCTGAATCAGATCACCGGCACCGCCGAGCAGTACACCAGCCCCATCCCCGAGCCGTTCACTTTCATCCCCGCGGATGTCCGGGCCATCGCCCTGGCCGACGGCAGCGTGACCAGCCCGTTCCTTGAACTGTTTGGCCGCCCGCCGCGGGACACGGGGCTGGAGTCCGAACGCAACAACCAACCCTCCCCGGCCCAGCGCCTGCACCTGCTCAACTCCAGCCATATCCTCCGCAAACTGGAACAGGGCCCGCGCCTGCGTGCACTGGCGACCGCCCGCCGGCCCGCCGAGGAAACGCTGACCGAACTTTACCTGACCATCCTGTCCCGCCCGCCCACCGAGGAAGAGCGTCAGGCCGTGAACAAGTACACCCGCACGCTTCACCCGCGCGAAGCGTTTCTCGATGTGGCCTGGGCCCTGATCAACAGCCCGGAGTTTTTGTACCGGCATTGAAACGCGCGCCGACCCGACGCCTCTTGGAAGCATCGCCATGAACCTTTCCCCTGCCCCACTGGACCGTGAACTGGCCCGCGACACCCAACGCCTGCTGGCCCGGCTGGGGCTGCCGGGCCTGAGCCGGCGCGAGGCCCTGCGCCGCTGCCTGTTCGGCGCCGCCGGCCTGTTTTTGGTCAACGGCGGGAGCCTGCGCGCCCAAGTCCCCACGCGCCCGGCCCGCGCCCGTTCGGTCATCCAGATCTGGATGTGGGGCGGCCCCTGCCATATTGACACCTTCGACCCCAAGCCCGACGCCGGCTACGACTACTGCGGCCCGCTGGCGCGCGCCCTGCCCACCAACGTGGACGGCATCCAGGTGGGCGAGCTGCTCCCCGAACTGGCCAAACAGGCGGACAAGTACGCCATCCTGCGCGGCATGACCCACGGCCACAACGGCCACGAAACCGCCTCGTACATGGTCCAAACCGGTCACCCGCCCGGCGGGCGCGAGGTCTTCCCCGCCGCGGGCGCTGTGACCGCCTTTTTCAAGGGCCACGGCGCCGGCTACACCGGCCTGATCCCGCCGTACATTGTGCTGACCGAGCCGCAAGGGCGTTTTTCCGAGTCGGGCTTTCTCGGAAATCGCTACAAGCCCTTTGCCACCGGCGGCGACCCGGCACGTACACCCTTTCAGGTCGAAGGCATCGTCGCCCCGGGCCTCAGCACCGAACGTCAGCGCAGCCGGCGCGAGCTGCTCCACCGCCTCAACACCCTGGGACGCGCCCTGCCCGGCGACGCCACCCTGCAGGCGCATTACGCCGCCGAACAGCAGGCCTACGAGCTGATCCTGGGCGACGCCGGCAAGGTGTTTGACCTCTCCCAGGAGCCGGACGCGCTGCGCGATCGCTACGGGCGAAACACCTTCGGCCAGTCCTGCCTGCTGGCGCGCCGGCTGGTCGAGTGCGGCGTGCCCTACGTGACCATCAACTACCAGGGCTGGGACACCCACAAGCAACATTTCCCAACCATGCGCCGCAAGCTGCCCGAGATGGACCGCGGCTTTGCCACGCTGCTGGCCGACCTGGCCGACCGCGGCCTGCTGGACACCACCATCGTGTGGTGGAGCGGCGAGTTCGGCCGCACGCCCCGCGTGCAATGGGAACCGCCCTGGAACGGCGGGCGCAACCATTTCAGCCGCGTCTTCTCCGCGGTCGTGGCCGGCGGCGGTTTCCGGGGCGGCCGGGTGGTGGGCGCCTCGGACAAGACCGGCGAGGAACTGCGCGACCGACCGATTTACCCCGCGGACCTGCTGGCCAGCATTTACGAACTGCTGGGCATTGACCCGGCGGCAAAACTGCCGCACCCCCAGGGCTTGGAGGTCACGGTTCTGCCCACCGCGGGCGAATCCGGCCCCGGCGGCGGCGTGCTGCGCGAAATCATGTGACCCCCATGCCGGCGAACACCCCACCCGCCACGCCCCCCGGCCCGGCGACGCGCGCGCTCAGACACTGGGCCATTGCCGGGCTGGTGCTGGCGGGCGCCGGGCTTTTCCCGCTCACCGCCCAGCCCGCGCGCGAGCCGTCGCTGGGCTACGTCTATCCGGCCGGTGGCCGCGCCGGCAGCACGCTCGTCGTCGAGCTGGGCGGCCAGGCGCTCGAGGGTGCCGCCAACCTTTATGTCCGGGGCGGAGGTGTGGAGGCCACGCTCCTGGATTACTCCCGCCCGCTCACCCCGCGCGAGTTCAACCAACTCCGCACCGAACTCGAGCGCCTGCAGGAAAAACGCCGCGTCGCCTTGGGCCCGAGCACCAACCAGGTCGCCACCTCCGCCACCAACGCGCCCCCGGCAACCTGGACCGACGCCGATGCCCGCCGCCTGGCCGAAATCCGCCGGGAACTCGCCGCCCGCGCCCCCAATCGCCAGGCCAACCCGGCGCTGGCGGAAAAAGTCACCTTCCGCGTCACCCTCGCTCCGGACGCTGCGCCCGGCGCGCGCGAAATCCGACTGCGCACGGGCGCCGGCCTGACCCCTCCCCTGCCCTTTCACATCGGCACGCTGCCCGAGGTTAAGGAACCTGAGCCGCCAGCGCCAGGCGGCCCACTGCCGGACGGTGGTGCCCCTCCGTTGCGGCGCCCGCGCCCGGTTCCCGGTGCGGCGGGTGCGCGGCCAACGCCGGTTCCCGTGGACCTGCCCGCCGTGGTCAATGGCCGCATCCGGCCGGGCGAGGTGGACCGCTTTCGTTTCGCCGCCCGTCGTGGCCAGCGGCTGGTGTTGAGGGCGCAGGCGCGCGCGCTCATCCCCTACCTGGCCGACGCTGTGCCGGGCTGGTTCCAAGCCGTGCTGACGTTACGCGACCCGGCGGGCAACGAGGTGGCCTGGTGTGACGACTACCGGCTCCAACCCGACCCGGTGATCCTCTACGAGGTGCCCGCCGAAGGCACGTACACGGTCGAAATCCGCGACGCCCTGTATCGCGGCCGGGAGGACTTCGTGTACCGCCTCACGTTGGGCGAAGTGCCCTTTGTGACCGGCGTGGAACCGCTCGGTGCGCCGGTCGGCCAACCCCGGACCCTGCGGTTGGCCGGCTGGAACCTGCCGCTGGACGAGGTGACCGTGAACCTGGCCACCCCGGGCATCCATCGCTTGAGTCTCCCCGATGCGGTGAACTGGCTCAACGAGGTCCGCGTCGCCGCAAATTCACTGCCCGAGGTTACCGAAGTCGAAGTCAACGACTCGGCCGGCCGCGCGCAGTCCCTGAACGGGCCGGTGGTGGTCAACGGCCGGATTGAACGGCCCGGGGACGCGGACTGGTTTGCCCTGAATGGCCGGGCGGGCGAAGTGCTCGTGTGCGAAGTGCTCGCCCGTCGGCTGGGGTCGCCGCTGGACTCGCGGCTGGTGTTCCCCGATGCCGCGGGCCGGGAACTGGCCGTCAACGATGACCAGCCCGACCCCGGCAGCGGCCTGGACACGCATCACGCGGACGCCTACCTGCGGGTGAGCCTGCCGGCCGACGGGCGTTACCACGTGCGCCTGGAAGATGCCCAGGGCAAGGGCGGCGCCGAATTCGGCTACCGCCTGCGCGTCAGCCCGCCGCAACCGGATTTCGCGCTGCGCGTGGGCCCCTCCGCGATCAATGCCCGGGCCGGCGCCACGGTGCCGCTGACCGTTTGGGCGCTGCGCCACGACGGCTTCGACGGCGACATTCACCTGGCCCTGGCCGACGCGCCGCCGGGCTTTCAACTCAGCGGCGCCTGGGTCCCGGCCGGCCAGGACAAGGTGCGCCTGACCCTGACAGTTCCCGCCGAGGCTTCCTCTGAGCCGATTCCCTTGCGACTGGAAGGCCGGGCCCGCGTCATGGGACGCGAACTTGTCCGGTCGGTCGTGCCCACCGATGAGCGCCAGCAGGCGTTTTTCTACCACCACCTCGTCCCGGCGGGCGAGTTGCTTGTGACCGTGCTGGAGTCGCCGCGGCCCGCGCCGCGCGTGCGGCTGCTGAGCGGGGCACCGGTGCACATCCCGCCGGGCGGCACCGCCACGGTCACGCTGGGGGTACCGTTTCCCCGCTGGGCGGCGCAGTTCCAGCTCGAGCTTGAGGACGCGCCCGAGGGCCTGGTCCTGGCCGGCACCACCCCCGGGCGCAACGGAATCCAAATCCACCTGCGCGCCGAAGCCGGTCGCCTCCCGCCGGGCCGCAAGGGCAACCTCATTTTGAGCGCGCACGCGCCCCGGGCCAACGCGGCGACCAATCGTCTGTCCATCGCGGGTACCCGCCGGCCGCCCGCCGCCGTGTTGCCCGCCATACCGTTCGAAATCACCGCCGCGACCCGTTAGGGGGCGCGCCCCGATGTGGCGGAGCGGATTCCCACTTTCTGCTGTGAGGGGCCGCCGGGTTAGGGTTCCCCCTGCATCCAACCCTGTTGCAGGGCGTACTGGACCATCTCGGCGCGACTGCGCAGGCCGGTTTTTTCCGTGATGCGTTGGCGGTAGGTTTCGACCGTTTTGACGCTGAGGTTGAGCTTTTCAGCCACTTCTTTGTTGGCATAGCCCAGGGCCAGCCGGCGCAGCACCTCTTCCTCGCGCTTGCTCAGGACGGAGGCCCCGGCTTTGTCGGGCACCCCGTGCTGTGTTCCCTGGCGCAGGGCCCGGGCGGTCAGAGCGGGGTCGAACCAGGTTTGCCCGTTGGCCACCGAGCGAATGCCCTCGATGAGCCGCTCCGCGGCGGAGCGCTTCAACATGAAGCCATCGGCGCCGGCGCGGATCAGGCCGGTCAGGTAACCGGTGTCCTCATGCATGGTCAGGATGACGACCCGCACCTGAGGAAACTCGGCTTTCAACCGGCGGGTGGCCTCCAGGCCGTTGAGCCGGGGCATGGACAGGTCCACGATCACCAGGTCCGGGCGGTGGCGGCGGACCAGGTCGAGCAGTTGCTCGCCGTCGCCCGCCTGGGCGATGACTTTCAGGTCGGGCTGCCGTTGGATCAGCAGGGCCAACCCCTCGCGAAGGACGGCATGATCGTCGGCCAAGATGATGCGCAGCTCGGGCATGGTCAGGCTGTCGCGCTCTGGATTTGCAGCGTGGGTTGCTGGGATGCCACCGGCAAAGTGGCCAGGACGGTGGTGCCCTCGCCCGGGCGGGACTCGATGGTGAGGGTGCCGCCGACCAGCAGCATCCGTTCCTCCATGCCGAGCAGTCCCAGGTAATCGCGGATGTCCCCCCGGCGGCGCAGGGCCTCGAGGTTGAAACCCCGGCCGTCGTCCTCGATGATCAGGATGACGGCGTGTTCGTAGCGTTGCAGCAGGAGGTTCACAGTCGAGGCCCGGGCATGAAAATAAACGTTGGCCAATGCCTCCTGCGCCACGCGGTACAGGGCGGTCTCCGCACGCCGGGGCAGGCGCTCGACGTCCATGTTGCCGGCATGAAAGCGCACGGGCAGGCCGGTTCGCTGAGCGAACTCGGCGCAATAGCGTTGCAGGGCCACTTCCAGGCCGAAGTCATCCAACGCGGGCGGGCGCAGCTCCCAGGCCATGTGGTGCATGGCCTGAATCAGGTGGGCGGTTTGGGCGCACAAACGGTGAATTTCCTGTTCCAGCCGGTCCGGATGGGACACGTGCTCCCGCAACAGGCCCAATGCCAGGTGCAGGGCGTTCAGTTCCTGCCCGAGTTGGTCGTGCAGTTCCCGGGCGATGGCGGCGCGCTCGGTTTCCTGCAGGTCCACCAGGCGGCTCAGGGCCTGCAGGTGACCGACCTCGGCGCGCCGGCGCTGCGCGTTTTCCCGGCGCAACTCCTCGTTGATGCGGCGCAACTCGGCGGTGCGCTCGGCCACACGCTGCTCCAGGTCGGCATGGGCGGCTTGGAGCGCCAGTTCCGCGGTCTTTTGCCGGGTGATGTCCCGCAGGTACATGATCAGATGCAGCGGCCGATCGGCGTCGTCCCGTACCAGGATCGCGTCGCAGTGCACCCAGACAACCCGCCCGGTCCGGGTCAGACAGCGCTTTTCGCACTCGATGCCGGTAACCTCGCCCCGCGACAGGGCCTCAAACCGGGCTTCGATACCCGCGCGCTCGTCCGGGTGGGTCAAGTCCCCCACGGTCTTCTGCAACAACGCCGGGGCTGCGTACCCGAGCAGATCGCAGAGCGACGCCGGCACGCGCAGAAACCGGCCATCCAGTCCCACGTGCACCACCATGGTCCGGGCAAAGGCCATCGCGCGTTCCCGCTGCGCCTCACTCTGCCGCAAGGCGGCCTCGGCCCGACGCAACAGGGTGACGTCGGTCAGGGCGGCAAACACCCCCGTCACCTCGCCCTCGGCATTGCGCCGGGGGTGGAAACTGGCCAGCCAGCACCGCGCCTCGTCGTTCCCGAGGGCGAGCGAAAATTCGTGGTCCACGATGGGTTGGCCGGTGGAGAGCACGCGCCGCAACGGCTCGCCGATGGCGGCGGCCAGCGCGGGTGCGGCCTCGCTCAGGCACTGGCCCCGGTGCGCCTCGACCGGGAGTTGACTGAGGCGGGCGAAACAGGCGTTGACGCGCTCGAAGCGCAGTTGCCGGTCCAGCACACACAGCCCCGCCGGACTGTACCGGTAAACCTGGTCCAGCTCGGCCACCTGGTCGCGGGAGCGGATTTCGCTGTGCCGCAGGGCCACTTCGGTCACGCGGCGGGCGGCATTGTCGGCCTGCAACTGGCGGGTCCGCTCGGCCACGCGTTGTTCGAGCAGCCGGTTGGTCTGTTCCAGTTCCCGCCCCGCCCGACGGCGTTGCTCCATCACCAGGGCCGTGATCAAGCCCAGCAGACCGGTGCTGGCCAGAAACGACTCGCACACCAACAACCCCAGCCCGGGGGGCAGCGCGCCCAACAAACCAAGCTGCCAGCGCGCGGCCGGCAGGATCAGCGCCGCCAGGGTGGTGAGCAACAAGGCGGTCTCCCGCGGGCTGAATCCCAGCGCCGCCACCACCACCAGGGGCGTGGGGAAAAACGCCACCAACAGCCGGCCGGGATTCACTTCGGTGGAGCCGGCGAAGGCAAACCCCGCACTCAGCACCAGGGCGACCAGCAGAATTGCCAGCTCCCGCACCTTGCCCCAATTCCAACGCAGTGGCGGTTGGGTCACCAACAAGACCAGGGCGGGGGTCAGGACCAACAGGCTCACCAGGTAGGCCAGACCGCGATGCAACCAGTGCGCCACCGGCAGTTCGGCGAACGGTTCGGCCAGGAAATACTCGACCCCGAGCCACAACGCCGGCAGTCCCAACCCCGCCATCAGTACAAAGCGACCAAAATGCTCCAGGCTCTCCAGAAACCGGATGCCTCCGCACCACCGCCGGCTCACCCAGGCGCCGACCAGACTCTCGCCGGCGACCCATCCGGCCAGAAGCGCGGCGTGGGCGAAGGAGAGTCCCCCCACCCATCCGGTCAGTCCCACCCCCGGCACCAGCACCCCCAGCGCGCGCCAGCCGTACAGCAACAGCAGGGCCACGCCCACCCCGTACCCAAACGCGCGCGCGCCCAGGTCGGAGACGCCGCCAAACAGCACCAACCCCAACCCGACTGAAAGCCCGCTGACGATCAGTCCACCGACCAGTGGGAAGATCGCTTGCGAATCGGGTTTATCCCCTCCTTGGGTTGTCGCTACAGCCATCAAGTTCCGATGTTCCGCGTTCCGTTTTTTCCAGTTCCCCCAAGCGGGCCGCCGCCCCGGCTGACCCGCTCCTGCCCTCAGTTCCCGTTCAGCGCGCGGTGGTCCCCAACTCATTCAGAACTGATTGACGGTAATGTAAGGGAATTCCCCGTCACAAGTACAGTCTTTTTTTGCCAACCACACCGGCGCACCGCGTCGGGCGCCTGCTGAAAAACCGACGTTGGCAGTGCCGGGTCCTTTCCCTAGCATCCGCGCGTGTGTTCGCGGTGGAGACCCTGAACCAAGGCCCCGGCTCGCCGGGCCAACTCTGGATGCAGTGGGTGCCGCTCTCCTGGCAGCCCGCGGCGGCGGCCTTGCTGGGGGCGGCCACCATCGTGGCCGTGTTTGCAGGGTTGTTTGCCCTGACCACCTGGCTGGAACGCAAGGGCCTGGCCCGCATCCAAAACCGTCCCGGGCCCAACCGGGTGGGCCCGGCCGGCCTGCTCCAGCCGGCGGCCGATGGGTTGAAAATGCTCCTCAAGGAGGACATCCGCCCGTGGGCGGCCGATCCCTGGGTGCACACACTGGCGCCGCTGTTGAAGGTGGTGCCGGTGTTCTGTGCCCTGGCGGTGATCCCCTTTGGCCGGCACCTGGTGGCGCTGCACCTGGACGCGGGCCTGGTGTTCTTTCTGGCGATGGGCGCGATCACGGAGGTGGCGCTGTTCATGGCCGGTTGGGGCAGTCGCAACAAGTACTCCCTGCTGGGAGCCATGCGGGCCATTGCCCAGCTCATCAGCTACGAGGTGCCGCTGGCGCTGGCGGCGCTCACCGCGGTCCTGGCGGCGGGGAGCCTTTCGCTGCCGGCCATTGTGGACAGCCAGGCCGGTTGGTACCCCGGCGGGCTGGCCCGCTGGCACGTGTTTACCCCGTGGGGTCTGGCCGGGCTGGTGTTGTTCTTCATCGGCACGACCGCCAAGGCCAACCGCGCGCCGTTCGACCTGCCGGAAGGGGAATCGGAAATCATCGCCGGGCACCTGGTCGAATATTCCGGGTTCAAGTACGCGCTGTTTTTCCTGGGCGAGTACCTGCTGCTGTTCGGCTACAGCGCGGTGGGCATCACGCTCTTTCTGGGGGGCTGGCGCGCACCGTTTGCCTGGCTGGACTGGATTCCCTCTCCGGCCTGGTTTGCGCTCAAACTGCTCGCCTGCATCGCATGGTTCATTTGGTTGCGCGGCACCGTGCCGCGGCTGCGCGCGGATCAACTGATGCACTTTGCCTGGAAGTTTCTCCTGCCGCTGGGCCTGCTGGCCAACGCCGCCGCGCTGCTCTGGCAGGCCACGGCCGGATGGGACTTTGCCGGTGCGTCCCTGCTGCGCTGGGGGCTGGCCGGCGGGCTGGTGCTGGTCCCCTACCAGGTGCTGGGCCGGATGTTGCTGGGGGCCGCGGCGGGCCGACCGCGACACTACCGCTTCGCGGACTAGCGCATGGAAACCGCCTTTACCGTGCTCGCCCTGGGGATGCTCGTCGCCGCCGCGGCCGCGATGAGCCTGCGGAATCTCATCCACTGCGCGCTGTGCCTGGTGGGAGCGTTTGGGGGCGCCGCGGGCCTGTTTCTGACCCTGGGCGCGGAGTTTGTGGCCTTTGCCCAGGTGCTGGTGTACGTGGGCGCGATTTCGATCCTGATCGTCTTTGCCCTGCTGCTGACCAGTACGCGCGCGGTGGAAACGGCGCAGCCCTGGGTGCCACCGCGCGGGCTGGGACCAACCGTGGCGGGGCTGGTGACGGGGCTCCTCCTCGCCGCGGTGGGGCTCAGCCCGGGGCTTCCGGAAAAGACCGCCGCCACGTCGGCCGTGTCCGTGCAGGAGCTGGGCCGGGAGTTGCTGACCCGGCAGGCGCCGGCGTTGCTGGCGGTGGGGCTGCTGTTGACCGCGGCCCTGATCGGCGCGGTGGTGGTGGCGCTACGCGAGCCGCCGCCCACATCTGGAAAGGAGGAACCGCCCGCATGAGTCCGTTGGAACGCGCCCTGGTCGTGTCGGCGCTCTTGTTCGGAATCGGCCTGGCCGGGGCGTTGACCCGGCGCAACGCCATCCTGGTGCTGGCCGGGATCGAACTGATGCTCACCGCGGTGAACCTCAACGTGATCGCGTTCTGGCGGCACGGCGGCCAGACCGCTTCGGCCGCGGGCCCGGCCTTTGTCCTCTTTGTCATTGCGGTGGCGGCGGCCGAAACCGCGGTGGGGCTGGCGCTGATCATCGCGTGGTTCCGCCAACGCCGCACGGTGCAACTGGACGAGGCGGACACATTGAAGGGATGAACGACCTGGTGAACCAGCTCTGGCTGGTACCCGCGCTGCCGTTGCTGGCCGCGGGGGTGCTGGCGTTGACCCCGCGGCACCGACGGGGTCTGGCGGCGGGCCTGGCCATCGGGACACTGGCCCTGAGCCTGGTCCTCTCGGTCGCGGCCTGGGTGAGCACGCTGGGGGCGACCGGGCCGGACGGTTTTCGGGCCGTGAGGAATTTTCCCTGGCTGACCTGGGGCGACCACACACTGCACCTGGGCTGGGTGCTGGACCCGCTGAGCGCCGTCATGCTGGTGATGGTCAGCTTCGTGGGCCTGGTCATTTTCGTGTACAGCACGGGCTACATGGCCGGCGACGAGAACTTCACGCGCTTCTTCGGTTTTTTGTCCTTGTTCGCCGGGGCGATGCTGGCGGTGGTGATGGCCAACAGCCTGGTGCTGCTGTTTGCCGCCTGGGAGCTGGTGGGCCTGGCGTCGTACCTCCTGATCGGTTTCTGGTTCCAAAAACCGGCGGCCGCGGCGGCGGCCCGCAAGGCCTTTCTGACCACGCGCGTGGGCGACCTGGGGTTGTTTGCGGCCATGCTCTGGCTGTACGACGCCACGGGCACACTGGTTTTTTTCGACGGCGGTCGCGGCTGTCTGGAAGCCCCGGCCGTGGCCGCGCTGGCCGGCCAAACCGTCATGGGAGGACTGACGCTTTCTGCGGCGCTCAGCCTGCTGGTCTTGTTGGGGGCGGCGGGCAAATCCGGTCAGGTGCCCCTGCACGTGTGGTTGCCGGATGCGATGGAGGGGCCGACGCCGGTCAGCGCCCTGATCCACGCGGCCACGATGGTGGCGGCGGGGGTGTTTCTGGTGGCGCGGCTGTTTCCGCTCTTTGCCGCACAGCCGGAGGGGGCCTCCGGCGTGCCGCCGGCCCTGCAGGCGGTGGCCTGGCTGGGCGCGGTCACGGCGGTGTTTGCCGCCCTGATCGCGGTGGCGCAAACCGACCTCAAGCGCATCCTGGCCTATTCGACGGTGTCGCAACTGGGCTACATGTTCCTCGGGCTGGGCGTGGGCGGGGTGGCGGTGGGGATGTTTCACCTGCTCACGCACGCTTTCTTCAAGGCCCTGCTCTTTCTGGGCGCCGGCGCGGTCATCCACGGCTGCCACGGGGAGCAGGACATTCGCCGCCTGGGCGGGCTGGGGCGGTTGATGCCGGTCACGTTCGCCACCTACGCGGTGGGCATGATGGCGCTGGCGGGAGTGCCGCTGCTGTTTTCCGGCTTCTGGAGCAAAGAGGCCATTCTCCACGCCGCGCACACCTGGCCGGCGTCCCCCGGGCCGTTTTATCTGGGCCTGTTCGGTGCGCTGCTGACGGCCTTTTACATGACCCGGCAGGTGGTGTTCGTCTTCTTTGGGCCGTACCGCGGAGAAAAAGGTGCGCCAACCCAACCCGGCAAGGTGCCGCATGAAAGTCCGCCGCTCCTGACCGTGCCGCTGATCCTCCTGGCCGCAGGGGCGATCCTCCTCGGCTTTTTCGGCACGCCGGCCTGGCCCGGGTTGCAGGCCTACCTGGAACCCGCCCGGGTCGGGTTGACCGGCCCGGACCTGGCCCGGCTGGTGAGTGCGGAGGCCTTGAAACTGATGGCATTGTCCACCGCGGTGGTCCTCGCGGGACTGGCGCTGGGCTGGTGGTGCTACGGCCGTCGGCCGCTGACCGACCCCACCGCACCGGACGCCCTCGAACTGGCGCAGCCGGGGTTGTTCCGCCTCCTGCGCGAGCGATTGCGCGTGGACGAGTTGTACGAGGCCACGGTGGTTCGCTGGCACACCGGCTGGGCGGCGCTGGGCGACCGGCTGGACCGCTGGGTGTGGGGCGGTCTGGTCCTGCTGATCCAGGGCTTGACGGTGGGGCTGGCCTGGCTGGGCCGCGCGCTGGACGAATTCGGTGTGAACGACGGCTTCGACACCGCCTGTGAGCGGCTGCGGCGGGGCGGCACCCGGCTGGCCGCGACAGCGACGGGCCGGTTGCCGGGCTACCTCCGCGGCGCGATGGCGGGCGCAGCGGCCCTGGGACTCCTGCTGCTCTGGGGAGGATGCCGATGAACGGACCGCCCTGGCTCAGTGCGCTGACATTCCTGCCCCTGGTGGGCGGGGTGCTGGTGCTGGCGCTGGGGGAGCGGCGAGTGGTGCCGGCGCGGCGGCTGGCCCTGGGCACCGCCTGGGCCACGCTGCTGCTGGCCGCGGGATTGGTGCCGCACTTCGATTCGAGTTCCGGCGCGATGCAGTGGGTGGAGCGGCACCGCTGGATCGCCGCGCTGGGGGTGGAGTATCACCTGGGTTTGGACGGGTTGAGTCTGGTGCTGGTGGTGCTGGCCACGGGGCTGGTGCCCTTTGCCCTGCTGGCGCCGGGCGGGCCGCGTCAGCAGGCCCCGTTGTTTTGGGCGCTGACGCTGTTTTTGGAGGCGGGGCTGATCGGCACGTTCACCGCCCTGAACTTTTTCCACTGGTTCCTGTTCTGGGAACTGAGCCTCATCCCGGCGTTTTTCCTGATCCGGCTCTGGGGCGGGCCGGACCGCGGACCGGCGGCGAACCAGTTCTTCCTCTACACCCTGGTCGGCAGCGTGGCGATGCTGCTGGCGTTTCTGGTGATCTACCGGGCGGTGGGGACCTTCGACTTTCTGGCGCTGGCCGAGCTGGGCCGGACCAACCGCCTCAGCCCGCAACTGCGGCTGAGCTGGGGCGGGGAGCCGGTGCCCGCGGAAACCCTCACGCACTGGGTGTTCGCCGGGATCTTTCTCGGCCTGGCGGTGAAGGTGCCGGTGATGCCCTTTCACACCTGGCTGCCGGCCGCGTACGCCGAGGCACCCACCGGGGTGACGATGCTCCTGACCGGGGCGATGTCGAAAATGGGCGTGTACGGCTTGGTCCGCCTGCTGGTGCCGCTGTTTCCGGAGCAGGTGCGCGCGCTCCAGGCGCCGCTGCTGGGGTTGGTGGTGTTCGGCATCCTGTTCTCGGCGGCGACGGCGTTTGCCCAGCGCGACCTCAAGCGGATGCTGGCCTACGCCTCGATCAACCACCTGGGCTATGCGCTGCTCGGGCTGCTGGCGGCGGCGGGCACCGGAGCCGCCGACCCGCTCCGGCTCAACGACCAGGCGGCGGCGCTCAACGGGATGGTGCTGCATCTGTTCAATCACGGCGTGACCGCGGCCGCGCTGTTTGCCGGGGTGGGTTGGCTGGAGCAGCGCAGCGGCGGACGCCGCGGATTGGAGGACTTCGGCGGACTGCGGCGGGCGGCGCCGGTGTTTGTCGGGTTGATGGGCCTGGCGCTGTTTGCGTCGCTGGGACTGCCGGGGCTGAACGGCTTTGTGGGTGAGTTTCTCATTTTCAAGGGGGCCTTCGCCCTGGTCCCGTGGGCGGCCGCCGCGGCGCTGCCCGGCCTGCTGTTGACCGCGGTCTTTCTGCTGACGCTGATGCAACGGGTCTTCCACGGGCCGCTTGAACGGCGCGGCGTCGCCGGGTCCGACGTGACGCGGGGCGAACGGCTGGCCTGGGCGCCAGCCGTTGCCGTGATGCTGCTCCTGGGCGTGTACCCGCAGCCGGTGCTGGCCCTGACCAACGCCACCATGGTCGCGCTGGCCGGGTCCTGGCGTGCTTTGTGAACATGCTGCCCTGGACCCTCTACCTGAGCTTGCTCGGAGCCCTGGCGGTGCTGGCCTGGCCCCGGCGGTGGGCCGGCGAGGCGCGCTGGGTGGCCCTGGCTTTCGCCCTGGCCGGGGGGGTGTGCGGGGTGGCGGGGGGGCAGGCCTACCGGCCCGGGGCCGAATTGCTGACCCTGGTGCGGGTGCCGTGGATTCCGGCGCTGGGGGTGGAGTACTTCCTGGCGGTGGACGGCTTGAATCTGCCGTTGGTCTGGCTGACCGGGTTGGCGGCGGTGGCGGGCATTTTGTTTTCCTGGAATGTCACCGAGCACCCGCGGGCGTTTTTCGCGCTCTACCTGGCACTGATCGGCGGGGTGTACGGCGTGTTTCTGAGCTTCGACCTGTTCCTGCTGTTTTTCTTTTACGAGGTCGCGATCATCCCGAAGTACTTCCTGATCGCCCGCTGGGGTTCGACCCGCCGCGAGTACGGGGCGATGAAGCTGGCGCTGTATTCGTTCGCCGGCAGCGCCCTGGTGTTTTTGGGACTCCTGGCGCTCTACGTGAACGCCGCGGCCGACCCCGGCGCGGCCCCGCTGGACCTGGCGGCGCTGGCGCGGCAGCCCCGGGACCCGACGTTTCAACGGTGGGTCTTCCCGCTGTTTTTCGTGGGCTTTGGTGTGCTGGCCGGCTTGTGGCCGCTGCACACCTGGGCCCCCACCGGCCATGTGGCGGCGCCGACCGCGGCCTCGATGCTCCTGGCCGGGGTGGTGATGAAACTGGGCGCCTACGGCGCGCTGCGTGCCGGCGTGGCCCTGTTCCCTGCCGGGGTGACGGCGTGGCAGGACGTGTTCCTGGGCCTGGCGGTGGCGGGCATCCTTTTGGGCGGGTTGGTGGCGCTGGTGCAAAAGGACTTCAAGTTCGTGATCGGCTATTCGAGCGTCAGCCACATGGGCTTCGTGCTGCTGGGTCTGGTCACCCTCAACCCGCTGGGGCTGGGCGGCGCGGTGCTCCAAATGGTCTCGCACGGGCTGATTGCCGGGCTGCTCTTCGCGGTGGTCGGGCGGATGGTTTATGACCGCGCCCACACCCGGGAGCTGGACGAACTGGCCGGCCTGCGGCTGGCTCGGCGACTGCCGTTTGCGGCGGGCACCTTCGTGCTGGCCGGCATGGCCTCGATGGGGCTGCCGGGGTTCAGCGGGTTTGTGGCCGAGTTGTCCGTGCTGGTGGGCGCCTGGGAGGCCCGGCCCGCGGCGGCCGTGATTACCGGCGCGGGCATCGTGGTGGGCGCGGCCTACATCGGACGCGCCCTGCAAAAGGCCTTCGCCACCGAACCGCCCGCCGAGACGACAGCGACGGAAGAACCGGAAAAGCTGGAACCGATCACCCTGCCCGAGCGGTTGGGGGCGCTCCTGTTGCTGGCGGCCACCGTGGGGCTGGGCCTGTTCCCCGGCGTGGTGATGGACTACATCCTGCCCGGGGCCCGGAGCGTGCTGGCCCCGCTGCGCGCGGGAGGCATTTGAATGAACAACGCCGCCTACATCCAACTGTTCAAGCTGGCCGGTCCCGAGATGCTGATCGCGCTGGCGGCGCTGGCGGTGTTGCTGGTGGACCTGACGCTGATGCGCGGGGCGCCGGTGAGGGCCCGGCGCGTCATCGCGGTGCTGCTGACCGGGGTGGGCGGATTTGCCGCCGCTTTATACCTGCTGCAGGTGCCGCTGCGGGCCGTGAGCTGGGGCGGGCTGTGGGCGGTGGACCCGTTGACCCAACTGGTGAAGCTGGGGCTGGTGGGGCTGGCGGTCCTCACGGCGGTGCTGTCCCTGGAGGCCGACTACACCGACCACGTGGGCGAACACTTCGCCCTGCTGCTGCTGGCCACGGTGGGGTTGATGGTCATGGCCGGTGCCGCCGATCTGGTGCTGGTGTTTCTGGGCCTGGAACTGACCGGGCTGTCGTTGTACCCGCTGGTGGCGCTGAACAAGGCCGGCCCGCGCGCGACGGAGGCCGCGCTCAAGTACTTCTTCTTCGGCGCGCTGGCCGCGGCCGTCACCCTCTTCGGGTTCAGTTTCCTCTACGGCCTGAGCGGAACGACGAACCTGGCGGGCATCGCCGCCGCCCTGCGCGGTCGGGGATTTGACCCGCTGCTGGCGCTGGCCGTGGTGTTCTCGCTGGTGGGGTTCGGCTTCAAGGTGGCGGCCGTGCCGTTTCACCTGTGGGCGCCGGATGCCTATCAAGGGGCGCCCACGCCGGTGGCGGCGTTCATCGCCTCGGGGTCGAAGCTGGCGGGCTTTTTCCTGCTGGGCCGGTTTGTGGCGCTGGCACTGCCGGAGAGCGGGGATGCCGGCCGCGCCGCCCTGTTCACCCCGGGTTGGGTGCCGGCGGTGGCGGTGCTGGCGCTGGCCTCGATGGTGCTGGGCAACCTGGCGGCGCTGGCGCAGCGGGATTTGAAACGGCTCCTCGCCTACTCGGCCATCGCGCACGCCGGTTACCTGTTGCTGGCGGTGCTGGCCCTCAACGGCGCGGCGAACCGGCCGGCCGCGCTGGCGGCGCTGGTTTATTACGCCGGCACTTACGCGCTGGCCGGGTTGGGTGCCTTCGCCGTGGCCGGCCATGTGGAACGTCATGCAGGCGCGGCGGCCTTGAATCATCTGACCGGACTGGGACGCCGCGCGCCCTGGTTGGCGGCCGGGCTGGCGGTCTTTCTCTTGTCGCTGGCCGGGTTGCCACCGCTGGCGGGCTTTCCGGCCAAGTTTTACGTGTTCGCCGCCGCCCTGAACACCCCTCACGCCGGCGCGGTGTCTTTGGGACTGGTGGTGGTGGCGCTGCTCCTCAGCCCGGTGGGTTTTTACTACTACCTGCGCGTGCTCAAGCTGGCTTTCGTGACGGAATCTGAAAAGCGGCCCGCGGGTCCGGACGCTCCGGGGAATTCCCCCCAGGGCGGGGAAAACCGTTTCGGCGTGGAAACCGCCGTGGCCCTGCTGGCCGCGGCGGGGGTGCTGGGGCTGGGGCTGTTCCCGCAGTGGTTGCTGGGGCCGCTTCAAGCCGCCGTCCGCGAAGCGGGCGGCTGAACTTCGTGACGTTGGCCCGGGCTCCGCTCGGTCCCCCGGGCCGGCGGCGGACCGCGAGGGGAAAGTTAATTACCCGGGGCGGGGGCCGAGCCGGTTGGGCCCGGTTGGTAACTCGGGTCTTCGATCAGCACCTCGTACTCTTTGCGCCACTGCGCGGCGTAGTCGGGCAGGAGTTTCTCCACCATCTGGGCCCGCAAGAGGTCGCGGATGTCGTCCTGGACTTCTTCCAGGGGCAGTTTGACCGCGGGTTGGCGCTCGCGCACACGGGCAATGTAGTAGCCGAGCGGGGTGATGATGGGGTCGCTGATCTGGTGGGGGGGCAGTTTGAGCAGGGCCTCTTTGAGTTCCGGGGCCATGGGCGTGGCGGCCGTGACCAGGTAACGCCCGCCGGTGCGGGCCACGTCGGGGTCTTCGGACACCTCCCGGGCCACCTTCTCGAAGTCTTCCCCGGCGCGGAGCCGGGCGAGGGTGTTGGTTGCCCGGGCGAATTTGGCCTTGAGGGCCTCCTCGCGCAGCGGCAGGCGGGTGGCCGGGTCGAGGGTGTAGAACAGGATCAGGTCGGCGGTGATCTGCTCGGGGCGCATCAGGCGGTTCAAATTGGACCGGCGCAGGAAGGCCAGCCGGTTGGTGCCGTCCCGATAGAAGACCGTGTCCTGGTTGCCGGCCTGTTCGAGCTTGCGCACGGTCTCGGCCAGCTCGCGGGTGTGGAGGTCGTCGCCGGTTTCGTAAAAGGCCCGCATGTCCGGGTCGGTCACGGTCAGGCGGGACTGGAGTTCGCGCTCGACGACTTTCTCGACGATGGCCTGCTCGAGCGCGCGGGCCTCGAAGACCTCCGGCTTGAGGCCGGTGGCCAGGAGTTGACGCCGGTAGGATTCCTCGGAGGGGGCCTTCTTTTTGGTGTCGGCAATGAACTTGTCGGCCAGTTCGCGCGCGCGGGCCTTGTCTTCCTCCGTGGCCCGTTGGAGCAAGATGCGGGTGAGAATGAGCCGATCGAGCAACCGGGCGCGCAGGGCCGGTTCCTCCTCGCGCGGGATGATCTGCCCCTGCGTGGCCAGGGTGCCCTTGAGGGCGGTGAGTTGGTCGTCCAATTCCGCCCGGCGGATTTCAAAGCCCCGCCCGCGCGCGATGACCGGGTTGTCGAACAGCTCCGCGGAGGCGGCGGCCCGGGTCGGAGCCGCCCAGCCGGCCAGGCCGAGCAACAGCGCGCCGCAAAGCTTCCATCCCGAACGACTGGGGGCGGGCAAGGAGCGCATCGGTTCAAAGGGTGACCACGTGTACGTTGGTGATGTCGGGGTCGCGGCGCAGTTCCTCGATCACCTCCGGCGGGGGTACGCTGTCCAGGTTGAGCACGGTGAACGCCTGCCCGCCGGCGACATCCCGGCTGAGGCTCATGCTGGCGATGTTGACGTGGTGGCGGCCGAGCAGGGTGCCCAGATGGCCCACCATGCCGGGCCGGTCCTTGTTGTTGAGCAGGCAGACCACGCCGAAAGGAACGATCTCGGTGGGCATGCTGAAGAGCCGCACGATGCGCGGGTTGTCCGGCGAGCCGAAAAACGTGCCGCCGGCCGAGACCACCTTGTGGCCGCCGCTGAAGACCTGCACGTGCAGCCACTCGTTGAAGGTGACCGGCTCGTCGGAGCGCTTTTCTTCGACGGTAAGCCCCTGGGCGGCGGCGATGCTGCGGACGTTGATGTTGTTGAGATTGTCCAGCGGGGTTCGCCGCAGGAAGCCCTGAAGCACGGCGCGGGTGACCGGGTCGGTGGTGGGCAACTCCCGCGCCTTGCCGCCAAAGGTGATGAACAGCCGGTCCACCTGCGCGGGCGCCAACTGACCCAGAAGCCGTCCGAGCTTTTCCCCCAGCACCAGGTAGGGGCGGACCAGCTCGTAGGTGCGGGCGTCCAGGTGCGGGAGGTTCACCGCGTTGCGGACCTCGCCGGTGAGCAGGTAGTTGGTAATGACCTCGGCCACCTCGAGGCCGCATTTTTCCTGGGCCTCCACAGTGCTGGCGCCCAGATGTGGGGTGAGGATCAACGCCGGGTGGCGTCGGAAGGGATGGTCCGCGGGCAGCGGCTCGGTCTGGTACACGTCCAGCGCGGCGCCGGCGACCTTGCCCGAGTCCAGCGCCGCCAGCAGATCGGCCTCGACGATGATTTCGCCGCGGGCGCAGTTCACCAACCGCACCCCGGGCTTCATTTTGGCAAAGGCACTGGCGTTGAGCAGCCCCCGGGTTTGATCTGTGGCGGGCATGTGGATGGTGAGAAAGTCCGCTTCCCGCAGCACGGCGTCCAGGTGGTTGACCAGTTCCACGCCCAGGCCGCGCGCCCGGCCATCGGGTAGAAAGGGGTCGTAACCGAGCACGCGCATCTGGAAGGCGGCGGCGCGCCGGGCCACTTCGCTGCCGATGCGGCCCAGGCCGAGGATCCCCAGGGTTTTGCCCGCCAGCTCCACGCCCTGGAAGCTTTTCCGGTCCCATTTGCCGGCGACCATGGAGGCGTGCGCCTGGGGCACTTTGCGGGCCAGGTTCAGGAGCATGGCCAGGGTGAGTTCGGCGGTGGTGATGGTGTTGCCGCCCGGGGTATTCATGACCACCACGCCGTGTTCCGTGGCGGCCTCCACGTCCACGTTGTCCACCCCCACGCCGGCGCGCCCCACCACGCGCAGGCGCGGGGCTGCCTCGAGCACTTCGCGGGTGACCTTGGTTTCCGAGCGCACCACCAGGGCCACGGCGTCCGCGACGACGGCGGACAATTCTGCGGGGGAAAGCCGCTGGTCCAACACCTGGACCTCAAACTCCGGGCGTTGTTGCAGCAGGGCGATGCCCCGGGGCGCGATGGGGTCGCAGACAACGATTTTCATGCTGGCCATACTGGAAACCACGGTAGCGGAAGCAAGCCTAGGGATAAACGGACCGCCGGTCAAACGCGCGACAAGCCCTGTTGGTCGAGTCCTCCCGGGAGGCTCGGGAAATGCCGCCCCCGATCCTGTTGCCGATGAAGCTGGGGCGCGCGGGGATCAAGCGATGCAGGACTGAATCTCACCCCGCTCCGGACCGTGGGATGGCTTCGCGGCTGGGGAAGCGCCCTTTCCCGCCCGCCGGGGCCGGGTCGGCCCCCATTCCGGCACCTGTTGTCCGGACCGGGCCCGCCGTCGGTTACTTCATCAACAACATCTGCCGCGCCCGCTTCACCGCCCGGGCCATGCGCCGCTGGTACCGGGCGGGGAGGCCGGTGTATTTGCGGGGCAGGATACGACCGGCGTCGGTGACAAACTGCTTGAGCAAATTGACGTTTTTGAAGTCCAACGACTCGAGGGGGAAATCCACCTTGGGCCGGGGCCGGGAAGTGCGCATTTCCCCCAGCGGCCGCCGGCGGCTGTCCGTTCTTTCCAGGTTGGTTTTGCGGGGCATGGGGCTTACTTGATTTCGCGGTGCAGGGTGTGGCGGCGCAGGAAGCGGTTGTACTTCTTCAACTCAAGCCGCTCGGTCTGGGTCTTCTTGTTCCGAGAGGCCTGATAGCGGGAAGGCGGCTTGCCTTCCTTGCGCGCCTCCGTGCACTCCAAGGTAACGATCTCGCGGGGCATATCCGGCTACTCCTTCTCTTTAACGGGCTTTTCCTCTTCTTCCAGATCCTCGTCCACCTCCGGCGGGGCGACCGCGTCCACCACCCCCAGGCTGCCCAGCTTGCGCTGGCGCAGCAGGCCTTCGCGCTCCAACTGGGCCTGGGCCTCGACGGTGAAGCGGGTCCAGGGAATCGCGTCCAGCCGGGCCTTGGGAATGGGTTTGTGCGTCAGTTCACAGATGCCGTAGGTGCCCTTCTGGATGCGCTTGATCGCCTCGTCAATCTCGTAAATGGCATCCTGGTCGGACGACAACAGGCTCAGGGCGAAATCGCGGTCAAAGTTGTCCGTGCCCGAGTCAGCCATGTGCAGGCTGTAGCCCTCCAACTCCTCGGCGGACTCCTTGGCCAGCCCGTTCATTTGCTGCAACAGGCGCTCCCGCAACTCCAGCAGGCGATCGTAATACTTGCGCCACTCCGGACGAACCGTGTCCCGTTGGGCTTCGTCACGAGCTTTTTTTCTCGTGGGCTTGGCCACGGGCTGCCCCAGAATGGCCGCCGCCGTGGCCGCCGGGACGACCTTCGGGCGATTCGCGGCGGCCGCGCTTTTCGATGCTCCGGTTTTTTTCTGTGTCACGGTGCCAATTGCTGCACAGGTTTATTCCCTTCCCGCCGGAGGTCCAACCGTCCCTCCACGCGGGCCGCAAAAAGTAGCAAAGGACCTGCCCGGCGCCAGCAAAAAATTCCCGCTTTCTCTTCCGCCCACAGCGCGGTGCCCGGCTTCGGAGGGGCGCCTGATTCCCACGGCGGAAATTCCCCGTCCGCATCCCGGTCCGAGGGGAAGCGGCGAACGGGTGCTCTGGAACGCCCGCCCCCGCCCGGCACCTCCGCCCGGCCGGCCCGCGATCGGTTGGGCTCATGGCCGGCACGGCTCCCAGGCTGTGCGCTGGTTTCGGGCTGGAGCTTCCGGCTTTCGCAATCAGCCGCACCCCACACCCCGCTGCTCCCCGACCGGCCCGGCTTGCACCGGGACGCCGACCCATTACCCTGCCCGCCACGCATACCATGCAACTGCTCCGCCGCATCCTGCCGGGTGCACTGGTGTTCGCCGGCGCGCTGGGCTCCCCCGCCCTCCCGGGCCGGGCAGCCCTGCCTCCCACCGAACTCAAGGAGCTGGCACCGCCCCCGGAGTTTTTTCCGGGCGCCACTTACGACCCGGCCGTGCCGACACCCGAGTCCCTGCTGGGTTTTCGGCCGGGGCAGCGCGCCACCCACCCGGTCGAGATCGAGCGGTGTTTGAAGGCCTGGACGGCCGCCGCCCCGGACCGCACGCGCCTGGTCGAGTACGCGCGCAGCCATGAAGGCCGTCCCCTGTACTACATGGTGGTGACGGCCCCCCGTCATCTGACCCGGCTGGACGCGCTTCAGGCCGACCTGGCCCGCTTCGCCGATCCGCGCCAATGCCCCGACGCCGAGGCGGAAAAACTGCTCCCGAGCCTGCCGGCCGTGGCCTGGCTGGCCTACACGATTCACGGGGACGAAACCGAAGGCTCCGACGCGGCGCTGGCCGTGCTGTACCACCTGATCGCCGGGACCGATCCGGACGTGAACCGGTTGCGGGAGGACCTGGTCATCCTGGTGGACCCCTTGATGAATCCCGACGGCCGGGAGCGCTTTGTCAAAATGATCGCCGAACACCGCGGCACCCAGCCCAACGTGGACGACCAATCCCTGGTGCACCGGGGCTACTGGCCCTACGGCCGCGGCAACCACTACCTCTTCGACCTGAACCGGGACTGGCTCTGGGCCGTGCATCCGGAAACCCGCGGGCGCCTGCGCGAGGTCGGTCGCTGGAATCCGGTGCTGTTCGTGGACGCGCACGGCATGGGCGCCCAGGATACCCACTTGTTCTCGCCGCCGCGCGAACCGATCAACCCCCACATCCCCGCCTCCCGCGCGCGCTGGAGTGAGGTCTTCGCCCGCGACCAGGCGGCCGCCTTCGACCGCCACGGGCTGGTTTACTACACCGGCGAGTGGCACGAGGAATGGTACCCCGGCTACTCCGACGCCTACGTCTCCTACCGCGGCGCGGTGGGCATCCTTTACGAACAGGCCCGAATCGCCGAAGACGGGGTGCGCCGACCCGAGCGGCGCATCCTCGGCTACGGCGAATCGGTGCAACACCATGTCATCGGCACCCTGGCCAACCTCCGCACCGCCCGGGCGCACGCCCGGGAACTCCTCCAACACCTGCGGGACACGCGCCAGCTGGCCCTCGATCCGGCCGGACCGTACGGGCACCGCACCTTCGCGGTCCTGCCCTCGGCCAACACCTCCCGCTGGCGCGCCCTGATGGAGCTGTTGCGCCTGCACGGCCTGGAATTGTACCAAGCCCCTCGGGACTTCACGGCGGAAAGGGCCACCGACCCGCTCGGCCGTCAGGTCACCCACACCAACCTGCCCGCGGGCACGGTCTTGATCCCCAACCGCCAGCCCCTGGGTCACCTGGTGGCCGCACTGCTGGAATTCGACCCGCGTCTGTCCGAGACCGCCCTGCAGGAGGAACGTCAGGAACTGCTCCGCCTCGGTCGTTCCCGCCTCTACGACACCACGGCATGGAATCTGCCCCTGTTCTTCGGGCTTGAGGCCCTCACCCTGCCCACGGACCTGCCCGAGGGCGCGCAACCCTACGCGGACGCCTCGCCGGCCGTCGGCCCCGCGCCCGCCACCACCCTCCCGGTGGCCTACGTCTTCGACGGGGCGGATGACCTCAGCGTGGCCGCCGCGGCCCGATTGCTGGAACGCGGCGTGCAGGTGCGCGTGGCCGAGCGGGCGTTTCGTTTCGACCAGACGGACTTTGCCCGCGGTTCTGTGCTGGTCCTCCCCCTGGACAACCGCACCTTCGCCGGCGACCTCGGCACCGAGGTGAACCGGACGGCCCGTGACCTGGGGCTGCGGGTTGCTCTTGTAACCAGCGGTCTGGGTGCCGGCGACCTGCCCGATCTGGGCGGACGGTATTTCCGGCGCCTGGAGCCGCCCCGGGCGGCCCTGCTCGGGCGCGAACAAACGGACATCACCGATTACGGCGCGCTCTGGCACACCCTCGATCACCATCTGGGCATCCGACATTCCCACCTGGACGCGGGCGCCGAGCCCGACCTGACCCGCTACAACGTGCTGGTCCTGCCCGGGGGCTGGACCGGCACCAACCGCCTGACCTTGGACACGCTCAAAGACTGGGTGCGGCAGGGCGGGACCCTGATCGCCATCGGCAGCGCCACCGGGCGGTTCACCCCCGAGGCCGCCGCCTTCAGCAAGGTGCGCCCCTTGCCGGAGGTGCTCGGGCGGTTGGCCGATTACGAACTGGTCATTCTGCGGGAATGGCTGGCGCGGACCAACCCGCCGGTGCCCGCCGACCTGCTGTGGTCCCACCAACCGCCCCTCCGACTGGAATATCCCTGGCAAGCCGTGGGCGGGGCGCATCCCGAGGAGAAAGAACTCCGGCGCCGCGACACCTGGCAGGCCCTCTTCATGCCGCAGGGCGCACTGCTGGCCGGTCGGGTGGACACCAACAGTTGGCTGACCTTTGGCTGCCAGGAGCCGCTGCCCCTGCTGGCCGACCGACGCAGCACGTTGATGGCCGCCGACGGGGTCGAGGCACCCATCCGTTACGGCTTCCTGACCCCGGTCGCAGCGGCACAGCAAAACCCGGCCGGCGCACCGGCGGGCAGCTCCGAAACGCCGGCCGGCTCGACCGTAAAAGACCCGGGCAAGGACAAGCCGGAACCAGCCCGCGTGGGCTGGGCTGCCTTACCGCCCGGCACGGAAATGCACCTGCGGCTGAGCGGCCTGCTCTGGCCCGAGGCCGCCCCCCGCATCGCCAACACCGCCTGGGTTACCCGGGAAAGCCTGGGCCGCGGTCAGATCATCCTCTTCGCCACGCCGCCCACCTTCCGGGGCGCCACCCGCGGCACGTTGCGGGTGTTTTTGAACGCGGTGGTGTACGGCCCGGGTTTGGGCGCCCGCCAACCGCTGCCCCTCTGAGCCGCCCGCACTTCTCCCGATGAATCTGCGAATCGCCCCGTTCCTGTGCCTGGTGCCGGCCGTCGAGTTGGCGGTGCCCAGTCTGGGCGACGACGCCCCGACATCCTCCACGCCGGCGTTCCCCCGCCTGATCGCCTCGCCCGAGCCGGATTGGCCGCAATGGCGCGGTCCGCGTCGCGACGGCCTGTGCCCCGAAACCGGCCTGCGGTCCGAATGGCCCCCGGACGGGCCGCCAAAGCTCTGGCAGACCGGTCACCTCGGCCGGGGCTACTCCGCCCCGATCGTGGTCGGCGAGCGCCTGTACCTGACCGGCGACGTCGGCGACGAGTTGCACATCTTCGCCCTTGATTCGGAAGGCCGGCTTGTCTGGCAGGCGAAAAACGGCCGCGCCTGGCGCACGCCGTATCCCGGGGCGCGGGCCGGGTGCACCTATGCCGCCGGCCGGCTTTACCACCTCAACGCCCACGGCCGGGTGGCCTGCCTGGATGCCGCGACCGGCCGGGAACTTTGGGCCGTCGAACTGTTCGAGCGGTTCGGCGGCAAAAACATCACCTGGGCGTTAAGTGAGCACCTCGTGGTGGACCGCGACCGTGTTTTGGCCACGGCCGGGGGATCCCGGGCCCTGGTCGTGGCCCTGGACGCGCAAACCGGCGCCACCCGCTGGCAGAGCGAACCGCTGCGCCTGGGCTCCGACGCCCCGCCCGCGCACGTGCGTGTGGCCGAACCGGCCGGCGAGACCGACCCCGCCAGCTACGCCTCCCCCATCCTGCTCGAATGGCAGGGACGCCGCCTCTTGGTGGGCTGCTCGCTGCGGCATTTGTACGGCGTGGACGCCGACTCCGGCGCGCTGCTCTGGACCCGGCCGCTGCGCACCCGCTACTCGGTGATTGCCCTGACCCCGGTACTGGTCGGCGACGCGGTGTTTGTAACCGCGCCGGACACCGAGGACGGCGGCCTGTTTCGCCTGCGCCGGACCGGGGACGCGGTTTTTGTCGAACGCATCTGGTCCACCCACGCGGATACCTGCCACGGAGGCGTGGTCGCGGTGGGAGACACGCTCTACGGGTCCTGGTACCGCCGCGACAAGGGCTGGTACGCCCTGGACGCGCGCTCGGGCCACGTCCGCCATCGCCTGGGCAACCTGGCGATGGGTTCGGTGTTGTATGCCGACGGCCGGTTGTACTGCCTGAGCCAGGAGGGGGAAATGGCGCTGCTCGAGCCGACGGCCGAGGGACTGAGGGAACGCGGTCGTTTCCGGCTGGTCTCCGAACGGGTCAACGACGCCTGGGCCCACCCGGTGATCCACCGCCGGCGACTCTACCTCCGCTACCACGAAACGCTCTCCTGCTTCGACCTCCGGCCCGCCGGCCAACAGACGGCCGAGCGGTAAACATCCCCGCCGGAACAACACCCCCGCTGGACCGGCGCGAGGCCCGCCGCGCGCGGGGACCACCGCGCGGTTTGTCCGACCGACACGAGGAGCATCCCACCAACCGCGGCGGTTCTCCTGCGGGCTGGAGGCCCGGATCCCCGTCTTCTGTGGACCGCCTCCGGGCTGGACTTTCCCGCTCCGGTACCGGAGGCTCTGGCCGTCGCCGCCCCCAACCCCTCCGGCCAACTTGGCCGGGGCCACGGGCGACGGGCCGATTTCACCACGCATGAAAAACTCCCTCCCCCGCCGGCGATTCCTGACCGCATCCGCGCTCGTGACGAGCCAGTTGTTGATCCTGCCCAACAAGCGCCGCGCGCTGGCCGCCGCCGCCAACGACCAACTGCGGGTCGCCGCCATCGGCGCGGCCGGCCAGGGGCGCAGCAACCTGGACCAGGTGGCCGCGCTGGGAGAAACGATCGTGGCCCTGTGCGACGTGGATCACGCGCACGCCGCCGACACCTTCAAGAAGTATCCCCGCGCCCGGGTCTTCAAAGACTTCCGCCGCATGTTGGATGAAATGGGCGGGGAGATTGACGCGGTGATCGTGTCCACCCCGGACCACACCCACGCCGTGGCGGCCCTCGCCGCCATCGAGCGCGGCAAACACGTTTACTGCGAGAAACCGCTCACCCGCACCGTCCGCGAGGCGCGGGCCTTGCGCGAAGCGGCCCAACGCCACGGCGTGGTCACGCAAATGGGCAACCAGGGTTCCGCCGCGGGGGCACTGCGCCGCGCAGTGGAACTGGCCCGGGGCGGTGTGCTGGGGGAAATCCGGGAGGCGCACGTCTGGTTCGACGGCGGCAACGGCCCGCTGGAACGGCCCAGGGACACGCCCCCTGTGCCGGAAACCCTGGATTGGGACCGGTGGCTCGGCCCGGCCGAATTTCGCCCCTATCACCCGTGCTACCTGCCGGGCGCCTGGCGGGGTTGGCGGGCCTTCGGCAGCGGCATCGTGGGGGATTTCGGCTGTCACACGGCGAACATCGCCTTCCGCGCCCTGCAGTTGGACCTGGTCTGGAAACCGGGGGCGGCCGCCACCCCGGGCGGTCACCGCATCCGCGTGCAAACCTGGCCCTCCGAGGTCAACGCCGAGGGGTACCCGCGCGCCTCACGCACGGTGCTGGAGTTTCCCGCGCGCGGCCCCCTGCCCCCGGCGAAGCTGGTGCTCTACGCCAGGGAAAAGCCGCCCGCCGACCTGATGCTCGGCTGGCCGATGGGCGGCTGGGGCGATCTGCTGGTGGGCAGCAAAGGCGCGCTCTATTCCGAGTGTCCGTGGAACACCCGCTACGTACTGCTGCCCGAGGACCGTTTCGAAGGCTTCAAGGGCGGCCCGCCCGAAACCCTGCCACGCACTGACAATCACCACCGGGAATGGCTCGAGGCGTGCAAAGGACGCGGGCAGACCTTCTCCCCGTTCCGACTGGGCGGCCCGCTCACGGAACTGTTGCAACTGGCCAACCTCGCCGGACTGGTCGAAGGCCCGATCGAGTACGACGCGCTCGAAGGACGCATCCTCAACCACCCCCGTGCCGACGCCCTGCTGCACCGCGAGTACCGGCCGGGGTGGAGGATCTGAAGCGGCCCGGACCCGCCTTTTTCGGGCGCGGAGAGCAGCCCGGACTTGCTCGCCTCTTGGCAAGCAATGGACCCGCACTCGGGAGTGAACCGGGATTCTTCCCGGCGGCTGGAATCCCCAACCGCGCGACGCGGTTTCAAGCCGGCAAGAACTCGCGTGGGTCGGTGATGTGGCCGGTCAGGGCACTGGCCGCCACCGTGGCCGGGGAGGCGAGGAAGACCTGGGATTCCTTGTGTCCCATGCGGCCGGGGAAGTTCCGGTTGGTGGCGCTGATGCACTTGAGGCCCGGTTGGTTGATGCGGCCGAAGGTGTCCACCGGGCCGCCCAGGCAGGCGGCGCAGCCGGCGTTTTCGGTCAGCCGCACCCCGGCCTCGAGCAGGATTTGCCAGATGGTTTTTTCGCCCCAGCGGGTGCTCTGCAGGTCGTGCACGATCTCCGGCGTGGCGGGCACGCCGAAGGTGTCAATTTTGACCCGGCGACCCCGGACCACCCGGGCGAACTCGATGAAATCACTGGTTTTGCCCCCGGTGCAGGAACCGATGTAGGCCCGGTCCAGTTTCACCGACTCCAGCTCCCGGGCCTTGCGCCGCTGCGCGGGGTCGGGATGGCAGGCCACGAGCGGCTCCAGTTTGTCCAGCTCGATCACCAGCTCGTACACAAACTTCTGGTCGCGGTCCGGCTCGACCGGCTCGTACTCGCGTTTGGTCCCGTTGAGGCGGGTGCGGGCCTCGACGTACTCGGCGGTGCGGGCGTCGAAGGGGAAGATGCCGTTTTTGCCGCCGGCCTCGATGGCCATGTTGGCGATGGTCATGCGGTCGTCCATCGTGAGCGTGGCCACACCCGGGCCGTCGAACTGCATGGCCCGGTACGTGGCGCCGTCGAACCCGATCTCGCCGATGATGTGCAGGATGAGGTCCTTGGCCATGACGCCGGGGGGAAGCGCGCCCTCGAGGCGGAAATGCATCGTCTCGGGCACCTTGATCAGGAGTTTGCCGGTGCCCATAACGAAGCCGGCGTCGGTGTTGCCGATGCCGGTGGCAAATTCGTTGAAGGCGCCGGCGGTGCAGGTGTGGGAATCGGTGCCGAAAAGCACCTCGCCCGGCCGGGTGTGGCCCTTCTGGGGCAGGGCGCTGTGGCAGACACCGGCGTAGCGCGAGCCGTACTGCCGGGCCAGGTCCCCGCGGGCGGGGTCGAACTGCCAGGTGCCCGCCGGGTCATCAATCACGTCGTAGAAGTACTCGATGCCCTGCTCGCGCACGAACTCGCGCAGCAGGTTCACGTTCCGGTTCGAGTTCGAGTCGGCGGTGAAAATGTAGTGGTCCGGGATGATGACGATCTTGCGCGGGTCCCAGACGCGCGCCCGCGGGCCGAACTCGCGCTTGAACACGCCGATGGTGCCGGGGCCGCACACATCGTGGGTCATGAGGATGTCCGCGTTGACCCAGAGGTTTTCCCCGGCCTCCACGCGCGCGCGCCCGGCGGCGCGGGCCAGAATTTTTTCCGTCAGCGTCATAAAGCCGGCGAACACTAGCCGGTCGCGCGCTTCCCGGCAACCCGGGGCCCCGCGGTTCGGGTCAATTCGGCCTTGTCGGGCGGCGCGGCCGTTGCCAGCCTGCCGGGCCGGCGTCCGGCGGTGGACGCCCGAAACCTTACGGCACCATGCCCGAACTGCCCTGGTACGTGGCGCACACCCGCCCGCGGTGCGAGAAGAAGCTGGTCGAGTACTGCCGGCGCGAGGGCCTGGACACCACCCTGCCGCTGTACCGCAGCGTCAAGAAGTACCGCGGCAAACAGGTGGTGTTTCTCAAGCCGCTGTTCCCGGGGTACGTGTTCCTGCGGCTGGAGCGCTTTCAGCGCCAGAAGGTGTATCAGAGCGACTACGTGGCGAACCTGCTGGACGTGCCGGACCAGGAGGAATTTGACCGGCAGTTGCAGGACATCCTTTTCGCGCTGGAACAGGAGGTCGAGGTGCGCCTGGCTCCGACCATCGGCCCGGGCATGCGCGTGCGGATCAAGTCCGGCCCGTTGCAAGGGCTGGAGGGCTGGGTCGAGGACCGCAAGGGCATGACCGAAGTGCTGCTGCGGCTGGATTTCATCGGCCAGGCCGCGGCGGTGCGGATAGATGCCACGGACCTGGAACCGGTGTAAGCGGCGCGGCTTCGCCCGGGGCGGTTCGGGGCGGGACCAATCCCGCGCTACTCCAAACCCAACACCCGCCGGCCTTCGGAAGAGATCATCGAGGGATGCCACGGCGGGTCCCAAACCACCTCCACGCGGGCGTCCGCCACCCCGGGCAGGGCCAGGATTTTCTGCCGGGCGTCCTCCGCGATCACCGGTCCCATGCCGCAGCCCGGCGCGGTCAGGGTCATTTTCACCCCCACCTGCACCCGGCCATCGGGCTGTGCTTGGAGTGCCAGATCGTACACCAATCCCAGGTCCACGATGTTGACGGGGATTTCCGGGTCGTAACAGGTGCGCAGGGCCGCCCAGACCTGTTCCTCGGTCACCGGACCTTCCGCGGTGGCGGAGACCGCACAGGCCGTTTCGGTCCCGGCGGGCGCCTCCGGGCCCAGGGCGTCAGCGTCCCGCCCGGCGATTTGGAACAAGGCACCGAGGGCCCGCACCGTGAAGGTGCCGCCGAGGCTTTGGGTCACTTCCACGGCCGTGCCGGCGGGCAAAACCACCACGTTCCCGGCGGGGATTTGCACGGCTTCACAGTCGCGGGTCAGTTCGAGGGAGGCGCTTTCGCTCATGGCCGAATCCTAGCGTCATGGAAGCCACCGGCAACCCCCCGGTGCGGACTTATTCGTACCGGAGCGACTCGATGGGATCGAGGTTGGCCGCCTTGTAGGCCGGGTAGGTGCCAAAGACCACGCCCACCAGCGAGCAAATGACCAGCCCCAGCCCCACCCAGTCCATCGGAATGGTCGGCGGCACCTCCAGATACCACGCGGCCGCATTGCCCCCCGCCAGCCCGAGCAACACGCCCAACACCCCGCCCACCTCGCACAACCCAATGGCCTCGAGGATGAACTGGGTCATGATGTGGCGCTTCTTGGCGCCCACCGCGCGGCGGATGCCGATCTCGCGCGTGCGCTCGGTCACCGAGACCAGCATGATGTTCATGATGCCCACGCCGGCGGCCAGCAGGGCGATCGAACTGACCACCGCCACCACCACGCGCACGGTGAAGGTGAAGGTCTTGAACTGCTGGATGAGCGAGTCGTTGGAGAAAATCTCGAAGTCGTCCTCGGCGCCGGGCTCCACCTTGCGCACCGCCCGCAGAATGCCGCGCACCTGCTCGACGGTGTCGTCGTAGGTGTCCTGGCTCTCCGCCTGCACCAGGATGGACAGGCTGGCCCAGAGGCGGCCGTAGCGGTTGAGGCCGGTTGTCAGGGGGATGATCACGAAGTTGTCCTGCTCCCCGCCCAGGGCCGCGCCCTTGGGCTCGAGCACGCCGACGACCTGGTAGTAAACCCCGTCCACCTTCACGCGCTCCCCCAGGGGCGAGCCGAAGGGGAACAGGGTCTTGGCAACGTTGGCGGCCAGAACCACCACGGCGCGGGCGCTGTCCACGTCCGCGTCGGTGATGGCCCGGCCGGCGGCCACGACCCAGTTGCGGGTGGGGAACCCGCCGGGTGTGGCGCCAAACAGGGTCACGTTGGGCGGCGATTTGTCGTAGCGCGAGCTGACCTCGCCGCTCCAGAAAACCCGCTCCAGCCCCACATGCCGGGCCAGGGTGGCGCGGGCAATGACCGCCCGGCCGTGCGCCTCGGTGAGGTTCTTGCGCCGCCAGTATTTCTCCCAGGTCTCCGGCCCGCCGAATTGCACCGCCGGCCACTTGCGCACCTGGAAGGTGTGGGCGCCGAGCTGGCTCAACTCCGCCTCCACGTTCTGCTGCAACACGCGCATGGCGGTCATGACCACGATGATCGAGAACACGCCGATGAGCACCCCCAACAGGGTGAGCGCCGCGCGCAGCTTGTGCGCCCGAATGGCGTCCATCGCCATCCAGAGGCTTTCCTTCAGCTCGGCCAGCAGGAGCGCCAGACGGGGATGGGGACGTGTCGGACTCATGCTCCGCTTACTCGCTGCGCAAAGCCTCCACGGGGCTGAGCCGGGCAGCCCGCCACGCGGGCAGGAAACCGGCCACCACCCCGGTGAGCACCGAGACCAACAGGGCCGTGCCCACCAGGGGCAGGGACAGCGTGGCCGGGATGAACCGCGCCAGAACCAGCGTCGCCGGCCAGGCAATCGCCAGCCCGATCAGCCCGCCCAACAGGCAGATGCCCGCCGCCTCGGTGAGGAACTGCCAGAGGATGGCGCGCCGCTTGGCGCCAATGGCCTTGCGGATGCCGATCTCGCGGGTGCGCTCGGCCACCGAGACGAACATGATGTTCATGATGCCGATGCCGCCCACAAACAGCGCCAGGCCGGTGATGAACAACCCGGCCGTGGCGATGATCCCGATGACGCGGTTGAAGGTCTTGAGAAACTGGTCCTGCTGGTTCACGGCGAAGTCATCCGGCTCGCCGGGCGCCAGCCGGCGGATTTTGCGCATCAGGGCCCGCACCTCCTCGCGGGTGTCCTCCAGTGCGTCCACCGAGCGGGCCTTGACCTGGATGGCGATTTCCGGGAAGCGCCGGAACAGCTCGCTGAACTGGCTGATGGGGATGACCACCTGGTTGTCCAGGCTGAAGGCGCCGAGGAACTCGCCCTGCTTCTCGAGCACCCCGATCACCTCGAAGGGAAACCCGCCGATGTACACCCGCGCCCCCAGGGGTGAGCCCACCGGGAAGAGGTTCGTCGCCGTCTGCGCCCCCAGCACACACACCGGGCGGCCGCCCTGGGCCTCGCCCTCGGAGAGAAACCGCCCCTGCGCCACCGCGATGCCACCGGTGAGCAGAAACGCCTCCGTGGTGCCCACCACGCGCACCGCGCTGGCGCTGCGGTTGCCGTGCTTGACCGGCTGCAGCGTGTCCACGAGGGGTGCCATCGCCAGCGGCAGCACCGCCTGGCGCTCCAGTTCGCGGAAGTCCGGCAGGCGAATTTCCCGGCGCTTGTTCTGACGAATCCACTCCGCCTGGGAGGTGATGAACCAGTCAAACCGCTGCACGTAGAGCACGTCCGTACCGAGCATGGCAATGCTCTGGGTGAACCCGCGCTTGAGGCCCTCGATGGCCGCGCCCATGAGGGTCACGGTCACGATGCCGATCACAATGCCCAGCGTGGTCAGGGCCGCGCGCAGCTTGTTCGCGCGCAGGGCGTCGCCGGCAATGCGCAGGCATTCGAGGAATTCGGTCAGCAGGCGCATGGCGGGATCAGCGGCGCGGCTCGTCGCTGGCGATCAACCCGTCCCGGATGCGGACGATGCGGCGGGCGTGCCGGGCCACGTCCTCCTCGTGCGTGACCACGAGAATGGTGTGGCCGCGGGCGGCCAGTTCCTCGAACAGGGCCATGATTTCGGCGCCGGTCTTCGAGTCCAGGTTGCCGGTGGGTTCGTCGGCCAGGAGGATGGAGGGGCGGTTGACCAGCGCGCGGGCCACGGCCACGCGCTGGCGCTGGCCGCCGGACATTTCGTTGGGCTTGTGGGTCATGCGGTCGGCCAGGCCCACACTGGTGAGCGCCTCGATGGCCCGGGCCCGGCGCTCGGCCGCGGGGATGCCGGCGTAAATCAGGGGCAGTTCGACGTTGTGCAGGGCGTTGGCCCGGGGCAGGAGGTTGAAGGTCTGGAAGACGAAGCCGATTTCGCGGTTGCGCACCTCGGCCAGCTCGTTGTCGTCCATGTCGCTGACGTCGGTGCCGTTGAGGTGGTAGGTGCCGGAACTGGGCGTGTCCAGGCAGCCGATGATGTTCATGAGGGTGGACTTGCCCGAGCCGGACGGCCCCATGATGGCCACGTATTCGCCGCGCGCGACCACCAGGTCCACCCCGCGCAGGGCGTGCACCGTCTCGCTGCCCATTTGGTAGCGGCGGGTGATGCGTTCCAGACGGATCAGGCTCACGGTTGAAAGCAAGCGCCGGGCGGCTCCGCGGCCCCCGGCAGGTCAGCGGCCTGCGGAGGTTTCCGCGGGGGCGCCGGGCGCGCCCTTTTCAAACGGCGGCGGGCCCACCTTGACCCTCTTGCCGTCTTCCAGGTCGCGGCTGATGGCCTTGTAGCCCCCGGAAATCACCTCCTGGCCCTCTTGAAGCCCTTCGAGGATTTCGACGTAGGTGTCGTCACTGATCCCGCGCTTGATGGGCACCATGCGCGCGCGGTCCCCGTCTTTGACGAAGACCACTTCGATGGGCTTGGGCGCCTCGCCGGGCTTGCGGGCCGCGGCGTTGTTGGTGGCAGGGGCGGGGTTGCCCGCCGGGCTGGCGACCTGGTTGGTGCCGCCGGCGCGGTGCACGGAATTGGTTTGGGGCAGCCGGGTGGTCACGCTGACAATCGGCACGGTGAGCACGTTGGTGCGGTAACGGGTTTCGATCTCGGCGGTGACGGACATGCCCGGGCGAAAGGCGGCCTGGTCCTTGATGCGTACCTTGACCTCGAACTTGGTGGCCTCCTGGGATTGGGCGCCAAAGCCGCCACTGCTGCCCAGCACCAACCCGCGCGAGGAATTGGCAATCTCGGTGACCTCGCCGGCGAATTTGCGGTCCTTGAAGGCGTCGGCCTCCAGCCGGGCGATCTGCCCGATTTGAATGAGGGGCACGTCAATTTCGCCCACCTCCACCCGCGCCTCCATCACGTTGAGGTCGGCGATGGTCATGATTTCGGTGCCGGCCATCATGGCGGTGCCCACCACCCGTTCGCCCACCTGGGAGTTGAGGCGGATGACCGTGCCGTCCAGTGGCGAGTAGATCACCGTTTTGCGGAGGTCCTCCTCGGCGCGGTCCAGGGCGGCCTTGGACATTTCGACCTGGTGGGTGGCGCTGCGCAGTTGCGCCCGGGCCACCTCGTAGGCGGTTCTGGCGTCCACGTAGAGCGACTCGGAGACGAGGTTGTTTTGGTAGAGCACCTCCTGACGGCGGAACTCCGCCTCGGCGCGGGCGAGGTTGGCCTGGGCCGTGGCCAGGGCGGCCTGCGAGGCGCGGAAGCTGGCGGTGGCGGAGTTGCTGTTGGCGATGTAGGTGTCGGGCTTGATGCGCACCAGCAGATCGCCCTTGCGGACGGTCTGGCCCTCTTTGACCGGCAGTTCGATGATCTCGCCGCTGACCTCGGGACTGATCTTCACGTACAAGACCGGCTGAACGCGGCCGTTGGCCACCACGATCTCGGTGAGGTTGCGCCGGGTCACCTTTTCGGTCTGGACGGTGAGGACCACCTCCCGCTGGCGCAAAATCGCGGCGGCGCCCAGCCCGCCCAGCCCCAGCACAATCAGGGTAAATACCAGGACCTTGCGTCCCTTCGACTTCGATTTGGCCATGTCCGTTGGAGTTAAGACACCGCGACCTGCCGTTGGTTTCACGGAAAGCGGGCTGAAGGTTGCAGGCCGGCTCCGCCCGCTCAAAGCCCCAGCGCCGCGCGCACCACCCAGATGGCGAGCACCACCAATCCGTTGATCGCCGCCCAGATCAGCACCAGCCAGGCAAACCCGCGCCCCCAGGACGGCCCGCCCAGCGCCGCCATGCCCGCCGCGCGCACGCCGCAGACCCAGACGCCGAACACGTCCAGCATACCCACCGCGGTGTGCAGCGGGTTGAACGGGTCGAACTCGCGCAGCAACAGCGCCGGGGTGGGCCCGGCCCGGAGGCTGCCCAGGGCCAGAATCATCAGGGTCCGCACCACCGAGCCCAACACCGCCACCATATTGGCCAACCCGGCCACGTCCAGGGCCTTGGCGTAGCTGAAGCCGCCCCGGTGGATTTTGGCGCCCACCAGCCACACAAGGAACGCACCCCAGAAGGGCGACACCAGGGCCACGCCCAGCACCCCGAGCGCCGGTCCCAGCAGGTACTTCGCCGTCCCGCCGCGGCCCAAGCTCTGCTGGATTTGCTCGAATTGCTCGCGGGGCAGCCGGCCCTTCTCCACCAGGCGCTGGAGCACCCGCAGTTGAATCTCGTCCTGCTGCTGGCGAAAGGCCGGCTGGCTGAAAATCAACCAGGTTCCCAGCCAACCCACCCCGATCAGGAGCAGGCTGGGCACCAACCAGTGGGCCACCCGGGGCGGCTCGGCACGGATTTCGGCAAACACCTCGCCCGGGGTGGCCAGGACGTTCGCCAGCCGGGCAAGCAGGGAGGACCAAACCGGGCGTGGCGGAGGCTCCGCCCCGGGCGTCTCGGACGGGGTGGAAGCCGGGTTCATGGCAGCACCGGTTCGGTCTGGCGCAACCACGGGGTGAGGGCGGCTTCCAGTTCGGCCTCGGTTTCGCCCGCGGCCAGCGGGAAAAGGTACCAGCGCTCGACGTGCTCCACGCCGGCGCCCGGGGCGAGGCGGCTCAAGGGGCCGAGGGTTTCCAGTTCGAGCATGTCGCCGCTGGTGTACACCTCCAGGTTGCACCCCAGGTCGGCGTAACGGGCCTGCGGGTCAAAGGCAAACCGTTTCAGGAACACCTCGCCGGCCCGGACGTAGGCCGCCCAACCCTGGGTGTTGAGGAAACCGATCTTTTGCGACGCGCGCTGTGCCGGGTCGCAACGCATCTGCACGAAACGGGTGCCCCAGGTGTAGCGCGGGTCCTGCATGTCCGTGTAGCCCCACAGCGCCATCGAGCGCACCGGCAGCAGGCGCTCCGCATGCGACACGGCCGGTTCCTGCGGAATGACCGCGCGGCCGGGTCCCTGGCAGACGCTCAGCGCCCAGGGGGCCAGCTCGATCTCCCAGGGACCGCGGTTGAAAAGCCGGTGAGTCACCGTGACCGCCGGGCGATTGGTCGCCAGGGTGAACTCGAGCTCCTTTTGTATCCCGGTGCCGGCCTCGACCGGCGCCGTCAAACGCAGCCGGCGGCCGTCCCAGTTCACCTGCACGGGGTCGTTGTCCGGCGCGTAGGTGCGGGGCCGCACCTCCGGGGCGTGCCAGAGGCGGTGCCCGCCGTAAATGCGCCAGTCGGGGCCGCCGGTTTTGCCCAACTGATCCGGCCACACCTTGAACAGGTTGGAGCCGCCGGGCCGGGACAGGTGCAACACGCGCGGGCCAACCTCCGTGGTCACGAGGAGTTCCAGGTGGTCGTTGGCCAGCCGCAGACATTCGGTCCAGCCGCCGTAGGGGACTTTCTCCAGGCGCACCTGGCCGTGGAGTGGCCCCAGGAGGAACACCAGGGCCAGCACGGCGAAAAGTGGCGGGGAAAAACGCCTCCACGGGGCACACGGTTGCATGGCGGTGAGCCAACCACGAAGCGCCCCTCGTGGCAAGTGTGGCGCTCCACCAGGGTTACTTTCGCGGCCGGCCCATTTCGAAGCGGCCGTGGTCGGAGCGGCTTTCGTACCTGGCCAGAAAGTTCGTGGCGTCGGCCCGACCCGCGTACGTGTACACCCCGCCGGCCAGCCGACCCAGGTCGGCCGAGCCGCCGAAATGCGCCACCCCGGCGGCGTCGTTGGTCGCCCGCAGTTCCACGGTGTAGCCGAAGGTGAACAGGCCGGCGTACCGGGCGTGAAAATGCGCGCGCCAGGTGTGCTCGCCGGTGGGGGTGAGCAGGGCGCGCAGGCGGCCGGTGTGGCCGCTGACCTCGCTGACCCAGCGGCCCTCCCACCGACCGGCAAGGCTGTCGGTCGGGACCGGTGGCCGGGCGGCGGCGCGCCATTCGCGACCGAATTGGGAGCAACCGACCAGGGCGAACAGCAGCAGGCTCCCGGCCAGCCGGCGAAACAATCTGCTCCCGGCCCGGCGGCGATGGTCGGCGGGAAGCATTCGGGTCATGGCCTGGCCAGCAGTTTTTCCAAATCGGCCACGGTGCCGGTCGCGGGTGCCGGGGGGTTCAGCGTCTGGCGCAGGTACAGGATGGCATCGCCGATGTTCGTGACCGCGCGGGGCAGCGTGGCGCCGGCGGCGTTGGGGTGTCCGCCCCCGTGCAGACGGGCGGCGATTTTGAGGGCCTCGCCGTTGCGGCTGCGCAGACTGGCAATGACCGTGTGCCCGCCCTTGCGGTAGAGCGTGCACAACACCGGATACGGCGTGGCCGCTTCCTCGATGAGACGGTGGACGATCAGGTTCACGTTCCCCACCACCGTGTCCACGTACCCCACCTCGGGAGACAGTTCGACAATGTTCGCGCGGCTCCAGGCAAACCCGAGCGGGTCCTCCACGCGCCGACGCACCGCCATCACCTCGAGCAACGGGTGGTCCAGCAGCCGTTCCAGGTCCCCGCCGATCAGGGCGTGCAGGTTCCAGAAGCCGTAACTCTTGACCAGGTTCGCGTAATCGCAGGCGGCGACGAAGTCCGGATGGTCCATCAGGAACAGGTCGGCCACGTTGCTCAGATGCACCAGGCGATCCAGCCCCGGCGTGGCCAGACCCGCGACGCGGCACAGTTCGTAACAGAGCAGCCCCGCGGATTTGGCGGGATCGTGAACGAGCCGGGCGCGCAGCGGCGACGCCTCGCAGGGATGGTGGTCAATGATCACCCAGCCCGCGCGATCCAGGCGGGCCTCAAAGGCGAAGTCGGCCACCCAGGCGGTCTTCTCCGCAAGCGGACGCTGGCGCCAGTGGTGGTTGTGGTAGGCCTCCAGGCGTGGCGGCTCGCCGAAGAGCGCGCGCGCCAGCCGTTGCAGCAACAGGCCGCACACGAAACCGTCCAGGTCGCTCTCGTGCACGCAGATCACCTGCGGGCGGGGCAAATCCAACATGCCCCCAGCGTAGCTGCGGCCGGGGTCCTTGGCCAGCGGAAGGACGCGGGGCGCGGGCCCCCGGGGCGCAGACGGAAACGGGGGCGGCGGGATTTTCACGGTTCGCGCCTTGTCAACCTCCCGCCCTTGGGGACAGAGTGGCGCGGGATGTCTGACCTGTTTGATCTGAGCGGTGAAGTGGCGGTCGTCATCGGTGGCGGCGGCGCGCTGGCGGGCGCGGTGGCAGAAGGCTACGCGGCGGCCGGCGCGGCGGTGGCGGTGTTGGACCTGCGCCCCGAGCCGGGGGAGGCGCGCGCCCGGGCCATTCGCGAGCGCGGCGGCCGGGCGCAGTTTTTCCCGGCCAACGCCCTGGACCGCGCCAGCCTGGAGCGGGCGCGGGACGCGGTCGAATCCGCTTTGGGAACGCCCACGATTCTCTTCAACGCCGCCGGCGGCAACGACCCGCGGACCACGGTCACGCCCGAGCATCCGTTCGAGACCATCGCGCTGGAGGACTGGCGGCGCACCTTTGACCTGAACCTGGTCGCCGGGGTCCTGCTGCCCTGCCAGGTGTTCGGCCCGGGCATGGTGGCGCGTGGCCGGGGCAGCATCATCAACATCGCCAGCGTGTCGGCGCACGTGCCGTTGTCGCGCGTGGTGACCTACTCGGCCGCGAAGGCCGCGGTGGTGAATCTGTCGCGGTTTCTCGCCCGGGAGTGGGCGCCGCGGGGGGTGCGCGTGAACACGATCACGCCCGGGTTCTTCCCCGCCGAGCAGAACCGGGCGCTGTTGTTCCACGCGGACGGCTCGCCCACGGAACGGACCCGGCAAATCTGGAGCCACACGCCGATGGGCCGCTTCGGGGAGCCGACCGAACTGGTGGGGGCGGCCATTTTCCTGGCCAGCCCGCGCGCCAGCAGTTTCGTGACCGGCGCGGACCTGCGGGTGGACGGCGGCTTCCTGGCTCAGACGATTTGACCTCATGGACGTGGAGCAAGTCATCGCCCCACCCGGACGCACGCTGGCGCCGGGGGTGGTTCACGACCTGGTGGCCCACGCCTATCCCTCGGGCGATTTCGGCGACCAGCGGGTGCTGTTGATCATCCCCGACCACACGCGCACCGCACCGGTGGGCCAGATTTTCCGGGGCCTGTTCCAACAACTGGGCGGGGTGACCCGGGCGTTTGATGTGTTGGTGGCCCTGGGCACCCATCCGCCCATGAGCGAGGAGGCCATTTGCCGGCGGCTGGAGATCACCGCCGCGGAGCGGCAACGCCGCTTCGGCCGGGTCCGCTTTTTCAACCACGCCTGGGATGACCCCGCGGCCCTGACCACGGTGGGCACGCTCCGGGCGGAGACCATCCGGGAACTGACCGGGGGGGTGTTTGCCCTGGACGTGCCGGTGGAGGTGAACAAGCGGCTCTTCGAGTACGATTCGGTGATCATCGTGGGGCCGGTGTTCCCGCACGAGGTGGTGGGCTTTTCCGGCGGCAACAAGTACCTGTTCCCCGGCGTGGCCGGCCCGCGGATTCTGAACTTTTTCCACTGGCTGGGCGCGGTGATCACCACCCCGAAGATCATCGGGCACCCGTGGAATCCGGTGCGGCGCGTGGTGGACCAGGCGGCGGCGTTGGTGCCGGTCCCCAAGTTCTGCCTGGCGCTGGTGGTGGACCCGGCCGGCGGCCTGCTCGGCCTGTTTTCCGGCACCCCGGAGGCGGCCTGGGAGGCGGCCGTGGAGCTGTCCGCCCGGCATCACATCCTGTACCAGGAGCGGCCCTTTCACACCATCGTGTCCTGCGCCCCGCCGATGTACGACGAGCTGTGGACGGCCGGCAAATGCATGTACAAGCTGGAGCCGGTGCTGGCCGACGGCGGCGAACTGATCATCTACGCGCCGCACATCCGAGAATTCAGCGTCACCCACGGCCGGTGGATCGAGCAAATCGGCTACCACTGCCGGGACTATTTCCTCAAGCAGTGGGACCGCTTCAAGGACGTACCCTGGGGAGTGTTGGCCCACGCCACGCACGTCCACGGCCTGGGGACCTTCGACAACGGCGTGGAGACGCCGCGGGCGCGGGTCACGCTGGCCACCCAGATCTCCGAGGCCCGTTGCCGCGCGGTGAATCTGGGCTACCGCGACCCGGCAAGCCTCCGACTGGAAGATTACGCCCACCGCGAGGCCGAGGGGGTGCTCCTGGTGCCCAAGGCGGGGGAGCAGCTCTACCGGCTCAAGGACCCGCCGGCGTGGGCGCGGGGATAACGGCCCTCCGGGCGACCGGCAGGCACTGGCCCGCCCGCCCTGTCTGCCCTGTCCGACCGAACGAGGCACTCTTCTAGCGCCCATCCCGGATGGCCACCTGCCCCTTGCGGGCCTCGTTGATGGCCTCGCTCAACAGCCGCGCCGCCTCCTGGGGCGCGTGGAAGCCCATCGAGTTCTCCGCCTCCACAAAGTCCAGGAACCACTGCGCCCGGCGGTGATGCTCCTGCGCCCGGAGCAGCGCCGTCGCGTGGGTGGCCATCCCGGCGGCGCGGGCCGCTTTCAGGTCCGCAATCAGCTCCACCACGGCGTCCATGGCCGCGTTCCGCATCTGAAAGGTGCGGTCCTGGATGGTCTCCACCCGCGCCTTCAGCTCGGCCTCGGGCCACTTGTGGCAGGTCTGGCAGGCGTGGGCCACGTTGAGCATGGGGCTGCGCACGTGGTGGTCGGTGATCTTGGTTGCGCCCACGCGTTTGAAGGGCATGTGGCAGTCGGCGCAGGCCACGCCGGACCGTGCGTGGATGCCCTGGTTCCACAACTCGAATTCCGGGTGCTGCGCCTTGAGCACCGGCGCGCCGCTCTCGGCGTGCACCCAGTCCCGGTGCCCCACTGCGTCGTAGTAGGCGAGTTGCTCCTCGGCCTTCAGCCCCTTGGCCCAGGGATAAACCAGGCGCTTTTCCGGCCCCTGGAAGTAGTACTCGACGTGGCACTGGGCGCAGACAAACGAGCGCATCTCCTGGCGCGTGGCGTCGCGGTTCACGTCGTAGCCCTTCACCCCCTGGGCCGCCTTGAGCGCGGCGATGCCCTCGATGAAGCCGGGGCGCGTGATGCGCAGCGCCAGGGTCTGGGAATCGTGGCAGTCAATGCAGGTGACCGGATGCCGCACGTGCTGCCGGGCCTCGGCCCACGGCATGGCGTTCATTTTTTCGAAGCCCTTGAACAGGTCCCCCTCGCCCAGCTTCAGGTACGGCACGTACACCGAGGCGTGGCAGTGCATGCAGGTCCCCGGCTGCTGGACCACGCGCTGGCGGGCCGTGAAGGTCTGGTCCTCGAGCATGTAGGCGTGCCCCCGGTCCTCGCGCGTGTCCACGGCGAAGGCGTATCCGGCCCAGAGCACCTTCAGCCGCGGGTCCTCCTCGAGCTTGGACTGTGCCACGATCGAGCGTGGGTCCGCCTCGCTGGGCGTGCGGGGGAGCGCCTCGCTGCCGCCGTACTTGGTCCGCACCTGGTCCACCGTGCGCCGGTACTCATCGTATTGGAAGGGGAAGTTCTTCCCCCACAGCACCGGGTCCTCGGTGCGGTCGTCCAGCTCAACCACGCGGAAGAACGGGTTCTTCGCCTCCTGCTTGCGCTCGATGATGGTCACCAGAAAGGCAAAGCCGAGGACGGAGACCCCCACGGCCACGCCGATGGTCAGCAGCGCCACGCGGAAGGCCCGGGCGCGCACGCTTTCGGGAATGGGGGTGTCGGGGGCGGGAGTGGCGTTGTTCATGGTTTGGCTTACCGCAGGGGATGGCCGACCCCGCCGTGGCATTGCACACACGCCAGGCGTTCGCCGCCGGGATGGGCCTCGATGGCCGCCACGATGGGCTCGTGGCACCGCCGGCAGGCCGCCTCCACCACCGCGTGGTTGCGCGGGCGGATGCGGAGCGGATCGGGGAAATTTCCGGTGGTGAAGTACAACGAGTGAAAGAATCCGTTTTCGGCCTTGGTGAGGTATTTGAGCACAAACCCCGCCGGGGTGTGGCAGTCATTGCACGTGGTCACGGAGCGGTGGCTGGACTTCAGCCAGGCGTCGTAGTGGTCCTGCATGATGTGGCAGTTGGCGCAGGCGCGCGGGTCGTTCGAGAAATACGAGTGGCCACGCGCATACACAAAGGTGTACAACCCGCCGCCCACCGACACCCCGATGGCCGCGCCGGCGCACAGACCCCAAAACCGGGTGTTGAGCCACAGGCTCCGCACGCGCCCTCTTTACTACGGAAGCGCGCCACGCACAAATCCCCTATCTTGCGAGGGGTTGATGCGCATCAATCGCCGCGCGATGCGTACTGGGAGGCGCTCCTTCCCCGGATAGGCCGGAGCGTCGCCCAAACCACGGGGGCCTCACTCGTTCCGCAGGGCCGGGAGCAACTCGCCCCGCAGGGCGGACTCGGTGGCCAGCGCGGTCCACCCCGCGCCGTTGAGCCAGACCGCTCCCAGCAGCACGCCCAGCGAGGCCAGCGGGACCTCGGTGCCCGAGGCCACCACGGCGGGCACCACCGCCACGGCCGCGGCCAGCACTCCCACCGCCAACCCGGCGCCCAACAACGCCACGTGTTCGCTCACCACCAGCGTCCGCAACGCCCGCCGCCGAAACCCCACCGCCAACAGCAGCGCCAGCTCGCCCCGGCGCTCGAACACGTTGCGCATCACCACCACCCCCAGGCCCACGCTGCCCAGCAACAACCCCAGCCCGCCCAGCACCTGGAACGTGCCCAGGTAGGTGTTCTGCACCGCGTTGAACGCGGCCAGCCGCCGCGCCGCCGGCGTCACCTCCACCCCCAGGTCCCGCAACCCGCGGGTCAGCTCCGCGGCCACGGCCTCCCGCCGCTCCGGCGGCGCGTCCACCAGGAAAAACCGGTAACCGGCCGTCGAGGGGAAGCGCCGGACAAACTCCGCCTCGTCAATCACCAGCGCGCCCTGCAGGATCGAGTTCGCCACCGCCCCCACCAGGCGCAGCTTGAACGGGCGCCCGCGCTCGTCGTGGAACTCCAACGTCTCCCCCACCCGCTTGCCCAGCGCCCATTGGATCGAGGCGGCGTCGCCCACGGCCGGCACCTCGTCCGGCGGGGTGTCCGGCCCCCGGCGCAAGGCCTGCCAGGGCTGCGCCCCGGCCGCGCGGTTGGCCAGCCGCACGAAGGTGAAGGCGCCCCGCGCGGTCAACAGGTCCGGGTTCACCCCCAGCAGGCGCGGCGTCTGCGCGCGATTCAGATTCAGGCAACTGGCCTCGTCCCCGTCCCGCACGCGGAAGGGCACGAAACGGACGTCCGTCAATGTCGCGGCGTCCAGCCCGTGGGCGTCGCGCCCGGCCGCCGTGTTCAAATCCCGCACCACCGGCTGCGTGGCCTCGGCGATCAGGGCAAAACCGCCCGTGCCCGAAGCGCGCCGCTCGGCCCCCCGCCCGGCCTCCAGCCGAAACACCCCGATGGCGGCCACCAAAAAACTGCCGCAGGCCAGCAACCCCGCCACCGCCAGACTGCGCCGCCGCCGGCGCGTGGCGCTGCGCACCCCCAGACCCGCCAGCGTGAGCCGCGCCGCGCTGGCCAGGCCGCCGAGTCGGCGCAGCCAGGCCGAGACACCCGCCAGCCCGGCCAGCAGCAACAACGCCCCGGCGCCAAAGAACAGTCCCGGCCCGGCGCGGTCCGGATTTGCCAGTGCCGCGGCCACCAGTCCCAACGCCCCCAGCAGGGCGGCCAGCGCCACTCCCAAAGCGACGCGGGGCGGGGCCGCGGGGCCGCCGGCGTCTTCCAGGACGCCCTCGGCCAGCAGTTGCCGGGCTGGCGTGCGCAGATGCCGGCGCAGGGCCAGGGTCATGGTCAACACCGCCACCAGCACGGCCGCCATCGCGCCTCCCAGCAGCGTGCCGGTTTGCACGTGCAACTGCAGCGGCGTGCCGCCCACCGCCTCGCGCCAGAGCGTGGACAGCCCGTGCAGCAGCGCGCGGGCGTAGCCCAGCCCGCCCCAGGCGCCCAGCGCGCCGCCTCCCAACGCCACCAGCCCGCCTTCGGCCAGGAACAGGCGGCCGGCCTGCCCGGGACGAAACCCCACGGCCAACAACGTGCCCAACTCGGGGGCGCGCCGCTCGATGGTGAACTGGAACAACACCGCCAGCAGCAGCAGCGCCGCCGCGATCAGAAACAGACTGAAGCCCAAAAACAACTGGCCGAAATCCTGAGCCTGCTCGCTGGCCGCCAGTGCCCGGGCGCGCACCGGCTCGAACCGCAGCCCGAAGGCCGCCGGATTCAACGCCCGCGTCAACAGCGTGCTCAACCCGACACGGACCGGCGCCACGGCCCGCTCGAACGCGGCGCGGTCCGAGGTCGCCCGGCCGGGCAGCGTGAAGCGCACGGCGGTGAGGTTGCCGAAACGGTTTTCCCAGAGCCGCCGGCCGGCCGCCAGGCTGATCACGGCCTTGGGCGTGCCGCGGTACTCGCGCCAGTAGGCCTCGTCCTTCGGGCGAATGCGCGTGTGGTCAATGGGCAGGCCGGTGTCCCAGTCGCGGCAGTTTTCCGCGTCGGTCATGCCGGGAAAGTCCGGCATCAGGTCCCGGTCCAGCCCCGGCGCGTCCATTGGCAGGATACCGCGGATGCGGAACGTGGCGGCGCGCTCTTCCAATTGCCGCCCGGCGCCCACCACGTAGTACCGCAGGGTCAGGGCGTCGCCCGGCCCGGCCTGGAGGTCCTCCGCCAGCCAGCGGGTGATGAGGACTTCGTCCTCGCCCAGATCGGCGGGCACCAGGGGCGGCCCGGTGGCGGTCACCATCGAGTAGGGCGTGGCGCGGTCGCCCACCCGCAGTTCGTTCACGAAGTAGGTGAGCACGCCCGTGGCGGTGAGCCCCGGCCACTCGCGCGCCAACCGGTGAACCAGGGCGTTGGTCGCACCGGGTCCGGCGCCGAAGACGGCGTCGCCGACCGCCGGATCGAGGAAGACACGCGGGCTGCGCAACTCGAGCGCGCCGGAGCCGGGGAGGGCGCGCCACTCGAGCTGGGCGTCGGCCAGTTGCCAGCGCTGGGTGAGGACCCGTTCGAGTTGCTCGCCGAGATTGAACGGGACGGCGCCGGCCCAAATCACCACGTTGCCGGCGGTCGTGCCCCGGGGCAGGGCCGGGGGTTGGGGCTCGGCGGCGAGGAGGAGGTTGGCCTGATGGGCGGCGCCCACGCGCTGCTGGAGCATGCCCAGCGACACGAAGGCGTTGAAGGGCGCGACCTGGCCGGCCTGCAGGCTGAAGCGCCCGAACTGCGCGTCGCTGAGCACCGCCTGCACCCGCAACCGCAGCGCCACGCTGGCGTCCTCCTCCGGGGCCAGGGGCGCGTCGGCGGAAAGCGCCCGGGGCTTTTGCACGCGCAACAGGACCGCGTCGCCCGGCTGCACGCGCAGTTGCTCGGCCAGCGGCCGGTTCAAGAGCACGGCATCCGGGGGCGGTTCCCCGAGGGCGGTCGGCGTGGGGGCCAGTTGCCAGAAACGCGCGTCCACCCCCAGGACCTGGACGCGGTGGGCGCGGGCCGAGCCGTCTGCGTTGACCGCCACTGCGGGCAGTTGCAGGGCCGGGGCCAGCGGCGGGGTGTTGGGCTGCGCCACGCCCGCCTGGACCAGGCCGTTTTGCAGGTTCAGGGCCAGGGTGGTGGTGAAGAGCCGGTCGCCGGAGGCCAGGGCATGGGCGGTCTTGCCCAGCCGCAGCAGGGCCAGGTCCCGCAGCGTGCCGCGTACCGAATCGCCCACCACCAGGGCGCCGACCAGCACGGCGGCGGCCACCGCCGCACCGAGCAACGTGCCCAGGTGCGCGCGCGCATGGAACCGGAGACTGCGCAGGATGAACCGGAGCCGGGTCATGGGCGGAGACGCGCGCGTTCAGGAAACCGCGGGCAGGTCGCGCAGCCGGCCGTCGCGCAGTTCCATCACCCGTTGCAGGCGGCGGGCCAGCTCGAGCGCGTGGGTGACCACAATCAGGGTCAGGTGCAGTTCGCGGTTCAGGTCCACCAACAGGTTGGCCAGGGTTTCGGCGGACGCGCGGTCCAGTGCGCCGGTGGGTTCGTCGGCCAGCAGGAGGCGGGGTTCGTTGATCAGGGCGCGCACCACCGCGACGCGCTGGCGTTCGCCGCCGGACAACTGGCCCGGGCGGTGGTCCAGGCGTTGGCCCAGGCCCACGCGTTCGAGCAGACGCCGGGCGCGCTCGGGGGCGCCGTCGCGGAGCACCTCGTTGCGGGTGGCCAGCGTGGGTACCAGCACGTTCTCGAGCACCGTGCACTGGGGCAGCAGGTGGTGCATCTGAAAGACAAACCCCAGATGCCGGTTGCGCACCTCGGCCAGCGCCCGTTCGTCCAGCGTGGTCAGGTCCCGCCCCTCGAGGCAGACCCGCCCGGAGGTGGGGCGGTCCAGGGTGCCGATGATGTTCAGGAGCGTGGTTTTGCCGCAGCCGGAGGGGCCCACGATGGCCAGCGATTCGCCGCGCTCGAGCACCAGGCCCAGGTTCGCGAGCACGGGGAGGGCGCCGGCCGGACCGGGGTAGGTCTTGGTCACGTCCTGCAACTCCAGCAAGGGGACACTGGTCGCCATCGGCGCTAGGTTAAAGCGCGCACCGCCGCCGAGCAAAGCTGATCGGGGCCCGCGCGGCGGGGCGCGCCCGGCTCCGGCACGGCTCCTCGAAGAGGGGCTGGTGGCAGCGCGGGCCGGCCCGTGCGTGCCCGGCTGCGCCGGCGACACCGGTTCACCGGCGCTTGTCCGGGTAGGGCGGCGGCTCGGGGATGCGCACCGGGTGTTGTTCCATGAGGCGCTGGATCTCCTCGATGGCCCGCAGGAGCTGGTCGTCCACCCCGGCAAATTCCCGCGCCGGGTCGTTGTCCACCTCGATGTCCGGCTCGACGCCCACCCCTTCCATGATCCACTCGCGGGCCTCGAGGTCGAAGCGGCTGAACTCGGGCCGGTTCAGGTAGCCGCCGTCCAGCAGCGGCAGCGTGCCGCGGATGCCCACCACCCCGCCCCAGGAGCGCTGGCCAATGATCGGCCCCAGGCGGTGCTTGCGGAAGCGGTAGGCGATGATGTCGCCGTCGCTGGCACTGTGCTGGTCCAGCAGCAGGACCTTCGGGCCGAGCACCTGAGCGGCCGGGTCCACGTTCACCGCGCCGTTGCGGGCGATGGTCCAGAAGACCGGCTCGCGCCGCAGCCGCTCGGCGATCATGGGCGAGACGTTGCCGCCGCCGTTGCCGCGCACGTCCACGATGAGCGCCTCCTTGTGAAGCTGCGGGTAGAAGAACTTGGCGAACTCGTTCAGCCCGGGCACGCCCATGTCCGGGATGTGCACGTAACCGACGCGGCCGCCGGTGGCCTTTTCGACCGTCTCAAGGTTGTCGAGCACCCAGTTGAGGTAGTACAGCGGCTGCTCGTTGTCGGTGGGAATGACCGTGACCTCGCGGGCGCCGTCTTCCCGGGGCTCGGTGTTGACCCGGAGGCGAACCTGTTTGCCGGCGGTGCCCACCAGGGCCGCGTACAGGTCGGGCATTTCCTTCGTCGAGCGCCCGTTCACGGCCAGGATGAAGTCGCCCGCCTTCACGTTGACGCCGATTTCGGTGAGCGGGCTGCGGTATTTCGGGTCCCAGTTCTGGCCGCGCAGGATGCGGTCAATGCGGTAGTAGCCGCCGGGGTGGCGGCTGATATTCGCCCCGAGCAGGCCCTGCGGGAGGCGCTCGACCTTGGGCAGGTCGCCCCCGCCCACGTAGGCGTGGCCGGCGTTGAGCTCGCCGATCATCTCGCCGATGACGTAGGTGAGGTCGGCGCGATGGCGCACGTGGGCCAGCAACGGCTGGTAGCGCGCGCGCATGGCCGGCCAGTCCACGCCGTGGAGATTCGGCGCGTAGAAAAAGTCGCGCATCTGGCGCCAGCACTCGTGGAAGATCTGCTGCCACTCGGCCGGGCGATCCAGGGCAACCTTCAGGTCGGCCAGGCTGAGTTTTTTGTCGGCCAGATCAAGTTTCGCGGTCGGGAGGTCCAGGATGGCGAAGTCTTCACCGACCCTGACCAGCATCTTTTTGCGGTCGGCCGAGACCCGGTAGCCGGCCACCTCGCCCAGCTCGGTCTCCTTCTGCTTGTCCAGCTCGAAGAGGCACAGCCGGCCCTTGCGCAGGTAGTAGAGCTTGTCACCCACGGAGGTGAGCTGGCGGTAGGTGGAGGCCGGCGGAGGCAGCGCGGTGATGCGCTGCGGCAGGCCGTCGGGGTCCACTTTGACCACGACGGGCTTCTCGTCCTTTTTGTCGGCGGGTTTGGCCGCTTCTTGAGCGGCTTCGGGCCTGGTCTCGGCCTCCGCGGCGTCGCTCTTCCTGGTTTCGTTTGGCGGAGACTGCGGTTTGACATCCGGCGGGGTGTCCTTGGGTTTATCCTCGGGCTTGACCTTGACCTCGTCCGACTTGGGCGCCAGCGGCGAGGGGGTGTCGGCCGCGAGGGTGACCAGGTAGAGGCGCTCCATGTCCTGGTAGATGTGGTTCCACTCGGTGGCGCCGTAGGTGGGGTTGAAGGTGCGGTCGGACACGAAGAACAGGTACTTGCCATCGCTGCTGAACTCGGGTTGGCCCACGTCGAACCAGCCGTCGGTGACGCGCACGGTCTTCTGTTCGGCCAGGCTGTAGAGGTAGATGTTGGGGAAGCGGCGCGGCTCGGGCTTGGTGTAGGCCAGCCACTGGCTGTCCGGCGCCCAGGCGAAGTCGCGGATTTCCCACGCCTCGGATTGGGCGACCAGGGTGACGGCCTTCGCGTCCACCTCCACAAATTGCAGCCGGTTCTTCTTGTCGGTCCAGGCGATGCGTTTGGAGTCGGGCGACCAGGCCAGCTCGTACTTGTAGGTGTCGGCGCCGGTGGTCAGTTGCCGCGGCTCGTCGCTGCCGTCCTGGGCCTGGATCCAGATTTCGTCCTCGCCGGAGCGGTCGCTCACGCAGGCGATCCAGCGGCCGTCCGGCGACCAGACCGCGTTGCGCTCGTGCACGCCGGGGGTCTGGGTGAGGTTGCGCGTGGGACCGTGTTTGGCGGGCACGGTGAACACGTCGCCGCGCGCGCCGATCACCGCGCGGGCGCCGTCCGGGGCCACGTCCCAGGTGGTGATTTCCCTGCTCACGTCCCGCCACCCACCGCGGCCGAGGGCCAGGTCGTCGCGGATTTCGACGGGCACCTTTTCGACGCTCTCGCTGCCGAGGTTGAAGCGGTAGAGGTAACCGCCGTTCTCGAAGACAATGGCCTCGTCGCCCAGCGAGGGGAACTTCACGGCAAACTCGGTGAAGTGCGTCAGTTGCCGGGTCTGGCGGCTCTGAAGGTCGAGCACGAAGAGGTTGGCCTGGCGGTTTTCATCGCGCTCGGAGACGAAATAAATGCGGTCGCCGCGCCACATCGGGAAGAGGTCCTGGGCCGGGTCATCGGTGAGGCGGGTGGTCTGCTTGGTCTCGAAGTCGTACAGCCAAATGTCGTCGGCCTGGCCGCCGCGGTAGCGCTTCCAGGTGCGGAATTCGCGGAAGACGCGGTTGTAGGCCAGTTGCCGGCCGTCGGGCGAGAAGCTGCACCAGCCCCCGCGCGGCAGGGGAAGGGTTTCCGGCACGCCGCCGCTGAGGCGGGCGAGGGTCAGCTCGCCTTTGAAGGGATTCCACTGGGTGCGCCGGGAGCGATAGACGATGGTTTCGTTGTCACGCCAGGTGAGGACGATGTTGTTCGGCCCCATGCGATCGGACACGTCGTCCCGCTCCAGCGTGGCGGTGTAGGTCAACCGCCGCGGCTCGCCCCCGGCCGCGGGCATGACATAGACCTCGGTGTTGCCGTCGTACTGGCCGGTGAAGGCGATCCATTGGCCGTCCGGCGAAAAGCGCGGGAACATCTCGTAGCCGGGGTGGCTGGTCAGCCGCCGGGCCACGCCGCCGCGCGCGCCCACCGTGTACAGGTCGCCGGCGTAGGTGAACACGAGCTGATCGCCGTGAATGGCCGGAAACCGCAGCAACCGGGCCTCCTCGCCTAAGCCGGCCGGGACGAAAACCACGGCCAGCCAGACACTGAGCCAAATTGGAGCGAAGCGCATGGCGAAAGCATTCGCGCCGGGGCGGGCGGCGAACAAGCGGAAAGCGCCTGCGATGCAGGACTTGTGGGGGGATTGTGGGCAGAACGGACCGGGGCGGGCCCGGCGCGGGCGGGGGGGCTGCCCGTGCGGCTCCCTCCCGGATCACCCTTCGAGCGGGAACTGGCGCAGCTCGGTCTTGAGCACCTTGCCGGTGGCGTTGCGGGGCAATGCCGGCACCTGGATGATGTGCCGCGGCAGTTTGTAGTCGGCCAGCCGTTCCTTGAGGTGGGCCAGCAGGGCGGCCGAATCGAGCACCTGGCCGTCGTTCAGGGCCACAAAGGCCACCGGCTGTTCGCCCCGGCGCGGGTCGGGTCGGCCCACCACCGCCGCCTCCTTGACGCCGGGGAACTGGTAAATGACCTCCTCGATCTCGCGCGGATAAACGTTGATGCCGTTGACCAGCAGCATGTCCTTCTTGCGATCGGTGATGAAGGTGTATCCCTCCTCGTCCATGTACCCCACGTCCCCCGTGTACAACCACCCGTCGCGCAGGGCTTGGGCGGAGTCTTCAGGCCGCTGCCAGTAACCGCGCATGACGTTGCCGCCGCGCACGCACAGTTCGCCGACCTGCCCGCGCGGCAACTCGCGGCCGGCCTCGTCCCGGATGCTGATTTCCACGTCCGGGATGGGCAGGCCGATGGAGCCGGGCTTTTGCACGCCGCGCAGGGGGTTGAGCGACACCACCGGGCTGGCCTCGCTCAGGCCGTAGCCTTCCACCAGGCGCGCCGGCCAGCGGGCGTTGAACTCGCGCAGTGTGTCCACCGGCAGCGGTGCGGCCCCGCTGATGCACAGGCGCAGGGACAGGTTGGGCGGCGGCGGCACGGCGGCCAGGGCGCGGAACAACTGTGGAATGGCCGGCAGGACCGTGGCCTGGTGGCGGAGGATTTCCAGCAGGAGGTTTTTCGGCGGATGCAACGAACGGACCAGCACAATGGACCCGCCCACCAACAGGGGGAGCAGGATGCAGACCGTGAGCATGAAGCTGTGGAACATGGGCAGCACCAGCGCAAAGCGGTCCACCTCGACCGCTTCGAGCACCCGGCGGCAACTGGCCACATTGTGCAGCAGATTGCCGTGCGTGAGCATGGCCCCCTTGGGCCGGCCGGTGGTGCCGGAGGTATAGATCAGCACCGCCAGTTCCTCCCGGCCGCGCGGGACCGGAGTGAAGGATTCCGCCCCGGGCTCGGCCCCGCCCAGACTTTCCCGGGCAAGCACCCGCAGGTGCGGCCGCGCAGCGGTGAGGCGCTCGACCGCTTCCCGCATGGCCCCCTCGGTGATCAGGACGCGCGTGCCGCTGTCGTCGAGGATGTAGGCCACCTCGTCGGCCTTGAGAAAGCAGTTCACCGGCACCACCACCGCGCCGGCCTGGAGCGCGCCGAACAGGGCGGTCACAAATTCCGGGCAGTTGTTGAGCCAGACGGCCACGCGCTCGCCGGGCTGCACGCCCAACTCGTGGCTCAACCGCCGGGCGATCTGCCGGGACTGCGCGGCGAGTTGGTGGTAGCTGTACCGGTCGTCCCCCCAGAAAATGGCGGTCTTGGCGGCGTGGCGTTGCGCCGAATCCAGAAAAGCCTCGGACAGACTGGCGGCGGTGGTCATGGACGGGCGAGGGTAAATCAGCGACATCGGAAATCCGGGGCGCCCTTCGACGCCCTGCCGGGGTCCGGGTCGGCAAACTTATTCAGTCCGGGTTCTGTCATGCTTGCGGAGGGATTGTGGAAAAATGGCCGAATCAGACAATCAAATTTGTTGGGCTGACCACGGCGGGTGGCCCCCCGGGGGCTTGCTTGTGCGGGACCCTCCGATGTGGTTAATTTCCGGCCATGAACCTACCCACGCGACGACAATTTCTCACCTCCGGGCTGGCCGGCACACTGGCGGCGGCCTCAACGGCATCCATCCTCACCAGCCCGCGCCTTCGGGCCGCGGCCGCGGGGGAAATTCCCCGTCGGCCGTTCGGGAAGACCGGCGTTTCCGTGTCCATTCTCGGCCTGGGCGGCTGGCACATCGGCATTCAAAAAGACCCGGCCGAGAGCCATCGGCTGATTCGGACGGCGATGGACGCCGGCATCAACTTCCTGGACAACTCGAACGACTACAACGAGGGCCAGAGCGAAATCCGCATGGGCGAGGCCATCAAGGGCCGACGCGACCAGGTGTTCCTGATGACCAAGTTCAACTTCCGCGACAAGAAAAACGCCCTGCGCGAACTCGAGACCAGCCTCCGGCGCCTGCAGACCGATTACGTGGACCTGTGGCAGTTCCACTCAATCGAGCGGCAGGAGGACCCGGACTGGATCTTCGCCCCGCACGGGGCCATCGAGGCGGCCGAGCTGGCCAAACAGCAGGGCAAGGCCCGCTTCATCGGCTTCACCGGCCACAAAAGCCCGGACTACCACCTGAAAATGCTGACCAAGCCGTACGCGTGGGACGCACTCCAGATGCCGCTGAACGTGCTGGACCCGCATTTCGGCAGCTTCGAGCGCCGGGTGCTGCCGGAGGCGGTCAAACGCAACCTGGGCATCATCGGCATGAAACCCATGGCCTTCCGCAACGCCCCCCTGACCGGCGTCATCACCAGCACCGAGTGCCTCCACTACGCCATGAGCCTGCCGGTGTCGGTGACCCTCACCGGCTGCGAAACGATGGAGCGGTTGAACACCGCCCTCGAGGCCGCCCGCACCTTCCGCAAGCTCACCGACGCGGAAATGGAAGCCCTGCGCGAGCGCATGAAGCCCTTCGTCAAGGACGGCGCCAACGAGCCGTACAAAATCACCAAGGATTTCGACAACCGCCCGGCCGGTTTTCCACCCCCCTACGAAGCCTGAGGGCGGCTCCGCCCGGCCCAAGCACGCACGCCAGGTCCGGTCCGGTTGTCGGAGAAAACCAGAGCCCGGATGCGGCCGGCCAGGGCGCGCACCTCCGCGGCCAACCAGGGGGAGCGCACCACGACATCCGCCCAAAGACGTTGCGGCTCCACAAACCGCCGTTGCAGGGGCAGGACCTGGGTTTGATACTGATGCCACACCGAGGCGGGAGTGCGGCCGCGCTCGCGTACATCCCGCACCAGCCGGCGCTCCAAACACGTGGTCGGGTCGCATTCCACGTAAATGCCCAGGGCAAACCGGCGGCGCATCCAGGACCAGTCCAACAGCCACAAACCGTCCCAGATCACCACGGGCGCGGGCCGGATCGTGCGGACCTCCCACCGGCGCTGGTGTCGGGCGAAGTCATAAACGGGCACGGCGGCGGGCCGGCCAGCGTGGAGCCGATCAAACACGGTGCGCACCCACGCCCAATCCACCGCCGCGGGGTGATCGAAGTTCTGGCGGGCCCGCCGCGCGGGCGACAGGCCGGTCCAATCCCGGTAAAACGCGTCCAACTCCACGCGCGCGACGCCCGCGGGCAGCGCCCGGGCCAACGCCGTGGCCAGGGTACCCTTGCCCGCGGCACTGCCACCCACAATAGCCAGTTGAAACGTTTGAGGCATGTCCCCGCGTTCCGACCGGAGTTTACGGGCGGGTCCGGCATCTTTCGATTCCCCGAGTGTGCTCCGCGTTCATGGGCACACAATGCGGCCCCAGGCTGAGCCGGACATCGGCACAATGCCGGAGCGCCGGAATTCGGGCGGCCGGGTGAACGCTCCCAAACGTTTTCCGCCACCACTCCGGCCCGGACAGACCGCCGCCCGGTTGGGCGGCGGCGTTTTTTTAACCGTCTTGCCCCTGCTTGCCGTGAATCCCTCCCTGCCGCAGTATCAGAGCCCCCATGCGCGACCGACTGCGGGCCTGGATGGAATCGCTCGAGACCTTCGTCCTGGAGGTCATTTTCGAGCAACGCCGGGGCAAGCGCGCCGCCGCCCTGCGCGGGGTGCTCTTTGCACTGTCGAGGGCCTTCGCGCTGGCGGTCAAGGCGCGGCGCAAACTTTACGAGTTCCGGCTGCTCCGCGACCGCACCCTGGGGGTGCAGGTGATCGCCATCGGCAACCTGACCGTGGGCGGCACGGGCAAGACCCCCGTGGTGGAAAAATTTGCCCGCGAACTCAAGGACCAGGGCCGCAACGTGGCCATCCTGTCCCGGGGCTACCGCTCGAAGCCCCCGCCGCTGCACCGCCGGCTCCTGGACAAGCTGCTGCTGCGCGAGGACAGCACGCCCCCCCGGGTGGTCTCCGACGGCAAGAACCTGCTGCTGGACTCCGAGACCGCCGGCGACGAACCCTACATGCTCGCCTCGAACCTTCGGGATGTGGTCGTGCTCGTGGACAAGGACCGGGTCAAGGCCGGGCTTTACGCCATCGAGAAGTTTGGCTGTGACACCCTGCTGCTGGACGACGGCTTCCAGTACTGGAAACTGGCCGGCCGCCGGCGGGATGTGGTGCTCATTGACTGCCAGCAACCCTTCGGCAACCAGCACCTGTTGCCGCGCGGCACGCTGCGCGAGCCCCCCACCCACCTGGCCCGCGCCACCGACATCTTCCTGACCAAGGCCAACGGCGACCACGAGGCCCTGCGCCGGCTCATCCGCCGCTACAACCCCCGGGCCGGCATCATCGAGTGCGTACACCAACCCCTTTACTTCGAAGACGTCTTCACCGGCGAACGACATGAACTGGCGATCATCCGCGGCCAAAAGGTCGCCTCGCTCAGTGGCATTGCCATGCCGGACAGTTTTGAGCAGAGCCTGGTCGCCCTCGGCGCCGAACTGGTGGCCACCAAGCGCTTTGCCGATCACCACCGCTTCACCCAGCAGGAAGTGCTCAACGTCATCAACCGCGCCAAGAAACGCCAGGCCGCCTGGATCATCACCACGCAAAAGGACGCCGTGCGCTTCCCCAAGCTGGACCGGCGCGACCTGCCCATCCTGTTCATGCGGGTGGAGATCAAGATCGTCCGCGGCGCCCGCGACTTCGAGGAATGCGTTCGCCGCATCTGCTTCCGCTAGGCCCATGCAAGCCCTCTTCGCCCTGCTGGCCCGCGGCCTGATCGCCGGGCTGCAAACCCTGCCCCTCCGGACGGTTGCCCGCCTGGGCCGCGCCGGCGGCAATCTGGCCTGGTGGCTGGATGCGCGCCACCGCCCCGTGGCCCTGGAGAACCTCCGGCTGGCCCTCGGCGCCGAATGGTCCCCGGACGCGTTGCGTCGCCTGGCGCGCGAGCACTTCCGCCGCCTGGGCGAAAACTACGCCTGCGCCGTCCACACCGCCGCCCGGCAAGAGCCGGACATCCGCCGGGTGCTGACCTTGTCCGGGGCCGAGCACATCCGGGCCAGCACCCGGAACGGCCCCGGCAGTGTGGTGGTGGCCATCGGACATTTTGGCAACTTCGAGCTTTACGCCCGGGCGAACCTGTTCCTGCCCGAGTTCCAAATGGCCACCACCTACCGCGCGCTGCGCCAACCGGCGCTGGCCCGGCTCTTGCAGGACCTGCGGCGCCGCTCCGGCTGCCTGTACTTCGAACGCCGCACCGAGGGTGCGGCCCTGCGCGAGACCCTGATGCGAGGAGGCGTGATGCTCGGCCTGCTGGCGGACCAGGATGCCGGCGGCCGCGGTCTGGCCATCCCCTTCTTCGGCCGCGAATGCTCCACCTCCCCTGCCCCGGCGGTCTTCGCGCTCCGGTACCGTTGCCCGTTGCACGTGGCCATCTGTTACCGCACCGCGTTGGCCCGCTGGCACATTGAAATCAGCCCGGCCATCCCCACCCATGCCGCCGGCCGCCCCCGACCGGTGGAGGCCATTTTGTGCGATCTCAACGCCGCCTACGAGGTCGCGATCCGCCGCGATCCGGCCAACTGGTTCTGGGTGCACCGTCGGTGGAAGCGCCGCGGCCGCACGCGGGCCCCGAGCAGCTCGGCCTCCGTCGCGCTGACCCCCGAAAGGTCCTGACGGCCCGTCCATGACCGCCACCCCCGCCCAACCGGCCCCCGGGGAACCGCGCCGCCTCGTGGTGCGCGGGGTCAACTGGTTGGGCGACGCCGTCATGACCACGCCGGCGTTGCTGCGCCTGCGCGAGCGGTTCCCCGCCGCGCACCTCACGCTGCTGTGCCCGGCCAAGCTGGCCGAGCTGTGGCCGGGGCATCCGGCCGTGGACGCCGTGTGGGCCCTGGCCCCCGGCGAACCTCCCTGGCGGGTGGGCCGACGCCTCCGCGCCGAGCGGTTTGATCTGGGACTGATTTTCCCGAACTCCCCGCGCTCGGCCTGGGAACTGTGGTTTGGGCGCGTGCCCCGGCGCGTGGGTTATGCCGGACCGTGGCGGCGCCGTCTTTTGACCGATGTGGTGCCGCGGCCGCCGGCGTTTGTGCCGATGCGCAAGCGCTCGCGGGCCGAAATTCGCCGACGGATCGCCGCCGGGGCGTCAGGTGCGAAACTGGAGACCACGCTTCCGCTCCGCGCGCACCACATTTTCCACTACCTGCACCTGGCCGCGTGGGTGGGGGCCAGTCCGGAACCGCTGGCGCCGCGGTTGGAATTGACCGCGGCCGAGCGGGCCGGGGCACGGGACCTGGTGCAGAAGCTGGCGGGCGAAGCGCTGCCCGCCGATCGGCCCTGGCTGGGGTTGAACGCCGGTGCCGAGTACGGCCCGGCCAAGCGCTGGCCGGCCGAGCGGTTTGTGGCCGTGGCGCGGGAGGTCAGCCGGGTCACCGGCGCGCGCTGGCTGATCCTGGGCGGTCCGAACGACCGCCCGCGGGCCGCCGAAATCCAGCAGCACCTGCCCGGCGCAGCGAACCTTACCGGCCGGACCAGCCTGCGGGAATTGATGCAGACGCTGACCGCGTGCGACCTGCTTCTGACCAACGACACCGGCCCGATGCACCTGGCGGCGGCACTGGGCACGCCGGTGGTGGCCCTGTTCGGCAGCACCTCGCCGGAATTGACCGGGCCGGGGTTGCCCGGCGACCCGCGGCATGAGGTCCTGTGGACGCGGGCGCCCTGCGCACCGTGCTTTTTGCGCGTCTGTCCGGTGGATTTTCGGTGCATGCACGCGCTGGGCGTGGAGGCGGTCACGCTGGCAGTGCTGCGCCGCCCGGGTCCGGGCCGGTCGGGGTGACACGCCGGCGCCGCCGGGCCGGCCCGGCGGCACGGCCACCCGGGTTATTTCCAACTGACGCGCTCGAGGAAGCGCAGGCTCTGCGGAATCCGCTCCACCGCCCGGGGCGACTCGTCCTCGATGAAGTAGTACTTGATGCCGATTTTTCGGGCCGCCTTGAGCACGGCGGGGAAATCCACCTGCCCGGTGCCGAGGACGACGTCGTTGTTCACGTCAGTGTGGCCGCTGAAGTCTCCCACCACGCCCTTCTTGAGGTCCTTCAGGTGCATCAGCTCCCAGCGTTTGGGGTACTTGAGCAGCCACTTCACCGGGTCCTGGCCGGGATGGACCGTCCAAAGCAGGTCCATCTCGAAGGCGACGAACCTGGGGTTGGTCTTGGCCATGAGCAGGTCCATCAGCGTGCCGTCGCCGTGCGGCCGGAACTCGTACCCGTGGTTGTGGTAGAAAAAGCGGATGCCCTGCATGGCGGCCAGCTCCCCGGCCCGGTTGAAGATGCGGGCGGCGTCGAGGCACTCGCCTTCGTCGAAATCCCCTTCGTGCGGGATCCAGGCACAGCCGGCGTATTTCAACCCGAGGGCCTTGGCGTCGCGAATCACCAACTCGGGCTCGTCCCGCCAACGCTCGTAGCTGAAGTGCCCGGCCACGGGCACCAGTCCACGTTGCAAGAGGGCGGTTCGGAAATCCCGCGGCAACCAGCCGTAGGTGCCGGCCAGTTCCACGTAGCGGAAACCGTAGTCGCGCACCCGGTCGAGCGTGCGGCGGACATCCTTGCTGAACTCGTCCCGCAGGCTGTAAAGCTGCAGGCCCACGGGGCCTTTGAAGTATCGGCCCGTTCCAACCCGGGAACCGGCTTGCGCGCCCGGCAGGAGGACCAGAAAGGTGAACGAGGTCGCCAAAACGAGGCACAACGACGTCTTCATGCGCCGCATTCAAGGCCGGGCCGACCGGGAAGGAAAGGCCGTTTTTACGCCGGCACTCCGCCATTGAGTTTCGTGCGGGCGGATGCCATGTTGATCGCGCCATCACATGGACCTGTTGTGGCTCATTCTCGTGGTGCTGGCGTGGTTGGTGCTCCTCAAGTGGGTGCTTCCACGCTTCAAGCTGACCGGGTGCGGCCGCGCCTGTTGCCGGGCTGACGCAGGCGCGCGCGACGCCGCCGGGACGCCCGCCGCGCCGTCCGCAACCCCCTCCCGGCCAGCCCCCCATCCCGCCGCCCGCCCATGACCCGCCCGGAAGCCTGGCAATTGCTCACCGAGTTCACCCGCTCGGAATCGCTGCGCAAACACGCCCTCGCCGTCGAGGCCGCCCTGCGGCATTACGCGCCGCACTTCGGCGGCGACCCCGAGGTCTGGGCGCTGACCGGACTGCTGCATGACTTCGACTACGAGCGCTGGCCCGACCCGCCCCAACACACCCGCGCGGGGGCCCGCATCCTGCGCGAGCGCGGGGTGGACGAGGAGATCGTCGGCGCCATCCTCTCGCACGCCGAGTGGAACTGGTCCGAGTACCCGCTGGACCGGCCCCTGCGCAAGACGCTGTTCGCCGTGGACGAACTGTGCGGCTTCATCACCGCCGTGGCCCACGTGCGGCCGGAGCGGCTTACCGGCATGACCGCCGCCAGCGTCCGCAAAAAGATGAAGCAAAAATCCTTTGCCGCGGCCGTGAAACGCGAGGACATCGAGCGGGGCGCCACCCTGTTGGGGTTGCCGCTGGATGAGCACATCACCCGGGTCATCACCGCCCTGCAGGGGGTGGCGCCGGAACTGGGGTTTGCCTGAAGCGGCGCCGACCGCGCGGGCGGGGCCGCCTCACTTTTCGAGCTTCAAAAAGTTGGCCAGCAGCTCGCGGCCGTGCTCGGTGAGGATGCTTTCCGGATGGAACTGCACCCCCCAGACCGGCAGGGTCTTGTGCCGCACGCCCATGATCTCTCCCTCGTCGGTCCACGCCGTGACCTCCAGACAGTCCGGCAACGACTCGCGCCGAATCACCAGTGAGTGGTAGCGGGTGGCCACAAACGGGTCCGGCAGCCCCGCGAAGAGGTCCCGGCCGTTGTGATGAATCGGCGAGGTTTTGCCGTGCATCATCCGGTGGTTCACCACCACCTCGGCGCCGTACACGTGCCCGATGCATTGGTGCCCCAGGCAGACCCCCAAAATCGGCACCCGCCCGGCCCAGGACCGGATGATCTCGTTGGACAGACCGGACTCGCGCGGCGAGCACGGCCCGGGCGAAATCAGGATGCGCCCGGGCCGCAACGCCTCGATCTGCTCCAGCGTGATCTGGTCGTTGCGGTGCACCTGCAGGTCCACGCCCATCTCCCCCAGGTACTGCACCAGGTTGAAGGTGAACGAGTCGTAGTTGTCTATGACCAAGAGCATAGGGCGCGCTCAAGTTAACCCGGCCCGGCTCCACTGAAAACCGGCAAACGCATCCGCCGCGGACCTCCGGTTCAGCCCCGCCCGCCGGTCGGGTTCGGCGACGACGCGCCCACCGAACCGCACTCGGGTCCGCGGCAGGGATGTCCGACTCCCCACCGGTATCGCCCGCGGCTGATCCGGGCGTAAATCCGCTCGGCCAGGGCCAGCGCGCCCGGCAGCCACAGCAGCGCGGCCAGGGGTGCCACCAACGGCAGCCGCAATCCGACGAAACGCAGACAAGCCGCCCCGCGCAGCACCCGCCCGTCCCGGGTCACGCAGTGAACCGCCGTCGCCAGCGCGGACGGCGCCAACCCCAGGGCGGCCGCTTCCGGGCTGGACCGGGGCACCGCCCGAAACCGTCGCCCCCAGTCCAGCCGGTGCATGCGCCGCACCTGCCGCACGCAAAAGGCGCAGTCGTCATCGTAAATCACCCGGTGGACGCCGCGGTTCATCCTCCCGGCACAGTGGCCCGGGTGGCGCCGCGGTCAAGTCGCGCCGCCCCGAAACCCGTTTGCCCGCGGCCGCTGCGAGCGCCAGACTGGCGGGGATGCGACCGCTGGCCGATTGCCGCCTCTACACCTTCGTGGACACCGCCTACCTGCGCGGCCGCGACCCGGTCGAGGTGGCCCGCCAGCTTTGCGAGGGCGGCGCCGACCTCGTTCAACTGCGGGCCAAGGACCGGCCGGCCGCGGAAGTTCAGCGGCTGGCGGAGCGCCTGCTGCCGGTGACCCGCGCCGCCGGAGTGTGGCTGGTCATCAACGACCACCCGGACGTGGCCCGACAGGTCGGCGCGCCGCTGTGCCACCTGGGCCAGGAGGATTTTTTCGACGCGGGCTGGACGCACGTCTCGCAACTGCCCGCGGTCGCCGCCGCCCCGGACCGGTTGCAGGTGGGCTTGAGCACGCACGCCCCGGCGCAGGCGGACCGGGCCGTGGCCGCCGGGGCGGCCTACGTGGCCATCGGGCCGGTGTTCGCCACGCCCACCAAACCCGGGCGGCCGCCGGTGACGCTCGAGTACGTCCGCTGGGCCGCGGCGCACGTGCGGGTTCCCTGGTTTGCCATCGGCGGCATCACGTTGGACAACCTCGATTCGGTGCTGGCCGCAGGGGCGCGGCGCGTGTGCGTGGTTTCGGCCATTCTGAACGCGCCGGACGTGGCGGAGGCTTGTCGGGCGTTTCGCCGCCGCCTAGCCTGAACGGCCGCGTGTCCCGGCCCGCCCGAGTTCCCGGGCTGCGCGCGGCCCAATTGTTACCGAAAGCAACCACACCATGAGCGTACTCGTTGTCGGCTCGACCGCCCTGGATTCGATCAAGACCCCCCGCGCGGAGGCGCCGCGGCTGCTGGGCGGCTCGGCCAGCCACGCGGCCCTGGCGGCCAGTTTCTTTGCCCCCACCCGGCTGGTGGGGGTGGTGGGGCGGGACTTCCCGCGCCGCTACCTGGCGTTGTACCGGCGGCACGGCATTGACCTGGAGGGGCTCCAAATCGCCGAGGGCGCCACGTTTCACTGGGCCGGCGAGTACGAGGTGAACATGAACCACCGGCGCACGCTCCGGACCGAGCTGGGCGTGTTCGAGCAATTCCGGCCGGACCTGCCGCCGCGGTACCGCGACACCCCGTACGTGTTGCTGGCCAACATCGCCCCGGCCCTGCAGCACCACGTGCTGGACCAGATGCGGCGGCCGCGCTTCGTGGTGGCCGACACCATGGACCTGTGGCTGAACACGGCCCTGCCCGAGCTCTTGCGCCTGCTCCGGCGCGTGGACGCGCTGGTGCTCAACGACGGCGAGGCCCGGCAACTGAGCGGCGAGGACAACCTGCTGCGCGCCGCCCGGCGGATTCACCGGCTGGGGCCGCCGGTGGTCATCATCAAAAAGGGCGAACACGGCTCGCTCTTGTCCGGCCCGGACGGCCTGTTCCTCTGCCCGGCCTACCCGCTGGCCCGGGTGGTGGACCCGACCGGGGCCGGCGATTCCTTTGCCGGCGGCCTGGTGGGGTATCTGGCGCGCGCCGGTGGACGGGTCCGCGACCATCTGCGCGCGGCCATGCTCCACGGGAGTGTGGTGGCGTCGTTTTGCTGCGAGGGCTTCGGCGTGCGCGCCACCGTCCGGGTCACGCCGGCGGAAATTACGCGCCGGGTCGCGGAACTGCGGCGGTTGACCGATGCCGCCTGAGCGGCGCGGCCGTCCAGCCCTGCGGGTGGGGGCGGGCAAGCGGCCGGACCGGATTCAGCCACCGGCCGGGGATTCCAGCGGCGGCACCTCGCGATGCCAGGGCGTGGCCTGCTCGTAGGCGTGCGCCAGACGCAGGAGGGTGGGTTCCCCAAACGGCGGCCCCAGCAGTTGCAGGCCGATGGGCAGGCGCGGCGTCCGCGTGAATCCGCAGGGCACGCTGATGCCGCACAGGCCGGCCAGGTTGCAGGACAGGGTGAAGATGTCCTCGAGGTACATCTGCAGCGGGTCGCTGAGTTTTTCCCCCAGCCGAAAGGCCGGTCCCGGCGTGGTGGGGGTCACGATGGCGTCCACCTGCTCGAAGGCCCGCAGGAAGTCCTGGCGAATCAACGTGCGCACCTTTTGCGCGCGCAGGTAGTAGGCGTCGTAGTAACCCGCGCTCAGGGCGAAGGTGCCCAGCAGGATGCGGCGCTTGACCTCCGGCCCGAAACCGCGGCCGCGGGTGCGCTCGTACAGTTCGATCGGGTCCGCCCCCTCGACCCGCAGGCCGTAACGCACGCCGTCGAACCGCGCCAGGTTCGCGCTGGCCTCGGCCGGGGCGATGAGGTAGTAGGCCGCCAGCGCGTAGGGCGTGTGGGGCAGGGAGATTTCCACCGTTTCGACCCCCAGCGCGCGCAAGGTCTCCACCGCCGCGTTCACGGCCGCTTCCACTTCCGGATGCAGCCCGGCAATGCGGTACTCCCGGGGGAGGCCCAGACGCAACCCTTTCACCGCGCCGTCCAGCCGGGCGGCGTAATCGGGCACCGGCTCGGGGACACTGGTCGAGTCGCGTGGGTCGTGGCCGGCGAGCACTCCGAGCAGGACGGCGGCATCCCGCACCGTGCGGGTGAGGCAGCCGATCTGGTCCAGGGACGAGGCGTAAGCGACCAGGCCGTAGCGGGAGACGCGGCCGTAGGTGGGCTTGAGGCCGACCACCCCGCAATGCGCGGCCGGTTGCCGCACCGAGCCGCCGGTATCCGAGCCCAGCGCGGCGGGCACCTCGCCCGCGGCCACCGCCGCCGCGGACCCGCCCGAAGAACCGCCGGGGATGCGCTCCAGGTCCCAGGGGTTGCGGGTGGGGCCGAAGGCCGAAGTTTCGGTCGAGCTGCCCATGGCGAACTCGTCCAGATTCAACCGCCCCAGCAGCACGGCGCCGGCGGCGCGCAGTTTCTCCACGACTGTCGCGTCGTAGGGGGAAACGAAGCCCTCCAGGATGCGCGAGCCGCAGGTCAGCGGCTGGCCGCGGACGGCGATGTTGTCCTTGAGGGCCACGGGCAGGCCCAGGAGCGGTTTTTCGGCGGGCGTCACGCCGTTCCGCAGGGCGGTATCCGCGGCTTCCGCCTGCGCCAGGGCATCCGCGGCATCCACGTGCAGAAAGGCGTGCAGTTGGCCCTCCCGGCGCTGAATCTGATCCAGGCAGGCCCGAGTAACCTCGACAGCGGAGCACTCGCGGGCGGCCAGGCGGGCGCGCAGTTCGGTGAGCGAGAGCCGGGGCAGCATGAGTGCGCGGGCTTACTCGACGATTTTCGGCACCACGAACAGGTCCTGGCTCCGGGCGGGGGCGTTGCGCAAGGCCGCCTCGACGGGCAGGGAGGGCCGGACCACATCCGGCCGGGTCACGTTCACCCGGGGCAACGCATGGGCGGTGGGTTCAACCCCGGTCACGTCCACCTGTCGAAGCTGCTCGACCTGGCGGAGGATGCCTTCGAGTTGCGCCCCGAAGCGGGACTCCTCCTCCGGGGTCAGCTCCAGACGCGCCAGATGTGCCACGGCGCGGATGTCCAGCGAGGGGCGGCTCATGATCCGGGCGCGGCGCGGGTCAATCCTCGTCAAACTTGGATTTCACCAGCCGTTCGATCTCGGCCACGGCCTGGGCGGCGTCGGCCCCCTGCGCGTGCACGCGGATGCGCGAGCCCGGGCCGGCGGCGAGCATCATCAGGTTCATGATGCTTTTGGCGTTGACGGTCTCGCCGTCTTTTTCGACGAACACGTCCGCGGCAAAGCGGCTGGCCACCCGCACAAACATCGAGGCCGGCCGGGCATGGATGCCCAGTTTGTTGGTGATGACCAGCTCGCGGGTGACGTGGGGTTTTTTGTTCTCGCCCATAACCCGGCAACGTTTTAAGGGAAAGTCCGCTTCCGGCCAAGTGAAAGTACGATGACCCCCGGGCACGGGTCCTTGCCGGCCCGTGGTGGGGCAGACCCGCCCACCTTTCCCGCGGAGCAAGGCCTTGCCAGCCGGAGCCGCCGCTCCGCATCCTGCCCTCATGCAATCCCATGAACTGCTGCGCGCGGTGTATGACACGGGCAATCCCAAGCAGATTGCCGCCGATCTGGGACTGTCGCTCTCGCTGATTTACAAATGGGCCGAGCCGTCCACCGAAACCGGCAGCGGCACGACCAATCCGCTGGACCGGATCGAGCAACTGGTGCGCAGCACCGGGGACGACCGGATTGTGCAGTGGATTTGCCAGCGCGCGGGCGGCTTTTTCATCCGCAACCCCAAGGCGCTTTGGCCGCATCCGCCGGACCTGATCCCGGCCACCAACCAGGTGGTGCAGGAATTCGCCGACCTGCTGGCGGTGGTGGCCTCCGCGGCGGCGGACAACCAGGTTTCCGCCGCCGAGGCCCGGGCCATCCGCGCGCGCTGGGAGGATCTCAAGACCGCCACCGAGGCCTTTGTGCGCTGCTGCGAGGAGGGCAACTTCGATGCCCTGCGGGCGGCGGTGGGGCGCCGCAAACCCACCGCCGCCTGAATGCCGGCACAACCACCGCGCCCGAACCGGGACAGCCGGACGATTCCCCACTTCGAATGCCCGGGCCGCAAGGGCCAGCCGGCAGGGCAAACACAGGGCAGCGGGCTTAATCGCCGGTTTCGACCTCCACGAGCGCCGGTTGGCTTTCCACGCTCCCGAAGGCATTGGAAACCACGACCGTGTAATACCCGGCGTGGGCCGGCTGGATGGAGTTGAGGGTCAACGTCGCCGCGGTCTTGCCCACCAGGTCCACGCCGTCCTTGCGCCACTGATACTGGAGGGGTTGCGCCCCCGTCGCCTGAACCGTCAGGTTCACCGTGCCGCCTTTGGGGACACTCAGGCTCGAAGGCGGCACCACGATCTGGGGCGCGGCCGCGGCTTCCTCAACCCGTAACCGGTAGAAGCCGCGACCGGGCACAGCAACGGTCTCCTTCAGCGTCAGCGGGGCCCCGGTTCCCTGGAATTCGGCCAGCTCGGCCCACGACGACAGGTCCACGGACCGAAGCACGACGTATTTCTTCCCCAACGCGGTGGGGAAGTTGATCTCCACCTGCTTGCCCGCTTCAATCCGGGCTACGGCCAGGCGGGGCAGGGTTTCTGCGGGAAGGACTGTCAGGTTCACTGCCACGCTGGTCACCGAGCCGGCGGCGTTGCTGACCACCACCGTGTAGGTGCCCGCCTGCGCCTCCGTCACGTTCACCAGCGTCAGCGTGGCCGAAGTCGCCCCGGCAATGTTCACCCCGTTGCGTTTCCACTGGTAGGCCAATGGCGCCGTCCCCGTGGCCGTCACGCTGAACGTGGCCGTCCCGCCCGCGGTGACGGTGACACTTCGGGGTTGGGTTTGGATGGTGGGAGGCACGGCCGGGGTGAAGGTGAATATTCCGGCTTGATAACCACCCCCCGAGCCAATCACGAAATACGTGCCCGTGGTGGCGGTGTCGAAGCTGATTTGCAGGGTGTCAACCCTCCCCACGATGCTGTCATTCAGTCTAAGCAGCGCGGTGCTCCCGGACTGCTTGGTGTAGGTGTAAGTCCCCTGGCTGTCCAACATGCCCCCCGAACCGTCAAGGGTGTATCGGCCGGTGGCGTCAGGCAGCAAAACCCCTTGTCCGCCACGCGAGAAGGGCCAGGCACCGACCTTAACTGTTATTTCGATCCGACCGCCGGCAATGCTGCTGGGTGCGCTCCCGCTAAAGATGCGAAAAGTCCCCCGCTGACTTGCCCCGGGTGCGGCGGCCGTCGTCAGGACGTAGCTCCCCGAGGTGCTGCTGGTAAACGTACATTCCGCCTGGAGAGTCCCCACGGCGGAATCAACAAAACTCAGCCGCGCCCTGGTGCTGCTTGTCTTCGAATACGAATAGGTGCCGTAGCTTTCCTCGACGTCGCCGGACAAGGGCACCACCACATAATGGTTGTCCAGCGCCGAAGGCAGGAAGCGATACGCACCCCTCGAGGCAAATGGCCCATCGCCGGAACTGATGGTCAACTCGATGGTCTTGCCGGCCACCGAGTCCGGCGCTTGTGCCATGACCTGAATGAACCCCGGTCCCAACACCGAGAGAATCCCCAAAGCATGGATCAGTTGAAGACAGGACGGTTTCATTTCCACTCCTTTCCGTTTGAAGCAATTCCATGATTCACCTCGGGCATACCTCCAATGCCACTTGGTTCGGGGCTGTTTTTAGAACCATGTCAAGGGGAGTCAAGCCCGAAGAACACGGCCTTGACGGGGTTGGTGTCCGGGTCGGCTTACCGGCTGCGCGCAACCCACAATCGCACACTGCAGCGCGGTTCGTTTGGGACGACGGGTGGTTACAACCGCGCCACCAGCAGCTCGCGCTGGAAGATCATCTCCTTGGGCAGGTGGGAGTAGAGCTTGAGGAACAGCTCCTCCTGCAGGATCAACTCCCGGCGCCACTCCTCGATGTCAATGTCCAGCACCTTCTCGAGGTCGGTGGCGGTGAAGTTTTCCAGGCCCGTGAGGTCAATGTCCTCGGGGCCGGGCACCCAGCCCAGGGGCGTTTCGTAGGCGTTGGCGCGGCCGCGGCATCGGTCCACGATCCATTTGAGCACGCGCATGTTTTCGCCAAACCCGGGCCAGAGGAAGCGCCCCTCGGCGTCGCGGCGGAAACAGTTGACGTGGAAAATGCGGGGCGGGTACTTGAGGCGCTTGCGCATCCGCAGCCAGTGGCGGAAGTAATCGCCCATGTTGTACCCGCAGAAGGGCAACATGGCCATGGGGTCCCGGCGCACCTGGCCCAAGCCGCCCACGGCCGCCGCGGTCATCTCCGAACCGATGGTGGCGCCGACGAAGACGCCGTGGACCCAGTTAAAGGCCTCGAAGACCAGCGGCATGGTGGTGGCGCGGCGGCCGCCGAAGATGATGGCGCTGATGGGCACGCCGTTGGGGTCGTCAAACTCGGGCGCCAGGGCCGGGTTGTTGCGCGCCGGGGCCGTGAAGCGGCTGTTGGGGTGAGCCGCCTTTTCCCGGGATTCGGGCGTCCAGCGGCGCCCCTGCCAGTCCAGGCATTCCTGGGGTGGCGGTCCGTCCTTGCCTTCCCACCACACATCCAGGTCGGGGGTCAGCGCGACGTTGGTGTAAATGGTGTCCCGGGCGATGGTGCGCATGGCGTTGGGGTTGGTCCGGGCATTGGTGCCGGGCGCCACGCCGAAGTAGCCCATCTCGGGGTTGATGGCGTAGAGCCGGCCGTCCGCCCCCGGGCGCATCCAGGCGATGTCATCGCCGACGGTCCAGATTTTCCAGCCCTCGAAACGGGGGGGCGGCACGAGCATGGCGAAGTTGGTCTTGCCGCAGGCGCTGGGGAAGGCGGCGGCCACAAAGGTCTTTTCCCCGGAGGGCGATTCGACCCCGAGGATGAGCATGTGCTCGGCCATCCAGCCCTGCTGCTGGGCGAGGTACGATCCGATGCGCAGGGCCAGGCACTTCTTACCCAGCAGCACGTTGCCGCCGTAGCCGGAACCCACGGAGATGATCAGGTTCTCCCGCGGGAAGTGGCAGATGTAACGGCGGTCGGGATGGACATCCAGCAGGCAGTGCAACCCCCGGTTGAAGTCCTCGCTCGAGCCGAGTTGCCGGAAGGCCACGTCGCCCATGCGGGTCATGATCCGCATGTTCAGCACCACGTAGATCGAGTCGGTCAGCTCGAGGCCCACCTTGGCCAGGGGTGAGCCGGGCGGCCCCATGAGATACGGGATGACGTACATGGTGCGGCCCTTCATGCCGCCCCGGGCCAGGGCGTAGAGCCGCTCCTTCATTTCCTTGGGCGGGGCCCAGTTGTTGGTCGGGCCGGCCTCGGCCTCGGTATCGGTGCAGATGTAGGTGCACTGTTCGACCCGGGCGACGTCGTTGGGGTTGGACCGGTGGTAGTAGCAGCCGGGCAGTTTTTCCTGGTTGAGCCGGATGAGCACCCCCTCGGCCACGGCCTGCTCGGTCAGCGCCTGTTTTTCCTCCTCCGAACCGTTGCACCAAAACACCCGGTCGGGCTGGCACAGCGCGACCATTTCGTTGACCCAGTTCAGGACATGCCGGTTGGTGGTGTTGCAGGTGCCCAGTGTGCTCATGTCACTTCGTCGGTTCACGGGTGCAGGCCGGCGCTCCAAGGGTTCCTTGGACGGGGAAAGCCTGGAAACGCCCGGCCCGCGAGTCGCTGCGGAAATCGCAGCGCGCCGCCAACCTACCGGAGCAAACAAAGGGCGCAAGCCTCTTGTCCCGCCAACCCGCGCGCGGGTCGGCCGGGGCGGCGCCCGCCGCCCTCGGGCTTTTTTCAAGGCACGGTGCGGGCGCGGTAAAACCGGGCCGCCGGTGCCGGGAGCTGCACCTCGGCCAGGACAGTTCGGCCGCCGGGGCCCGGCACCAGGACCGCGCCGCCCTCCCAATGGGCCAAATCGGGGGAATGCTCGACCCAATAGCCAAAATCCGCGCTGCCGTGCAGTTCGATTCGCGCCTCCGACCGGGAACTCAAGTACTCCAACATGACCAGGCGGGGCCGGGCCGGCTTGAGGTCCGGGAGGCGGGCGGTGATCTCTGGCAGTCCCGCCGCGCGCACGCCCAGCCAGTCCACCTCGACCACGCCCTCTCCGCCCACAAGGCCCACCAGGGCCGGCACGGGCGCGGGCGGCGGATCGAAATCCCGCCACGCCGTCCACAGAACCGGCTCGGGAGTTTCCCCATCCGCCGGCCAAAGGCGGGTCCAGAGGTCCGGCCAACCGGTCAGTGGTCTGGGGTCGTGCCGCACGCGCAACCAGTACCAACGGTTGGTTTCCCAAGGCACGGCCTGGAAAACGCCCGGGCCTTCGCCGGCGGCGACCAGTCCCAGTTGGGCGACGCCGGGCGCATCGCGACGAAACAACACCGCAAATCCCTCGCCCCGCTCCGGCTCCATCGCCACCGCCAGCCCGCCCAGCCACGAAGGGGTGGGCGCCGGGGACACCAGCCGCAGCCGCGCCAGGATTTCGACCGGCCGGGACGCATCCCCGGTTGCCCCGGCCAGGAGCAGGGCGACCGGCCGGCTCGGACCGAGCTGCAACAGCCCGTTGGTGGTGCGAACCCCGCTCAGGTCCCCCCGCAGAAACCAACTGCGGTCCGGCGGCACCGCAAAGTCCCACTGCCAGCCGGGCAGCGCGGCCCCGGCCTCGTCCGGCAACCCCGGCCGCTTCACTCTGACCCGGCTCACGTGCAGCGGATCGCCCTGGGTGGCGAGGCGAAAATCCGCGCCGCCGTTCTGCGAGTTGAGAAAGCGCGCCCCGGGCAGGCGGAAGGTGGCGCTCTTCCACTGCCGCGTGTCGCCCAGGGTGACCGCGGTCTTGCTGGCGGTGTAGGCCCCGTTGAACGGCGCGTTCGGGTCCGGGCCGTCGTACTCGATCCGAAAGCCACCGCTGCCCGGGTCGAAGTACTCGACCTCGACGTCCACCAGCATCTCATCCGCCCACTTGAACGACTCGTCCACCTGGAAGTAGATGTACCGCCCGGCGTGAACGGTGGGGGCCACCCGGCGGCAGGGGCGGCCGCCGATCTCGGCCGGCACCGTGGCCCCGTCGGCAAACTCAAACTGTACCAGCCCGCGCGAGTCGTTGGTCGGGCCGAGGGTGATGCTCACCGCCTTGAAGTCCGAGTACGGTCCGCGTGGACGCGGCAGCTTGACGCCAGCCCTGAACAGGTCGGCAAACTTCCGGTTCAGTTCGATGTACTTGCGGCCATACTCGCGCGAGGCGGCAATGTCCGTGCCCTCGTGGTACTCGTTCCAGGTCTCGATGTGGACCAGCCGCGGCAGCGGGTGCCGGCTCAAGAGGCGTGTCCACTGCCGCTCGAAAAAGGCCCCATCCTCGCGGGGCACGATGAGCGGTTCGCGGCCCGGCACCGCGGAGTGGTCGTAACCCGGCCCCAGCGCGGCCACGCCGGGGTTTTTCAGGCCGAGCGCGCCGCCCCAGGCGTAGGTGTTGTCCGCCTGCACGCGCCAGGAAATCTCCCGGACGATGTAGGGCATCACGCCGCTGAAGTCGCGGGCGAATTCCTGCCGCACGTGGTCAATGCAACTTTGATCGTGCGCCGCTGCGAACGCCGCCGAGTACAGGAAAATGATCGGCCGTCCCTCGATCGTGGCCCAGTGCCGCGCCGGGACGAGCGAGAAAAAGTCCCGGATGCTCTCGTAAAACCAGCGCCGGCCGGGGTCGGTGGTCAGGTCAATCCGCTGCCCGGCGGCGTTGTATTGAAGGGTGGAGGTGTCGTAGAACATGCCAATGGCGGGCGGTTTTTGGCCCGCGTCCAGGAGGGCCTGCCGGGCCTCCACCAGCCGGACCAGCCCGGAAAAGCTCCACGGTTGCTCCAGCGCCGGTTTGCCCGGGAGGCGCTGTGACGGCTCGCCCCAGTACACCGGCAGCAGGACGTCAATGCCGGCGGCAGCCATGTCTTCCAACTGCTCCCGGTGCCAGGCGGCCAGTTTGTACGAGAACCCGGTCAGCGTGGGCGGGTGATCGGTCAGCGCGTCCGAACCGTCGGCATTGTGGATATGGGCCCCGGAGAAGACGTCGTACCAGTAAAAGTAGGTGGTGAGCACCACCGGATCGTTGGTGCCGAAGCGCGTCGCGCGGGCCAGCTCGGCGGCACTCGGATTGACGTACGGACCGAGCGGCGGATTGATCGGCGCGGTCAGCGCGGACAGCCCCCCGACCAGCAGCAGCGTCGCCCTCCACGCGCAGGGAAACCGGACCGTGTTCATGACCCGGCAACATGGCACGCCCGGCCTGGCGCCGGCAAATTCCTTTTGACTGCGGCCCGCTCGGATAGCAGCTTCCTCTTGTTCTCCCAATGAAAACGATCCAGCTATTCCAAGGCATTCTGGTCAGCCTCACCCTGCCCTTCGGGGCGCTGGCGCAAACCGGCCCGTTCGATCCCGAGCGATGGCCGACCACGATCAATCCCAATGTGCCGGTGCATTACGTGGTCACCGACGGCGGCCTGGAACCACCCAGTTTTTGGTGGGACACCACCCTGAACATCCTCAGCGGGGGCGATCAGGTGACCGAAGACCTCACCATCGGCGGCCACACCGGCAAGAAGGTCATCGGCAATTACCTGAACATTGCCGACTCCCAGTTCACCACCTGGGCCGACCACGACACGATTGACATTCTCGTCCAAGCCTACGGCGACGCGGCCCTGTTCAACGCGGACGGCTCCCCGCGCAACTTCGTCTTCCTGACCGGCACGCTGCCCGAACTGGCCTGGCCGGTGGGCGGTCAGGTCCCGGTCGAGGCGAAAAACAAACGCTGGAACTGGATTCTGTTCCGCATCCCCAACGGCATCCGGCCCTCGGACGGCACCCGGTACGTCGGCTCGATCCCGGCCAACGCTCAGGGCGCCTATCAAAACGGCGGGGTCAACGGCGGCACCATTCGCTTCGAGGGAGTGCCCGGGCTGATTGTGCGGGTGGTGGCCTTCGGGCCGCAGGGCGCCTTCGGCGAACCGGAGGCCATCAACCAGTTCCTCCCGCCCGAGACCTGCGACCCGGAGCCAAACACCAACCTGGCCGGCATTGACATCGCCGCGGGCACGGCCGATCACCTCGAGGTGCTGGACCGCGGGGATCAGACCGTCGAGTACCAGGACAACGTGGGTCCTGCCGGAGACAAACGGCGGGCGGTCCGGCCCCGGGGCCTGTACCTGAACTTCGGCATCACGGACCACCACCTCGGTCGGCCCTGCAACGACCCCCGCACGGTCAAGGTGTGCGTGGATTTCTATGACGATCCGGCCTTTGCCGGGCTGAACGTGCGCTTCGGCCCGGAGGCCTACGCGACCGATGCCCAGGGCGGTGTCGCCTTTTACCCGCCCGAGAAACGGCACGTGCTGCAGGGCACCGGGCAGTGGATTCGGCGCTCCTGGACCGTGCCGGCGGTCAACCTCTTCGGGGTCAACGCCGCGCCCACGCACACCGCCGGGCCGCGCTTTGTCTCGGAAAACGGCCAGGTGTTTGTCTCCCGCTTCCAAATCGCCGTGCTGCGCGTGGGCGACCACCCGCTGGCCGGTCAGGACCCGCTGGCCGATTGCTACGAGGACCCCAATGTCTGCACCGACCGGTACGGCAGCTACGCCGAACTGGACCTGGGGCGGGACCTCCGGGACGGCCTGGACGTGGGCACCAGCGCCGGCGATCAGAACATGATCGCGGAAGAGGCCGGCCCGCCCGGCGACCGGCGCCTGGCCGTGCGGCCCGCCCACGACGACGGCTCGCCGGGCTTCGCGCACCAGTACCTCAATTTCGCCATCACCGGCGAGAAGCTCGGCCCCAGCTCGCAGCCGCCGGCGCACCTGGCCATTTGCATCACCTATTACGACGACCCGGCCCTGGCCGGCACGGCCATCAAACCCGAGGTGTACAAGACCGAGGTCAACGGCGTGGAAACCTTCGGGTTCACCCCGGACAGCTACTTCGTGACCCTCGAAGGCAGCGGCGAATGGAAAACCGCCTACTGGGAAATCCCCGCGGTGAAGTTCACCGGCGTCAACCAGGGCCCGCAGGCCGCCGCCCGGTTTACCACCCGCAACGCCGGGGACGTGCGCGCCAAGATCGCCGTCACCCGCGTCCGCTATGGCGTCATCCGTCCGTGCGGGCCGCTGGCGGGTGTCAATCCCCTCGAGGAATGCAAGCCGGTGACCGACGTGACTCTGGCCATCGCGCGCGCGGGCAACCAGGTGCTGCTGAGCTGGCCGGCGACCGCGACGGGATTCGTGGTGCAGTCCACCCCCAGTCTGAACAACCCACAGTGGAGCGTCGTGGACGCCATCATCGAAATCGCGGGCAACCGCCAGGTGGTCACGCTGCCCATCGGTGCCGACACGCGTTTCTTCCGGCTGGCCAAGTGACCCCGCGGCCGAGTCGGCCCCGGGCGGGATTTCCCCCGCCCGGGCCGGGGACCGGACGCCATGCGACCCCGTCGAGTTCCACCCCTTGTGCGCCCGCCGGCTTTTACGCTGATCGAGTTGCTGGTGGTCATCGCCATCATCGCGATTCTGGCCGGGATGCTTCTGCCCCTGCTGGGCCGGGCCAAGGAAAACGCCCGCCGGATGCACTGCACCAACAACCTGCGCCAGATCGGACTGGGCATCATGATGTACCGGGCGGACAACCTCGACCGCCCGCCGCTGTACCTGGTCAATCCCACCAACAAGACCTTCGGCTATCCGGGCGGCAACCGGCCGTATTTGGAGAAAGGCTACGTCGAGAACACCAACTCCTTCATCTGCCTTTCGGACCGGACCCGGGGGCGCATCCCGATTGATCTGGGCTGGGAATACTTCGGCGAATTCACCACCAGCTACGCCTACCACCTGGGGCCGTGGCAGCAGACCACACCCGAGGGCAAGAAGTGGCTCGAGGAGCAACTTGCCCGCTGGAGCACGCGCTTCATCGTGGCCGCCTGCCCCTGGCATCGGCACCTGTTCAGCGGCTGGACCGAGGGCCGGTACGACCCGCAGAAAAGCTTCAGCAAGAAGACCAACATCAAGGACCTCTGCCTGCGTTACGACGGCGCGGTCAACAGCTTCATCTGGCCCGCCACCAACTGGGAGGAGGAACCGTACATCCGCACCCGCTGAGGCCCCCGCGGCCCGTTCGGCTCAACCGGTCTTTCGGTACGCCGCGTGCCAGGTGGGCCGTCCCTGGGCGTGGAACTCCTGCTCGAAGTCCGTGGGCACGGCCCGCAGGTCCGCGGGGGTGGGGACCTCCTCAAAACCGGTTGCGGCCCCAAACACCTCCCGCATCTGACCAAAGTAATCCGCGTCATCGGTACGCAGAAACACCGTCCCGCCGGGAACCAGGACCCGACGGAGGTCGGCGGCGAAACCCGGTTGGATGAGGCGGCGGGCGCGGTGCCTTTTCTTCGGCCAGGGGTCGGGGAAGTAAATGTGCGCCGCGGCCACCGAATCGGGCGGCAGGAGGTGGCGCACCAGATACGCCGCGTCCACGCGCAGGGCGCGGAGGTTGGTCAGCCCCAGGCGCGGGGCCTTGCGGTCCAGTTTGCGGATGCGGCCCAGGAGCCGCTCCACGGCCAGGAAATTGCGCTCCGGATGCCGCGGCGCGAAGCGCAGCAGAAACCCGCCGTCCCCGCTGCCCAGGTCCACTTCCAGGGGCGCGACCCGTCCGAACCAGCCCACCAGGTCGGGCGGTGCCAGCACCGAGGTCAACCGCCCCAGCACCGGCCCCAGGGGAATCACCGGCGCCGGGCCGGCGGGCGGGTTCGTGGGCCCGGGCGACGAGGGAACAGTGCTCGGGTCGTGGCCGGGGTCGGCGTTCACGCCTCTTCGCGCGCGGGCAGGAACAACGCCAGCGAGGCGGTGTAACCGTGGAGGAAGTTGCGGTTGCCCACCGGGCCGATTTCCCCGTTGCAGAAAAAGCCCGTCAGGGCCAGCGGCCCCAGGTATTGCTGCACCATGCGGGCGTCGTGGTCGGGCGTGCCGAAGAGGCGGCGGCCCCGGCCGTTGCACACGCAGAGACAGGCCCCGTAGATTTCGCGCTCGGCCACCTGCTGACGCGCGCGCCGCAGGAGCGCCGCCATGTCCTCGGTCGCCGCGGCCGCGTCGCGGCACTGGAATTGGAGGGCCTGCCCGGGCCGGGGCCGGGCACCCACGGCAAGGATGCCGGACTCGGGGTCGCCCCCCAGCAGGTTGCGGATGAGGAAATCGCCGCGGTGGTACTCCTCCTGGTATGCGTTCACGACGAAGCCCACCAGCAGGTTGCCCTGCGCGCGCTGCTGCTCCTCCTCGGGCAGGCGGTTGAAGGTCTCCACCAGCACCTGGTAGGCGGGTTGGTTGCCGATCTGGTGAATGAGGTTGCCATCCACCTTGGTGATCGTCCACGGCTCCCCGATCGGCGTGCAGCCCTGGGAAACCATGGTGGCCAGTTCCACGCCGCCCCCCAGCGCCACGGCCACCGCACCTTCCTCGAACACCTCGCCGTTGAGATACAACTGGGTGTGCTGGGCGCGCGGCTCCCCGCTGGCCAGCCCGCCGGCCAGCGCGAGGCCGGGGTAGGCCTCGTTCCAGGCGTCCACCCAGGTCTCGCAATCCAGGTGGAACGGATCGGCAAACGCCAGCCAGCCCCGGCATTCCGCGGGCGTCACGCCGGTTTGATGGTGCCAGTACCCCGGGCCGTTGGCCTCCTCGACCTCGGCCTGGGTCAGGTGCGCGGTCCGCAATTGGGCCGCGGGCAGGTGATACAGGCCCAGGGCCAGCCCGCCCTTGCGCTCCCACTCCCGCCCCCCGCTGATGACGCTGGTGCTCGAGCAGCCCAGCACGGTCCCCACCCGGGCGTGGACCTGGACGACCTCCTGAATTTCGGCCGCATGGGCAAACAAGGGGGGCGTCAAAAACAGCAACGCCAGCGTGGGCCGTTCCGGGCGCAGGGGCTGCCCCAGCTTTTCCACCCAATCCCGGAACCGCGCCTCGTCGTAGGGCGCGTCCCAAAAGCCGCACACCGCGTGTTTGGTGGTGACGTCACTCACACCGTCAACCTAGGGATTGCCCGCCCAAAAGCAACCCGAACCGCCGGCGAAAACCGGCGCACCGACTTCCGCCGACCCGACTTGCCGGCCCCGCGGCTGCCGGCTTAACTGCGGCGTGCAAAACGGGACACCACCGCCCTCGCCCGCTCGTCCACCCCTCCGCCTCTGGCCGGCCGGGCTGATTGTGGCGCTGCTGGCCGCGGCGCTGGGGATCATTCGCCAACTGGACCACCTGCCCTACCAAAGCCGCAACCTGGCCTCGCTGGCGGCCATGCTGGCCGCGCTGGCCCTGCTCTGGCTGTGGTGGCTGGGCGGCTCGCGCGCGCCCTGGCGCTGGCGGCTGGTGGGATGCGGCACCGTGCTGGTGCTGGCGGGGCTGGGCGCGGCCCTGTTTCGCATCCGCGGCGTCACCGGCGACCTGGTGCCCATCCTCGAGCCGCGCTGGCGGCGCGCGCCGGCGCAGGCACCGGTGGTTTCGCCGCAGGTGCAACCGGCCCGGACCGTTCAGCCGGTTCAAAGATCCCGCGCGGATTTCCCCCAATTCCTCGGCCCGAACCGCGACGGGGTGATCCCCGGCGTGCGCCTGGACCCGGATTGGGCCGCGCGACCGCCCCGGGTGCTCTGGCGCCGGCCGGTGGGCGCGGCCTGGTCGGGTTTTGCCGTGGTGGGCGACCGGGCTCTCACCCAGGAGCAGGAAGGCGAGCAGGAGTTGGTCACCTGCTATGACCTGGCCACGGGCCGGCCGCTGTGGCGGCACGCCGACCCGGCGCGGTACTTCACCACGCTGGCCGGCGAAGGGCCGCGCTGCACCCCCACGGTGGTCAGCAACCGCGTGTACACCCTGGGCGCCACCGGCCTGCTCAACTGCCTGGAGCTGGCAGACGGGCGCCGGCTCTGGTCGCGCCAGATCACCGCCGAGGCCGGCAGCACCGTGCCCGAGTGGGGCTTTGCCGGCTCCCCCCTGGTGTTGGCGGACAAGGTGATCGTCAGCGCCGGCGGGCGGGAGGACCGGTCCCTGCTGGCGTACCAGGTGGAAACCGGAGCGCTGGTCTGGCACGCCGGGACACGGGCGGCCAACTACAGTTCCCCGACCCTGCTCACCCTGGCCGGGCGGCCGCAGGTGCTGATGTTCAACAGCCGCTTCATCACCGCCCACGACCCGGACACGGGCCGGGTGCTCTGGGAGTACCCCTGGGGCACGGGCCATCCCAACGTCGCCCTGCCGGTCGCGGTCGGACCCAACCGGGTGGTCTTTTCCAGCGGCTACGGGGTGGGCGCGGAGTTGTTGGAAGTGGCCGAGGGCGCGGGTGGCGAGCTGAGCGCCCGACGGGTGTGGAAGTCCCCCCGCCTGAAGTCCAAGTTCGCCAACTTTGTGGCCCGGGAGGGACATCTGTACGGGCTGGACGACGGCGTGTTGGTATGTGTGGCGCTGGCCGACGGAACACTGCGATGGAAGGACGGCCGCTACGGCCACGGGCAGATGCTGCTGGTGGAGGACCTGTTGTTGGTCACGGCCGAAAACGGTGAACTGGTCCTGCTGCGCCCGTCGCCGGAGGCGCCCAACGAGCTGCACCGGTTCCGGGTCTTCACCACCAAGACCTGGAATCCTCCTGCGCTGGCCGGGGATTGGCTGCTGGTGCGCAACGACCGCGAGGCCGCGGGGCTGCGCCTGGCGTTGCGGTCCGGCCCCTGAGCCGCACCGGGCGGCTCTCCCGCATCCCGGCGCCGGCCGTCCGCGTGCGATCAGCGCGCCTCGGCATGGGCCGGTGGGAAGACCGTGGTCCCGGCCGGACGCTCAGGCGTCCAGGCACTGCCGCACGCTGTGGAGCAGCGCCTCGATGGTGAACGGCTTGGGCAAAAAGACCTCCCCCGGCGCCGGCGTCCACTCCTCACCCGCCGCCTCGGCGCTGTAGCCGCTGATGAACATCACCCGCAGGGCCGGCTTGTCCGCACGCAGCCGTTGCGCCAGGTCCCGACCCGACCAGCCGCCGGGCATGACCAGGTCGGTCACCAGCAGGGCGATGGTCTCGCGCTGTTTCTCCCAGAAGGCCAGCGCCGCGCGGCCGTCCTCGGCGCTGAGCACGTGGTAACCGGCCTGGCGGAGCACGACCTCCGCCAGCCGCCGCACGGCCGGCTCGTCTTCGACCAGCAGCAGGGTCTCCGAGCCGCCCGGCAGCGGGGGGGAGGTGGGAGCCGGCTCGGCCTTTGCAACGGCGATCTCTTCCGAGGGCAGAAAGACCTGAAAACTCGCGCCCCGGCCCGGCTCGCTGCGCACGTCAATCCAGCCGCGGTGCTGCTGCACGATGCCGAAGACCGTGGCCAGCCCCAGACCGGAACCTTTGCCCGGGGCCTTGGTGGTGAAGAAGGGTTCGAAGATGTGCGGCAGATGCTCGGGCGCGATGCCACTGCCGGTGTCGGTTACGCGCAGCCAGACGTACCGCCCCGGGAGCGCGTCCGGGTGCAGCCGGGCTTGCGCGGCGTCCACACTCTGCTCGCCGGTTTCCAGGGTCAGCCGCCCGCCCCGGGGCATCGCGTCGCGCGCATTGACGGCCAGGTTCATGAGCACCTGGTCGAGCATCCCGGGGTCGGCACGCAGCACCAGCGGCCGGGGATGGAGGCGCAGCTCCAGTTCAATGTCCTCGCCAATGACCCGGTGCAACAGCCGGCTCATTGCGCGGACCGCCTCATTCAGGTCCAGCGTGCGGGGTTGCATCACTTGCCGGCGGCTGAACAGCAGCAACTGCCGGGTCAGCCGGGCCGCGCGCTCGGCGGCGGCCTGGATCTGTCCCAGACCCTCCCGTACCCGCGGGGGCAGGTCCGGGTAGGCGGCGGACATTTCGGTCTGGAGCAGGATGACGGCCAGGATGTTGTTGAAGTCGTGCGCCACGCCCCCGGCCAGCAGGCCGATGGCCTCCATCTTTTGCGACTGGCGCAACTGCTCCGTCAATTGCCGCTGCTCGGTGATGTCGCGCGCCACGCCCACGATGCGGACCACCTCCCCCGCGGCGTTGCGCACCGGATACGCCCGGTCACGGATCCAGCGGACCGCGCCGTCCGGGCGCACAATGCGATACTCCTCATCGTAGTCCCCGGCGCCTTGGCGTTGCCGTGCTTCACGCACCCGCTCCCGGTCCTCGGGATGAACGGCCGTCAGCCAGCTTTCCGGGTCGGCAAGCAGGTCCTGAACCGGCCGGCCCCAGATGCGTTCGTAGGCCGGGCTGGCGTAGAGGAGGCGGTTGCCGACCAGGTCCCGGATCCAAAAGACCTCTTGGATGGTCTCCGCCAGCTCCCGGAACAACTCCCGGCTGGCGCGCAGGGCCTCTTCGGCCTCGCGCCGCCGCGCTTCGTGCTCGCAATTCTCGAGGGCGTATCCCAGGTCCGCGGCCAACTCACCCAGCAGTTTCATTTCCTCCGCGTCGAAAAACCCGGCCTCGGCCGCGTACAGGTTAAACACCCCGATCGTGCGGTCGCTCATCCGCAGGGGCAGCGAGACCATCGCCCGGTACCCGCGCTCCAGCGCCAGGGCACGCCACGGGGCGGCTTCGGGGTCTTCCGCCACGTCGTTGCACACGGCCGGGCGGCCCTCGGCCAGGGCCCGGGCGGTAAAGACGCATCCGGTGCCCGGCTCACGGCACATGGTTTCCAAGAGAGTCAGGGTCTCCGGAGCAGCGCCCGCCTGAGCGGCCACCCGCAGGGAACCGTGCGCCGCGTCAGCCAGACCCACCCAGGCCAGACGAAAGCCCCCCTGCTCGAGCGCCACGCGGCAGGCACCGGCCAGAATTTCCTGCGGATCACGGGTGCGCACGATCAACTGGTTGATCTCGCAAAGCACCGCGTAGGTGCGGTTGAGGCGGGCGATGCGTTGTTGCGCCGCGAGCCGTTCGGTCACGTCCAGCGCCGTGCCCAACACGGCCGGACGGCCCTCCCAGAGAATGCGGGTACCCAACACCTCCACAAAGCGGCGCTGCCCGTCCGGGCGCACCACGGCAAAATCGTACGGCAGGGTCGGGACTTCGCCGTTCAGCCGACGCCGCAGGTTCTCCGCCACCCGCGCCCGGTCCTCCTCGGCCACGAGTTCCAACACCGCCGGCAGGGCCAGAAGTTCCTCCCGGGAACGACCCAGAATGCGCGCCGTGGCGGCGTTGACGTACCGGAAGCGGCCGTCCTGGAAGAGGTACACCCCGGCCAGGGACTCCTCGGCCAGCGTGCGAAACCGGGTCTCGCTTTGCCGGGCGACGGCCGCTATCCGCTGCGCGCGCTCGATCAACCCGGCCAACAAAACGGAGAGCAGCGTGCCGCCCCAGAAGTACGCCGAGGTCCACGGCCGCAACCGTGGCCAGCCCCCCCGTGGGCGGGCGGCCAATTGCCAACTCCCGGTGGGCAGGGGCACCTCCACCACGACCGGATCGCCGGCGAACACTTGCGCCATTCCGAAAAACGGTGGCCCCGCCTCGGCCTGGCCATCCCGCCCGCGCAGCGCCAGCTCCAGGGACTGCGCGGCTGCGGCCAGGGGCGCCCGCGCCAGCAGCCGATCCAGTTCCACCACGGTGGACACCACGCCCCAGTAACGGTCCGGTCCCGGTTCGCCCGGCCGGGGCGCAATAAAAATGGGCCGGCGGCCAATGACCGCCCGGCCGCCCTGCACCAGGGTCAACGGCCCGGCCACAATTAACCGGCGTTCTTCCATCGCCCGACGAACCCCGGGCCACTGCTCCGGGTGGCTGGCGTAATTCAAGCCCACCGCCGCCTCATTGCCTTCCTGCGGATGAACCCACTGGATCACGTTGTCCGGTGCCAGGGCCACATTCCGGATCAGGTCGTTGCGCTCCAGCAGGGCGGCCGCCAGAGCCCGGAACTTCGCTTCGGAAACCCCGCCTTCGATCTGAACCAGCCCGGCGATGCCCTCCATGAGCTGAAAAGCGCCAAACAACTCGCGGGACAGGGCGCCCCGGATCGGCTCCAACTCCCGGCGCAGGTCCAGGCGCGCCTCCTGCAATGACGCCCGATGGTCCAACACCGCGGCGTACACAGCCAGGCCAACACCACCCACCAAGGCCAGCAAAGTACCGGGGCTGACGCGCCCCATCCCGGCCGGCTTCCGCAACCGGGTCAACCCTGCGGACGGTCCGGATGATTCCGGCCCCGGGGCCGGGGAGGACATGGAGTTTGACGCAGGTGCGTTCACAAGCGGGAGGTGCGGCCGGCCTTGGGGAACACCCGGGCCGGCAGGTGGTCGGTGGAAAAGCCAGCCCGCTCTCCCTTCCCCTGCCCCGGTGACCGGGCGCAACCCCACAGCTCATGCGGGGACCGAATCCCTCGTCGAGTTGATTCGGAACGCAGCATGGTGATGACGCGGTTTAGTTGACCATGCCGGACGGGCACGGCAAGCCTTCAATGCCGCCGGCCCGGGCACGGGGGGTGTGGCGACAGAGGACTCCCCGTATTCCAAGACACCCGGCCTCGGTGGAGACACCGGACCGGGCGCCAGTCTGTGGAGTGCGCCCGCTCGCCGGCGCTTTCCCCCGTGGGGCCGCGCTGCATCGTGGCCCGTATGCCCGCCGGGCGGGACGCCCGCCGCTACCGTAGCGGCAACCGTCTCGGTTGCCGTAAAGGGCGGCAGCTTGCCGCCCGGAAGCGCGGTGCCGACACCGCGGTGCCCTACCGGTGCAGGGCCGCATTTCACCGCGCCCGGGTCCCGCCGGGCGGGACGCCCGGCTCTACGGCCAGCGGGTCGCCCGCCGCTACCGCGGAAAGCGGCCGCAGGCGGGCGCACTCCAAACGCCCGCGCGACAGCAGAAACACCGGATGGGTCGCCCGCCGCGACCCAGATCGGCGGCATGGTTGCCAGAGCCGGAGGTGAACCGGTGGGACAAGCCAAACCGCGGGAAATGGGTTGGAGCCAGCCGCGCCCCTGCTATGTTGAGGGCGTTCGAGAGCCCAAACCCACACGCATGAGCCGGTTTTCCAACCTCGAATTCGGCGACCGCGAGGCCGGCGCACGCCCGCACCAAACCCGGGCGGCGGCCGACGAGGAGGTGCGCCTGCTGGCCGAGGCGGAGCGCGAGTTCCGCACCGGTTACTTTGAGCCCGCCTTGCGGCACTTTGCCCGGGTGCTGGAGGTCAACCCGCGCAGCGTGCCGGCCTGGACCGGCCAGGTGCGCCTGCTGTTGGAACTGGGAGACCCCGCGGAGGCCGGCGGCTGGGCCGACAAGGCGCTCGAGCAATTCCCGGAAGAACCCGAGCTGCTCGCCCTCAAGGCCGTGGCCCTGACCCGCGCGGGGGACGCGGAAGCGGCGCTGGCCTTTTCCGACGCCGCCGTGCGGGGCGTCGAGGTCGCCCCCGCCGTGTGGCTGGCCCGGGGCGAGGTCCTGCTGGCGCGACGCGAAAAGCGCGCGGAGTACTGCTTCGCCAAGGCCTTCACCGCCGCGCCCACCGAGTGGCTCTGGCCCTGGCTGGCCTCGCGGGCCGGGCTGTTCCACCGCCAGTTTGCCCGCGCCCTCAAGCTGGCGCGCCAGGCCCTCGGGCTGGACGAGACCGCCACGGTCCTCTGGCTTCAACTGGCCCGGTGCCAGTGGGCGATGGGCCTGGCCGTGGAGGCCCGTCAATCCCTGGCCCACGCCGAGCAACTGGACGCCGCCTGCCCCGAAATCGTCCCGGTGCGCGAGGCGCTGCAGGTGCCGGGTTCCTGGTCGGGATGGGTGGGCCGCTGGCGGCGCTTCTGGCACGGCGGCGCATGAACCTGGACCGGTTCAACCACCTGCTGGCCGAGGCCCTGGACCGCGGGGCTTCGGACCTGCACCTCATTGCCGGCCTGCCGCCGGCGGTGCGGGTCAACGGGGAAATCTTTCCCCTGCCCGCCCCGCCCCTGCGCGGGGCCGATCTGGACGCGCTGGCCGCCAGCCTCCTGACCCCCGAGCAGCGCGCCGCGTTTGACCGCGATTGGGAGTTGTGCGCCGCCCTGCCCTGTCCCCGCCTGGGCCGGGTGCGGTTGACCCTGTACCGGCGCGCGGGGCACCCGGAATTGGCCCTGCGTTTTTTGGGCGAGGAAATTCCCACCCGGGAGGAACTGGGCCTGCCGGCCAAGCTCGATGACCTGGCCCGCCGCCCGGTGGGCCTGTTGCTGATCACCGGCCCGGCCGGCTCGGGCAAGACCACCACGCTCAATTACCTGGTGGACCTCATCAACACCGAGCGCCGCTGCAAGATCGTGACCATCGAGGACCCCATCGAGTTCGTGCACCATTCCAAGCGGGCCGTCGTCGTCCAGCAGGAGGTGCTCACCGACACGCCCTCGTTCTCGCGCGCCCTGATCCACGTGCTGCGGCAGGACCCGGACGTGATCGCCATCGGCGAGACGCGCGACCGCGAGGCCATCGCCACGGCGTTGACGGCGGCGGAGACCGGCCATCTGGTGCTGGCCACGCTGCACTCGCCCAGCGTCGCCAACGCCCTGGAGCGCATCATCGGCGTATTCGAGGGCGCGGCGCAGAAACAGGTCATCCTGCAACTGGCCAGTTGCCTGCAGGGCATCATCTGCCAGGAACTGCTGCCCAGCGTGGACCGCGCCCGGCGCACCCTCGCCTACGAACTGCTCGTGGCCACGGGCGCCGTCCGCAACGTCATCCGCGAAAACCAGCTCCACCTCCTGGACACCATCCTCCAGACCGGCGCCCGGGACGGGATGGTTTTGTTCGACAACTGTCTGTACGAATTGTACGGCCAGTGCCAGATCAGCTACGACGTGGCCCTGAGCCGGGCGCGGCGGCCGGAACGCATCACCAAGACCGGCAATGCCGTTTGAGCCCGCCCCCTCGCTCCGCGCCGGCGTGCCGGTCGGCCGTGGCACGGTATGAAGCGCCTGCTCCAGTTCCTGATTTTCGTGGTGGTGTGGCTGGGTTTCCTGGCCGCCGCGGTCTGGGCCGTGCGCCGCCTCTGGGAGCGGAGCGAGGACCGCTCGGCGCTGGTCTGGCGCTGGGTGTTCACCGCCGCGGACCTGGCCTTCATTATTTGGGGGCTGGGACCGTTGTTTGCCCGCTGGGACGCCGTCAGCGTCTGGGTGGGCGTCCCCTTCGCCGCCGTGGCGGGCCTGATCCTGGCCCTCATCTGGGCACCCCGCCTCGCCGAAGGCCTCGGCCGCTGGGTGGGCACCCTTTACGACGGCGGTGCGGCCGCCCCGAACCCGGAGCCGGTCTTGTCCATCGCCGAGGCGCGGCGCAAGCAGGGCCGCTACGCCGAGGCCGTGGCGGCCGTGCACGCGCAACTGGCGCGTTTCCCCGACCATTTCCGCGCCCGGATGCTGCTGGCGGAAATCCAGGCCGAGGACCAGCACGACCTGGCCGCCGCCGCCGTCACGATCGAGACCTGCCTCCAATCCCCCGCCCGGACCCCCCGCGAAATCGCCTTCGCCCTGCAGCGGCTGGCCGAGTGGCATCTGCGGCTGGCCGGCGACCGCCCCGCCGCGCAGGCCGCCCTGGAGCGCATCGGGCAGCTTCTGCCCGACACCCCGGAGGCCCACCTGGCCCGGCAACGGCTGGCCCACCTGACGCCCGAAGCCATGTTACGGGAGCGCCGCGAACGCCCCCGCCTCGAAGTACCGCGCGCCCCGGAACGGCTCGGGGTACTGGGCGAGGCCCCCAAAATCGTGCCCCGCGACAGCGACCCGCACCAACGCGCGGAGCAGTTGGTGGCGCACCTGGACCGCTACCCGGACGACAATCAGACCCGCGAAGAACTGGCGTTGCTCTATCACCGGGAATTCCAGCGTCCGGACCTGGCCGCCGAACAACTCGAGCAACTGATCGCCCAACCCCGGGCCCCGCGCGCGCAGGTGGTCCGCTGGCTGAACCTCCTGGCCGAGGTCCACGTGGACGGCACCGGGGATCCCGCCGCTGCGCAGCATGCCCTGCAACGGATTATTGATCTGGAGCCGGACGGGCCGGCGGCGGAAACGGCCCGGCGGGCGCTGGCCTTGCTGCCCAAGCGCTGGGCGGCAAAAAGGCCGGGCCAAACCTTTCCGCTTGACCCGGCCGATCCCCGGATGGGGTTGAAAAGCGGCCCGCCTCAGCGCGCCTGAAGTTCCAGGGCGATGCGTTTGTCCACCTCGCTGGCCAAATCCACGTTGCCGGCGAGGGAACTGCGCCGGGCCTGCACCTGCACCTCGCTGATGCCCGGCTCCACCTCCGTCACCTTCACCCACACGGTGTTGTTGTCCACCTTCGCCTCGAGGGTCCCGGCGATGGTGTTCTCGCTGGTCAACGTACCCAGGTCTGCCAGCACCACCTTGGCGGCGGCAAACACCTCGGCCGGCCGGCGCTCGTAGCGGCTCTCAATCCGATCCTTGCGGAAGGGCACCCCCGCCTTCTTGCGCCCCTCCACGGTCGTGTAGCACGCCGGCGTCAATGCCGCGAAACCCAGCGCGGCCAGCAGGACAAAGCAGTTCCATTTCATGCCGCGGATGCAACCCCACCGCCGCCCACAGCGTCAAGCGCGAACCGGCCCGCTCCGTTCAGGGCGCCAGCCGGTCTATCTGCCAGCCCCCGTCCGGCCGCGGGGTGTACAGGAACCGGTCGTGCAACCGGTTGGGCCGGCCCTGCCAGAACTCGAAGTCGCGGGGCACCACGCGGTAGCCGCCCCAGAACGCGGGCAGCGGCACCCGGCCCTCGTGGAACTTGCGCTTCATTTCCTCCCACTTGGCCTCCAGCAGCGAGCGGGCGGAAATGACCCGGCTCTGCGGCGAGGCCCACGCGGCCAGTTGGCTGGCGAAGGGCCGGGTCACAAAATAGGCCAGGACCTCGGCGGCGGGGATGCGTTCGGCCGTGCCGTTGATGGCCACCTGCCGTTCCAGGGCCAGCCAGGCAAACAGCAGCGCCACATTCGGGTTTTCGGCGATCTGCCGGGCCTTGCGACTCTCGAGGTTGGTGAAAAAGACAAACCCGGTTTTGTCCCACTTCTTCAACAGCACGGTGCGCAGCGTGGGCCGGCCGTCCGTTCCCACCGTGGCCAGGCTCATGGCGTTGGGCTCGACGATGCCGCTGGCACAGGCCTGCTCGAACCAGAGGCCAAACTGATCGAACGGGTCCGGCCTGAGGTCGCGCCGGTGCAGCGGCTCCCGGGTGTAATCGCGGCGCATGTCGGCAATGTTCATGGCGCAAAAAAAGCGGCCGCCAGCCTCCGCGCAACGCCCGCCCGCGGCAAGCGCCGTCTGTACGGGGCCGCTCCTGGCGGCGCCTCCCGACGGCGGACGCCGGGCCCGGTATGGCTCTCGTAGCACGGCCCCGGCCGACTCCCCGCGGCCGACGCAAATGGCCGATGAGACCGCGGTGGAGCGCTTGACGTGCGGACACCGAGTGCTTAAATCACGCTATGAATTTGGGGAATTACAGGGTTGCGGGACTCGCGGTTGCCCTGGGGATCGGCCTCGCCACGCGGGGATTCGGCGCGGTCATCATTGACGGGTACACTTCCGCCACCAACGACCGCTTCGCCAACTCACCCTCCTTCGTCGCCTCCGGGTACAATTTGTCGGGCGTCGGTCTGACCACCGGCGGGCGGTGGCTGACCCTCATCAGCCCCAACGTCTTCCTCGGCGCATACCACTTTCCTCCCAGCACGGGCGATTCGGTCACGTTTTACGCCTCCAATGATCCGAGCGGGGTCGCGGTGACGCGGACGGTGACCGCGACGGCGCAGCGGCTCTTGAGCAGCGACCTGTGGATCGGGGTGTTGAACCAACCCGTGCCCGGCTTCATCGAGCATTACGCCTACGCCACCGAGCCCATCTTCAACCCGGGCCAGTTCGCCACCTCACCCTACCACAACCTCAACGGCTTCCTGTTCGGGCGCTCCCCCACCTCCTGGCCGGTCTCGCAAGACCTGGCCGTGGGGCGAAATCGCCTGGACACCTGGTTCGACAGCATCACCGTGGGCGGGACCACGGATGACGCGCTGGGCGCCCGGGTGGACGCCAGTGGCGACCCGGGTTACGTGACCTACGAGGCCTTCCTCCAAAGTGGTGACTCCGGCGGCCCGCTCTTCGTGGACAAGACCGGATCGGGCCACCTGACTCTCACCGGCATCAACTGGTTTATCGGCCAGGACCAGAACACCGGCGATTGGTACAACGGGTTTTCCTATGTCGGGAACTATGCGTCGGAGATTACCGCTTTCCTGGCCCTGTACTCCGTTCCCGAGCCGGCCGCCTGGAGCGCGCTGGGCGCCGGGCTGGCGCTGGGCTTTGCGCTGGTGCGCCGCGCCCGGGCCACCCCGGCCCTGAACCGCCCAAACCGCCCGAGCCGGCCCACCCACCGGGTCTGAAGCCCCGCCCCACTTACCGCCAGGTGTCCCGCGCCGGGTCGTAAGCGGGATTGGGGAGTGGTATTTGCGCCCCCACGCGCAGCCGCCAGGCGGCCAGTTCCCGCTGCAGGCGGCGCGCGCGGCCCGGGTCGGCCGCCGCGCGATCCGTGGTTTCACCCGGGTCCCGGCCCAGGTGGTACAACTCGAGCCGGCCGGTCTCGAAAAACTCGATGAGCTTCCAATCGCCCGCCCGGATGGCGCCGTAAGGGGTGGCGCCGCCCGGATGGTAATGCGGGTAATGCCAGTACAACCGGTCACGCCGCGGCCCCCGGGCGCCCCGCAGCAGCGGCACGAGGGAAATCCCGTCCACCGCATGACCGGGAGCGTCCGCCAGGCCGGCGATTTCGAGCACGGTGGGGTACAGGTCCGGCGTAATCACCGGCGCAGCGCACGGGCGACCGGGCCGCGTCACGCCGGGCCAAAGTACCATCAAGGGCACACGCACACCGCCCTCGTAGGCGGAGCCCTTGCCGGCACGCAGGCCGAGGTTGGAGGTGACCGGCTGGTGCGGCCCGCCGAGCAGACCGCCATTGTCCGAGGTGAAGATGAGCACCGTGCGGTCGGCCAGTCCCAGGCGGTCCAACGTCTGCCGCAACCGCCCCACGCTCCGGTCCAGGCCTTCGATCATCGCCGCATAGACCGCGTTGGTTTGCGGCCCGCCCACGCGGCGGGCCTTGCGCTCGTAATAAGCCACCCGGTCCGGGGGCGCGGCCAGCGGCGTGTGCACCGCATGGTGCGCCAGGTACAGGAAAAAGGGGCGGTCCCGGTGCCGTTCAACAAACCCGCACGCCTCGGCACTTTCACGGTCGGTGAGATATTCGCCGGGCGGCCCGTCGGGCAAGGTGGGGAGGCGATAGGGGGCAAAGTAGCTGGGCGGCTGACCCCGGTCCGTGCCGGCCACGTTGAGATCGAACCCCTGTCGCTCCGGGGGGTACTCGGGACCGCCCAGGTGCCACTTGCCAATGCTGGCCGTGGCATACCCGGCTTTTCTCAGGCGGTGCGCGAGGTTCGGGACCTCGCCCGGCAGGGGCAGGTGCTGCCTGCAGTCCGGCACCCGCAACCGCGCGTGCGGCCGGCGGTGACCGGGAATCCAGTCCGTGAGATGGAGCCGGGCCGGGTATTGACCGGTGAGCAGGCTGGCGCGCGTGGGTGAGCATACGGTGCAGGCGGCGTAGGCGGTGGTGAATTTCAGGCCCTCGGCCGCCAGCCGGTCCAGGTGCGGTGTCTCGTAAAACGGGCTCCCCGTGCAGGCCAGGTCCGTGGCGCCCAGATCGTCGGCCAGGATGACGATGAAATTCCAGGGCCGATCCGGGGCGGCGGACAACCGATCCCCGCCGCGGCCGCACAAGCTCAGGCAAACCCAGAGGCCGAGCCGGGCCACAACCCGGAGCCAACCCCGGCGGCCCGGCAAAAACATGGTCAGGCGCATGGCGGCAACTTGAAAACCGGGCCGGGGATCGTCAACGCCGTTCGCCCCCCGCGCCGTTCGGCAGCCGGGCCGGTGGGAAAAATCCCAGCCCGGCTCCCGGTCTTCGGCGCGAGCGCCCGCCAATGGCCCGCCCCGGCCTCAGCGCAGCGGCTTGAGGTGCGTGTACGGCTCGTAATCGGGCAACAGGTCCCAGGCGAGCTTTTCGTCGGCCACGGGCACGTAACGTTCCGGCAGGCCCAGTTCCTTGAGGATGATGTTCCGCGCCAGCGGAATGCCGGCCGCCTTGTAGAACGCCAGGTGGCGATTGAAGCCCTGCCGGCCAAAGCCGCAGTCGCTCGAGAGGATCAACTTGTCGGCGGGGATGTGCTTCAGGCAGCGGCGAATCCGCTCGGCGATCACTTCGGGAAAATCCGCCTGCAGAGTGCGGTGGCTGATCACGCCCACGGCGATTTTCTTCTTCAGGGTGTGCTTCCAGGCATCGAACAGCGGCAGCTCCTTGAAGTTGTTTTCCGTGGCCTCGATGGTCCACACGTCGCCCTTGAGCCGTTCGAGGTAGATTTCCATCGAGTTCGCGTACGATTCGTCGCTGAAGACTTTTTGCATGTTCGGGTTGCCCCAGCAGGTGTGAATCCACACCTCGACGTCCTCCAGCCCCTCGACCTCGCGGTTGAAGGCGTCCACGAGAAAATTGATGAAGTCCTTTTTCTCGGGGTTGTACCGGGCCATGAAATGCAGGGTGGGCTCCTCGACCTGGATGACCTTGCACCCGCAGGCGGCGAGCTGGCGCAGTTCCTTGTTCATCGCCTCGGCCATGTCCCAGATGAGCTGGCGCTTGTCGTCCAGGTCGTACAGCGGCGTGTGGCTGTCCAGAAAGAAGGCCAGCACCTGGGCCGAGCAGGTGCCGAACTTGACCGGCCGACCGGAGGCGGCGGCGGCCTGTTGGGTGATGCGCCAGATTTTGGCGTACTCGAGCGGGTTCTTCGGGTCGTGCTCGACCTTGCCCACCACGCGCGGCCAGCGCCAGGTCTTGTAGATCGAGTCGAGCATCGTGCCCACCGGGTAGGACAGCAACGGGGAGCGGGTCTTTTCGGTCTGGAGTTCCTCGTGCTCCAGGCCCTTCCAGCGCTGGAGCGGGTAGTGATGCCACGAGCGCCCGGCCACATCCTCGTCCAGGTGGTAATCGCCGGTGGTCAGGATGTCCAGGCCGGCGCGGAGCTGGTCGGACACCACCACGGCGTGGGCGTCGGTGAACTGCTCGCGAAACCACGGGTCCATCATCGCCGTGTCGAGCGGGCGGCCCCAGAGGTTCAGATTGTACCAGCGCGGCCGCGGCCAGGAGCCGGTCACGGTGGCGGGGAGGATCAGGTCTTTGGTTGCGGTGAAGGCCATGTTTGGATCAGGGCTGGGTGGGTTCGGTTAAATCGCATCCCGGCCAAAACACCTTGGGGCCGGAACTGCGTCACAAGTTTGGATCACGATCGCAATCATGCCACGGGTGAGCCGGCACGCAAATTGCACTTTTCACCAACCTGCCCCATTCCCCGCTGTCTCGCCGGTGGTCATCTCCCCACGCCACGGTGCCCGGGCGCCGGGGCAGTGCTCCCCGGGCTGTCGGCGACTCAAGCGTCGAAGGCCGACCGCCCCGGGGTCAGCCGCAGGAGCACCCAGCCGATGCCCAGGATCGCCAGCAGCAGCGCCGCCCGGGCGGGGCGCGAGACCCGGTCCGACGCGGTGGTCGCGCCCAGGCGCACCTGCAAATCCGTCCACGCCTCGACCGCCAGGGGACGAGTGAAGGTGAGCACCTGACCCCCTTCGGGCAGACTCACCCGCAGGGCGGTGGGGCTGGCCGCGGCCGCCTCCTGTTGTTGGATGAGGCGCTCGGCCAGCTTCAGCGGGATGGCGCCTTCCTCGACGGCGCCACGCTCCGGGACCTGCCGCGCCGGCGGCGGCGTGCGGGCCGCGCCGACGCCGGGCGCGGGCGCCTGACCGGTCACCCGGGTCTGGCTCAGGTTCAGCCCCATGAGGGCCTGTTGCATCTTGAGGTTTTGGAGTTGCACCCGCGCGTCTTCATTGAAGGCGGCGTCGCTGCGCGAAAGTTGGAGGGCGTTTTGGAAGGCCTGCCGCGCCCGACCGGTGTCGCCCTGTTCCAGCCACCGGTTGCCCTGGGACAGGAATTGTTCGGCCTGCTGGCTCTGTTCGCGCCGGTGGGCGGATTCCTGGTCGAGGTAGGCCGCCAAGTCCGGCAGGGCGCCGTAGGTCCGCCGGGTCTGCTGCCATTGCAGCGTGCCGGACCGGTACTTCACCCGCCAGCGGTCGTTGAGGAAGACCTGCCAGGTGACGTTTTCCAAGGGCAGATCCAGCCGCGGCCCCACCAGCGCCAGGTCCAGCTCGTCCGGTGCCGCCCGGCCGGCCGGGCTGGTGTGGAAGAACTCGACAACGATCGGGTCGCGGCCGCCGGCGTGCTGTTGCAGCGGAATCAGCACCTGGTCCCCGTCGTTCCAGGGCCAAACGCTGTTTTGATTCACGAAGGCGAACCAGAACTGCGCACCGGCCGGCAGCCGCACGTGCAGCAGCCGCTTGTCGCCCGGCACCAGCTCCAAGCGGGTGTGGGTGAGCATCCCGCCGTCGTCCGCCACCACCGACTTGAGCTCGACGCGGTTGACCCGGGCCGGCAGAAGGCTGGCGGCCTGGTGCCGTTCCAACCGCACCGTCAGGCGGGCGGCCGGCTCGATAAGGCGGAAGGTGTAGCTGGCCGCCGCTGCGGCGAGGTCCCGCTGGAGGGCGCGGGGGATGACCTGCCACTCGGTGGACTGCAAGGCGGGCGGCACCTCCGTCACCCGCGCCTGGAGCCGTCCGGCGGCGGCCAGGGTGAGGAAGCCCCGCTGCAAACTCACCTCCTGCGCCTGCACGGCGCGGATTTCCGCCTCGGTCGCCGTCGGCGCCAACGGCAGGGTGTAGTTGATCTGGAGCAGGTGCCGGCCGATCACCCGGCGGTGCAGTTTGACCTCCCAGTCGCGGTCGGCGGCCCCGGCGGGCGCCTCGCGCGGGGTGAAGTCGGCCACCGCCTCGCCGCGAAACCGGACGTTTTCCGCCGCGGCGGGCAGGCGCACGAGGAGGGTTTTGACGCCGGTGTTTTCGATTTCGTACTGGAGGTTGGCCTGCACGAGCAGTTGCGCGTCCGCCACCGTCACGTGCTGGAGGCTGGTGACCTGCAACCACGGCTCGACCGGCTCCAGGTCCAGGCTCAGCCGCCACGGGTGCTGCAGCAGACGGAAGGCCTGCACCCCCTTCTGCCTTGCCCCGGCTTCGGCGGGATCAAACGGCACGACGGCCTCGCGCGCGGCCACCTGCACCCGCAGCCCCTGCTCGGGCGCCACCAGCAACTGCCCCCGCTCGCGGTGCGCCTCGCGCAGGTGCACCACCGGCACCACCCAGTTCGACGCCGCCCGCACGCCCGGGCCGACCAGCGTGAGCGCAAAGGTCTGCCGTCCCAGCGTGCGGCCCTTCAGATGAAGCGTGACCAGCCGGTTGGTGGGGTCGCTCTTCAACTCCGTCCAGTGGCTCAGCGCCGGGCCACTGAGCGACTCGACCTCGTGGTTGGCCGGCAGTGCGAAGCTGAGCCGGAACACCCCGGCGCGGGTGATGTCCACCGTCCAGGTGACCGCCAACAGCACGCGGTCCTCGCTCAGCGAGAGGGTTTGCTGGGACTCGACCCGCACTTCGGGTTCGACCGGGGCCGCGCGCAGGCGGAGCGCGGCCTCCGCCCTGGCGTACCGGAAGGCGCGGCGCACCGCCAGGCCGGGGGTTTGGGCCGCCAATGGTGCGAGCACCGAGGACGGGAAATCCTCGAGGTTGATCGCCGCCAGCCCGCCCGCCTCCACCGCGTCCACCTGCACCTCATCGCCCGTGGCCACACCCACCACGCCCACCTCGCCGGCCGCGCCCCGCAACCGCATCAGCCCCACCTTCAACTCGGCCGGCAGCGCCCCCGCCGGGGACTGGGACCGGATTTGCACACTGAAAGCGCGGGACTGGGCGGGGCTGAGCCGCACCCGCAACTGCCGGGTGTCCGGGTCAAACCGCCAGGCCGCCAGGCCCGGCGCGGATACGTCGGTCACGGCGGCGCCCTCGGGCACCTCCAGAACCAGCTCGCTCAACTCCCCCTGTGCCGGACGCACCTGCGCCACATGCACTCCCCCCACCGCCCCCGCCCCCGGCACATAGACCTGGGTCCAGTCCGCGTAAAACACCGCCACCTCCCGGCGCGTGTCGCGCTGGCGCGGTTGCCACCCGATCCACGTCTCCGGCGCCGGCCGCAGCACCAGCGCCACCACCGTGTTGGTCCCGCCCTCCGGAGAAAGCCGTTGCCCGGAGACGGCCTGGGGCGAGGTCACCTCCACGTCCCGGCCCACCACACTCAGGGTGAGTGAATTCACCAGTCCGGGCGGCACCGGAACATAAAATCCGTGGCTCTCGCCCTGCCGCCCCACCGGGACCTGATACCGGAGCGTCGCTTCAATCCATCCGTTGGTGCCGGCCAGCAGCCCCTGTTCGGGGCGGCCCGGCTCGCCACTCTGAATCAGGCGCGCCGCACCGGTGTGCAGCTCGAAGCCGGTGAGCACCCCCGGCGGCCGCAACACCGGCAGGGTTTGGCCCGCCGTGGCCGGCCAGCGCAACCGGGCCAGACCCAACACGTACTCCCCCTCGACCCGGAGCTCCTGCTCGACGCGCTCGGCCATCGGGGGCGGCGACTCAGCCGCACGGGCCGCGGGCAACGTCCCGCCCACCCCCGGGACCAGGACCGCCAGCAACGTCGTTGCGGTGGCCGCCGCTCCGGCCACCCCCGCGGTCGAGCCGGCGGCCGGCGGCACCCGCCACCAAGCGCGCCCGAGCGGGACCAGCACCTGGACCAGCAGGAACAACCCGACCACACCGGCAAAACACACGCCGCCGTCCGGCTGGCGCAGCGCCGCCCAGGCCAGCGCGGTCCACGCCAGCGCCCGCCAAAAGCGGGCGCGGGGCGGCGCGGTGGCGCCCCGCGCCAGCGCCCAGGCCAGCACCGCCAGCCCGGCCGGCCAGAAACTTCCGAGGTGCCCCCCAAGCGTCGCAGTCCGCGCCTCGTTGACGACCTCGGCCCGGAGCACGGCGCCGGGCGGCTGAACCGGGGCCACAAACCGCAAGCCATCGGAGGCACCGGACTTTTTCGCCGAAGCCACCCAACCCGCCAACAGGCCGCCGGCCAACGCCAGCGCCAGCACGGCCAGCGCCGCCGCTCCCAGACGTTTGGCGGCAAACCGCCCCCCGGCAGTGCGGGCCAGTCCGCGCGTCAGCCGCACCGCCAGCAGCGCCAGCGCGAGAATGCCCAGGGCGCGCAGCCATGCGCCGGCGCGGTCGGGACCTGTCCCGAGTCGGGCCAGGACGGCGAAGCCGGTGAGCTTCCCGGCTCCGGACACCGGCGGGAGGGTGCCGGCCTGAAAGCTCAGGCGGCGGTCGGAATCGGGGAGCAGTTGCCAGTCGGCCAAGAGGACCGGCGCAGCCAGGGCCGGGGTTTCGAGGGCGAGCCGGCGGGGGCGGGCATTGGTGGTGGCCAGCTTGATCACCACCTCGTTGAGTGTGTTGGGATCGGGGTGCTGGGGCAGGCGAATCAGATTGGTGCGGCCGTCGCGGATGGGCACCACGGCGTTGCTGTTGACCTGGGCCGACCAGAGGCTGGCGTCCTCGGGCAACACCAGCCGCAGGTGCGGGGTGCCTTTGTTCTTCACGTAGTAGCGCGCCTCGGTCACCGCCTGGCCGTCGCGGGAAATGCGGGTGGTGAGCGCGGCCCGGTCCACGACCTGGCTGAGCATTTCGCCCTGGGCCAGGGGCTGGAGGGCCAGCTCGAGGTTGAACGGCCGCGCGGTGTAGCGGTAGGCGGCCAGCACCGGGGCGTCGAACAACAACCGGAACTCGGGCGGGACCTCCCCGGGCTCCAGCGCGGTCAACGCGGCCGAGACGTTCACGGGCCGGACCTGGAACTGGTAGGTGCTGACCACGACGGTGTAGCCCTGCTCGGTTTGCACCCCCAGCGGCCGGGCGCCGGTGAAGGCCAGTTGGTCGCCCGGCGCCTTGAACGGGCGGTCGTAGGTGACCAGCAGGGTGTAGGCGCCGGAGAGCGGCTGGCTGAACTCCACGCGCCAGCCCTCGGCGGTCTTCTGCGAGGCGCGCACGTTCCGACCGGTGAATTCGACGTTGGCCACCTCCGCCGGCAGTTCCACGCTCAGGGTCGAAACGGGCGCGCCACTGATCAGGTAGTTCAACACCGAGCTGCCGTAGGCCACGCCCTCGCCCACCGAAAAGAGGTGAAAGGCGTCCACCTGCACCGTTTGCGGCAACCGCTCCACCGCCAGGTCCGCCGCCCACGCGGCGTCGGTGATCCGAAAGGCCGCCTGCAGGCCCGGGCGCGGCTTCGGGTAAAAGGCCGTGGCCATCTCGGCCAACCCCCGGGTGAGCGCCGGGGTGAGCCGGAAGCCGGCGTCGGCCGACACACCCACCTGACCGCGGGTGGCGCGGGCCTCGAGCACCTCCAGGCGCGGCAGGGTCCAGCGCGGCGCGCGGAAGCTTTCGTTGCGCTCCAGCCGCAGCGTGACCAGTTGCCGGCCCAGCACCGGGGTGCCGTACACCACCCGCACCTGCACCGCGTCCTCGGCGGCATCGGACACCAGGTACTCGCTCATCCCGGCCGCCTGCACCGCGACCACATTGAAACCGGTCGGCGCCCGCACCCGCAGTTCCCGCAACGGCGCCTCCCGCACGTCCACCTCGAACTCCGCCTCGATGCCCAACTCCGTCTCGCCCAGGTGATAGGTCAGCACCGCGGACACGGCCAGCTCCGGCCGGACATCCTCCGCCTGCAACCGCAGCCGCGCGCCGGGGCCGGCAAACCGGTAGGCAAACACCGTCTGGCCCGGTGAGGGCAGCGCCGCCCGGACTGCGTCGCTCAACGGCACCTGCTCCGGCGAAATCTGCGCCAGGCCGCTCGCCTCGAGCACGTCCAGCCGCACCGCGCCCTGCGTGGTCACGCGGACAAACCCGGCGAACCGGGTGGCGCCCTCGGGCTCCAGCCCGGCGGCCGTCAGAGACAACGGAAAGGCGCCCAAGGTCTGCTGTAAGTGCACGGCCAGGCTGAAACTGTCCTTCTGAGGTGCGTTCAGTTGAACTTCCAGGCGCCGCCGCCCCTTGCCGTCCGGCGACGAAACGTTCCAGGCCAGCACCGCGTCGCCCACCACGCGCGTGACCTCCGCGTCGCCCGTCAGGGCCAAATCCACGCGGCTCATCTCGCCCTGCATCACCCGGAAATCGAACACCGCCGCCTGCCGCAACAACCCGGGACTGACGGTCACCTGCCCGAGCATTTCGGCCGAGAAAAACAGGCGTCCCTCCGCCTCGGGCCGGCCCTCCTGCCAGGCCAGCCGCACCCGACCGTCCGGCGGCAGGTGACTCAGAAACACGTCCCCCTGCCGCTCGGGTCGGGCGGCACCGGGCAGGCGCAACTGTGTGTCCGCCGGCAACCCCGCCAGGCGGACCGGCATGGTGGCCGCCGGGGCCACCGCAAAACTCACCTCCCGCCAGCCGTTGGTGCGCCGCACGGCCGCGTCGAACTCCAGCGCCAGCGCAAATTCCCCCGCGCGGTCAAACTCGGCCACGTAGGCGCCGTTGGTAAAATGCAACCGCACGCCCTCCGGCACCGCCACGGCCGCCAGGGCCGCGTCCCCGCCGAGCAGCTCGAGCCGTCGCCCCGCGGACCGGGGCACGCGGGCGGTGGCGTTCAGTTGGAAATGTGCCCGCTCCTCGGCCAGGGTCCCGCGCAGTTGAAAATCGTGCAGGGTCACCCGGCGTGCCTCCGGATCGGCCAGGGCGATCTGCAGCGGCAACGCACCCAAGGCCCCCTGGAAGCGGAAGGCCAGCGGCGGGGCGGCGTTGGTGTCCGCCGGCCGCAGCCCTTCGGGCAGGAAGCGCGGTTCGATCGGGACCAAGCCGGCGAGCGAGCCCGGCTCGACCGTCAACCCGGGCGGTGCGTCCACGCGCACAAAACCCCCGGCCAGCAGCGCCGGCTCGGTGGCGAAGGTCAAGGGTTGGACCGTGGCGGGCAGCTCCGGGAGCGGCGTGACCGCGCTCCAGGCGCCGGCAAACTGCTTCACCGGGGCCTCCCCGCGCTGCAGGCGCAAGACCAGTTGCCGGCCCGCGGGGGTTTGGCGCAGGGCCCAGTCCGCCAACCCCTCGCCGGTGACCTGGCGCACCTCGCCCGTGCCGGCCAGGGCGAAGACCAGTTCGCGCAGCTCCCCCTGCAACGCCTCGACCTGCACCCGCACCTGCTGATGGATCTCCCCGGCGCGGACCTCGAGGTGTTGCTCGAAGTTGGCCCCGTACACCGCCGGGCGCGTGGCGGCGCCCAGCCCGCTCAAATCCGCCTCGATGACCAGCCGGGCCTTGTCGCCCTCGAGTTGGCCGTTGAGGGTGGCGCGCCGGACCTCGATGGGTGTCGCCTCGCCGCCGTGCGCGGATGGTTCGGGCCGGGTGAGGGCCAGACCCAACGCGGCCAGGAGCCGGCCCAGAGCCAACCAGCGCGGGGCAGTGGTTCCGGACAACACAGACAGGGGAGTGTTCATGCGAAAAGGAGTCGGGGCTTAGCGCCCGGCCAGGGCGCGGGCCTGTTCGAGCATCTGTTGGAGCCGGACCACGCGCGGGTCGGCCCAGGCCTCGGGCACGCCCGCGAGCAGGGGCAGGAGGCGGTCGGGCGAGACCTCTCCGGCGTAGGGGCTTTGCGCCAGCCACTCGCCGAACAGCGCGGCGGTCAGGGCCAGGCGCATCGCGGGACTGGCGGCCGGGGCCTCGGGCGCGGCACCCGACCAGGCCAGCGTCCACTCCTGCTCGCGGTACTGGCCGGTGGCGGGCACGCGCCAGCGCACGCGGAAGACGCCCAGCGGCCCGTGGCCCTGCGGGTTGACCTCCAGCGCGTACAGGGCGTTGCCGGCCTCGGCGGCGCCGATTTCGGCCGCGTCCACGGTGTTGTCGCGGAACTGCGCGGCGGCGAGCAGGTGCTTCGCGTAGCCGATCAACCGCCAGCGGGTAACCCGGGCCGGGTTGAACTCGAGCTGCACCTTTACATCGGCGGCGGCGACCTGGAGCGCGCCGGCCAGTTGCGCGGCAAACCCGGCGGCGGCTTCTTCCGGCGCGTTGAGGAAGCCGTAGCGGCCGTCGCCGTGGCGGGCGAGGACCTCGAGCAGGTCGTCGTTGTAGTCCTCCCAGCCCACGCCGAAGCAATCCAGCGCCAGGCCGCGGCGGCGGTTTTCCTCGACCAGTTGTTGCAACGACTCGGGCATCACGTCCCCCAGGTTCGCGGCACCGTCGGTGATCAGGATCACCCGATTAACCCCACCGGGCAGGAAATGTCGCGCGGCGGTGGCGTAGCCCAGCCGCAGGGCGTCCTCGAGGTTGGTGCCGCCCTCGGGGGTGAGCGCGGCCGCCTCCTCGAGCACCGGACCGGCCTGGACACCGGGCAATCCGTCGGCGAAAAGCCGCGCGGTGCGGGCGAAGGTCACCACGCTGAGGCGGTCGGCCGGGGTGAGCTGGGCGGCCAGTTGGCGCAACATTTCGCGGCAGGTGGCCACGCGGTCGGCCCGCTCCATCGAACCGGAACGGTCCAACACCAGCACCAGGTTCAGGGCGCGGCCCGGCTCGCGGCCAACGGCGGCGGTGCGCACACTGAAGCGCGCCAGCTCGCGGTTGTGGGCGAAGGGGTGCCGCGCGCGCTCCCAGTGAAAGGCCAGCGGCGCGCCCGGGGCCGGAGCGGGGTCGCGGTAGTCGAAGGCGTTGATGAATTCCTCGACCCGCACGCCGGCCGGCTCGGGCAGACTCCCGGCCTCGAGGCTGGCGGCGGCCAGGCGGAACGAGACGTCGCTCACGTTCAACGAGAAGGTCGAAAAGGGGTTTTTAGCCGTGGCCACTTCGGGCGGGTGGACCACCGGCACGCCACCACCGAAGCCTCCACCGAGGCCCGTGCTCCCTGTCCTGTCCCCGGCCGCGTCATCATCCTTTTCAGTCAGCAGCCCAAGTTCCCCACCGCGCACCGGCGGACCTGTGGCGGCAGCGCCCTCACCCCACGCCTGCAGCGCCGGAGCGCTCCGGTCCGAGTCACCCGCCACGGCCGGTGCCTTGAAAAACAACTTGCGGTCCACCCGGGGGGCGCTCGGCCGCACCGGGACCGGCTCTTTGTGCTCCTCACTCAACGAGCCGGCACTGGGCGCTAGGGCCGGCGTAGGTGGAACCGCCATCAGCGCGGTGTCCGCTGGGGGCAGGTTGCCCGGTGTGGGAACCGCCGCCTTCGGAAGCAAGCGCTCCGCGGCGAGCGCCTCACTCGTTTGTGTTTTGGAGTCCGCCGCACCGGGTGTTAGGCCGTAGCGCAACATCAGTTTTAAATTCGTGGCCCCCAACCGGGCCCCTGGCGGGGCGGGAACTCCCCCGGCGGCGCCGGGCAATGCCCGGGACGCTTCCAGTGGGGCACCTGTGGCCGTGGCAACGGACGCGGGAGCGGCCGCACGTCCCAGCGATCGGCCGGAGCTTTCGCTCTCGCCCTGCCCCCGCGGGGAACTCGCATCCAGGGTTTCCACCAAGGGGATGCCGACCGCGGGGCTGGGTTCGCGGAGGGGCCCGGGGATTCCCTCCGCCAAGCGCCGCGCCAACTCGGCCTGGCGATCGCGGGTGAGCTGGCTGACGCGTTCCGCCTTGGCCCTGGCCCGGGTCAGGCTCGGCAGCAACAGCCCCCCGCCAACCACCAGCAAAGCGGCAAACACCGCCGCCAGGGCCAGCCAGGGCGTGCGCCGTTTCGCGGGTTGCGCCCCGGCGGCAAAGTCCGGGGATGGAGTCGCAGTTTTGAACGCGGCCAACAGGGCTTGCCGGCGCTCGGCGGAAAGTCGCGGGGCTTCCGCGGGCGGGCGGGGCGGTTCCGCGGCCGGCGGGGGCGCGAGGTGGGAGGAGTCCGGTTCGCGGACCGCCTCGCGCACCAAGGGCAGCGTGCGGGCCAGGCGGGTGAACAGGTCCAGCCAGTCCGGTCGGCGCGCCAGTTCGGCCTGCACCTCCGCGGCTTCCGCGGGCGAAAGCTCGCCCAGGAGCAGCGCGGTCAGGCGCGCTTCCGGGTCGGAGGCGGGCGGGGTGGGGGGAACCGCGTTCATGAGACGTAGCCGGCTTTGGTCAGCTCGGCGGCCAGTTTTTTCAGGGCGTGATGGAGGAGGTAGCCGACGTGGCCGACGCTCAGACCGGTGCAGGCGCTGATTTCCTTGTAAGAGAGGTCGAGGGCGAATTTCAGTTCGAGCAATTCGCGACTGCGGGCATCCAGGTGTTGCAGGCCCAGGCGCACCAGGCCCACCGCTTCCCAACGGGCCAGCAACTCGTCCGGCGGCGGTTGCGGGTCGGCCGGCTCGGGGTGGGGAGCGGGTTCCGACTCGGCGGGAGTCCCGGGCGCGGCCAGGGGGACGATGGGGCGCTCGTCCCGGCGCCGGTTCAGGGCAAGGTTGTGCACGGTGCGAAAGAGCCAGCGGCGGGGGTCTTGCACCCGGTCAAACTGCGCGTGCAACCGCAGAAAGGCTTCTTGGACGATTTCCTGGGCCATGTCGGCGTCAGCCAGCAGGCGCCGGGCGTAAGCCAGCAACGGCGACTCGAGGACCTCAAACCACCCGAGCACGTTCTCGGGCGCAGGACCGGCGTTGGAGGCGGATTCGGTCGAGGCCATGCCGGGTCATCGCCACCGCGGGAGCCGGGAGGTTTGCCCGGCCGTCAAACGCTGCGCTTGCATGAGCTTCCGGGAGTATGACCCGGGTTGCGGAAATTTCTTAGTGAAAAAGTGACGGGCGGAAGGGAGCGGTCGGGCGGGCGGTTTGGGCTTTACAGATCGGCCGGAGCGGCGCACAAGCGGGGAGCGAATTGACGACGCCGAAGTCAACAAACTCGCCGGGGGTCGCCGTTGGGTAACCCAAACGCCGGCCGCGTCTCAGAATCACAGTAGCGCTCATACAGCACCATGAACCCAGGCTCTTCGGGCAAAGGGCAACAGTTGCAGGAGTTGCGGCAGTCCACCGTGCGGTTTGCCGGGGATTCCGGGGACGGGATGCAACTGGTGGGCAGCCAGTTTGCGGACCTGGCGTCGCTCTCGGGCTGCGCCATCCGCACCATCCCGGACTTTCCTTCCGAGATTCGCGCCCCGGCCGGCACCCTGGCGGGGGTCAGCGGGTACCAGTTGAACTTCGGCGGGGAGGAGGTGCTGACCCCGGGGGATCAACCGTTTGTCCTGGTGGCGATGAATCCCGCCGCCCTGCGAGTGAGCCTGCCGGAGCTGCAACCGGGGGGCCTCATCATCGTGGACACGGATGAATTCACCCCGGAGAACCTGGCCAAGGCCAAATACGCCACCAACCCGCTGGAGGACGGCTCGCTGGAGGGCTACCGCGTGGTACCCGTGGCCATGACCACCCTGACCGAAGAGGCCACCAAACCCACCGGCCTGCCCCCCAGCGCCCGCGCCCGATGCAAAAACTTCTTTGCCCTCGGGATGACCCTCTGGCTCTACGACCAGCCAATGCAGCCCCTGCTGGAGTGGCTGATGCGCAAGTTCCGCAAGGACCCGGCCGTCATGGCCGCCAACGCCGCCAGCCTGCGGGCGGGCTACAATTTCGCCAACACCACCGAACTGCTCCGCGTGCATTACCGCGTGGCCCCGGGCCACCTGCCGCCCGGCCGCTACCGGCGGGTGACCGGCAATGAGGCCATGGCCCTGGGGCTGATCGCCGCCGCCCACCGGGCGGGACGGCCGCTGGTGTATGCCAGTTATCCCATCACCCCCGCCAGCGAGATTCTGCACGAGCTTTCGGCGCGCAAGGAGTTCGACGTGCGCGTGATCCAGTGCGAGGACGAGATCGCCGCGGCGTGTGCGGCGCTGGGGGCGTCGTTCGCCGGCGCGTTGGGCGCCACCGGCACCAGCGGGCCGGGGCTTTCCCTCAAGACCGAAACCCTCGGTCTGGCGGTCATGACCGAGCTGCCGTTGGTGGTGGTGGATGTCCAACGGGCCGGCCCCAGCACCGGGATGCCCACCAAGACCGAGCAGGCCGACCTGCTCATGGCCCTGTACGGCCGGCACGGGGAGGCGCCCCTGCCGGTGCTGGCGCCCGCGACGCCAGCCGATTGCTTCCCCATCGCCTTCGAGGCAATCCGGTTGGCCATCCGGTACATGACCCCGGTGCTGGTGCTCTCAGATGGCTTTCTGGCCAACAGCGCCGAGGCGTTTCGCATCCCGGACGTGAACACCCTGCCGGACCTGCGTGCTGAGGCCCCACCACCGCCGCCGCCGGGCGAGTTTGCGCCGTATCGGCGTGACCCGAAGACACTGGCCCGGCCGTGGGTCGCTCCCGGCACCCCGGGTTACGAACACCGCATCGGGGGCCTGGAGAAGCAGGACGTGACCGGTCTGGTGACCTACGACTCGGAGAACCACCGGCGCATGGTGGAGTTGCGCGCGCGCAAGGTCGAAGGGATCGCCGGGGACATCCCGCCGGCCACGGTGGACGGCCCGGCCCAGGGCGAGCTGCTGGTGGTGGGCTGGGGCAGCACTTACGGGGCCATTGCCGCGGCCGTGCGCCAGGCGCAACTGGAGGGGCACTCCGTGGCCCACCTGCACCTGCGGCACCTGAATCCGCTGCCGCGCAACGTTGAATCCGTCCTGCGCGGTTTTCGCCGGGTGCTGGTGCCGGAAAACAACACCGGTCAACTGGCCACGCTGCTGCAAAGCCGTTTTCTGCTGCCGGTCCAATCCCTGCCGAAAGTCGAGGGCCGGCCTTTCCTGATTCGCGACATCCGCAACACCATCGAAGAACTTTTGCGATCATGAGTGCCAACGCCGCTGTTTCGCTTCCGGAATCCCCGGCGCCGTCCGCCGCGGACTGTCTGCGGCAGTTAACCCGCAAGGACTTCCAAACCGACCAGGAAGTCCGCTGGTGCCCGGGGTGCGGGGATTACGCCATTCTGGCGCAGGTCCAAAAGGTCCTGGCCGGCCTGGGCCGGCCGCGCCACCAGTTCGTTTTCGTGTCCGGCATCGGGTGTTCCTCGCGCTTCCCGTACTACGTGAACACGTACGGATTTCACGGCATCCACGGCCGCGCCCCGGCCATCGCCACCGGGGTCAAGTGCGCGAACCCCGAGCTCTCGGTCTGGGTGGTGACCGGGGATGGTGACGGCCTGTCCATCGGCACCAACCACCTCATCCACGCCCTGCGGCGCAACGTGGACCTGAAAATCCTGCTGTTTAACAACCGCATCTACGGCCTGACCAAGGGCCAGTACTCGCCCACCTCCGAATTCGGCAAGCGCACCAAGTCCAGCCCCTTGGGAACCATCGAACAACCCATCAACCCCGTCCAAACCGCCCTCGCCGCCCAGGCCACCTTCGTGGCGCGCACGATTTACGCCGACCCCGGTCACCTGGCCCAAACCCTCGAGGCGGCCGCCCGGCACCGGGGCGCGGCGTTCATCGAGATTCTCCAGAACTGCCGCATCTTCAACGAAGGCGCCTTCGATCCCGTGGCCGACCGCGCGCGGGCCGAGGAGTCGCGCATCCTCCTGCGCGACGGGCAACCCCTGCGCTTTGGCAAGGGCGGTCGCTTCGGGCTGGCGATCCGGGACATGGAACCGGTGGTTGTGGACCTGGAGGCCGAGCCGCACCGGGCGGCCGAGCTGATTGTGCACAATGTTCGCAGCACCTCGCCGGCGTTGGCCGCGCTGCTGGCTGAACTGGAACCGCCCCACTTCCCCACCGCCCTGGGTGTTTTCCGCCAGGTGGAGCGCCCCACCTATGAGGAATTGTTGATGCGCCAAATCCGCGACGCCGTGGCCAAACGCGGGCACCCCGACCTGCAGGCGTTGCTCCAGTCCGGAACCACGTGGGTGGTGGAATGAAACCTCATGCGCGGCGCCGCCGATTCCGCCGCCCCACCGGCCCCCGCCCGATACCGGCTGGTGCCGACCCCGGAAGAATCTCCGGCCCCGGCCGCGGCCGGAGTTGCCGAGGAACAAGCCCGGGTCGAACCGCTGCTTCACGCCAATGCGGTTTGGTTTTGCCGGCTGCGCTGGCTGGTGGTGGCGGTGTTGCTGGGAGTGGCGGCTTCCGGCTTGGTACCCCAGTTGCCGGCGGCGGCGGGACTCCGCATCCAACCCCTCTGGCCCGGGGCGGCTGCTGTCCTGCTGACCGGACTGAACGTGGTCTTCACCCGCTGGACGCGGCGGGCGGCCGACCGCGGACCCTGCGGGGGTGGTTCCATCCGGGCCGTGTTGTGGACCCAGATCGCCAGCGACCTGGTGATCCTCACCGCGGTCATTCACTGGTTGGGACCGGACTGGCCGGCCGCGCCGTTCATGTACCTGTTCCACATCATCCTGGCCTGCCTGGTCTTTTCGCCGGCCGAAAGCCTGGCCGTGGCCGGCCTGGCAGCGGGCCTTTACGGGCTGACCATCTGGATGGGGAGCGTGGGTTGGCTGCCGCCGTCCAGCATCCGACTCGGCACTCCCCCTTCTCCCCCCGCTCCCCTGTCGGTTCAAATTTGGACCGGACTGCTGCCGATGCTGCTGATTTGGGGGGTGATCTGGTACCTGGTGTCGCGCCTGGCCACCACACTGCGCCGCCGCGAGCTGGAATTGGCCCAAACCAACCGCCGGTTGGCGGCCAGCAGTGAAGAACGCGCCCGGCACATGTTGGAAACCACCCACCAATTGAAGGCCCCGTTTGCCGCCATCCATGCGATGACCCAGGTCCTGCTGGGCGATTATGCGGGGCCGTTGCCGCCCGCCGCCCGGGAGGTGGTGGAAAAAATTTCCCACCGCTGCCTGGCCCTGTCCCGGCAAATCCAGGAAATGCTCCAACTGGCCAATCTGCGCTCTCGCGCCCAGGGCACCCCGCCCCGCCAGCGGCTGGACCTGGCCAGCGTGGTCCGGGAAGTGATCGGCCGCGTGGAGCCTGCGGCCCGCCAGCGGCGCATCCGCCTCGAAACCACCCTCCCCCCCACCCCGCTCACCGCCGCACCCGACCACCTGACCATGCTGGTGGAAAACCTGGTGGTGAACGCGGTGACCTATTCCCGGGAAGGCGGAACGGTCGAGGTGAGCTGCACCCCCGGGGCAGCCCCGGGTGAGGCAGCGCGCCTGACGGTACGCGACCAGGGCATCGGCATCCCGGCGGACAAACTGCCCCACATCTTCGAGGATTACTACCGCACCGAAGAGGCCGTGGCGCACAATCGCGCCTCAACCGGTCTGGGGCTGGCCATTGTCCGCCAGGCGGCCCGCGCCGAGGGCGCCACGATCGAGGTGGAGAGCACCCCCGGCCGGGGCACCATCTTCACCGTGATCTTCCCGGACCCTTGCTCGCCGGCCATTTCCCGGCCGGCTTTCTCCCAACCCGATTCCTGTACCTCCCATGGCCTACCTCCTGATCGTTGATGATGACGCGGACTTTGCGGAATCCGTGGCCACCGTGTGCCGAGCAATGGGCCACGAGACGCAAATCGTGCCCAAACCCGGTGAAGCCCTCGCCCGCGTGGCCGAGCGCCGCCCCGACGCGGTGATCCTGGACGTGATGTTCCCCGAAGACCCGGCCGCGGGGTTTCAAGTGGCGCGCGATCTGCGCAAGCGCGAGCCCCACCTGCCCATCCTCATGCTCACTGCGGTCAATCAACAGTTCCCCCTGGGCTTCAGCCACCGGGACATTGACCCCAAATGGCTGCCGGTGACGGATTTTGTGGAGAAACCGGTGGACTTCGAGGCGCTGCGGGACCGGATTGCGCGGTTGCTGACCGGATCGGGCGAGGGCGGGCAGGGCTGAGCCGCGCCCAGCCCGCCGGAGCGCGGCACGGCCATCCGCGGCCGCCGGGTCCTTCGGGCGGAACCCCGCGGAGTGCCGATTGCCAATCGGCCTCATCGCCGGCTGGCGGCCCGCGGAGAGGGAGGGGCTTCCGGTCTGCTCGCACCGCAGGCAAGCGGCGTGAATTATCGGGGTGCCGCGCCCGGAGCCGCCCGGGCCTCTGTGCCGCCAGACGCACAGTTGGCTGGGAGGCAGGGGTTGCTTTAATCCCGTGCCGAAAGTTGGTTGAACTTGTCCGGGAACCGGGCTTAACCCGTTGCAATCTCCCGGCCACTGCCTAAGATTTTTGGCTCATGTCGTCATGCGACAATTCCTGACCATCGCTCGCAACACGTTTCAAGAGCTGGTCCGGCAGCCGGTGTTCCTGCTGCTGATGACCGCCGCCGGCGGCTTCAACGTGTTTCTGGCGGCGGTGCCGTACTTCGGGTTTGGGGACGATCCCAAGATGGTCAAGGACAGCGTGCTGGCGGTGATGCTGTTAACCGGACTGGTGGGAGCGGTGTTGAGCGCCTCGGCCACCCTGGCGCACGAAATCCGCACCGGCACGGCCCTGGCGGTGCTGGCCAAGCCGGTCAGCCGGTTTCAGTTCCTGCTGGCCAAGTACGCGGGGCTGGCGGCGGCGTTGACGGTGCTGACGTATTTCATCGCCATCGCCGCGTTGCTGGCCAGCCGGATGGCATTCGACGCCTACGGCGACCCGGACAACCGGTCGCTGGCCGTGTATTTCGGGATGCTGGCGGTGGCGTACCTGGTGGGCGGGTTTGCCAACTACTTTCTGGACCGGGTGTTCACCACCATCACCGTGCTGGCGGCCTGCGTGCTGACCACGCTGGGGTTTCTGTACATCGCCTTCCTGGTCGAGCCGGAGGTGATCCCGTTCACCAACCCGCAGGTGGTGGACTGGCGGTTGGTCCCGGCGATGGTGCTCATTCTGCTGGCGGTGTGGGTGCTGGCCGCTCTGGCCCTGGCCTGTTCGACCCGGCTGGACATGCTGCCCACCCTGACGGTGTGCACCGCGGTGTTCCTCCTGGGCTTGTTGTCCGATTACCTGTTCGGCACGCGCTCCGAGTCGGGCGAGACCTGGGCGCACCTGCCCTACACCCTGTTGCCGAACTGGCAGTTGTTCTGGATGTCCGACGCCCTGGGCATGGACAAGACCATCCCCTGGTCATACGTGCTGCGGAGCGCCCTGTACAGTGCGGGCTATCTGGGGGCCGTGCTGGCGGTGGGACTGGTACTCTTCGAAGACCGCGAACTGACCTGATGTCATGGAACAAAGCGTCTCCACCAAAGGACTGATCAACTGGGTGCTGCTGCTGGTGCTGACGGTGGTGGCGGTGTTCCTGGCGCGCTACGCCCACTCGGCCACCGGGATCGCGGCGGCCGTGTTCATCGGGATGGGGTTTTTGGTGGCCCTGGTCGCGTACTTCCAGATGCGCCTGGTCGAGCGCGAGCGGCTGGAACAGCTCGAATTGGACGAACTGCGCAAGAGCGCCAGCAGTGCTTCGCTCTTCACCACACCCGCGGCGGAGCTGTTCCCCGCCCGGCGCGCGCGCGAGCAGTTCGAGAAGTTCTTCGTGCCCGCGTTTTCGATCCTGCTGCTGTTGGGCCAGGCGGCCGCGGTGTATTTCCTGTGGCCGTGGGTGGCGCAGGACCGCCCGGCCACGGTCGAGCAGGCCACGGTGGCCCTGACGCTGTACGGCCTGCTGGCGCTGATTTATTTCCAGGTGGGCAAGTACTCGGCCGTGCTGGCGCGGCTGCAACAACAGCCCTATCTCCGGCCCCAGGCGGCTTATCTGTTGCTCGGCTCGCTGTTGTGCGTGGTGACCGGCGCGGTGGAGGCGGCCGGTTGGGCGGGCTACCCGCGGGTGGATTTCTACGCGGCGCGGGTGCTGGTGGGCCTGCTGGCGCTGGTGGCGGCGGAGAACCTGATCACCCTGGTGCTGGAGATTTACCGGCCGCGGGTCAAGGACCAGCTCGTGCGGCCCCTTTACGAAAGCCGGCTGGTGGGGGTGCTCAGCCAGCCCGGCGGTCTGATCACCACCGCCGCCCAGGCGCTGGACTACCAGTTCGGGTTCAAGGTGTCGCAGACGTGGTTTTACCGCTTCCTGGAGCGGGCGTTCGTCTGGTTGGTGCTGGGGCAACTGAGCATTTTGCTGCTGTCCACCTGTGTTGTGTTCCTGGAGCCCGGCGAGCAGGCCCTGCTGCTGCGCTGGGGCCGGCCGGTGTCCGGGCGCGAGGTGCTCGGCCCCGGCCCGCACCTGAAATGGCCCTGGCCGGTGGACCGCGTGCAGCGGTATCTGACCGAGCGGGTGCAACACTTCACCATCGGCCTGGTCGCGGACCGGGAATTCGAGGAGCAACGCGTACTGCTATGGACCAAGCCGCACGCCAAGGAGGAATTCAACCTCATCGTGGCCAGCGGCGAGGCGCGCGCCCCCGGCCCCGGCGCGCCGGAGGGCGAGCAGGTCGTGCCGGTCAACCTCCTGTCGGTGAACATGCCGGTGCAGTACCAGATTGCCGACCTGCGGGCCTTCGCCTACGGCCATACCGACGCGGGCAAGCTCCTGCAGTTTCTGGCCCAACGCGAGGTCACGCGCTACCTGGTGAACGTGGACTTCAACGAAATCATGGGCCGCGGGCGCCGGGCCGCCAGCGAGGAACTGCGCCAACGCCTCCAGGCCCGGGCGGATGCGCTCCAGTTGGGCGTGCGGGTCCTGTTTGTGGGCCTGCCCGGCATTCACCCGCCGGTGAAGATCGCCGGCGATTTTGAGCGCGTGCTGGGCGCCCTCCAGGAACGCGAGGCCACCAATTACCTGGCCCAGGCGTACGCCGCCGAGCGCGTCCCTCTGGCCCAGGCCGAGGCCGCGCGCCGGGTCAACGAAGCGGAGGCCTACCGTGCCCGCTTGACCGCGCTGTCCGCGGGCACCGCCGCGCGGTTCACCAATCAAATCCTCGCCTTCCGGGCCTCGCCCGAGGTGTACCGGCTGCGCACTTATCTGGACACCGTCAGTCGCGCCATTGCCCCGACGCGCAAGTACGTGATCGTGCCCAGCAACACCCATGAGGTGGTCAACTTCAATCTGGAGGACCGTATCCGTCAGGATTTGCTCGACGTGACGTTACCCGCCGCGTCGAGCCCGAGCCGCTGATCCGACCCCACACCGCTGAACCCGTCATGAAACGCAATCCCGTCACCCTGGCCACCGGTGCGCTGGTGGTGTTGATCTTTGCCGCCCTGCTCTTCGCCTTTCAGGTGCGGCAGACCGAGGTGGTGATCGTGACCACCCTCGGCCGGTACACCCGCAGCCTGGATCAGCCCGGCCTGTATTTCCGGCTGCCCTGGCCCATTCAAAACGTCCACCGGTACGACAACCGCATCCGCAACCTCGAAAAGAAGTACGAGCAGACCACCACCGCCGACGGCCGCCTCATCGTGATTGACGTGTTTCTGGGCTGGCGGGTGAAGGACCCGCGCCAATTCCTCGAACTGTTCGGCGACAACCTCGCCGAAGCCGAGCGCAACCTCGAAATCCAGCTCCGCACCGCCAAGAACAACACCGTGGGCAACCATCCCCTGGCCGATTTCATCTCGGTGGACCCCCAATCGCTGCGCTTTGACCAGATCGAGGCGGAGATGCTGCAGGAAATCCGCCGCGCCACCGCCAACTTCGGCGTCGAAATCGTGCTCCTGGGCATCAAACAAATCGGCCTGCCCGAAAGCATCACCACCAAGGTCTTTGACCGCATGAAGGCCGAGCGCGAGCGCCTGGTGAAGCAATTCCAGGGCGAGGGCGAACGCGAGTCCATCCGCATCCGCTCGGAGGCCGACCGGCGCCGGGAGGAAATCCTGGCCGAGGCCGAGGGGCAGGCCCGCAAAATCCTCGGCGAGGCCGAGGCCAGCGCCGCCGCCCTGCTCAAGACCTTCGAGCAGGACCCGCAACTGGCGGTGTACCTCCTCAAATTGGATGCCCTGGAGCAGTCGCTCAAGGAGCGCGCCACGCTGGTGCTGGACCCGCGCACGCCGCCGTTTGACCTGCTCCAGAACTCGGCCACCCAACCCGCGCCCGGCAACTGATGGGAGACTCCGCCATGAGCGCGCCGTCCCTGCCCCCCGTTGGAGCACCCCCGCCCCCGCCCCCGGTCCCGCCGGTTTCGGCCGGGGCGGACGACGCCAGTTCCCAGGCGCTGGCCGAGGCCTTCAGCACCAGCTTCAAGATCGTCAAGTTCCTCATGGCCGGCCTGGTCCTGGTGTTTCTGTGCTCGGGCATGTTCGTGGTCCAGCCCAACCAACTGGCCATCGTGCTCCAGTTCGGCCGGCCGGTGGGCACCGGACCGGAGCAACTCAAAAAACCCGGTTGGCACTGGGCCTGGCCCTACCCGATCAACGAGGTGGTGCGCATCCCCATCGGCGAAATTCAGACCGTGACCTCCACCGCCGGCTGGCACGCCACGACCCCCGAAATGGAGGCCCTGGGCCAGGAACCCTCGCCCCAGGGCATCCTCCGCCCCGAGGCCGACGGCTACACCCTCACCGGCGACGGCAACATCATTCACGTGCGCGCCACGGTGAAGTACCGCATCACCGACCCGGTGCGCTACGTCTTCGGCTTTGCCCACGCACCCACGTTGCTGACCAACCTCCTGAACAACGCCATCCTCTACGCCTCGGCCCGGATGAGCGCCGACGCCGCGTTGTACAAGGACAAGGCCGGCTTCCGCGACCTGGTGCTCGAACGCGTGCGCCAGCTCATCGCCCAGGCCGACTTGGGCATCACCCTCGAACCCAGTGACGTGGAAACCAAAACCCCGGTGGATGTCCGCGCCGCCTTTGAAGAGGTCAACTCCGCCGAGCAGGAGCGGAGCCGCAAGATCAGCGATGCGCTCGGTTATCAGGACCAGGTCACCACCCGGGCGCTCGGCGAGGCGCAGGCCATCCTGGCCCGCGCGGCCGGCGCCAGCAACCGCCTCGTCACCGCCATCGCCGCCGAGGCGCGCGCCTTCCAGGACCAGTTGCCCGAGTATCGGAAAAATCCGGAGTTGTTCCGCCAGCGGCTCCTGGCCGCCCGCCTCTCCCGGATCATGACCAACGTCCAGGAAAAGTTCTTCCTGCCCGAGCGGCCGGAGGGGCAGTCCCGCGAACTGCGCCTCCAGCTCAGCCGCGAGCCGATCCGGCGCGAGGCCCCCGCCAGCCGTTAACCCCTGCCCGCCATGCAAGTCACCTCGTTGCTTTCCCGACAGGAACACACCCCCCATCGGCACGACGCCAGGCCCCACCACCATGCCGAGGGCGAGTCCTGCGCCACGTGCGGCCACGACCACGAGCACATCCCGGTGCACCTCACCCAGACGCTGGTCGGGATGATGTTCATCGTAAACTCCTTCCTGGTGAACTGGCTCTTCGACGGCGGTCGCCTCGTGGCCAGCGCCAGCGCCATGATCGGCGCCCTCATCCTGGGCGCGCCGATCATCCGCACCGCCGTCAAGGACCTCAGCCGCGGCATTCTCAGCATCAACGAACTGGTCGCCATCGCCGTGCTTGCCTCCTTCGGCAAGGGCGCCGCCGCCCTGGGCAGCGCCGAGGGCTTCGCCTACGGGGTGGGCGACTACCAAACCGCCGGCATCGTCGCCTTTTTCATGCTCATGGGCGAAATCATCGAGACCCGCACCGCCGCCGGGGCCCGGGCCTCGATCGAGTCGCTCATCAAACTCACCCCCACCAAGGCCCGCCGCGTGCGCGCCGACGGCACCGAGGAGGAAGTGCCCGTGGCCGAACTCAGGGTGGGCGACGTCATCCGCATCCGCCCCGGCGACAATGTGGCGGCCGACGGCCTCATCCTCAGCGGCGAAGGCTCCTTCAACCAGGCCACCATCACCGGCGAATCGCTGCCGGTGGACAAAAAGCCCGGCGACCAGGTCTTCGCCGGCACCCAGAACCTGACCGGCGTGCTCGAGGTGCGCGTCACCAAGGCCGGGGAAGACACCACCCTGGGCCGGGTGCGTGAGCTGATCCTCGCCGCCGAAAAAACCAAGCTGCCCTTCATGCGCATCGTGGACCAGTACATGGTCTATTACACCCCCTTCGTGCTGGTCCTGGGCGCGCTGGTCTGGGCCTTCACCCACGACCTCAACCGCGTCATCTCCGTGCTGGTGGTGGCCTGCCCCTGCGCCTTCATCCTCGCCTCCCCCACCGCCATGGTGGCCGCGCTGTCCGCCGCCGCGCGCCTGGGCATCCTCATCAAAAACGTCGCCGACATCGAACTGGCCGCCCGCATCAACGCCTTCATCTTCGACAAAACCGGCACCCTCACCACCGGCCGGCTGGCGGTCAGCCGCCTCGCCCCGGTGGGCGACACCAAACCCGCCGAACTGCTCCGCCTGGCCGCCTCCGCCGAGAAATACAGCAACCATCCCACCGCCAAGGCCCTGGCCGAACTGGCCCAAGAGGTGGGGCTGCCGCTGGTGGAGCCCCAAAACTTCAAGGAAACCGCCGGCCGCGGCATCCGCGCCCGGGTGGACGGCGCCGAGGTGGTGATCGGCCGCGCCCAGTGGCTGCGCGACAGCGGCATCACCGAGGACCTGGACCGCCACGTGGACCTGAACGAAACCGAGGGCTTCAGCCTCATCCACGTCGCCCGCGACGGCCGCTACCTGGGCTGGATCGGCCTGCGCGACCAGACCCGCCCCGAAGCCAAGGGCGCGCTCGCCGATCTGCTCCAGAGCGGGGTGCGCCGCATCGCGATGGTTTCCGGCGACCGCCAGCCCGTGGCCGCCCGCGTGGCGCGCGAAATTGGGTGCGAGGAGGTCATGGCCGAGTGCCTGCCCCAGGACAAGGTCGAGTTCGTCCGCCAGATGCGCGCCAAGGGCTACCGCGTGGCCGTGGTGGGCGACGGCGTCAATGACGCCCCGGCCCTGGCCGCCGGCGACATGGGCATCGCGATGGGCGCGGCCGGCAGCGAGGTGGCCATCCACAGCGCGACCATTGCGCTCATGAACAACGACCTCCGCCGGCTGCCCTTCCTGGTGCGGCTCTCGCGCCTGACCCGCAACGTGATCAACCAAAACTTCCTCTTCGGGGTGTTCTTCATCATCGGCGGGCTGACCCTGGCCGCCTTCGGCTACATCAACCCCATCCTGGCGGCGATCATGCACAACGCCGGCTCGCTCATCGTGGTCTTCAACAGCGCCCGCCTGGTGCGCGAGGGCGAAGAACTGGAGCCGTTCCAGGCGCCCGCCGCCCCGGCCACTGGCTCCGGTACAACACCCTCGCCAACCCCGGCTCCGGTGGCGCAGCCGGCCTGAAAGCTTTTTTGGGCGGACCCCGCGAGGCCCTGCTGGGCACGCCGGCCGCACCCGTCGGCGGTTGCCTCCCGTCCCCGCTGGCGCGCCAGCGTTTGGAGTGTGGCCGCTTGCGGCCGCTTGCGCGTAATGGCAGGCGGCCCGCCTGCCGTGGAGCCGGGCCACCCGCCCGGCGGGATACCCGGGCCGCGACACCCGCGCGGCCCCGGTTGGTTCGGTGGCGCCACCTGTTTGCCGGTCTTTGGCTCAAAGGGCCGGCCGGGGCGAGACACCGCGGTGCCGGCGATCCCTGCGCCGGTCGGACCCGCGACCGCTGGGAGGTCTCTCGATTTCAATCACCCCGCACCGTTGGAGCCCGCCCTTGGCGCGCCTACGACTCCCCGCTATAAGCCGGGCGTGCCCGCACCGCCCGCCTCCATCCTCGAGCAGCCCGTCACCGTGCTGGGGGGCGTGGGACCCGAACGCGCGGCGCTCCTGGCCCAGTTGGGCCTGCGGACTGTGGCGGACCTGCTGCACCACCGGCCCCGCCGTTACGAGGACCGCCGCCATTTCCACCCCATCCGTGAACTGACCGCCGGCGAGTCCGCCCTCACCATCGGGCGCGTCGTGGCCGCGGGCGTCAAGCGCTGGAGGCGCGGCACCCGCTCGCTTTTCGAGCTGATCCTCGAGGACGGCACCGGCCGGCTGCACTGTCGCTGGTGGAACCTGCCGTTTCTGGAGGAACACTTCCATGTCGGCGACGAACTGGTGGTCTTCGGCAAGGTCCGTTCCCTCAAGCCCCCCACGATGGATCATCCGGAAACGGAGGTGGTCGAGGGCGACGTGGACCGTTCAATCCACGTCGGCCGCCTCGTGCCGGTGTACCCGCTCACGGCCGGTCTGACCCAGCGCGTCCTGCGCGGACTGGTCTGGCGGGCACTGCGTCTGGCCGGAGCCCAGGTGCCCGATCCCTGGCCGCCGGTGACCACCGCCACGGGCCTGAGCCGCGCGCGCGCGCTGCAACTCCTGCATTTTCCCGAGCAGGACGGTGACGCCGAGGCGGCCCGGCGGCGCCTGGCCCTGGACGAGTACTTCGAGCTGCAACTGCGCCTCCAGCGCCGCCGCCACACCCTGCAAACCCGCGCCGCCGCCCTGCCCTGCGCCGGGGACAACCGCTGGATGCGGCCGTTTCTGGCGCGCCTGGGCTTCCCGCTCACCCCGGCCCAGACGCGCGTGTTGCGGGAAATCCGCGCCGACCTGGCCGGGCCGCATCCCATGCGGCGGCTGCTGCAAGGGGACGTGGGCTCGGGCAAAACCGTCGTGGCCGCGTGCGCCGCGCTCATGGCCCTGGAAAGCGGCGGGGACGTGGCCTTCATGGCGCCGACCGAGGTGCTGGCCGCGCAGCAGTTCGAGCGGTTCCGGGCCTGGTTTGCGCCGCTGGGCATCCCCGTGGCGTTGCGCACCGGCGGGCGCAAGACCGCGGAAGGCGCGTCGCCCGGCCCGGGGCTGCCCGGAGTCACCCCCGCCCCCACGCTCACGGTGGGCACCCACGCGCTGCTGGAACCGGGTTACGACCCCGAACGGCTGGGGCTGGTGATCATTGACGAGCAGCACAAGTTCGGCGTGGCCCAGCGCAAGCAACTGGTTCGCAAGGGGCGATATCCGCACCTGCTGGTCATGACCGCCACACCCATCCCGCGCACGCTGGGGCTGACCTTGTACGGCGACCTGGACGTGTCGGTGATTGACGCCCTGCCGGCGGGTCGCGGGGTGCTGCGGACCTTTGTGCGCGGCGCCGAGCGCCTGCCCCGGGTGTGGGAATTTGTCCGCGCGCAACTGGCCCGGGGCCGGCAGGCCTTCATCGTGTACCCGCGCCTGGAGGAAACGGACCCGGTCGCCGGACTGAAGGCGGTGTTGACCGAGTGCGAGCGACTGCGCGCCGCGCTGGCGCCGCACCGGGTGGGCTTGCTGCACGGGCGCTTGAGCGCCGAGGACAAGGCGCGGGTGATGGCAGAATTCCGGGCCAATCGCGTGCAGGCGTTGGTGTGCACCTCGGTGGTCGAGGTGGGCGTGGACGTGCCCAACGCCAACGTGATGGTGATCGAGAACGCCGAGAGCTTCGGCCTGGCGCAATTGCACCAGTTGCGCGGGCGCGTGGCCCGCAGTCCCCACCCGGCCTACTGCATCCTGGTCGCCGCCGCCCGCACCGCCGAGGCCCGCGAGCGATTGCGGGTGCTGGAGGAAACCACCGACGGCTTCCGCATCGCCGAGGCGGACCTGCGCCTGCGCGGACCGGGGGAACTCCTGGGCCAGGCGCAAAGCGGCGCGCCCGCGTTTCGGTTCGGCGAGTTGGAGACCGATTTGGCCCTGATCGAACAAGCCCGCGCGCTGGCGCGGGACTGGTTGGCCCGGGAAACCGGCCCACCGCCGGGCGGGACGCCACCGTCGGCCGGAGCGGTCGTCTCCGTGGCTGCCGATGAGGCGCCGAAACCGCCCGGCCAGGGGACGACTATCGGGTAGCATTCGGGGGGCCGTTTCGCGCACGCCGAAGGCCCGGGACAGGGCGACTCTGCGTCGTGGCCGTTTCCGCCGGGCCGGGCGCCAGCCTTTGGAGCGCGCCAACTTGCTGGCGCTTTCCCCGGGAGGGCCGCGTTCCACCGCAGCCCGGTGGTGGTGGCAAAGCGCCTTACGCCCAAGCCAACCTGATGCCCATCCCCGGCTGACAAACTCGCTGGACAGGCCATTCCCGCCCCGGTACCTTGACGCCATGCTCAGC
>CALFAV010000029.1 GCA_937946835.1 uncultured Verrucomicrobiae bacterium | reverse complement strand
CGGGCTGTGGCTTATGTCTTGCTGTTTTGGGGGGCTGTGTTACAGCCACGTCACGCACGGCTTTGGACAGGGGAAGCCCCCTTGGGTCCCGGGCTTTTTAGACCACCCATGAACAAGTTGAACCGGTTTATCTTCAGCGGGTTGATGTTGTTGGGAACCCTTGCAGCCCACGCCGCTTCACCCCCGGCCAACGGCCTGTTGCGCGAGGTCTGGGAAGGGATCGGCGGCACGGACCTGGGCTCGCTGACCAACAACCCGGCCTGGCCCAACAACCCCACCAGCACCAATTACGTCACCGACTTCTTCGAGGCCCCCACCGATGTACTGGACAACTACGGCCAGCGCCTGCACGGGTACATCGTTCCCCCCAAAACCGGCAATTACACCTTCTGGCTGGCCAGCGATGACAACGGCGCCCTGTTCCTGAGCACGGACGAAAACCCGGCCAATATCCGCCTCATCGCCTCGGTGCCCGAGTGGACCTCCTCCCGCGAATGGGGCAAATACCCCCAGCAACAATCCGCCCCCATTCCCCTGACCGCCGGCCGGCCCTACTACGTGTCCGCCCTGATGAAGGAGGGCTGGGGCGGAGACAACCTGGCCGTGCGCTGGCTCATGCCCGACGGCACCGACCAGGCCCCCATTGTGGCCACCAACCTGATCCCGTATGGCGTGTCGTTCGGCCCGCCGGTCATTGCGGTGCAGCCCACCAACACCACCGTCATCGAGGGGCAACTGGCCCGGTTCCGCGTGGAAATGGCGACCGTGGGCTTTTACCGCTTCCGCTGGCTGCGCAACGGCGGCGCCCTGATTGGGGCGGACAGCGCGGAACTGGTCTATGGCCCGGTGACCCTGGCCGACCACAACGCCCGCTTCCGTTGCGTGGTCACCAACGACCAGGGCTCGGCCACCAGCGACGAAGCCGTGTTGAGCGTGCTGCCGGACACGATCCCGCCCACCCTGGTGAAGGCGCGCAACCTGGGCACCAACCAGGTCGAGGTCACCTTCAGCGAACCGGTGGCGGCGCCTTCGGCCACCACCCCGACCAATTATCAGCTCTCCGGTGGGGTCACCATCGCCAGCGCCGTTTTCGGCGCCACGCCGGAGGTGGTGATCCTCAACACCTCACCGCTCACCCTCGGCGTCACCTACACCCTGGGGGTCAGTAACGTCCGGGATCGCGCCCAAACGCCCAACACCATCCGGCCCGACTCGAGCGTCAGCTTCCTGGCCGTCGAGTACCTGCCCACCGACATCGGCAATCCACCCCTGGCCGGCAGCGCTCAACCCGTGCCCGGCGGGGTGGACGTGAGCGGGGCTGGCGACGTGGGCGGCACCAGCGACCGCCTCCAGTTCGCCTGGAAACCGCTGAGCGGCGACTTCGACTTCCGCGCCCGGATTGAGGGCATCACGGTCAGCGACCCCTTCCTGCACGCCGGCCTGATGGCCCGGGAAAGCACCGAGGCCAACGCCCGTTTCGCCGCCGCCTTCGCCTCTTCCGCCCAACTGGGATGCTTCTTCGAAGCCCGCGCCACGGCGGGCACGGCCAGCACGGTGGCAGCCCCGCGCGGCGGTTTCCCGGCGAACTACCCGCAGATGTGGCTGCGCCTGCGCCGACAGGGCCAGACCCTGACCGGGTTCGCCGGCGTGGACGGCCGGACCTGGGTGCAACTGGGCGCGCAAACCTTCACCGGCCTGCCCACCACCCTGTACCTGGGGCCCGCCGTGGCCAGCGGCACCACCAACGCCCTGGCCACCGCCCGGTTCCGCGACCTCGGCCCGGCGGTCAGCCCGGTGACCGTCAGCGCCCTGAACTTCCCCCGCGAGCCGTTGGGGCCTTCCAGCCGCACCACCGGCCTGATCCTCAGCGAAATCATGTACCATCCCGCCCCCCGGGCCGACGGCCGCAACCTGGAGTTCGTCGAGTTGTACAACGCCCGCTCGGTGTTCGAGGACCTCAGCGGCTGGCGGCTCAGCGGGAACATCGGCTTCACCTTTCCCGAAGGCTTCATCCTCCAGGCCGGCGAGTTTGTGGTCGTGGCCGCCGCGCCCGACGACGTCAAGGCGGTGTACGGCATCACCAACGTGCTCGGGCCGTACACCGGCACCCTGCCCAATGACCGGGGCCGGGTGCGACTGCGCAACAACCTGGACGCCATCCGCCTGGAGGTGAACTACTCGGACCAACCGCCCTGGCCGGCGGCGGCCGACGGCGCGGGGCATTCGCTGGTGCTGGCCCGGCCCAGTTACGGGGAGGCCGACCCGCGCGCCTGGGCGGCGAGCGAGCTGCGCGGCGGCTCGCCCGGCACAACCGATCCGTGGGTGCCCACGCCGCTGAGCGCGGTGGTCCTGAACGAAATCCTGGCCCACACCGACGACCCGGTGCTCGATTTCATCGAGCTGTTCAACACCGGCCCCGTCGAGGTGGATCTCGCCGGCTGCATCCTCACCGATGACCCGTCCACGAACCGGTTCCGCTTCCCGGCTGGCACGCGCCTCCCGGCCCGCGGTTTCCTGAGCTTGGACCAGAACCAACTCGGCTTCGCCCTGAACGCGGCGGGCGAAACTGTTTACCTGCTGGACCCCGCCGGCACGCGGGTGCTGGACGCCGTGCGTTTTGGCGCCCAGGAAAACGGCGTGGCCCTGGGCCGCTCCCCCGACGGCGTGCTGCCCTGGCGACGGCTGTTGTTGCCCACCCCGGGCGGCCCCAACACCCCGCGCCGGCCCGAGGCGGTGGTCATCAACGAAATCATGTACCACCCGATCACCGAGGACGACGCCGACGAGTTTGTGGAGCTGCACAACCCCACCGCCGGCCCGGTGGACCTGTCCGGCTGGCGCTTTGTGGAGGGCATTGACTTTGAAATCCCCGCCGGGACCGTCCTGCCCGCCGGAGGCTACCTGGTGGTGGCCGCCGACGCCGCGCGGCTCCGCGCCAATTACCCCCAGCTCAACGCTGGCAACACGGTGGGCAATTACTCCGGCCGGCTGGCCAACGGTGGCGAACGCCTGGCCCTGGCCAAACCCGACCAGATCGTGCGCACCAACGCCGCCACCGGCGAGGTTGTCACCAACACCCTCTACATCACCGTGGCCGAGGTGGACTACAAGGACGGCGGCCGCTGGGGGCGGTGGAGCGACGGCGGCGGCTCCAGCCTCGAACTGATTGACCCGCGAGCCGACCCGCTCCAGCCCATGAACTGGGCCGACAGCGACGAGACGCAAAAGGCCCCCTGGACCACGGTGGAGTTCACCGGCCGGCTCGACAATGGCAACACCAGTTTCCCGGCCAACCGGCTGCGCATCTCGATGCTCGGCCCGGGCGAGTGTCTGGTGGACGACGTCGAGTTCTTCCGCGTGGGCAGCACCAACGTGGTCCGCAACGGCGGCTTCGAGGAGGGCACGGTCACCGCCCCGACCGGTTGGACTCTCACAGGCAACCACAGTCGCTCGACCATCCGCACCACCGGCGCGGCCAGCGGCAACCGTTGCCTGCACGTGCGCGCCCAGGGCGACGGCGACACCGGCATCAACAGCATCCGCAACACCCTTCTCGCCGCCGTGCCGCAGAACCAAAACGCCACCATCCGCGCCAAGGTCCGCTGGTTGGCCGGCTGGCCGGAAGTGCTCTTCCGCGCCCAGGGCAACTGGATCGAGTTCCCCGCTCGCATGGAAATCCCGAAAAACCTGGGCACACCCGGGCTGCCCAACAGCCGGCGCGTGGCCAATGCCGGGCCCGCGATCTTCGACGTAACCCACACCCCCGCCCTGCCCCAGGCCAATGAGCCGGTGCTCGTGACCTGCCGGGTGAACGACCCGGATGGCATCGGCCAGGTCCGACTCCTGTACCGGCAGGACCCCACGGCTACCTACACCGCGGTGGTCATGCGCGATGACGGCACCGGGGGTGACGCCGTGGCCGGGGACGGCCTCTGGTCCGCCCAGATCAGCGGCCGGGCGGCGGGGGTGTTGGTGGCCTTCCGCATCCAGGCCACCGATGCGGCCTCGTCCCCGGTCACCACGGTCTTTCCTTCCGGGGAGTTCACGGTGGCCGCGGCGGGCCAGGAGTGCCTGATCCGCTGGGGCGACCCCGTGCCGTTTGGCACCTTCGCCCACTACCACCTGTGGAGCACCCAGGCGACCGAGCAATCCCGCACTGCCGGCCTGGACAACACCTACCGCGACGCCACGCTGGTCTATAACCACCACCGGGTGATCTACAACGTGGGCTTCCGCGACAAGGCCAGCCCCTGGCACGGGGGCCGGGGCGACTTCGCCGTCGAGTGCCCGGCCGACGACCGGTTGCTGGGCGCCGACGAACGGGTGTTGGCCTCCACCGGCAACGCCGGCAACGAACCCACCGCCATCCGCAGCCAACTGGCCGCCTGGTTGCACCAGCAACAGGGCGTGCCCTACCTGCACGCCCACTACCTGCGGCTGTATCGCAACGGCAACATGCCCTACAACGTCATGGAGGACCTCGAGCAACCCGACCACGACTACGCCGAACGCTGGTTCCCGCAGGGCGGCCCGGGCGACCTGTACAAGGTCGCCATGTGGTTCGAATTCCAGGACGACAACAGCCAGTTCAACGCCGTCAGCGCCACGCTCGAGCGCTTCTTGAGCGGTACCACGCTCAAGCCGGCCCGCTACCGCTGGACCTTCCAGCGCCGCTCCAACGACGGCACGGCCACCAATTACACCACCATCTTCGACCTGGTGAACGCCGCCAACACCACCGGCGCCGGGTACGTGGACGGCCTGCTGACCCTTGCCGACATGGACCAGTGGATGCGCACCTTCAGTTGCGGCTGGATCATGGGCGACTGGGACATGTGGAGCTACCGCGTCGGCCAGAACATGTTCCTGTACAAACAACCCGGCCTGCGCTCGGTGCTCATGCGCTGGGACATTGACTTCACCTTCGGCCTGGGCGACGGCGCCACCACCGCGCTCTGGGGCGGCCAGGACCCGGTGGTCAACCGCATGTATGACAACCCCACCTTCCGCCGGATGCTCTGGCGCGCGTACCTGGACGCGATCAACGGGCCACTGCGGCCCGAGCGCTTCCAGCCCCAGATTGACGCCCGCCGCGACGTGCTCCTGAAAAACGGCATCACCGGCCTGTCCTCGCCGAGCAGCATCACCAGCTACATCAATTCCCGGCGCAACTACATTTCCAACCAGATTCGCCTCAATGACGCCGCCAGCTTTGCCATCACCACCAACGGCGGCCAGGACTACACCTCGAGCACGCCCACCACCCTCCTGTCCGGCACCGCGCCGTTTGCCGTGGCCACCCTCGAGGTCAACGGCGTCCCCTACCCGGCCACCTGGACCGACCAGCGCACCTTCCGCCTGACCGTGCCGCTGACCCAGCGCACCAACGTACTCACGCTGGTGGGCAGGGACCGCCGCGGCAACCCCGTGCCCGGCGCCAGCCGCACCATCACCGTCACCTACACCGGCGAACTGGAGCGCCCCGAGGAGTTCGTCGTGATCAACGAAATCCAGTACAACGCCCACCAGCCCGGCGGTGACTTCCTCGAGCTGCACAACCGCTCCACCACCACGCCCTTCGACCTCTCGGGCTGGCGGCTGGACGGGGTGGGCTACACCTTCCCGCCCGGCGCCATCCTGCCGGCCGGCGGCTTCCTGGTCCTGGCCCAGGACCGCCAGGCCTTCGCCAACCTCTACGGCCAGACCATCCCGGTCTTTGACCAGTACCCCGGCACGCTCGACAACGGCGGGGAACACCTCCGGTTGATCCGGCCCGGCGACACCCCCGCCCGGGACACGGTCATCAGCGACGTGCGGTATGACGACCGCCTGCCCTGGCCGCTCGAGGCCGACGGCCGCGGCCCCTCGCTCCAACTCGTGGACCCGGCCCGGGGCGCCTGGCGCGTGGGCAACTGGGCGGCCACGGCCACCAATGATGTCAACCGCGTCACCCCCGGCCGCGCCAATGCCGTGCGGCAAACCCTGCCCCCCTTCCCGCCGGTCTGGATCAACGAGGTCCAGCCCCACAACCTCACCGGCCCGACCGACGCCGGCGGCCGCCGCGAGCCGTGGATCGAGCTGTACAACGCCGGCGACACCGCGGTGGACCTCTCGGCGTTTTACCTGACCGACACCTACACCAACCTGACCCGTTGGCAGTTCCCCGCCGGTACTGTCATCGGCCCCCGCCAGTTCCTGGTGATTTGGGCGGACGCCGAGCCGGCGCAATCCGTTCCCGGCGCGCCCCACACCAACTTCCGGCTCGCCCCGGACACCGGCTCAGTGGCGCTGGTCCGCCTGCAGGGCAGTCCGTCCCAGCCGGCGGTGATGGATTACCTGGACTACGCGCAGTTGGCGGCCGACCGCAGCTACGGCTCGTACCCGGACGGCGAGCCGCGCCGCCGCCGGCCGTTCCACCACGTCACCCCCGGCGGCCCCAACAACCCGGCCATGCCCGCCATTCAGGTGTTCATCAACGAGTTCATGGCCGGCAACACCACCATTCCCGACCCGGCCGACGGCGACTTCGACGATTGGTTCGAGCTGTACAATGCCGGGGCCGCGCCGGCCGACCTGTCCGGATACACGCTCACCGACAACCTGGCCAACCCCACCAAATACACCATCCCGCCCGGCACGATCATCCCGCCCGGTGGTTTCCTGCTGGTCTGGGCGGACGAGGAGGGCAACCAGACCCAACCCGGCGGCCCGCTGCACGTCAACTTCAAGCTCAGCCTCGCCGGTGAAGACCTGGGCCTCTTTGCGCCCGACGGCTCGTTGGTGGATGGCTTCAGCTTCGGCGCCCAAACCAACGATGTCAGTCAGGGCCGTTTTCCCGACGGCGCGCCCCTGCCGCTGCTGACCCTGGACCGGCCCACCCCGGGCGAACCCAACTTCATGGCCGGCGGCAACCGTCCCCCGGTGCTGGACCCCATCCCGGACCAGCAGGTCGCCGAACTGACCCTGTTGCGCCTGACCGTTACCGCCTCCGACCCCGATGCCGGCCAGCAACTGACCTTCAGCCTGGGCGGCGACGCCCCGGCGGGCGTCAGCCTCGAGCCGGGCACCGGCGTGCTCACCTGGACGCCCACCGAGGCTCAGGGCCCGGGCGAGTACACCTTCACGATCCGCGTCTCCGACAACGGCACCCCGCCGCGCCAAGCCACCCGCACGCTGACCGTCCGGGTCACTGAAGTGAACCTGCCGCCCACGCTGGCGGCCATTCCCGATCAGGTCGTGGACGAAGGCGCGCTGCTCGTGGTGCCGCTCAGTGCCAGCGACCCCGACCTGCCGCCACAGGCCCTGGCCTTCGGCCTCGAACCCGGCGCCCCCGCGGGGATGGCCATTGACCCCGAAGGGCCGGCGGTGGTGTGGACGCCGGCCGAGGAGCATGGCCCCGGCGTGTATCAGGTCACCGTGCGGGTGACCGACGACGGCACCCCGCCGCGGAGCCACACCCGGAGTTTCCGGGTGACGGTCAACGAGGTGAACAACCCGCCCGAGATGCCCTTCATCGCCCCGCAAACGGTCGAGGAGATGGACACCTTCACCTACCAGGTCCAGGCCCGCGACCCCGACGCGGCCAACTCACCCATCACCTTCAGCCTGGTGCGCGCCCCGGCCGGCGCCTCGATCAATCCCACCTCCGGCCTGATCACCTGGCCGACCACCGAGGACGACGGCCCCGGCACCCACATCTTCGAGGTGCGCGCCACCGAGACGCTGCCGCCGCAGTTGAGTGCCACCCGTGTTTTCGCCGTCGAGGTGCTCGAGCGCAACCAGGCGCCGGAGCTGGCGCCACTGGCCGACCGCGAGGTGCGCGAGGGCGAGCTGCTGCAATTCCGGGCCATCGCCACGGACGCCGACCGGCCGCCGCAACGACTCACCTTCAGCCTCGGCCCCGGCGCGCCCGAGGGCACGGGCATTGATCCGCTCGAGGGCTGGTTCACCTGGGCGGTGCCCGCCGAATTCGGCCCGAGCACCAACACGATCACCGTGCGGGTGACCGACGATGACCTGCGCAACCCGCTCAGTGCCGAACGCCGCTTCACGGTGGTGGTGCGCGGCGTCCCGCGCATCGTCATCAACGAAATCATGCATCGCCCGCCCGCCGCCGGCGCCGAGTACGTCGAGTTGCACAACTGGTCCACCAACATCACCTGGGACCTTTCGGGTTGGCTGTTGACCGGCACCCGGTACCTCTTCCCGACGGGCACGCGCCTGGAGCCGGGCGGCTATCTGGTGGTCGCCCGCAACCGGACCGTGTTCACCACCACCTACGGCGCTCGCACCAACGTGGTCGGCGACTACGTGAACGAACTGGCCCCGGAGGGCGGCGTCATCGCCCTGTACCGGAGCGCCACCCCGGACCCGGACACGCTGGTGGACCGCGTCGCTTTCCGGGCCGGCCCGCCCTGGCCGCCGGCAGCCCTGACCGGCCGGGCCTCGCTCCAGTTGATTGACCCGCGCCAGGACAACGCGCGTGTGGCCAACTGGGCCGCGGTGGTGGGCGCTTCCGGCACCAACGCCCCGCGCAACCTCATCCCCATTGACGCCCCCTGGCGCTACTGGCAGGCCGCCGAAGATCCCGCGCCCGGCTGGACCAATCTCGGCTACAACGACACCGCCTGGCCGAGTGGCCGGGCGCTCTTGTACGTCGAAAGCGCCGCGCTGCCCGCGCCCAAAAACACCCTGCTCACACTGGGGCCAATGAGCTACCTCTTCCGCCACACCTTCACCTTCACCGGCAACCCCGAGGGCGCCCAACTGGTGCTCAACCCGGTCATTGACGACGGCGCGGTGTTTTACCTCAACGGCACCCCCATCTTCTGGCTGGGCATGCCCGCGGGCGTCATTCCCAACCGCGGCGACGCCGCCTCCCGCACCGTCGGGGACGCGGCCTACGAAGGCCCCTTCACGGTGCCGGTGAACAACCTGCGCGAGGGCGCCAACGTGCTGGCGGTGGAGGTGCATCAGACCAACCCGAACAGTACGGACGTCGTCATGGGCGTGAGTGTCGAGGTGATCGAGGCCCCCCGCGCGGGCTACACGCCCGGCTTTGTCAACTCGGTGCGCGCCAACCTCGAGCCGTTCCCGCCGGTCTGGATCAACGAGGTCCAGGCCGTGAACCAAACCGGCCCGCGCGACAACGCCGGTGAGCGCGATCCGTGGATCGAGCTGGCCAACTTCGGCGCCGCGCCCGTGCCGCTGAGCGGCTGGTACCTCGCGGACAACTTTGACAACCTCGCCCAATGGCCGTTCCCGGCCGGCGCGGCCCTGGCCGGCGGCGAACTCAAGCTGATCTGGGCCGATGCCCAGGCCGGCCAGACCACCGCCGGCGAGTGGCACACCTTCTTCCGCCTCAATCCCGCCGGGGGCGTGGTGGTGCTCTCCCGGCTCCAGGGCGCCCAGCCCGCGGTGGTGGACTTCCTCGAATATCCGGCGCTGGCCGCCGACCAGGCCTTCGGCTACCCGGCCCCGCGCCGGGAGGACACCGCCCCGCAGGTGCTGGCGGTGCCGACGCCGGGCGCGGCCAATCAAGCCAGCCCGCCGCCGGCCCCGAGTCTGACGGGACTGGAGCTGGGGCCGGCCGGCCAGGTCACGTTGCGCTGGAGCGCCCAACCGGGACGCACCTACCGCCTCGAGGCCACGACCGTGCTGGGCAGCGCAAGCTGGCGCACCGTGGGCCAGACCACGGCCACGGGCACCACGGTCGTCTTCACGGACACCGGCCACGGTGGGGCCGCCACCCAGTTCTACCGGGTCGTGCTGCTGCCCTGACCAGGGTCGCGACGCAGCGCGGCCCCACCCACCATGTTCGGGCACCCCTGGCCGACGGTCAGGTGCCGCTGCGCCGGCGCCGAACAGGAAGGCGCCCACGGATCCCGCGAACCGTCCGGCCGCCACAGGCCCGGCCGGACACCTCCCTGTCGGCCGCCGCGCTTTGCCATTGGCGTCCGGCGCCGGGCGGCGTGGAATGCGCCCGTGAAATCGCTCACCGAATACCTCTGGTTCCACGTCCCGGACCGCCGGGGTTATTTGAACATCACCGACACCGTGGCCGAGCTGGTCCGCCGCAGCGGGGTCCAGGAAGGGCTGTGCCTGGTCAACGCCATGCACATCACCGCCAGCGTGTACATCAACGACGCCGAGGACGGCCTGCTCCACGATTACGACGTGTGGCTGGAAAAGCTCGCCCCTCACGAGCCGGTCTCCCAGTACCGGCACAACCGCACCGGCGAGGACAACGCCGACGCGCACCTCAAACGCCAGATCATGGGCCGCGAGGTGGTCGTGGCCATTACCCGCGGCCGGCTCGACCTCGGGCCGTGGGAACAGATTTTTTACGGCGAGTTCGACGGCCGCCGCCGCAAGCGCGTGCTGGTGAAAATCATCGGGGAATGAAGGTCAGCCCGGGTACTGCCCCGGGCCACAGCCACCCCCCCGTGGCCCCCGCCCCGGCCCGCCACCCATGGCCCCGCCCGCCTCACGGCTCCGGCCAGCCCAGGTGTCGGTGCAAAAACGCGAACGTGCCCACGCCGTGGATGGTGTGCGGGCCGGCGAAAAACTCGATCGCGGTCCGCTCGCCCAGACCCAGCTTCACGTAATGCCGCCGGGTCTTGGCGTACTCGTAGGCCACCCACTCATCCGGCGCCACGCCGTCGTCGTGCCCGCGCTCGACCATGAACGGCCGCGGGCAGATCAGCCAGCTCAGCTCGGCGTAGTTGAAGGTGTTGCCCAGGTTGAATTCCGGCATGTCGTACTCGCCGGTCCACAGGTAGGAGTACGGCGCGCGGGCCGAGACGTTCTTCCAAATCCACTCGTTGAAGTCCGCCGAGCAGATGCTCAGGCCGTACCGGTCCACCAGCACCGGCACGCGCATGGCCGTCTTGCCGCCGTAGCTCAGCCCGTAAAAACCGAGGCGCCGCGGGTCCGCAAACGGCTGCGCCGCCAGCCAGTCCGTGAGGACCTCGTGTTGCCGGACGATGAACGACCAGAGCGTGAGCCCCAGTGGCTGGGCCTGGCGCAGCACCTGCCGGAAGCGCGTCCCGCCCCGGTATGGATTCTGCGGCGCGAACGTGACGAACCCGCGCTCGGCCAGCCGGAAGGCGAACCGGTGGTAGGCCGGGTCGTCCACGCGCGGGTCGGCCACGTCCACGGGCCGGCCCTCCAGCCCGTGCTGGCACACCACCACCGGCCGGCGTTCGCCCTCCTTGAGGCCGGCCGGCAGCACGAGGATGCCGTACGCGAACACGTCGGGGTGGACGTCCAGCACGATTTCGTAGCCGCGAATGCCGTTGGTCTCGTAGAGCAGGCGCGAGCGCGGATTCGGTGGCAGGGACGCGGGCGGAATCAGGCCGACGATTTCCCGGGCGAAGTGGTCGCGGTACCAGGCCGCCGAGTTGGTGAATGCCGCCAGCGAGCCGAAGTCCGCCCGCTTCCAGAAGTCGCGGCGCGCGTACTCGGCCTCGCGCATCAGATGCTGGGTGTCCTCGAGCAGTTGGCGGTACTGGCGAAGCTGCCGTGCCGCCGCGTCGGGTAGCGGCCCTGCCGGCCGTGGCTCCGGCGCGCCTGCGCCGGCCGCGGGCGGTTCCGGCAGTCCCAGCCCCCGGCACAAGCCGGCCAGCGTCGCCGTCGCGCCCACCTCCTGCGGCCCGGCGCGGACCACCGCGGGCGCCCACGCCTCGTCCGCGGCGCGAGCCGCCTCCGCCTGCACGGCTTCCCAGATCGGGCGCTCCAAACGCCCCGGGGCGCCGCCGTGTTGATCGAGGTGTTGCACCTCGGGATAGTGGCCGAACTCGATCACCAACCGGCGCGGGCGGATGAGGCGGGCCACGTCCGCCTCGCTGAAGTCGCGGCGCAGCGACCAGACGTTGCGGTAAATCGGCTCCTCGTGAAGTCGGTCATGCGGGGCGAAGTACCCGCCCACCGCCACGGCTTGAAAGCGCGGGTCCAGGGCGGCCGCGTAAAAGGCGATCAGGCCGCCCTCGCCGTGGCCGATCAGCCCCAGGGGCGGCGCCGCCGGCCCGGCCGCCAGCCAGTCCGCCGCCGCCAGCACTTTTTGGATTTCGTAGCCCGCCGGCGTGCGCCCCATTTCGTAGGCCGCGCGCCACAGGGTCTCGCGCTGGCTGTGCCTGACCGCCCGCACGCCGGGATTGCCGGCGAACCGGTCGCTGCGATCAATCAGCACCGGCACCAGCACGCGGCAGCCGTGCTCCGCGAGGCGTCGCGCGAACTGCCCCTCGGCCGGCAGTCCCGGCGCCAGGCCGGCCAGTTGCTCCGGGGTCCAATCGCAGTCCGGCACCGCAATGACCTGCGCCCGTGGCGGCGCTTCCGGTTCGAGCAGCAACCCTTCGCCTTCGACGCCGCGAAACACGGTCCAGGCCACCGCGAAAACCCGGTATCCGGAGCCGTGCGCCAGTTCCGCGCCCGCCGGGACCGCCCCCGCGCCGGCCGGGGCAAGGAAGCGCATCTGGACCGGCGTCCGCGTGTCCCCCACGCCCCAAATGTGGCGCAGCCGCGCGCGCTCGGCCTCGGGGTTTGGAAGGGCTTGGGCACGCTGTTCCGCGCGGCGCGCGGGCAGGGCCGCCAGTTCCCGGTCCAGGTAACGGGCCAGCCCCGCCACCATCGCGGCGGCGTAGTCGCCGGTTTCAGTCAGTGGCGCGGTCCCCGGGAGCGGTTGAGTCGGGGCACCGGCGAGCAGAGGGCCGGCCAGGATGGCCAGAGTCAGTGCACCCCGGCCGCGGCCGGGCCACGGGTGCAAGCCGGCGCGGGATTCAGACCGGCTCGGGCATGGCGTAGCCGGGGCGGTAGGCGGGTTTGAGGAAGCGGTTGGCATCATCGGGGTGGGAGAAGCGTTCGCCCACGGGGTCAAAGTCCACCTGCCGGCCGCCGGCGCGCAGGGCGATGGCGCCGAGGTGAACCAGGCAGGCGCTCAGGTGGGCCTGCTCGATGTCGGCGTTGGGCGGCTGGCGCGAGCGCACGCAGTCAATGAAGTTCGGCAGGTGCCACTGGTCGGGGAAGCGGCCCTTGTCCTGGGCGATGACCTTGCCGTTGGCCTCGAGCACCTGCCAGCCGCAGCCGTGGCGGCCCAGGTACATGAGGTTGCGGGTGCCGTAGATTTCCACGCGGCAGGAGCTTTGCGGCCAGTACGGCCACTGGTCGCCGTAACGGACCTCGTTGGGGAACTTGCGCATGTAGGGGGTGAAGTTGCCGCTCTCGCAGGTCATCACGAAGTCGCCGAAGTCGTAGGTGACGCAAAACAGGTCGGGCATCTGGCGGCGGTCGGGATGGGCCAGCCGGCCCCCGGCGCAAAACACGCGCCGGGGCGGCGGCGGATCCCCGAGCACCAGCCGGGTGAGGTCGAGTTGGTGGCTGGCGTCGCCGGAGAAATGCCCGCCGGCATAGTCCCACCAGTCATTCCAGCCCAGATGCCGGCCGCGGTTGTAGGGAACCGCGGGCGCGGGACCGAGCCAGAGGTCCCAGTCCAGCGTGGGCGGCGGCGGAGAATCGGGCTGCGGCTGCCAGGGGCCGCCGTCCAGCAGGTTGAAGACCTTGACCAGGGTGACCTTGCCCAGCTTGCCGCCGGCGAGGTACTCGCGGGCGGTGGCGGCGTAGGGTGCGCTGCGGTTTTGGAAACCGACCTGGACGACGCGACGATACTTGCGCGCGGCGGCGATCATCTGGCGCCCTTCCCAAAGGGTCAGGGAGGTGTTTTTCTCCACGTACACGTCCTTGCCGGCCTGGCAGGCCCACACGCTGGCCAGGGCGTGCCAGTGCTCGGGCGTGGCCACGACCACGGCGGTCACGTCACGGTCTTCAAGTGCGCGGCGGAAGTCCCGGAGCCGCTCGGGGGCGCGGCCCTGTTTTTCTTCGAGCTGCCGGAGCAACCCGGCTCCGCGCGTGGCATCGGGATCGCAGACGTACTTGAACTCGACGGCCGGAATCTGGGCGAACTTGAGGGCCAGGTCCGAACCGCGGCCGCCGGCGCCAATCAGGGCCAGCACCACCCGTTCATTGGCGCCGGCCGCCCGGCCGGGAGCCGGGGCGACCAGCCAGGTGCCAACGGCCAGAGCGGCCGTGCCCTGGGCGGAGCGATGGAGAAAAGCGCGTCGGGTCAGAGCCGGAGGCCGCTTCCCGGCGGGAGGCAGTTGGGGTGAGTTCATGCCGGGAGTGAACCCCCGCCGCCGCCGCTTGGCAACCGGCCGGTGCAGGGCGGCGGCCCGGGGACCTCCGGCAGACGTCCGGCGGTGTGCCCGCGCGGAATTCGGTTGACGCCTCAAGCCTTTGCCGAGCAGCATGGCACCCAATCCAAATGAACCATGTTCCTGGTGGCGTTGGTGCCGTTTCCGCTCGCTGGAAGCCAAGGCGGGTGCCTGGGGTGACACGGGGCGGAGACGGCCCCAGCCACGTTCAAGCCATGAAAAAATTCCCTCGACTCCCCTTCTGGGCCAAGACCTCGGCGGCGCTGGTTTGCACGGCGGGTTTGTGGGCGGGCCACGCCCGGGTGATTGACGACTTCAACGCGGCCCAGCGCGCGGGCTGGGAAGACGCCAATCCGGCCAACCTGCCCCTGCCCGGTGGCCAGCAGGCCAACGGGGTGTTCACCTTCAATCTGCCCCGGCTGGGACAAGCCTACTTTGTCTCCAGCACCAAGAAGTCCGAAACCCTCGAGTTGAAGGAGGGCCGGACCATCGAGTTGCGGGTGGACCTGGTCAATGGCCAGGGACCGGACTCCTTCGCCGTACTGGCGTGGATTCCCCAAGCCACCGGGCCCAACTCCCTGGCGGGCTACGGCCTGGCCAAGTCCACCAGCGACATCCTCATCACCAAGGGCATCAACAAGTACTTCCTCAACTCCGCCACCGCTCTCAAAAACGAGAACATCACGCTGGTGCTCCGGCTCCAGGTCAAGGGCGGCAGCGTGCACATCACCGGCCAGGTGCTCGACAAGGATGACCACAACGCCGTGATCTTCGAGCGCACATTTGTGGACACACCGGGCGCCGACGTGCTCGATGACGGCACGGATTCGCCCCCGGCCCCGTTCTTGGGACTCGGGCACCCGACCTTGTACCTGTACGCCGACGGCGGCCAGGACCCGGCCGGGTACCAGGTGGTGTACGACAACCTTGAAGTGTTCATCTGCGACGAGCAGGTGCTGGACGACTTCAACGCCGCCCAGCGCACGGGCTGGGAGGATGCCAATCCGGCCAACCAGCCCCTGCCCGGCGGCCAGCAGGCCAACGGGGTGTTCACCTTCAATCTACCCCGGCTGGGACAAGCCTACTTCGTCTCCAGCACCAAGAAGTCCAAGACCTTCACCCTCGAAGAAGGCACCACCCACGAGTTTAGCGTGGACCTGGTCAGCGGCCAGGGGCCGGACTCCTTTGCCGTATTGGCGTGGATTCCCCAGGCCACCGGGCCGAACACCCTGGCGGGCTACGGCCTGGCCAAGTCCACCACCGACATCCTCATCACCAAGGGCATCAACAAGTACTTCCTCAACCAGGCCACCGCCCTCAAAAACGAGAACATCACGCTGTCCCTGGCCCTGACCGTGCGCAACGGCGAGGTGACCATTCGCGGGCGGGTGTATGACCGGGACGACAACAACGCCATCATCTTCGACCGCACTTTTGTGGACACCGCCGGCGCGGACGTGCTCGACGACGGGACCGACTCACCTCCGGCGCCGTTCGTTGGCCCGGGGCACGTGGTCCTGTACCTGTACGCCGACGGCGGCCAGGACCCGGCCGGCTACCAGGTCATCTACGACAACCTGATCGCCTGCGCCCCCCCCGAAGCGGCCAACCAACCGCCCATCCTGAGTGAAATCAGCCCGCGCGACGGCGCGAATTTCCTGCCAGCCGCGACCCAAATCACCTTCCGCGCCACGGACGACAAGGCCCTGGAGGATGCCGCCATTCGGGTGGTCCTCAACGGGGTCACGTACACCACCGCCAACGGCCTGGTGCTGGGCGGCTCCGGGGCCAATCGCACCGCCAGCCTCGGCGGCCTGACCGCGGACCAGAACTACATCGCCCGCCTGGAGGTCACGGATGCGGACGGTGTGACCACCGCCCAGACCATCTACTTCGACACCTTCACCGCCGCGGCCCGCGTGCTCGAGGTCGAGGACTACAACTTCGACGGCGGTTCCTACTTCAACAACCCGGTCCGCACCCCGGAAGGCTGGGGCCAGGCCAACAACTCCTACACCGACCGCGCCGGCATCGCGGGGGTGGATTTCCACGACACCCGCACCACCCCGAACGGCGCCAACACGATGTACCGCACGATGGACCCGGTGCGGATGCAGCGTTCGCTGGACCTGGCCCGGCCGGCCTTCAACCCGGACAACGGCGTGTACGACTACGACGTGGGCGACATCGCCGCGAACGAGTGGCAGAACTTCACCCGCGACTTCACCGCCGGCTCCTACGAGGTGTACCTGCGCGAGGCCATTGTGAACTTCGCGCAGGCCGAAAGCGTGCTCGAGGAAGTCACCAGCGACCCGGCGCAGCCGGACCAGACCACCCGCGTGCTGGGCAGTTTCCTGGGACGCACCAGCGGCTTCACCTTCCGCAACGTGCCCCTGACCGATGGCACCGGCCAGAACAAGATCGTGCTGCGGCTGTCCGGCAAGAAGACCCTGCGCCTGCGGCACGTGACCCCCGATGACAACACCGGCAACCGGTACCTCAACTACCTGGTCTTCCTGCCCGTGCCGGAGGTCGGCCCGCAGCGGCCGGTCATCGCCAACCTGAACCCGGCCCCGGACGCGGTGGTCGAAACCATCGCCCCGGTGATCATCGCCTCGATTCAGAACCGCGACACCGCGGTCAACACCGCGACCATCCAGTTGGAGCTGAACGGCGTGGCGGTGCCCGCCACCGTCACCCCCACGGCCACCGGAGCCGATGTCCGTTACGCCATCAGCCCCCTGCCGCCGCCGGGCCAGACCCACACCGCGCGGTTGTCGTTCAAGGACAGCGAGGGTGTGGACATTGCCCAGTCCTGGAGCTTCACCCTCAACTACCTGGCCCTGGACCCGGCCAACCGGCGCTCCGGCCCCGGCCTGGCGCGCGGCTTCAACGTGCGCATGGTGCAGGCGCCGGCCTTCTCGAACCTGGAAAACAGCCTGGACCGCGCCGAGAACCAGTTGGCCCCCAACTCGACCATCCCCAGGGCCTTCGAGACCAACGTGGTCGAGCAGCTCGTGAACATGGCCCAGGACGACCGGCCCTCCGGCTACTTCACCGCCGACAACGGCTACCCGGAGAGCCTGGTGCCCGGCCTGGCCGAATCCCAGGAAGGTACCGACGATTTCGCCGTGGAAATCACCGCCTGGCTCGAACTGCCGGCCGGCGCCCATCGCTTCGGCGTGGTGACCGATGACGGTTACAAAATCTCCTCCGGTGCCCGCCTCAGCGACAAAACCCCCGTGCTCGGCTTCCACAACGGCGGTCCGGCCAACGAGACCTTCGAGTTCGTGGTCACGCAGGCCGGCTTTTATCCGTTCCGCATGGTCTGGTACGAGCGCGGCGGCAACGCCTACGCCGAATGGTTCTCGGTGGACCTCGCCACCGGCGAACGCACCTTGATCAACGACGCCACCTCACCCCGGGCCATTAAAGCCTACGTGGAGGTCGCCGCCGAACCCGAGATCAAATTGCAGTCCACCGCGCGGCTGGGCGAGCCGTTCGCTGACGACGACACTGCCGTGATCAACACCGGCGCCAAAACCATCACCGTGCCGATCAGCGGGCCGACCCGCTTTTACCGCCTGCGTGCCGGACAGGCCCATCGGATCAAGACCGTTCAGCTCCAGGGCGCCAACCTGGTGTTGAGCTACGAATAGGCCGGCGCCCGCCTCCGGGCGCGGCGGGGCACGACTCCGCCGCGCCCGCTTTTTTGAGTTGCACGGCGGTGCGACCGCGCAAGAGTCACTGCCCGACCCGACCATGGTTTCCGAAGACCTGCTCATCGTCGGAGACGGCGCCCACTGCGCCGACCTGCGCTACGCCGTCGGGGCCGCCCTGAGCCGGCCGGCCGTGTATCTGCGCGTCAAGGGCCGCGGTTACGCCCTCCTGGATGAAGCCGATCTGGCGGCGGCGTCTTCAATTTCTGCGCACTGTCGCGTCCGAACGCTGAAGCGTGTTCTGGGACGGGGCAACGGCCAGCCAACCAAGGCGCTCGCCGCGGCGCTTCGGCGCCTGCTCCGCGCCCAACAGGTGCGCCGGGTGGTGGTCCCGGCCGATTTCCCCCTGGCGCTGGCCCGGGAGCTGCGCCAGCACAAGTTGCGCGTGCGTCCCGGTCGGGTCGAAACGTTGTTCCCCGAGCGCGCCATCAAGTCCCCCGGGGAGGTGGCCATGATTCGGGCCGCCGTGGTCATGGCCGAGGTGGGATTGGCCGAAGGGCTCCAGATGCTGAAAAACGCCCAGATCACGCCGCGAGGGCGTCTGGTGTACCGGGGCACCCCGCTCACCGCCGAGCGCTTGCGCGCCATCATGCAGGTGGCGGTGTTCCAGGCGGGCGGGCATCCCGAGCAGGTCACCGTGGCGCTCGGCCTGACCGGGGACCAACCCGGACCGGAGGCGCATGGACCGTTGCCCGCCCACCGGCCGATCGTGCTGGCCCTGGCGCCCCGCTCGCACAAAACCGGTTACCACGCCGAGCTGGCGCGCACCGTGGTTCGCGGACGGGCCCGCGAATGCGTCCGCGCGGACCACGCCGCCCTGGTGCAAGCCCACGTGCAAGCCCTGCGCCTGCTGCAGGACGGTGTCGCCACCGAAGAGGTCCACGCCCGCCTGGTGCACCTGCTCAACCCGGGCACGCCCGCTGGCGCCGGCAAGTGGAAGCCCGGCTCGAGCCGTCACGTGCTGGTGGATGGACATGGGGTGGGCCTGGCCCGTCGGGAAGCTCCGTGGCTGCCGGGAGAAGCCGGCCTCACCCTGCAGACCGGCCAGGTGTTGAGCGTGGTGTGCGCGATCACCCGACCCCGGTTCGGAGCGGTTTGCCTGGGTGACCTGATCCTGGTCACCCGGCACGGCGCCCGCAACCTCACGCAGTTCGAAAAAGTCCTCGAGGTTTGAGCCAGCGGGAAAAAGACGCCCCTGCGGCCCCGGCCAGTGGGGAGCGGGGTAGTCCCGAAAGACCCCGGAACTCCGCCGGTTGGGCTTGCACCGGCGCAGTTCGTGGATATTTTCCCCGCGATTCGCCTCCGGCGGTCCGGAGAAAGGCGGCGTCCGAGTGGGAACCGGGTTTCGCTCGAGACGTCCGTGCAACTGAAAAAAAGACATGACCATGTTTGCGTTTGGGTTTTTCTTCGCGTGGGACATCCTGATTTTGCCCGGGTTGTTGCTGGGCATCTGGGCGCAGATGAAGCTGATGTCCACCTACGGCCGGTACTCCCAGGTTCCGGCCACCGGCGGGTTGACCGGGGCCGAGGCCGCCCGGGAAATCTTGGACCGCGCCGGCCTTCGGGAAGTGCCGGTCAAACCCGTACCGGGGCAATTAACCGACCATTACGATCCGCTCCGGCGGGCGTTGTACCTGTCCGAAGCCAATTATTACGGGCGTTCTCTGGCGGCCGTGGGTGTGGCCGCCCACGAAGCGGGTCACGCTCTGCAGCACCAAGCGGCCTATCTGCCCCTGCAACTGCGGATGTTCATGGTCCCGGCCACCAACTTCGCCAGCAAGGCGGCCTTTCTGATCCTGGGCGTGGGGTTCCTCCTGACCATGATGGGGATTTTGAGCCCCCAGATTTTCGGCGCGCTGCTGCCTTACGCGGTGGGGGCTTACGCGGTGGTCACGCTGTTTCAACTGATCACCCTGCCGGTGGAATTCGACGCCAGCCGGCGGGCCCGGGCCGCGTTGGTGCGGACGGGGATTGTTTCGCAGGCGGAAGCGCCGGCGGTCAGCCGGGTGCTGGGCGCGGCAGCGCTCACCTACGTGGCGGCGCTGGTGACGGCGGTGCTGGAACTGGTGCGGCTGATCCTGCTCGCCCGCTCCTTCGAGAACCGCGATTAATCCCCTGGGGGACAACGTGGCCGGGCAGTGGAAAACCGCTTGCCAGCCGCCCGCCGTTGGCCCAAATTAAGGCCGTCCTGAATCGCGGGGTGGAGCAGCCCGGTAGCTCGTCAGGCTCATAACCTGAAGGTCGGTGGTTCAAATCCACCCCCCGCAACCAATTTCCACCCCCCGCAAGCCCGGCTCGCAGGGGTTTGTTGCCTCTGGCCGCTGGTTCGAAGAACCGGGGCAAAGCAGGTTGCGTCGCACTCGGGGCTGCGATGGCCGCCAAGGGCGGCAAAACCCAGGCGCTGCAGTCGGTGACGGCTCGGTGACCACCATGCGCCGCCTCCGTAGAGCAAGGCCGCTAAGCCTTCGGAAGGCGAACTGAAATATTCACCGTCCCCCCAAACCGGTGCCCCCGGCAATTTCTTTCCAGCTTGCCGCGTTTGTTGGAGCAGGGTTTTCCGCGGTCCGGACCCACTGCAACCTCCAACAGGAAGGCAAGTTATGGCCGCCAGCGATGCCCGCCCGCGCGCACATGGCGCCGGCTGAGAACGCTGTGGTTGTGCCAACAAAGAGGGGCTCGAAACCGCCAAAGGGATTGCCGATCAGAAGCTGCGCGTACTACGCTGCGGCGGGCTGGACGGTTTGGTGCCCCGCCGCATCCCCGGCCAGCGAGCCGCGGTTCGCGGCGGTAAAAGTCGCTGCCCGCAGAGCTTGTTTCCATCCACAGCCGTCCTCGCCTTGACCAAGCGTTTGCGACCCGTGCAATCTCAAACCCGTACGGCCATCCATCGAACCATCTCCAACGAACCTCAAGGTCGGAACACCCGCCGACAAACCCGACCATGAAACCCCTGAACCAGGTCACTCATCAGGAAAATTCCGCGGGCATCAACCGGCGGCAGTTCCTGCGGACAGCCGGTCAAACCGCCTCCGCCCTGACCGTCGCTTCCGCCCTTGGGCCCACCGTTCTCGCCGCGGAACCGTCGGCCAAAACCATCGGGGTGGGCTGCATCGGCCTGGGCACCCGGGGCGGGGACTTGCTGAACGCCGTGGTGGCCGCACCGAACGTCAAGGTGGTAGCCGTGTGCGATGTCTACGGGCCGCACCGCCACAAGGGCATCGAGCGCAGCCGCAACCCCGACGTGAAGGCCTACGTGGATTACCGGGACCTGCTGGCCGACCCGAAAGTGGACGCCGTGGTCATCGCCACGCCCGATCACTGGCATTGCCAAATGGTGCTGGACGCCGTGCAGGCGGGCAAAGACATCTACTGCGAAAAAGGGTTCGCCCGGACCCTCGACGAGGCCAAGCGGATGCGCGACGCGCTCAAGCGGAGCAAGGTGGTTTTCCAGCTCGGCCACCAGGCCCGTCAGGCCACCTGCGCCCTGCAGGCCAGGGAACTGATTGCCCAGGGCATCCTGGGGCCGATCACGCTGGTGCGCACCGGCCGCTTCAAGCCCACCACGCCGGATCGGCCCAACTGGCGCTGGTATGGGTACTACGATCAATGGGAACGGCCCGACCCGGACCCGGTACGCAGGGAGCTGGATTGGGACCGTTGGCTCGGCCCGGCGCCGAAAATCCCATGGAACGAACGTCACTTCTGGCACTGGCGTTGTTACTACGCCTACGGCACGGGCTACGCCGGCGACCTGCTGTCGCACGAGATGGATTTTGTCCAATACTTGCTGGGCCACGGCATTCCCGACACCTGCGTGAGCGCCGGGCAGATTGCACTGCTGCGCGACGACCGCGAGGTGCCCGACACCTGGATCGCCACTTACCAATTCGAGAAACTGGGTCGCACCGTGACCTTCGAGGGCAGCATGATCGCCACCGACAGCCAGCCGGTGACGATTTGCGGGCGCGATGCCACGCTGCGCTTCGACGCCATCGCCCACGACGTCACCACGTTCGAAATCATCCCGGCCCCGCACAACCGGAACCCGAATCTGCCCAAGGGCTACGAGCGTGGCAAAACACCTCCGCAGCCCAATCACCTCGTGGATTGGCTCAATTGCATCCGCACCCGCGGCACGCCCAAGTGCTCCACGGACGAAGCGTTCATCGAAACGGCCACGTTCCTCATGTCGCTGAAAGCCCAGCAGGAAGGCCGCATGGTGCGCTGGGACGCGGCACGGGAAGAAATTGTTTGGGCCGAGGAACAAACCGGCAGGACAGCATGAAGGTCAAACGAGGGATGACCAGGCGCACGTGGGCCGCAGTGGCTGCCAGCCTGATGTTGGCGACCACCAGCCAGGCTCACGCCAAACCGCTTAAAGTCTTCATCCTCGCAGGCCAGTCGAACATGGAAGGTCCGGCGAATATCCGAACCTTCGACTACCTCGGCGACGACCCGGCCACCGCGCCCTTGCTCCGGCAGATGCGCGGCGAGGACGGCCAGCCGCGCGTCTGCGACCACGTGTGGATTTCGTACCTCACCGGCGACGGGGGGAAAAACTTTGAACTCACGGGCAAACTGACGGCCGGCTACGGCTCATTGTGGGGTTTGGATCCCACCCAGCCCGGGGACAAAATCGGCCCCGAGTTCACCTTCGGCCTTACGCTCGACGCCGCGCTCGCCGGGCCGGTGCTCATCATCAAGGCTGCCTGGGGCGGCAAAAGCCTGCACACGGATTTCCGGCCACCCGGCGCCGGGCCGTATCAATTGAGTTCGTTTCAGCGGGAGAATTACCCCAAGCAGACCGGGCATGGCATTCCGAAGGATTTTGCGCAGTGGAAGGAGGAAAAGGCCGGGGCCACCGGGGTGTATTACCGGTTGATGATGGAGCACGTGAAAAAGGTGCTGGCCAATCCCCGGCGTGTGGTCCCGGATTACGATCCCGCGCAGGGCTATGAACTGGCCGGCTTTGTCTGGTTACAAGGTTGGAATGACATGGTGGATGGCCACGTCTATCCCGAGCGTGGCCGGCCCAATCGCTTCGATGCCTACTCGGAACTGCTCGCGCAGTTCATCCGCGATGTGCGACGGGACCTCCAGGCGCCGAAGATGCCGTTCGTCATCGGCGTGCTGGGCGTGGGCGGCGCGACGCCGGACGCGGAGACCCTCGAGTTTCGCAAGGCGATGGCGGCGCCGGCGGCGTTGCCGGAGTTTGCGGGCAACGTGGTCGCGGTGGAAACCGCGCCGTTCTGGTCGGAAGAACTCGGGGCCATTGACAAGAAGCACGAGCGGGTGCGGCAGATGCGCTGGTTCCTGGACTCGAAACACAAGGACCACGCCAACGCCGACGGCCAGATGACCGAGGAACAAAAGCGGGAGTGGATCAGGAAGTTCGAGGCCGACCTTATCACGCCCGCGGAAGCGGCCCTTTGGAAACGCGGCGCCTCCAATGCCGGTTACCACTACCTCGGCTGCGCGAAGACCTTTGCGCTGATGGGCCAAGCCTTCGCCGAAGCCCTGCTTCAAATGGCGAAAGACCAGCGGGACCGCTGATGCCCATTTCCCCAAGGAGAACACATGAACCATCTGGCCTTCCTGTTTCTAGCCGCCCAAGGTGCCATCGCGGCACCCGACTCCCCCACCGAAGTCAAACGTGGCGAAATGTTCGGCTACCTGTTGTTCGACGGCGAACGGATGCCCAATGAATACAACGCCGGCTTCTCGTTCTATGCCGCCGCCTGGCCGCTGGTGGACCACTACCCCGGGCACGAGTTTCAAACCGGGCTGCTCAGCACGTGGATGCATCCACTCGATGAACCCGGCCAGAAACCGAAGGAAGAATGTTACACCGACATCGAGGGCGGACTGGGCTGGTGGCGCGACACCCATTTCCCGACGACCACGCCGAAGTTCATCATGGGCGGCGTGGGGCCGAACTTTTCGGTCATCGCCAACGGTCCGGGCTACGGCGCGGGCACCTGGGAAGAGGAGCGTGGCCTCTACGGCGTCGCCCAGCTCAGTCCCTGGCTCTTGTTCCCGCTGGACGGCTTAAATCTGAAACAAGGCACCTGCGGGGAACTGTTCGGCTACGGCTATTTGCCTCTGCCGCTCACCGATCCCAAGCCGACCACGGCCGGGGCCAATGTTCCCACCGGCAACCAATGCTGGACGCTCTTTTTGAACACGGCCAACTTCAAAGGTCCGGTTGCGTTCTTCACTCCCTACTTCTGGTCGCGCGCCCTGGTGAAGAACCCGCAGTGGGCGGGCAAGCTGCTCGACTCGGCTCCGTCCGACCCGAACAAGGCCATCCAGATGGAGACCCAGCACATCCCGGCCATCTTCGGCACGGCCAAGGATGGAACCTCGTTTGCCCGGATGGCGCGGACTTCGTTTCCGGTCATGCCGGATGGACACTCCGCTCTGCTGCATCGCCACACCGTCTATACCAGAGCTGCGCTGTGGGACGACGTGGCGCGCTGGTTCGCGGGGGGGCCGCCCGCCGATGGGCTCATCAAACTCACCGCCTCCACCACGCAGCGATTCAAGGCTGCGGGCGGCTCAAGCTGGAGCTTCTTCCCGCCGGGCGTTCCCCGGAAGGAAGCGGCGTCACTGGCGTGGAAATCCTTTGCCACGCCCATCACGCCGGACCCGTTGACGCTGGGCTTTTGCTGGAACGAAGAACTCACGCGCAAGAGCGGCTCGCTGGTGACGCTGCCGGAATTCTTTCGCCTCGGCAAACAAGGCGAAAAGCAGGTCTGGTCGGTCGTTGCTGTCCAGGACGTGCCGGCGGAACTCGGCCTCACCCAATACCGGTTTAAAACCCCGAAGGAAGCGCTGCCGGAACCCCGCACCACACCCGACGATCCCGCGAGCTGTTGGAAGAAACCCGGTCCCGCCGCCGGCCCGTTTCAAGCGCGTCTCGGCGACGGCAGCGTGGTGACCTATTACTGGTATCGGTTCGCCGACCAACCCGCGATGCTCAACGCCGATCTCACGCCCGAGGAGCGCGAAGTGGTCCAGCGGCGCGTGGAAAAGCTGCACCGCGCGTGGACCAAGGACCGCGACTATCTCCCGCCGCCAGCGATCGGGCAATTGGCGGAGCTTGATCCCGCGCTGATCGTGACTCCGCCACAAGGCTTGGAAGTGGGTTATGTCCCCATTGCGACCCGCCAGGAATTGGCCCCTCCGAGGAGTCGTCCATAACGTCAGGAGAAAGCACCACCATGAAATGCAAAACAACCGGGAGGTCCGGCTGCCTGTTTGCCGCAACGGTCATCAGCGTCGGGACCGTCACCGCAGCGGACAAGGCCGGCCTCGTCACGTCGCATTCGCAGGGTCTGCACGGTTACATCGGGTTCGGCCACGAGCAGTTGCCCGCGGACGGCGGCTACACCGCCGGCATGGGCTTTTACGCGGCGGTCTGGCCGCTGGTGGATCAGCCGCTGGCCAACTTCCAGATCGGCCTGCCCAGCTCGTGGATTCAGCCGGACAATTCCGACAACAAGGACATGCCACTGTGTCCGGAGAGCACCCTGGCCCGCCGGTGGAAGGAGCGGGGACCAACCTGGAGCAGCGTCTTTCAGACCATCGAAGGCGGTCTGGGCTACTGGGCGGGCAACCACTTCCGTTACGGCCCGCCCAAGTTCAGCATGAACGGGACGCCGCAGTGCTACGATTACGAGATCGGGTCGCCGGGCTGGTCGTTCTTCTACAGCGACGAGGCGCTGCCGGATGACCGGCTGGGCATCGCGCAGCTCAGCAATCGGCTGCTCATTCCGCCCGACGCGCTGCCGTTCCAGGGCAATCCCAACGGCGAGTTCCTCGGTTACACCTGGATGGCACTGCCGTTCACCGACCCGACCACGGAGGACCCGCCCACCGGCGACCAGAGCTGGACCTGCTTCCTGAGCGCGGCCAACTTCAAAGGCCCCATCGCCTACTACATCCCGGAGACCTGGAGCAAGATCGGCAAGCTGTTCAACTACCCCTTCCTTTACGGACGCGGCCTCGACGCGCGCCCCGGCATCATGGGCGGCGGCGCCATGGAGATCAACACCGTCCCGCGCTTCGACTCAAAAGATGCTCAAGGCAACACCTACACGAAGCTGCCGAAGCTTCAGTGGCCCGTGGACGCCGAAGGCCGGGCGTATCTGGTGCAAGACGTGACTTATTACTCAAAGGCCGCGCTTTACGACGCCTTCAAGGCCTGGCGCGACGGCGGCCCGGCCTGCTCCGGGCGCTTCGACGAGAAAGGCGCTTTCAAACCCAAGCTCAACACGCGCACCACCCGCTACGACCAGGCCGGTAAGCGGATCGTGGGGGTGGAGCGCGCCTTCGACACGCGCATCTTTGAGGGCAACGTCTGGGGCCTGCAATGGGTCACCAACGACCTCGCGCCAGCCGGCCTGTTCCCGCAATACTACAAGCACGTCGGCGACGAGCGCATCGCCGTGCCCCCGGCGCAGGTGCCGGCGGAAACCCAACTGCACGCGCAGGAGTTCAGTTTGGCCCCGCCAGGTCAGCCCTACACCTCCCCCAACAGCCCGGCCTGGACCCGGCCCGGGCCGGTGAGCGGCCCGTTCAAGGTCAAGCTCGTGGACGGCTCGGTCGTGACCTACTACTGGTATCGCTTCGTGGACCAACCCTCCTTCCAGCAATACCACTGGAGCGCGGGAAAGAAAGCGAAGCTGCAAGCGTTCGTCGAGAAGCTCCACGCAGCGTGGCCGATTGACCGGGACTACATGCCGCCACCGACCCGCGGAAAGTTGGTGACCCTTGATCCGGCCCTGATTGTCACGCCGCCGAAGGGTCTGGAGGTGGGCTACGTGCCCATCGTCACCCGCCAGGAAAAGGCGCCCTGAGGAAGTTTCGGCGCCCCCCCGACGACCATTGCCGGCAGATGACCGGCGGAGACAAACCGAGTTCCAAACTCGACCACAGCAAATTCCTCGTCCACTCCCGTGCGCTGACGATGCCGATGCCATCGTGTCGTGTCGGTGCGGCGGAAATTCCCCACTGCCTCCGGAGAAGTCGAGGCGCGTGGAACGTGCACGGAGGGTCTAACTGTACCGGGTTTGTGCAGACTCCCGGCAACCGCGGCAAATCGCGGGCTCCGCCAAGGAGTTCGGAAGCGCCTGTAGGAAAATTTCGAATGGCTCAACACGTCGGGGAAAAGGGGGCTTGAACAGTGTCAGACGATCGAACCGGAGGTACCGAACGGGTGCAGACGTGAGGCTGCTTTGCGGCCGGCACTTAGAATTCGCTGCAGCCCTCATCCCCCCGTGGCCGGAAGCCTCAAGGTCGGAAGGGTTCACCGGGGAAAACAATCCTCTGTGAGCTGTTGCTGATCTGGGTAACGTGAGCTTGCAAGTAATCCGGTGATTCACGACGAAGGTACCTATCGCTGTGCGTAACCCCGCGGCTTGGCTGGGCGCATTCGACCGAGAAGCAACGCCCGGCCGTGGCTGCGGCGGGGAATGGGGTCGGTGTGCAGGGAGCATTGGGCCTGCTCAGACCTGCCTGCCACGCTCTGAAAAACCCGCGCTGCCTCCCGCCCCGAGCAAGTCCAAAGCTGCGGGAGGGCCCGGCGGGCGCGTCCGGTGGCCGGTGGCGGTCCGGAAACCCGCATCGTTCCTGCCGCGGAAAACGCGACGTTCATCCACACCGCCTTTGGCCTGCACCCCGCGCCGGACGGACAGGCGTTGCCGCCACGCGGCCCGGACCCGCACGGACCCTTGGCCTCCCGCGAGACCGACCGCGTGCGGTTTTTTTGATCGCGACCACCGCAGCCAGACCAATCGCCGGATTCCGCCAAGTCGCCGCCCGAGCGCCCGGACGGTCGCGGGGTCAATGCGTCGGGCCGGGAGGTCTCGGGGACCTGAGGACACCGCCCCGCACCCCGGCCCCGCTCCGGGCCTTCGGGCAGCCCAATTTGCCGTTGCGGGGCGCCCCCGCTTTGCTAGCCTGCCGGTTCGCGTTTCGCTCAAAGCGGGCGCGCAACGGCCTTCAAGAGTGTGTCCTCCGGGTGGAGGCACCGGCCACAACAACAACAACAAAAATCCCGTGTTCCGCGGGATGGCGGGCCCGACAACGGGCGCGCTGACAACCAAGGGAACTTGTGATCAATATCGGCATCAAAGAGTTGCTCGAGGCGGGCGTTCATTTCGGCCATCAAACGCGCCGGTGGAATCCGGCCATGAAGCCGTTCATCTTCGACGCGCGCAACGGGATCCACATCATTGACCTGAGCAAGACGCTCGCCCAACTCGAGGCGGCATGCACCTTTCTCCGGGGGGCGGCGGCCGACGGCGGGCAGGTTCTGTTTGTCGGCACCAAGAAACAGGCGCAGGAAGCGGTCAAGGAAGCGGCCCTGAGTTGCGGCCAACCTTATGTGATCCAGCGCTGGCTGGGCGGCACGCTCACCAACATGAAAACGCTCCGCCGTTCCCTGGCCCGCCTGAAGGAAATCGAAAAAATGGAGGCCGACGGCTCCATCAACAATTACGTCAAACAGGAGCAATCCGTCCTCCGGCGGGAAATGGCCCGGCTGCTCAAAAACCTCGAGGGCATCCGCACGATGGACAAGTTGCCGGCCGCCCTGTTCGTCGTGGACATCAAACGCGAGAAAAACGCCGTGGCCGAGGCCCGCCGCCTCAAAATCCCCATCGTGGCCATCGTGGACACCAACTGCGACCCGAATCTGGTGGATTACCCCATCGCGGGCAACGATGACGCCATCCGGTCGGTGCGCCTGATCCTGAGCGTGGTGGTGCAGACCATCGGCCAGGCGCGGGCCGAATACGAGGCCCGCCGTGCCCGGCCATCGAAGGAGGAAGCGCCGCCGGCCCAGCCGGAAGCCGCGCCCGTCCCGGCGAGCGCCCCGGCCCCCGCCCCGTTGGTGGTCACGGAAACGCCCCCGCTGCCGGTGGCCTGAACGGGCGAGCGCCCGGCCGCTCGGGCGGCACCAAGCGCGCCCGCGACCCGGACTTGAGCCCTGTCTTTGAAACCCCCGAATTTTTGGAACCCTGAACACTCTATGCCCGAGATTACTCCCCAACTGGTGGTCAAACTGCGCGAGCGAACCAACGCCGGCATGATGGACTGCAAAAAAGCGCTGGTGGAAACCGGCGGCGACCTCGAGGCCGCCGTGGACCTGTTGCGCAAGCGCGGCGTGGCCACCGCCGCCAAAAAATCCACCCGCGAGGCCCGCGAGGGCGTCATTGCCCAGCACATCCTGCCCGGTTCCCGGGTGGGCGTGCTGGTGGAGGTCAACTGTGAAACCGACTTTGTGGCCAAGAACGATCTGTTCCGGGCCTTTTGCGACCAGGTGGCGCGCACGCTGGCTGAAAATCCGGGGGCGGACCTTGAGGCGCTGCGCACCGACGCGGTCAGCCGCATCCGGGAAAACATCCGCATCGCGCGGCATGAGCGGTTCGAGCTGGACGGCAACGGGCTGATCGCCGCCTACATCCACACCGGAGCCAAGGTGGGCGTGTTGGTGGAGGTAGGGGCCGGCCGGGAGGCCACCGCGGCCAGCGAGGACTTCAAGCAACTGGTCAAGGACATCACCCTGCAGATCGCCGCGGCCAGCCCGCTGGCCGTGAGCCGCGAACAACTGGATCCGGCGCTGGTGGCCCGGGAGCGGGACGTCGTGGCCCAGTCGGATGCGTTCAAGAACAAGCCGCCGCAGGCCCTGGCCAAAATCATCGAGGGCAAGCTGGAGAAGTTCTACCAGACCGTGTGCCTGCTGGATCAGGGCTACGTGAAGCGCAACGCCGAGATCACCGTGCGCGAGCATCTGGCCCAGATGAGCCGCCAGCTTGGTGACGAGATCACCGTGCGCCGTTTTGTGCGCTTCCAGGTGGGCGAGAGCCTGCCCGGGGCCTGAACCGGGCTAAAGAAGCCGGCGGGAGGTCCCGCCCGGCGCCGGGGAACGGGCAACCAGGGTGGTTGGGCTCCCGAACGATACTTTTTCGGCGCCGCCGCGGCGGCCGGGGGCCGGTTCGTGGAGGCGCTTCAATGCCGCGCCAGCGCCACGACGTAGCGTTGGAAACGCGCCTCCTCCTCGCGGCGCCCCTGCTCGTGGTAAATCTGGTGGAGGTTCGAGCACAGGCGCAGCAGCGTGCGCCCGGCGGTGGCCGGGGCGAGGTAACTCTCCTGGAAACCGTGGCCGATCTGCTGCAAGAACCGGACGCAGTCGGCCCGGGTCAGCAGCTTGCCGCGACGGAAAGCGTCAATGAAGACCGTCTCGGTGGGGGTTTGGAAGCGGCAGACGAAATGCCGCGGCAGGGCCACCCCCACCACGGGCAGGTGCAGGCGCCGGGCCAGCAGCCAGTACAGGATGCACAAGCTGATGGGGTTGCCCAGACGCCGGTCCAGGACACGGTTCAGGTAGTTGTTCTCGGGGTCGTAGAAATGCTCGACGTTTCCGCGGAAACCCAGCTCGTTGAAAAGGTGGTCATTGATCACCGCCAGGCTCCCAACGGTGCGGGCCGTGTTGCCCAACCGTTCCCGAATGTCCGCCGCGAAACTGTCCAGCAGCGCCCGGTAGCCGGCGAGGCTGATGTCGGGATACTGGGTGCGGGCCAGCAACCATACACCCTCTTCGAGGTCGCAGTCCGCGCCCTGGCGCAGGCAGAAGGTCAGGAAGTCCGTGTCCGCCCGCTGGCGATCGAAGTGTTCGAGGATTTCCGAGACCCGCCGCCGCAACAGCGGCTCGCGACTGCGCGCGTGCGGGCGCAGCCACCCGGCCGCCGCAGCGCCCTCGGCCAGGATGCGCGCCCGGGCCGCCTGATGCACGGCCGGGTCCTCATCCGCCAGCAGGGTGAGCAACGCGGTCTTGAGGGCGTCGGTCAACCCCCCGGGAGCGGTGCTGGTGCGCGGAGCAGACACGTGTGCGTGCGGATATTGACGGCGAAAGCGGGGGGTTCTTCAACCTGAAACCGAAGGCCCGCCGCGGGGCCGCGCCTCGAAACCAGCCGACCGGTGGCGCACGTTGCCCGCGTCCCGGGCCGCACCAAACCCACGCGGCTGGCATCCTTCCTTAAGGTCACCAGCCGGCCCGGGTGCCCTGATCCGACATTCCACGTGGGGACACAACGACTTGCCCCTTCGTTGCCGCCGGGCACCCGGGTCGGATGAGGGGCGGGCGCGGCGGGGGGTGGGGCCCCCAGGACAGGACGGCGCCCCCGCCCGGCTTCGTCCGTCGGCGAGTTCACGCTTCTTCCAGCACCTTCCAGCCCAGGGTGTCGGCCAGGGCGTGGATGGGTTGCTTGAGATCGCCGTAGAAGGTGACGCGATGCCAGCCCCACTGGTCCCATTCGCGGAAGAGTTTTTCCAGGTCGCCCACCGGTTCGGCGCAGAGTTTGGTGCGACAGGCCCGGTCGTCGGGGTCATTGTCCACGGCACGCGCCTGGTGGAAGAGGATTTGCTTCCGGCCCGGGTCGAACTCCAGGGTCGTGGTCAGGTAACCGGTCGGCAACAGGGAGCGCAGCGAGGCGCCCTGCCGGTCTTCGGAGTGGGTCAGGATTTCAAACGGGTTGGTTGGCCCCTGAGGCCCGAAGACCTTGGTGGCGGCCACGCAGTGCGCGTAAATGATCCGACGCCGGGCCGTGTCAATGACCGGGTCGGAAATGTAGCCCGGCCGGCCGCGGGTCAGCAGGGTACCGATGAGCATGGTGGCGGCGGAGCGCACGTCGCACTCGCAGCCGCCCACCAGTCCTTGGTTGTTCAACTCGGTAAAGCCCAGGCAGGGATAGGCGTGAAGGTGGCCGCCGTAAAAGCCGCCCAGACAGTTGATGGTGATCGCGTGCGCGCCGTATTTCCGCAGCAGCGCCCTTTGCGCGAGGTACATGGCTGCGGAGGCCTCCAGGGTCGGGCGCGACACTCCGATCACGCGCCGCGCGGTGCGCTGCCAGCGGTCGGCCACGGCCCGCACTTCGTCCCGATCGGCGTTTTTCCAGGCCTCGTTCAACTCGGCAAAAGGCACCTTCTGCACCGGGATACCGGCGAAGGCCGGCTCTTCGCCCGCGTTCTGGTCCCGCACCGCCAGGATGCGCGCGGCCTTCATTTGGCGCAGGCATTCCTCCGGCGGCAGGCAACTCAATGCGTCGGGACGCACACCCCAGCGCCGGGCGCGCGGGGTCTGGCGGGCGCGGACCCGGGCCGTGGCCGCCACAAAATCGGCGACCGACCCGCCCTGTTTGACCAGGGTGAAGCACTGCACCGCCTCGGCCAGATGCTGGAGATTCGAGGAGGCGACAAAGCCCACGTTGGGGGTGCGCTCGCGCAGAAACGCGGCATTGTACACCAGGAAACCGCCGCTGCCGCCGTACTGAAAATCGGCGTACAGCACCGGCTTGCCCGAGGCGGCAATGGTCTGCACCACCCGGTTCCAGCAGTTCATCTGGTACACCAGGTAGCCGTCCACATTGCCGGCCTGTTGGTCGGCCTCGAGGATTTGCCCGGCCTGCTCCGGACCGCTGGCCTGCGAGGTAACAAACTCGAACCCCGGGCAACGCCGGGTCAGCTCGCGTTGAACCCGGTCCATCACCGGCCGGAAGTCAAAGCCCTTGTTCGGCCAGTCCGGACCCGGCTGGACCGGGGCGTGCAGGGCGTACACGATGCGAATGCGCGTGGGCGAGGCGGTTTTCGGACCGCGGGCCGCGGCGAGCAAGCCCGCGGGGCCGCTCAGGGCGCTCAGGGCTCCCACCGCTGCCGCCCCCCCGCGGACCAGGAACCGACGCCGGTTCAAGGGGCAACCGGCACAGCCGGAAAGGAAGGGAGTATTCATTTGGATTTTTAAACTGAAAGTTGTGTCAATTGCCAAGGCTTAATAACAAAGCCATCCCTACGCCTGCCGGACGACCCGCGCAAGCCCGGAATGAAAATTCGACCGGAACCTTGCAGCGCCGACCCGGGATGCCCACCGCGAAATCCCACGGCGGCCCGGGTACCCCCCGGTAGGGCCGCGCGGCGGCGCGGCCCGAGGCGTCGCCCGCCGGAAAAAACCCGCTCGGCAGTGTCAGCGCGACGGCCCCTTCCCTTACCCGCCCTGCTCCGGCTGCGCACAGGGACCTCTGCGCCGGCCGGGCCGGGGAAGGAGTTGCCGAGTCGGAGCCGGGGGCGCAGTCTGCGGGGCCATGAGCAAGCCCTTGGACGTCACGTTCACGCTGGCGGAGATCGAGGCCCGGGCCGGGCAGGGACTGGCGGATGCGGTGTGCGTGGTGTTCGACGTGTTGCGGGCCACCAGCAGCATCGTGACCGCCCTGGCGAACGGCGCGACCGGGGTGTGGCCCGTGGCGGACATCGCCGCGGCGCTGGCTCTTCGGCGGAGGCAACCGGAGGTCCTGCTGGCCGGGGAACGCGACGGCGTCTGCATCCGGGCCGCGGTCAGCGGCGGGGTGGATTTCGATCTGGGGAATTCCCCGAGGGAGTTTACGCCCGAGCGGGTCCGGGGCCGGACGGTGGTCATGACCACGACCAACGGCACGCGGGCGCTGCGGGCCTGTGCCGGAGCGGGACGGGTGCTGGTGGGCGCGTTTCTGAACCTGGGCGCCCTGGCCCGAACCCTGGAGCAGTGGCGTCCCCCGCGATTGTTACTCGTGGGCAGCGGCACCCAAAACGAGGCCGCCTTCGAGGATGCCCTGGCCGCCGGGGCGCTGGGGGAGGCGCTCCAAGGGCTTTACCCCGCTGAGCAAATCAGCGACGGCGCGTTGATGGCCCGGGAACTTTATCGGCGATACGCCGGGGATTTGGCAGGGGCGCTGGCCCTTTCCCGAAACGGCCGCCGGTTGCTGGCGGTGCCGGAATTGCGGGACGACGTGGCGTTTTGCGCCCGGCGCGATCTTTACCCGGTGGTACCGGTGCTGACGGGCGAGGTGGTGCGGGCGCAGGGAACGGGTTGAGCGAACCGGGGGCGGCCGGTGGCGCGTTCAGCGCCCCAGCAGGTGCTGCAACTTGTCCCGGTAACTGCGACTGAGGTTGAGCCGGGTGCCGTTGCGCAGGATCACCACGTAATCCCCGTGAAACATGGGTTGGAGTTCCTTGACGCGGTCCAGGTTGACAATGGTCGAGCGGCTGATGCGCAGGAACTGCCGCGGGTCGAGCCGTGCCTCCAGCGAGGCCATGGTCTCGCGCAGCATGTGGGACTCGGCCCCGACGTGGAGGATCACATAGTTGTCGGCCGATTCGATCCAGTCCACCTCCGCGGTACGGACGAGCATCACCCGGCCGCCGGACTTGACGACCAGGCGGTCGGTCTTGGAGGAGGGCGGCCGCACCTCCGCCAGCAGGGCGTGGAGTTTCTCGTTGAGCGCCTCGGCGCGGGCCAGGCGCAGGTGTTCGCGCGCGCGCCGCAGCGCCGCCTGGAGGCGTTCCCGGTCGAACGGCTTGAGGAGATAATCCAGGGCGTGGACCTCGAAGGCCCGCAGGGCGTGCTCGCTGTAGGCGGTGGTGAAAATTATCACCGGCGGGCGGGCCGGACGAGCCGTGGCAAGCACGTCGAAGCCATCCAGCTCGGGCATCTGCACGTCGAGGAACAGCAGGTCAGGTTGCTCCCGTTCGAGGGCGGCCACGGCCTCGGCCCCGTCGGCGCATTCGCCGATGATTTCCAGATCCGGCTCGCCGGCCAGCAGGGCGCGCAGGCGCTCGCGGGCCAGGGCCTCATCGTCCACGAGCAAGGTGCGGATTTTCATGATGGGCAGCGGCCAGGCCCTAGGGAAAAGAACCGGCGGGGCGGGGTCAAGCGCGGCCCGCGACGGCCCGGACTTGACTTGCCCCGGCCGGGACTCCATGAACGCGCCCGACAAATGAGCCAAATCGCCTGAGCCGGAAACCCCTCCGCCGCCCATGCCATGAAATTTCTCCGCCGCAAACCCGTCGCCGAACTTCAGGCCGAGGCGGTCAACGACCAGCGGCTGCACCGGACACTGGGCCCGGTGAACCTGGTGGCGCTGGGCGTGGGCGCCATCATCGGGGCCGGCATCTTTGTGTTGACGGGGCACGCGGCGGCGGAGTTCGCCGGCCCGGGGATTGTGCTGTCCTTTGTGTTGGCGGGGCTGGCCTGCGCCTTTGCGGGCCTGTGTTACGCGGAGTTTGCGGCGATGATTCCGGTTTCGGGTTCCGCCTACACCTACGGCTACGCCACGCTGGGGGAGTTGTTCGCCTGGATCATCGGGTGGGATTTGATCCTGGAGTACCTCTTTGCCGCGTCCACGGTGGCCGTGGGCTGGTCGGGGTACATGGTGTCCTTTCTGGCCGATTTCGGGTTGTCCATTCCTCCCGAGTTGTCCAAGGCGCCGTACACGCATCAGGCGCCCGCCGATGCCGGCTGGAACCTGTGGCGCATTTTCACCGAGGGCTGGAGCACCACCGGGGCGATTTTGAACGTGCCGGCCATGTTTGTGATCGCCGTGATCACCGGGCTGCTGGTCATCGGCATCCGGGAGTCGGCCGCGTTCAACAACCTGGTGGTGGCGATCAAGGTCACGGTGATTCTGCTGTTTCTGGCCGTGGGCGCGGCCTATCTGAACCCGGAGAACTGGACGCCGTTCATCCCGGAAAACCAGGGACCGGGCCGCTTCGGCTGGGACGGCGTGTTCCGGGCCGCGGGGGTGATCTTTTTCGCCTACATCGGCTTTGACGCGGTGTCCACCGCGGCCCAGGAAGCCCGCCGCCCGCAACGGGACATGCCCATCGGCATCCTGGGGTCGCTGCTGGTGTGCACGCTGCTCTACATCGGCGTGGCGCTGGTGCTCACCGGGGTGATCAAGTACACCGAGCTGGGCGTGCCGGACCCCATCGCCCACGCCATTGACTCGCTGGGGTCGGCGGTGGCCTGGCTGCGCCCGATCATCAAGGTGGGCGCCATTGCCGGGTTGTCCTCGGTGATCCTGGTGATGATGCTCGGTCAGCCGCGCATCTTTTACGCCATGTCCCGGGACGGGTTGCTGCCGCCGGTCTTCAGCCACGTGCATCACCGCTTTCGCACCCCCTGGCTGGCCACGATCCTGACCGGGCTGGTCGCCATGGTCATGGCCGGGCTTTTCCCCATCGGCATCCTGGGCGAGCTGGTGTCCATCGGCACCTTGCTGGCCTTTACCATCGTGTGCGCCGGCGTGTTTGTGTTGCGGTTCACCGACCCGGAGATTCCGCGCCCGTTCCGCGTGCCGGCCTTCTGGCTGATCTGCCCGCTGGGGGTGTTGTCGTGCGGTTGGCTGATGTACAATTTGCCGCCGGACACCTGGGCGCGGCTGCTGGTCTGGATGGCGCTGGGCATGGGCCTTTACTGGGGGTACGGTCGGCGGCACTCGCGCCTGGCGCGCTCTCGCGCCGCGGGTTGATTTCTTTCCGCCGGGTCCACTGCTTTTTTCTTCCCAAGGCCGCCGCCCCTCCTAGGCTTTGGCCGAAGACCTATGCCCAAAGCACACACCTACAAATTCTGTTTCGGCCCGTGGAACCTCAGCGAGGGCCAGGACCCCTACGGGCCGCCCACCCGACCCGCCCAGTCCTTCGACTGGAAGCTGGAACAGCTCAAGAAGCTCGGCTTCGACGCCATGATGTTCCATGACGACGACGCCGTGCCGGACATTGACAACAAGTCCGACGCCCAGCTCAAGGCCGAGGCCCGGGCGCTCAAGAAGAAGCTCGACGACGCCGGCGTGGTGGCCGAGATCGTGGCCCCGCGGCTGTGGTTTGATCCCCGCACCGTGGATGGCGCCTACACCAGCAACGACCCCAAGTGCCGCCAGTACGCCATCGAGCGCTCGCTCCGGTGCATTGACGTGGCCAACCACCTGGACTGCGACCTCATCGTGCTGTGGCTGGCCCGGGAAGGCTCGTACATCCGCGAGAGCAAAAACGCCCGCAAGTGCGTGGACTACCTGGTCGAGGCCATCAACCGGATGCTCGCCCACGACCCGAAAATCCGCATCGCCATCGAGCCCAAGCCCAACGAGCCGATGGACCTGGCCTACATCCCCACCATCGGCCACGCCCTGGCGCTGGCCAATCTGACCGACGACCCCAAGCGCGTCGGCTGCCTCATTGAGACCGCCCACGCCCTGCTCGCGGGCCTGGACCCGGCCGACGAAATTGATTTCGCCTGCGCCTTCGGCAAGTTGTGGTCGCTGCACCTCAACGACCAAAACGGCCTCAAGTTCGACCAGGACAAGCCGTTCGGCTCGGCCAACCTGCGCGTGGCCTTCAACCAGGTGCGCGCGCTGGAACGCAACGGCTACGGCCGGCACGGCGAGTATGTGGCCTTCGACGTCCACCCCTTCCGCACCACCAAGGTGGAGCACTGGACGCTGCACCTGGAAAACAGCCGGCGCACCTTCCTGCGCCTGGTGGAAAAGGCCCGCACCTTCCCCGAAGCCGAGGCCCAGAAGCTGATCAAAGACCGCAACTACGCGGCGCTGGACCAACTGGTGCTCGAGCACCTCATGGGCAAATAACCCCCCGGGCGCAAGGTGCCCGGGCCGACCCTCTGCCCGGTGGCGGCTTTGCGCAGCCGCCCGGCGTTCCGCCCGCGCGGCCGCCGGCCACAACGGTTGGCCGGTGTTCCACCGAAAGAGTTGTCCACCGCCGTGCCGGGCACATCCCGTTGTTTCGGCCGGGGCCGGTGGCTTTGGCCCGGAGCCTCGACGGGACTGCGAGCGCCGCTCGGGGAACCGGTGGAACTCGCCCCTCCGGCAGGGTTTCGGACTAACCACTTGCTCCGCCGGGCCGCCCCGGCCCATGCTCACGCGGCCATGCTTGAGGAACTCAAACAGGCGGTGTGCGAGGCCAATCTCGAACTGGTCCGCGCCGGGCTGGTCCGGCAAACCTTTGGCAACGTCAGCGGCGTGGACCGCGCGGCCGGCGCGCTGGTGATCAAGCCTTCCGGGGTCGGGTACCGCGACCTGCGGCCGGAGCACATGGTCGTGGTCGCGCTCGAAACCGGCGCCGTGCTCGAAGGTGCGTTGCGCCCCAGCTCGGACACCCCCACCCACCGGGCGCTCTACCGCGCCTGGGCCGAGATCGGCGGCATCGCCCACACCCACAGCCCGTACGCCACGGCCTGGGCGCAGGCCGGCCGCGAAATTCCGCCGCTGGGCACGACCCATGCCGACTTCTTCGACGGCCCCGTGCCCTGCACCCGCGAACTGAGTCCGGCCGAAATCCGGGACGACTACGAGACCAGCACCGGAGAATCCATCATCCGCCGCCTGGCCCGACTGGACCCGCTGCGCCTGCCCGGCGCGCTGGTGTTGCATCACGGCCCGTTTGCCTGGGGCCGCACCCCGGTCGAGGCGGTGCACCACGCCGAGGCGCTCGAGTTTATCGCCCGGTTGGCCTTCGACACCTACCTGATCAACCCGCGCACGCCGCCCATGCCGGATGCGCTGTTGAACAAGCACTTCACCCGCAAGCACGGCCCCGCGGCCTACTACGGCCAGCAATAACCTGCCGCCCCCGGGGCCTTGATTTCCCGGGCGGTGCCGGCGCCCGCTACGGCGGTGAGGCTTGCCGCCCCGGCGGACCGGGGCACAATCCGGGCCATGAAAACCCTGGGCGTGTTGCTGGCCGCTTTACCGGTGTTGCCGACCCTCGCCGCTCCGCCGCCGCTGGTGCGACTCGAGGCCGTGCCGTTCCACCAGGTCGAAATCCGCGACGCCTTCTGGGCGCCGCGCCGCGAGACCAACCGATTGGTCTCGATCCCGGTCAACCTGGAAAACCTCGAAAAGGCCGGCAACCTCGAGAACCTCCGGCTCGCCGCCCGGCGCGCCACCAACGGCTACACCGGCCCGGTCTTCATGGACTCGGACGTGTACAAGGCCCTCGAGGCCGCCGCCTACACGCTGGCCACGGACCCTGACCCCGCGCTTGAGCGCCGGCTGGACGAGATCATCGCCCTGCTGGCCGCCGCCCAACACGCAGACGGCTACCTCAACAGCTACTACACCGTGAAAGAGCCGGGGGTGCGCTGGGTGAATCTGCGCGACAACCACGAGCTGTACTGCGCCGGCCACCTCTTCGAGGCCGCGGTCGCGCATTACCAGGCTACGGGCAAAACCAACTTCCTCGCCGTGGCCCGCCGGCTGGCCGACCACATTGACTCGGTGTTCGGCCCGCCGCCCAAGCGGATGGGCTACCCCGGGCACCCGGAAATCGAGCTGGCCCTGGTCAAGCTCGGGCGCGTCACCGGCGAACGCCGTTACTTCGAGCTGGCCCGGTTTTTTGTGGAAAGCCGCGGGCAGAAGTTCTTTGCCGTCGAGCACCACACCCCGCTCGACCGCTACGACGGCACCTACTGGCAGGATGACGTGCCGATTTACGAGCATCGGAACATCAAGGGCCACGCCGTGCGCGCCGCCTACCTCATGTCCGGCGTCACGGACATCGTCCGCGACACCGGCGACGAACGCCTGTTGCGGATGCTCCACCGGGTTTGGCGCAACACCACCGAACGCAACCAGTACCTGACCGGCGGCATCGGCCCCAGCGCCCACAACGAGGGCTTCACCGAGGATTACGACCTGCCCAACCTCACCGCCTACCAGGAAACCTGCGCCACCATCGCCCTGGCCCAGTGGGGTCACCGGCTGGCGCTCTTGCACGGGGAGGCGCGTTTTGCGGACGTGGTCGAGCGCGCGCTCTACAACGGTGTCCTGGCCGGCGTCTCGCAGGACGGCACGCGGTTCTTTTACGTGAACCCGCTCGAAAGCCGCGGCACCCACCACCGCTCGCCGTGGTTTGGTTGTGCCTGCTGCCCGCCGAACGTCGCCCGCACCCTGGCCGCTCTGGGCGGCTACGCCTATGCCACCTCCCCGGACGCGCTCTACGTGAACCTCTTCATCCAGGGTGCCGTGCGGACGCGCGTGGGCGGGCGCGAAATTGCCCTGCGCGTGCGCACCGACCACCCCTGGGAAGGCCGCGTGGAATTCGAGTTCGAGCGCGCGGCCGAGCCGGCCTTCGCCCTGCGTCTGCGCCAGCCCGGATGGGCCCGGACGGCCAAGGTCGCGGTGAACGGTCAACCCGCTGCTGCGGTCCGCACCGAGGCCGGCTACCTGGTGCTCGAACGTGCCTGGCACGCCGGCGACCGCGTCACGCTCGAACTGCCGATGCCGGTCGAGCGCGTGGTGGCCCACCCGAATGTGAAGGCCAACCGCGGCCTCTTTGCCCTGCAACGCGGGCCGCTGGTCTATTGCCTGGAGCAGGTGGACCAGGCCGAGCCGCTCGAGGCCCTGTACTTTTCGCCCGAGGAGCCGCTGTCCGTTCACCGGGACCCCGCCCTGCTCGGCGGGGCGGTCCTGCTCGAGGGGTTCGCCCGCGTCGCGCCCGAACCGGACTGGGGGCACCGCCTTTACCAGCCGCTGGTGCCGGCGCGCCTGGTGCCGTTCCGCGCCGTCCCGTACTACGCCTGGGACAACCGCGCGCCCGGGCCGATGAAGGTCTGGCTGCCCCAAACCCCGCCCTTGCCGCGCGTCGGCGGCCCGGAAACCCGCGCCCGCGTCAGCGTGTCTTTCGCCCACAACAATTCCCAACCCGCCGGCCTCAACGACGGGGTCGAACCGGCGCACAGCGGCGAGCAGCCCGCCGCCCTGTGCCACTGGTGGCCGCACCGCGGCACCACCGAGTGGGCGCAGTACACCTGGCCGGAGCCGCTCACGGTGGGCGGCGCGCGGGTTTATTGGTTCGATGACACCGGCCGCGGCGCCTGCCGCCTGCCGGCCCGTTGGCACCTCGAGTATCGCGACGGCGAGGCGTGGAAACCCGTCGCCGTGCAGGGCGAGTATCCGGTGGCGCCGGACCGTTGGTGCGAGGTCCGCTTCGAGCCGGTCACCACCGCCGCACTGCGGTTGGTGGTGCAACTGCGCTCGGGCTGGGCCGCCGGGGTGCACGAGTGGAAGGTGCTCGAGGTGGACGCCGACTGAGCTGATGTGCTCCGGGGCGTCAATGCCCGCTCGGTCGGTCGAGGTGGGCGCGCAGCCGGGACCTTTCCCCGGGCAAATCGGTTACTGCTCTCAGGACAGGCCCGGGAGGCGGGGATTCCCGCAATGAGCGCGCGCCCGTCCCGGCCGCGCGCCTCGTTCACCCCGGCCGGCCCATTCCCCGCAGCGGGAAGCCGCCGTTCGGCCCAAACCGGGGAGGCCAATCGCGGGCGGTTCCCGCTGGTTTCCCCGGCGCGGGCTGCCATAGTGGCCGCGTGAACCGCGCGCGATTAATGGACCCGGAGGATGCCGCGGCCCACGCCCAGTTCGTGGCCAACGTGGTGGATTTCGGCCTGAACCTCCAGGCCGCGCTCGAGGCCCCGCGCTTCACCAAGCTGACCTTCGAGGGGCGGGACGTGGACCTCGAGGCGCGCGTGCCCGAGCTGGTGCGCACCGCGCTGGCCGCCCGCGGGCACGCCGTCCGCACGCTGCCGGCCTTTGCCGACGCGGTGGGCGGGGGGCAGGCGGTGATGCGGGATTTCGCCCGCGGCATCAACTCCGGCGCGTCCGATCCCCGCAAGGACGGCGCGGCCGTGCCCGAGCCGGTCCGATGAAAAGCTCGGTCGGTCTGGGGCTAGCCCTGGCCGCGGGACTGGTGGTCCTGGGGGTCGCCGGGTGGCGGGCGCCGTCGGCCCCACCGCCCGGGGTCTCCCCCGGGGTGGCACGGCTGGTGCGGCAACTGACCGCGCGGCCGGGATTGCACCGGCGCCTGGCGGAGCGCCTGACCGAAGTGGTGCCCGGCCTGGCGGGGCGACTGCCCGTCTTTCTCCGCTCGGAGACGGTCCAGCGGCGCAGTCTGGAGGCCTGTCATAATTTGATGGCCCTGGGGCCGGCGGTGCAGCCCGTCGTACCAGGGTTGCTGCCGGCCCTGCGGGGAGCGGATTCCTCGACGGCTTTTTACGCGTGGTTGGTGACGGTTTACAGCGGCCTGCCCCCCGCAGAGGTGCTGAGTCTGGCCCGGCAAAGCCCGGGCACTTCGGAGGCCCTGATCGGGCTGTGCGCGGGGCGGCTCACCACCGAGGACGAGCAACTGCGCGAGTTTGCCTGGCGCTGCCTCGAAGCCGCCGGGGCGGAGGTCCGGAAGGCGGCGCCGCGTCTGCAGGAGCTGGCCGCGGCCACGGACCCGGAAATAAGTCGCCGCGCGCAACAGCTCCTGGACAGCGCCGCCGTCGGGCAACCGGCCGGGCCTTGAGCCGCTGGCGGGGGATTCGCGGGCGGACCGCCCCCGGGTCGGCGCGCGGAATTGATGAACCGCACTTGCACTGCCGGCCGCGGAGTGGCACAAGTGGCTCAGTAACCGTCGAACCCGGGCTCCGTGGAGCTCATGGAGCCGTCGGGGCAACCGAGCAGTCAACAGGCCGTGAGAATCATTCAAATCACCCCGGGCACGGGCGGGTCGTATTGCGGGAATTGCATCCGCGACAACACGCTGGTCGCGGAGTGGCGTCGTCTGGGGCACGAGGCCCTGCTGGTGCCGATGTACCTGCCGGTCAAACTGGATGAGCCGGTGGCCGGCGCGCGGGTGCCCATTTTTTTCAGCGGCATCAACGTGTACCTGGAACAGCGCGGCGCCCTGTTGCGCGCCATGCCGCCGTGGTTGCACCGGTTTTTCGCCCAGCCCTGGCTGCTCCGGCTGGTGGGCCGGCTGGCCGCCAAAACCCGGCCCGAGGAGGTGGGCGAGCTGACGCTCTCGATGCTGCATGGCGAGCACGGCAACCAGGCGCGGGAGCTGGAGGAATTGGTGGCCTGGCTCAAGAGCCAGCCCAAGCCGGACTACGTGGTCCTGTCCAACCTGTTGCTGATGGGCCTGGCCCGGCGGTTGCGTCAGGGCGTGGGGACGCCGGTGGTGTGTTTGTTGGCAGGAGAGGACACCTTCCTGGATGCCCTGCCGGCGCGCCCGCGCGAGGAAGCCTGGAAGCTGCTTTCAGAAACCACGCACGACGCGGATTTGTTTGTCGCTCCCAGCCGCTACTTTGCCGACCACATGGCGGCGCGGCTGCGACTGGCCCCGGAGCGAATTCGCGTGGTTCCGCTGGGCATCAACCCGGCCGGTTTCGAGGCCGAACTGCCCGTACCGGCGGCGCTGCGGCCGCCGCCGCCCACGGTCGGTTTCTTTGCCCGGATGTCCCGGGAAAAGGGCCTGGACACGTTGGTGGAGGCCTTTATCCAACTGCGGCAGCGCGGCCGGGTCCCCGGGGTGCGCCTGAAGATCGGCGGCAGTTGCGGCCCGGCCGACCGCCGCTTCGTGGCCGACTTGCGCCACCGGCTGGCCGGCGCGGGGGTGTTGGGCGAGGTGGATTTTTACGCCAACCTCGACCGGGCGGCGAAGATCAAGTTCCTGCGCTCGCTGACGGTGTTCTCCGTGCCCGCCCGCTACGGCGAGGCGTTTGGGTTGTACCTCCTGGAGGCGATGGCGGCCGGGGTGCCGGTGGTCCAGCCGCGCACCGCGGCCTTTCCGGAGATCATCGAGACCAGCGGCGCCGGGGAACTCTGCGAGCCGGAGAATCCAGGCGCGCTGGCGGAGGCGCTGGAAAAGGTGCTCCTGGATGCGGACCATCGGCAGCGGTTGGCCCGCGCGGCGCGCCAGGCGGTGAACGAGTTTTACCATGCCACCCGCATGGCCCGAGACATGTTGACGGCCCTGGCCAGCCTCTCCCCCGAAAGGCGCCCGAGCGCCAACCACCCGGTAACGGCCTGAAGCAGGGATCCCCGCCGACCAGGGCGGCGCCCACGGCCCGCACCCGGCCGGCCCTTGAGCCAAGCGCGGCCGCCCGCCAAATCAACTCAACTCCCCGGCGGGGTGGGGTGTGCGGGGGGGGAATCGGCCGTCGTTTCGGGGCCGACCAGGACCACGCACTCGCCGCGCACCGCGTGCTGGCGGATCCGGTCAAGCACCTCGGCCGGTCGGCCGCGCAGGAATTCCTCGAATTTCTTGGTCAGCTCCCGGGCCAGCACCACCGGGCGCCGGGGCATCAACTCCGCCAGTTCCCCCAGCAGCCGTTCCACTCGGTGCGGGGATTCGTACAGAACCAGCGTGCCCGGCAGCAAACGCAGACGTTCCAGCTCCCGGCGTCGCGCCCCGGATTTGTGCGGCAAAAACCCGACGAAGTGAAACTCGTCCGTGGGCAAGCCGCTGGCGGTGAGGGCCGCGATCAAGGCACACGGCCCGGGCACCGGTTCCACCCGGCATCCGGCGGCCAGGGCCGCCCGGACCACGCGCTCCCCGGGGTCGCTGATGCCCGGGCTGCCGGCGTCGGTCACCAGCGCCACCGTTTGGCCGCGGCGCAGCCGCGCGAGAATGTCCGCGCTGCGACGCGCTTCGTTGAATTTGAAGTAGCTCAGCAGCGGCTTGCGGATGCCGAAATGCGCGAGCAACTGTCCGCTGCGCCGGGTGTCCTCGGCGGCGATCACGTCGCATTCTTTGAGCACCCGCAGGGCACGCAGGGTGATGTCCTCCAGGTTGCCGATCGGGGTGGCCACCAGGTACAGCGTGCCGGGCCGCAGGGGCGGAGGGGATCGGGGGGCTGGGGCGGGTTCGCTCACCGCAGGTGCGGATTGCCCGGGGGCCGGGCCCTCAGCTCTTGGCCGCGCCGTCCGGAGCCGGTTCCCGGCGAGGCACCCGCAATTCGAGGTGGAGTTCCCGCAGTTGCCACGGCTCGATCAGCCCGGGGGATTCGGTCATCAGACAGGTGCCCTTGGCCGTCTTGGGGAAGGCGATCACATCGCGGATACTGGGAGTGCCGCAGAGGATGGCGATGAGCCGGTCAAAGCCCAGCGCGATGCCCCCGTGCGGGGGCGCGCCGTAGCGAAACGCCTCCAGCAGGTACCCGAAGCGGGCCCGGGCGATGTCCGGCGGGATTTGGAGCACCTCTTCAAAGACCGTTTTCTGCACGTCCGGCTGGTGGATGCGGATCGAGCCGCCGCCCAGCTCGACGCCGTTGACCACCACGTCGTAATGCTGACCGCGGACCCGTTTGGGGTCGGTGGTGAGCAGCGGGATGTCCTCGACCACCGGCGCGGTGAAGGGGTGGTGGCTCGAGGACCAGCGGTTTTGCTCGCGGTCGAAGCTCCCCAGCGGGAAGTCCACCACCCACCGGAAGTCAAAGCGATCCGCCGGGAGGTTCAGCCGGCCCTGCTGTTTGAGCAGGTCGGCGGCGTAGAGGCGGATTTTGCCCAGGATTTCGCACGAGGTTTGCCACTCGCCCGCGGCAAACAGGATCAGGTCGCCCTCCTCGATGCCCAGCTTTGCGGTCAGCGCCGCCTTCTCCGCTTCGCCGAAGAATTTCACGATGGGCGATTTCCACTCGCCGCCCTCGACCTTGATGAAGGCCAGCCCCTTGGCGCCGAAGCCGTAGGCGATGTCGGTCATGGCCTGGATCTGGCCCTGGGTGGCGCCGGCCAGGCCCTTGGCGTTGAGGGCCTTCACCACCCCGCCCGCGGCGACCGCGCCGCTGAAGACCTTGAAGGGGCTGTGCCGGAATTCGTCCGTGAAGTCGGCCAGTTCCAGACCAAACCGGGTGTCCGGCTTGTCGGTGCCGAAACGGTTCAGGGCCTCCTCGAAACGCAGTCGCGGAAAGGGGGTGGGAATGTCCCGGCCCAGCGCCACCTGCCAAACCCGCTGGAGCAGACCCTCGATGACGGCGTAGATGTCCTCGCGATCCACGAACGACATCTCCACGTCAATCTGGGTGAACTCGAGCTGGCGGTCGGCGCGCTGGTCTTCGTCACGGAAGCAGCGGGCCAGTTGGTAGTACCGCTCGATGCCGGCCACCATGAGGATTTGCTTGAACTGCTGGGGCGACTGGGGCAGCGCGTAGGCCGTGCCCGGCTCGCGACGGTTGGGCACCAGAAATTCCCGCGCCCCCTCCGGGGTGGACTTGAACAGAATGGGCGTCTCCACCTCCAGAAAGCCCAGGTCGTCGAAGTAACGGCGCACCGCCGCGGCCACGCGGCTGCGCAGGCGCAGGTTGCGCAGCATCTCTGGCCGGCGCAGGTCCAGGTAGCGGTACTTGAGGCGGATCTCTTCGCCCACGCGCGCCGCGGCTTCGGGCTCGTCAATCTGGAAGGGCAGCGGGTCGGCCAGGTTCAACACCTCCAGCTCCCGGGCCAACACCTCGACCTGGCCGGTGGCGATCTTCGGGTTGTCCGTGCCCTCGGGCCGGCGGCGCACCCCGCCGGTCACGCGCACCACGCTTTCGCTGCGCAGCGTTTCGGCCCGGTGAAACACCGCGGCGGGCAGGTCGGAGGGATCAAACACCACCTGGGTGCGGCCTTCCCGGTCGCGGACATCCACAAAAATGACCCCGCCCAGGTCGCGGCGGGAATGCACCCAGCCGCACAGGGTCACGGTCTGCCCGACGTGTTCCGGCCGCAGTTCGTTGCAATGATGCGTGCGTTTCATGTCGGCACGGCTCCGGCGGGGGAGCGCAATGTGCCGCCCCCGGGGCCGGAGCGAGCGCGCATCTTGGCCGCCGCGGGCCGCCTTTTCCAAGGCGAATTTGCGCGCCGTCGCGGTTCCAAGTCGCGCGCCACCGGGGTTCAACTTCCCCGGCATTTCCCTACCGGCCTTTTCCGGTTCCAAGACGCGCGGCCGGCGCTTTTCCCGGTCGGCCCGGATGCCGGGGGGCGGCGGGGCCGCGCGCCGGTTGAATCCCGGGGGCGGGTGTTTATGCTCGGGGCGTGATTGGACTGATTGACTACGGCGCGGGCAATCTGCGCAGCGTCCACAAGGCGCTGGTCCACGTGGGGGCTCCGGTGCGGCTGGTGGACCGCCCGGAGGGTCTGGCGGGACTCCGGGCGCTGGTGTTGCCGGGGGTGGGGGCGTTTGACGACTGCCTCAATGCCCTGCGGCGTCAGGACTTGTTTGAGGCCTGCCGCGCGTTCATCCGCTCCGGTCGGCCGTTTCTGGGCATCTGTGTGGGTTATCAAGCGCTGTTCGAGCGCAGCGAGGAATTCAACCGGGGCACGGCCGGTCTGGGCATTTTCGCCGGGCCGGTGGTCCGTTTCCCCGAACGGCCGGACCTCAAGGTGCCACAAATCGGGTGGAACCAACTCGAGATCGTGCGCCCGGACTGCCCGTTGCTGCGCGGGGTGCCCGACGGCAGCCACGTGTACTTCGTGCACAGCTACTACCCGCAACCCGCCGATGAGGGTCTGGTGGCCACGCGCACCGAATACGGGGTCCGCTTTGCCTCGGCCATTTGGCGGGACAACGTCTTCGCCACGCAGTTTCACCCGGAGAAAAGCCAGGACGTCGGCCTGCAAATGCTGCGGAACTTTGTCGCCCTGGCCGGTGCCGCTTGAATAATCGGGACGGCGCCCCGCATCGCCGCCTTCCGAAGCGCTCGCTCGCAGCGCCTGGGGTCGGGCCTCCCGCCCTGCCCGGAATGTACAGTGCCGGATCCCGGCGCTGGAGGCCGCACCAGATCAAGGACCCGACCGAAGCGCACCACTACCGGCCATCTCCCGGCGCTTGGAGGCGCGCCATCCCACCGCCCGCAGGCGCCCGGCACCCTGCCGCTCAGGGAATCGGGCGGGAGGTGCCGGTCCCAAATCGCGACGGTCCCCCCTGCCCGGCCGCTTGCCCTCCGGAATCCCGGGCACCGGCGGGGTCTCCCCCGCTCAGGCGCGCGGGGCCACAAAGGGTTCCGGGTCTTCCTCAGGTTCGCCGAGCACGTCTCCCAGCGGCTTGGTTTGCGCAAGTTGGAGTTCCACCAGCTTGCCCCGCTCGGCCAGCAGGCGCTGCTCGAGCAGTTTGGCCGTGCGCGTGATCAGGTCCCGCCCGAACACCGGGTCCTGGTCCACCAGTTCACGCAGCCGGGCGGCGTCGAGGGCGATGATCTCGGTCACATCCACGGAGCGGGCGCTGTATTGCCAGCGGTAGGGCGCGAACAACCACGACCAACCCAACGCTTCGCCGGAGCCGAGGATGAGAATGGTGGTCACCCCGACGCCGGGGAGGAAGCTTTCCAGAGCCACGTGGCCGTGCTGCACCAGGTACAGGTGCGTGGCCTCGTGACGCTCCTGAAAAATCAGTTCGCCCACCCCGTAATGCTGCACCGTGGCCAACCGGGCCAGCCGGGCGATGTGTTCCGGGGCAATCCCCTGCCAAAACGGGTGCGCGGCGATGAGCTCTTGCAGTTGGTTCATAAGCGGAAAAGCCCCGGACGGGGGCCTACCCCATGGGCTCCGGTAGCTTTGCGATTCAACTTACGCCCCGCCCGCCCCGGAACCAAACGTCTTTTGGCGAAGGCTTGACTTTCTTTGGCCCGGGTCTTCCGCGGGCGGCGGCGCGTGGGAAGCGCCGACGGGACCTAGTCCAACCCGGCCTGGCGACGGGCACGGGCCAGGACCTGCCCGGCCACCGCCCGCGCCCGCGCCGCGCCCTCGCGGAGCACCTGGTGGACATAATCGAGGTTGGCCGCCAATTCGGCCCGGCGCTGCCGGGCCGGGGCAAAGTAGTTCCAGTAGTGCTCGAAGAGGGCCTTCTTGAGATCGCCGTAGCCCAGGCCGCCGGCGCGCAAACGGGCCTCGAAATCCGCCGCCACGTCCGCCGGCGCCACCAGCTTGAGCAACTGGATGGCGAGGTTTTTGTCGGCATCCGGCTTGGGTTCCTGCGGGGTGCGGCTGTCCATGACGATGCTCATGACCTTTTTGCGCAGGACCTTTTCCTCACCGAAAATCTCGATGGTGTTGCCGTAGCTTTTGCTCATCTTCTGCCCGTCGGTGCCGGGCACCACCGCGACCTCCTCGCGGATTTGCGGTTCGGGCAGGACAAAAGTGGGGCCGTACAGTTCGTTGAACTTGATGGCGATGTCGCGGGTGACCTCGACGTGCTGCTTTTGATCGCGCCCCACGGGCACGAGGTTCGAGTCGTAGATGAGGATGTCCGCCGCCATCAGGACCGGGTAGGCAAACAACCCGTGATTGAAGGACAGGCCCTTGGCCACCTTGTCCTTGTAGCTGTGGCAGCGCTCCAACAGCCCCATCGGCGTGACGGTGCTCAGCATCCAGGTCAACTCGGCCACTTCGGGCACGTCGGATTGTCGGAAGAACACCGTCCGCACCGGGTCCAGCCCGCAGGCCAGAAAGTCCAGCGCCACGTCCAGGGTGTAACGCCGGCGCAACGCGGGGTCGGTCAGCGAGGTCATCGAATGCCAGTCCGCGATGAAGTAAAACGCCTCGCCCTGGGACTGGAGTTCGATGGCGGGCCGCATCATGCCGAAATAGTTGCCCAGATGCAGCGCGCCGGACGGCTGAATGCCTGACAAAATCCGCATGAGTCGAGCCTAGCAGGCGACTTCCGCACCGCGCAACCACCTGCCCGGCGGGGCAGGTGGTTGCGGCCGTCCGCGGCCGCTCCAGGGGCAGCGGGCAGCCCGCCGGCCGTAGAGTCGGGCGCTAACCTGGCGGGAAGCTGGCGTAGCGCAGATTGGCAATCTGCCGCCCACTACGGCACCAAGACGGTCGCCGCTACGCCGGAGCGCCGGCTTCCAGCCGGCGAGCTGATGGCGGTGGGCCACGGTTTGCGGGTCCGAACCCGCGGTACCTACCAGCGCCAAGCAAACCGCGGCAGGCAGGCGGCAGACTGAAAGTTTGCGCTCCGGCGGCGGACACCCCGCCTGCCGCGGAGGCGGGCGTTTCTTCCGGGGACCAGGGCCGCGGTGTAAAGCGGCCTCCACCGGCGGGGCGCGGGTAATCCGCCCCTTCCGGATGCCGGAGCACGGTCTTGCGCGGGGGAACACCCGCTTGCATCCGGAGCAGAGGAGGCGCAAGGTTACCCGAAGTTTCCACCGAGCCACTCCAAACCGGAGCCAGACATGAAAAAGCTCGTTCATCGCCCGCCCGCCCACGGCCCGGGAACACGGGCCGCCGGGTTTACGCTGATCGAACTGCTGGTGGTCATCGCCATCATTGCCATCCTGGCCGGGATGCTCCTACCCGCCCTGGCCAGGGCCAAATCCAAGTCGCAGGGCATTTTCTGCATGAACAACACCAAGCAGCTTACCCTGGGTTGGTTGGTGTATGCTGATGACTACAATGACCTGTTGCTGGGCTGCCTGGACGGCCTGCCCAACCGGCGGGTGAACTGGATTCAGGGCGACCTGCAGAGTTGGAACGCCGACGCCGCCAACCTGCGCTACATCACCAACAGCCCGCTCTTCCCCTACGTGGGCGGCAGCCGCGAGATTTTCCGCTGCCCGGCCGACAAGGCCGTAGTGATGATCTCCGGCCGCCAGGTCCCGCGCATCCGCAGCAACTCCATGAGCCAGGTTTTCGCCTTCGGCGACTGGCTGGACGGCGGGGCCAGCGGCCGCAACCAGACCCGCTGGCGCATTTACGGCAAGGCCTCCGAGATCGTGCAGCCCACCAAGACCTTCGTCTTCGTGGACGAGCACCCCAACAGCATCAACGACGCGGCCTTTGCCAACCAGTGCACCGGCGCCGACAACCGTGCTGCCGCCCGCATCATTGACATCCCCGCCAATTACCACAACGGCGCCTGTGGCTTTTCCTTCGCCGACGGCCACTCGGAAATCAAAAAGTGGCTCAGCGTCTCCTCCGGGCACCCGGAAACCCGGGCCGGCCTGCGGAACATGCCCGTGTACTTCACCGGCGCCCGCAATCTGAGCCTGAACTTCCCCGCCCTGGACGCCTGGGTGGACGCCAAGTGGATGGCCGACAACGCCACCGTGCCCACCCGCTGACCCCGCCGCGCCGCGGATGGGCAATCCGGTCCGGTCCGTTCCAAGGTCCGCTGCCGCGCGCCACCAACCGCCCGATCCCGCCCCGCTCGCTCCGGCCGCTCGGCACGGTGCCGACCCGCCCGCCGGCGGCTGCCGGCCACCCAATGCCCCCTCGACGCCCCGTGCCGCCGGTTTTAACTTCGACCCGATGTCGCTGACACACACACCGCTGACCATCGCCGGGCGCACCTTTGCCTCGCGGCTCATCCTGGGCACGGGCAAGTTCGCCTCGCCCGCGTTGATGCGCGACGCCCTGGCCGCCAGCGGCGCGGAAATGGTCACCGTGGCTTTGCGCCGCGCCGACCTGAGCGGGCGGCGGGACCCCTTTGCCAACATCCTCGAGTTCATTGACCCGGACCGGTACCTGATTTTGCCCAACACCAGCGGGGCGATGAACGCCACCGAGGCGGTGCGGTTGGCCCGCCTGGCCCGCGCGGCCGGTTTGCCCCCCTGGGTGAAATTGGAAATCCATCCCGACCCGCGTTACCTGCTGCCCGACCCGGTGGAAACCCTGCGCGCCGCCGAACAGCTCGTGGCCGAGGGCTTCGTGGTCCTGCCCTACATCAACGCCGACCCCGTGCTCGCCAAGCGCCTCCAGGACGTGGGCGTGGCCACGGTCATGCCCCTGGGCTCGCCCATCGGCTCCAATCGCGGCCTGCAAACCCGCGACCAGCTCCGCATCATCATCGAGCAGGCCACCGTGCCCGTGGTGGTGGACGCCGGCCTGGGCGCGCCCAGCCACGCCGCCGAGGCCATGGAGTTGGGCGCCGACGCCGTGCTGGTGAACACCGCCATCGCCGTGGCCGCCGACCCCGTGCGCATGGCGCGCGCCTTCAAGGCGGCGGTCGAGGCAGGACGCGCGGCCTGGGAAATCGGCCTGGCGCCGGCCAGCCTCGAGGCCCACGCCACCAGTCCGCTGACGGCGTTCCTGGATTCCCCGCAACCGGCATGAACCCCAACCACCTTCCGCGGGCGCGGGTCCGCGGCCTGCTCGCCGCCGCCGCCCGGCGCCGCGTCCTGGTGCTGGGCGACGTGATGCTCGACCAGTTCATCTGGGGCCGGGTCAACCGCATTTCGCCCGAGGCGCCCGTGCCGGTGGTCGAGTTCGACCACGAAAGCTTCATGCCCGGGGGCGCCGCCAACGTGGCCCGCAACCTCACCGCCCTGGGCGCGCGCGCGGAACTCTTCGCCCTCATCGGCCCGGACGCCGAGGGCGCCCGCCTGCGCGGTCTGCTGGAGCGCGAGGGGGTGGACTGCCGCGGTCTGGTCACGCACCCCACTCGCCCCACCAGTGTGAAAACCCGCATCCTCGCCCACCGCCAACAGGTGGTCCGCCTGGACCGCGAGGCCCGGGCCGATCTGGATGCGGCGGCGGCCGAAACGCTCCTGCGGCGCTGGCGCCGGCGCCTGCCCGGGGCGGATGCCGTCATTGTGGGCGATTACGGCAAGGGCGTGGTGACGCAGGCGGTGCTCGACGCGGTGCGGGAGGCCTGCCGCCGTCGGGGCGTCTGGCTGAGCCTGGACCCCAAGCCGGTGCACGCGCTGGACCTGAGCCACCTGTCCCTGCTCACACCCAATCGCAAAGAGGCCTTCGAGCTGGCGCACCTGCCGGATCCGCATCCCGCCGGGCCGCCCCGGGAGGACCCGGCGCTGCGAGTGGTTGCGCAGCGGCTGCTGGAGACCCTCCGGCCCGCACTGCTGCTCATCACCCTGGGTGAGCACGGTCTGTTGTTGTGCCCGCGCACCGGCGCGCCGCAACACATCCCCACCGTGGCACGGGAGGTGTTCGACGTGTCCGGCGCGGGCGACACGGTGATTGCGGCCTTCACCCTGGCCGTGGCCGCCGGGGCCTCGCCGGTCGAGGCGGCGGTCTTTTCCAATCACGCCGCCGGCGTGGTGGTGGGCAAGCTGGGCACGGCCACGGTGTCGCCGGCCGAACTGCTGGCCAGTTTTGACCGCAGGGCATGAAAAAGCCCGCACCGGGTACGACCGGCGGGGGCGGCTACGAATTGGTGCGCGTGGCCGGGGGGGCCTGGAGCGTGCGCGCGCGGGCCGAGGGCGAGACGTTTCATCCCGGCATCGGCCCGGCGGCGGAGGCCGAGGCCGTGTACCTGCGGCCGTTGCGCCTGGCGGAGCGGATGCGCGCTCACGCGGGGGAGTTTGTGGTCTGGGATGTGGGCCTGGGCGCGGCGGCCAACGTGTTGACCTTGTTCCGCGCCACGCGCGCGCTGGCCTCGCCGCTGCGGGTGGTCAGCTTCGACCGGACGCTGGAGGCCCTGGACTTCGCGCGGCGCCACGGGGCCGAACTGGGTTATCTGGCCGACTATGAACCGGCGGTGGACGCGCTGCTGGGCACGCGGGAAGTGCGGTTTTACAACGGCCGCCAACCGGTGGACTGGTCGGTCATTGTGGCGGATTTCCCCACCTGGCTGGCCGGCGCCCCGACGACGGAAGCACCGGACCCCCACGCCATCCTCTACGACGCCTTCTCGCCGGCGCGAAACCCGGACATGTGGACGCTGCCGCTGTTTCAGCGGCTGCGGGCGCGGCTGGACCCGAGCCGGCCCTGTGCCCTGGCCACGTACAGCCGGGCCACGCTGGTGCGGGTGACGCTGCTGGTGGCGGGTTTTTTCGTGGGCGTGGGCGAGGCCACGGGCGAAAAGGAGGAAACCACGCTCGCCGCCACCGACCCGAGGCTCATCCCGCGGCCGCTGGACCGCCGCTGGCTGGCGCGGGCGCGCCGCTCCACCAGCGCCGAGCCGCTGGCGGGGCCGCGCTATGTGCAGGCGCGGTTGAGCGCGGCCACGCTCGAACGCCTCGAGCGGCATCCGCAATTCCGGGGCGGCTGAGGGCCGGACACCCGCACGGCGGCGCGGCGATCCGGCCGGCCCGGCAGTTTGGGATTCGGGCATTGGGCCGGCCCGGAATTCAAGTTTTGGGGTTCGGCGCCGGGGGCCGGGGCGCGAAGCGGCGGGCTGTTGCCGGCCGGGACCCCGGTTCTTGACACGGCGCGGGGCGTTTCGGGACACTGCGGGCGTTCACGGATGTCTCAACCGGTCTGAAGACCAGCCGCACATGGGTCCCTCGTCCCCCCAGACTTCCGCCCCGGAAGGGAGCGTTTTTGCCGGCGTCACCCCGTACCACTGGCTGGTGGTGCTGATCGCCTCGGCGGGCTGGTTGTTCGACTGCATGGACCAGCGGCTGTTCATCCTGGCGCGGGAACCGGCGCTGGCCGAGTTGCTCGGCGGGCAGGAGGCGCGGGAGGTGGTCAAGAAGTTCGGGGGCTACGCGACCACGGCCATGATGATCGGCTGGGCCACGGGGGGGATCATCTTCGGCATGATGAGCGACAAGTGGGGCCGGGTGAAAACGATGGTGGCCACGTTGTTGGTGTACTCGGGGTTTACCGGGTTGTCCGGTCTGGCCCAGAGCTGGCAGGAATTCATCGCCTACCGGTTTCTGGTGGGCCTGGGCGTGGGGGGGATGTTTGGCGCGGCCACGACGCTGGTGGCCGAGAGCGTGCCGGGGCGGTTCCGCGCGGTGGCGCTGGGTTCGTTGCAGGCGTTGTCGGCCACGGGCAACATCACCGGGTCCCTGATCAGTTACCTCATCCCCCCCGGACAGGCGCAGTTCCTGGGCAGTTTCTCCGGCTGGCGGGTGCTGTTCTTTGTGGGGATTGTGCCCGCGCTGCTGGCGGCCCCGATGCTCCTGTGGCTGCGGGAGCCGGAGCCGTGGAAGGCGGCCAAGGCCGCGGCCGCGCAGGGGGGCGCGCACAAGCAGGTGGGGTCGCTGGGCGACCTGTTCGGGCATCCGCGCTGGCGACGCCACGCCCTGGTCGGGCTGTTGCTGGGCGTGGCCGGGATGATCGGGCTGTGGGGCATCGCCTTTTTTTCGCCCGAACTGATCAACGAGGCCCTGCGGGGCGAGCCCCAGGAAAAGGTGAATCGGGTGCGCGCGCTGGGCACGGCCCTGCAGGATGCGGGGGCGTTTTGCGGGATGCTGGCCTTTACCGCGGTGGCGGCGTACCTGACGCGGCGGCTGGCTTTTCTGCTGTCGTTCTTGCTGTGCACGGTCACGGTGGCCGGGGTGTTCTTCGCGCTCAAGACCGAGGGGCAGGCGTACTGGATGCTGCCCTTGATGGGATTTGCCACCCTGTCGGTTTTCGCCGGGTACTCGATTTACTTTCCCGAGCTGTTTCCGACCCGGTTGCGGGGCACCGGGGTGGGCTTTTGCTACAACACGGTGCGGTACCTGGCCGCGCCGGCGCCGACGCTGCTGGGGCATTTGAGCGTGTGGGTGGGGTCGTTCCGGACCGCCGCCATCCTCATGTGCGCCGTTTATCTGCTGGGGCTGGTGGCGTTGATCTGGGCCCCGGAGACCAAGGGACGGCCGCTGCCGGAGGACTGAGGGACCGCGCGCCAGCGCTGTCGGCAAAAGCGGTGCTCGATCCGGCCCGCTCGGCGAGCGCCTTCGGAAACCCGGCTCCCGCGGCGGGGAATCGGGTTACACCCGGCCCAACACGGCCTCGATCTCGCGTTTGAAGGTGTTTTCGCCCACGTTGACGATGCGCATCTCGCGCCGGGCGTTTTCGGGCGAGTCGCTGGCGTGGGCGGCGTTGACCATGATGTTGAGGCCGAACTCGCGGCGGATCGAGCCGGGCGGGGCCTTCGAGGGGTCGGTGGGGCCGAGCACGTCGCGGATCTTGGCCACGGCGTTCACGCCCTCATAAACCAGGGCGATGCACTTCTCGGGGCCGGGGGCGGTCAACTGGGAAGGCTCGCACTCGCTGGGGCTGCGGCCGGCCATGAACCGGATGATGTTCTCGAACTGGTTTTCGCCGTACAACGGCCCGAGCAGTTCGCCGAGTTGTTCCTCCTCGGTGGGGGGAATCCGCAGGCCCAGTTCCTTTTGGAGCACTTCTTTGGCCCGGCCGGCCACCACGCTTTTGAGCTTGGTGCGGAGCACCTCCCGCACCGGCCCGTAAAACTCCATCGCCTGGGCCACGCTCATCCGGTGCACCTTGATGCCCACGATGTACAGCCCGGTCCGGGAGAAGAAGTCAATCATGTTGCCCGGCCGCCCGGAGGCGAAGCGGAAGTTGTCGGGCTTGAGCAGGACCAGCGTGCGCTCGGGTTTCTCGTCCGGCCCGTAGGCGATGACGTTTTCGAGCACCCCGCCGTCGGTGTCCGAGTACCGGGCCCACAACCGCAGCTTGGCGGCGGCCTCCTCCGGGGTGGGCGCGGCCAGGACCGCCGGCTCGAAGTACCGGACGTTGTCGTCGCTGTCCACCACCAGGTCCCCGTAGGTGTCGCGGATGGTTTCCCCACCGCGGCGGTGGAAGGAAAAATTGCCCACCACGCTGCGGACCTTGCGCACGGCGTCCTCGCCCTTGAAGACCAGCATCATGACCCGACGCCGCCGGTGGGTCTTGGGGTCTTCGCTGAACTGGGTCAGCACGTAATCGCGGATCAGTTCCTGAATGCGGCGGTCCTGGGGGTCGGCCGCCGAGACGATTGCCCCGGCGTACTCCCGCACCAGTTCCGGGCCGGGCGCAAACATGCGCGCGGCCACCAGGTCCAGATTGGTGCGGGCGATCAACCGGGCGATGATCCCGCCGGTGCGGGATTTGTGCAGGGAATGGGGGGTGATGATCGCGTAGGCCAGTTGGGTCTCGGGCATAATCAGTGGCAGGGGAAAGCAAGGGCTGCCGCGGGCTCAGGCCGCGGAGGGTGGTTCGGGAGCCGGAGGCGGTGAGCCGGTTGCTGGGGGGGGATTGCCCGGCGGCCCTTGGGGATCAGTGGCCGGGGGGGTGACCGCCTTGCCACCCAGGATCTTGAACATGACCACGCCGCAGGTTGGGCAGCGTCCCTTGATCGCTCTGCGGCCGTTTTTCATGATCTCTTCCACGCCGTCGGCAATCTCCTTCTTGGCTTTGCATTTGACGCAGTAACCTTCGGCCATAAGAAAGCGCCGGATGGACCACTTCCGGCGGCCCATCCGTAACCGGTTCCAAGCTTAGGGACGGCCCCCCGGAGGGTCAACCGGTAAAAGCCGAGCCTCCCCGGTCCCGGGCGGGGGGCGCGCCGCCGTGTGGCCCTACCCCCGGCATGGCCTTATCTCCAAGTGGCAGGTCGTCTCCATGTAAGCCCCGAGAGCCTCCGGCCGGGAAAAAAGTTGCCCCGCCCGCTTTTGGCCCGACAGTATGGGCCAACGTGCATGAACGCGCCCGCGACTGATGTCCCCCCGGCCGGCCCGCCCGCCTCTCCCCGCACGCCGGCCCGGGCGGCCTCCGCCTCCGCTCCGGTGCGGCCGCCGCGCAAAAGCCCCTGGCAACTGTTCCGCGAAGTGCTGCACCACGCCGGCCCGGGTTACCTCCAGTTCGCCATCACCAACATCTGCAACGCCGACTGCGACTTCTGCGGCTTCGCCCGCTCGAAGTTCGACCCCCGCGCCCGCGCCTCGGTCACCCTGGCGGAGGCGCGCGACGTCATTGACATCTGCGTCCGCAACCACATCGGCTACCTGCTCTTTGTGGGCGGGGAGCCAATGGTGCACCGCGACCTCACCGCCATGGTCCGCTACGCCGCCGAGCGCGGCCTGCGGCCCATGATCTGCACCAACGGCGCGCTGTGGACCGAGGAAAACCTGCGCGCCCTGACCGATGCCGGCCTGGCCAGTGTCATCATGTCCATTGACGCCGCGGATGCGGCCCGGCACGAGGCCAACCGCGGGCTGCCGGACGTGTGCCGCAAGATCAAGCGGGCCAATGAATTCTTCGCCGGCGTGGGCATCCAGACCACCGCCAGTATCACCGCCAGCCGGCTGATTGAAGACTACCACCAACTGCCGCCTTTCCTCGAAAGCCTGGGCTTCACCACCTGCACCTTCAGCTACCCGCTCACCACCCTGGGCTCCAGCTACCTGAGCTTCAGCGACAGCGGCCTGGTCAACTACACCCGCGACGAGCTGATCGAGGTCTTCGAGCGCATCAAGGCCCTCAAGCGCCGCAGCCGCTTCCCGGTGGTCAACCCCCGCGAGTCGCTCACCGAGATGCAGCGGCACCTGCGCGGGGAACCCGAGCGCTTCGGTTGCCTGGGCGGCTTCAAGTACTTTTACCTGGACTGGAAGCTCCAACTCTACCGCTGCCATTTCTGGGAAACGCCGATGTGCAACATCTACGACTTCGACGCCTCGAAGTTGATCCGCGACGGTTGCACCCGGTGCATGATTGACTGCTACCGCGACCCCAGCGTGCTCCAGTTCGCCGCCGTGAGCCTGCACGACGCCTGGCAGCACCTCAAACGCCGCCGTCTGGTCGCCGCCGCCAAGCACCTCCTCGACCGCCGCAACCTCTCCTCGCTGCGCGCCGTGTGGGAGGACCGCCGGTACATCCGCGGCGTCTGACCCCGGCCGACCCCGGCCCGGACGCGGGGCCCCGGTCGGCTTTTGCCCGGCGGCGGCTTTATATCGGGTGAGCGAACATGACGGATGCCACCCAACTGCTCCGGGCCTGGGCCGAACGCGGCTCGGAGGAAGCCTTCCGCGAACTGGTCCGCCGCTACCTGGACCTGGTTTGGTCGGTGGCCCGCCGCCAAACCGGCGGCGATGTGCACGCCGCCGAGGACCTCGTCCAACAGGTCTTCACCGACCTGGTCGTGCAAACCCGCCGCGGACGCGGGCCGTTGGCCGGCGGGCCGTGCGCGCTGGGCGGCTGGTTGCATCGGCACACGTGCTTTGTGGCCGCCAACCACCGCCGCGCCGAGCAACGCCGTCTGGCTCGCGAACAAACCGCCGCCGCCATGAACTCCCCGGAACTCGCCGGCGAATCCGCCTGGCAGGCCCTCGCGCCCGTGCTTGATGAAACCCTGAACGAACTGGAGCCGGCCGACCGCGAGGCGCTGCTGCTGCGCTTTTACGAGCGGCGCGACCTGCGCACGGTCGGCGCCGCGCTGGGCGTAAGCGAAGACGCCGCCCAAAAACGGGTGGCGCGGGCCCTGGAAAAGCTGCGGGGGCTGCTGGCCGAGCGGGGTGTCAGCCCGGGCGGGGCGGCCCTGGCCGCATTGCTGGGTGAACGGGCGGTGGAAGCCGCACCGGCGACCCTGGCCGAGCCGGTGAGCCGGGCGGCCCTGGCCGCCAGTGCGGTGAACGGACTGACCTGGCTGGGGGCGCTGCTGGCCACCGGGAAAGGCAGGCTCGCAGTGGGTCTGGCCGCGGCCGCCATCGTGGCCGTGCCGTTGGCGTGGTACCTGAGCCGGGACAGTTCTCCACCGGGCCGGAGTGCCGGCGACCGGGCGGGAACAACCGCCGCGTCGGTCGGGAATGCCCACGACTCCAGCCGGAACGTCTCCACGGGCGGCGCTTCCGGTTCGGCTTCCGCCAACTTGCCCGCGGTGGCCACGACGCCCGACCCCGAAGCCCTGGTGCTCACACTGCTCGACGCCGAGACCGGCCAGCCCGTGCCGGACGTGGTGGTGGATTACCGGTGCCGGATGGGCACTGACTGGGACCGCCGGACGCTGCATGGCACCCGCGGGGGAATTTGCGACGTGCGCTTTCCGCGGGGCACCGCCACGCACCTGCAATTGACCACGCGCTGCGAGGGCTTCGCCGACACCCGTCTGGAATGGCGACCGGACCGCGGCGAGCAGATCCCCTTCGAGTACACGCTGCGGCTGGAGCGCGCCGTGCCCATTGGCGGCACGGTCGTGGACCCGGACGGCCAACCGGTGGCGGGGGCGAAGGTCAGCTTCGGACACGCGGATGACCCAGCGCGCGACCGGCGCCCGGAGAGCCATGCCTTCGGTTGGCTTCAGGTCGAGACCGACAGCGAGGGCCGCTGGGCAGTCAACCGGATCGCTGAGGAGGTGCTCCGGTGGATCCGCGGCAGCGCCGAACATCCGGATTTCGTCCGCGCGGCCGATCTTGAAGTCGCCCGCAATCCCGGAGCCGAAGAGCGCCTCCGCGCCGGTCAGTACGTCTTTCAGCTTCGCCGCGGCGTGACCGTGCGGGGGGTGGTGGTGGATGGTTTAGAGCAGCCGGTCACCGAGGCCACGGTCCGAGTCGGAATGTTGGGCGAGGTGCATGCCCGGGAAACACGCACCTTGGCGGACGGATCATTTGCGGTGGCCGCCTGCGAGCCGGGCCGCAAGCCGGTGACCGCGGAAGCTCCGGGCTTTACCGCGACGACCATCGAAACGGACATCCACGAGAACACGCCGCCGCTGCGGCTGGTGTTGCAGCCGGGGAAGACCTTGCGGTTCCGAACGGTGGATGGGTCTGGACAGCCCCTGCCCAAGGTGTGGTTCGCCTACAGCCTGTTCGGTGGCCTGCGGGAGCAGAGGGAGCTAGCAGCCACGTCTCCGCCCCAGGTCGAGTTTAGTGGCGAAACGGACGCCGAGGGGCGGGCGGTCTGGGAAAACGCGCCCGACCAAGAACTGGTGTTCTCGTTTGCCAAGTCGGGCTACCTGCGGCGGGACGACGTCTCGCTGCGGCCCGGCGATACGGAACACGTCATCGTCTTGGAGCCGGCCCTTACCATCGCCGGCACCGTGAACGACGCCGTCACGGGCAAACCCATTTCCAACTTCCGCATTTTCTGCGGCTGGCCGGAGACCTTCGGGAGCGAGCAGCGTCCGCACTGGAGCCCGATTGATCGCCACCAACTGGCTTTTAGCGGCGGGACATTTCGGCACGTACTCGAGGAGGCCATGATCGGCGGGATTTCTAATCCCGGCTACGTTTTCAAGTTCGAGGCTGAGGGTTACGCGCCGTACGTGACGCGCGTCTTCCGGCCGGACGAAGGCGAGGTGGAGTTCGCCGTGAAACTCCAGCCCGCCGAAACGGTCACCGTGACGGTGCTTCTGCCGAACGGCCAGCCGGCGGCCCATTGCGATGTCGGCTTGGTTTCGCCCGAAACCAATCTGACGCTTCTTCCGGGCGGCTTGGAACGTTTATCCCGTGCCGCGGTGCTCACCGCCGATGCCGCCGGGCAGTTTCGCCTGCCTCCGGACGAAACCGTGACGGCGGTGGTTGCCGCGCATCCGCAGGGGTTTGCCCTGGTACCTCGAACCACCCTTGCGGCCGAACCCGTGCTGCGGCTCCGGCCCTGGGCACGGCTGGAAGGCCGCATCTGGAGCCGCGGGAAACCGGCGGCGGAGCGGGACCTGGGGGTGGATTTCGGCCGCGCGACCGCTGAAGGGTTGATCCATCTGGACTTTGAAAGCTGGCGGACAACGAGCGATGTCCGCGGCGAGTTCAAGTTCGAACGAGTGCCCCCGGGTGAACTGATCGTAAAGGAGTTGATTCCCTTCGACACGCCGCCCGCGGGGCGCGGCTGGTCCCTCCAGACGAGGGAAGTAATACATGCCACGCCCGGCGAGACAGTTTTCGTCGAGATCGGCAAAGATGCAGTGACCGTCCGGTTGGGGTTGCGCTGGCCGTACGGCCCGGGGCTACCACCCGACCAGGCTCTCGCCTTCGCGAGTATCGTCACGTCCATGCCCCACCCGCCGGCCGAAATCCGCAACGACCCGCAGGCCCTGGCCCGGTGGCGCCGGCGCCCGGAAATCGCCACCGCTTTGAAGGCGGCGCGGACCTGGCCGCTCCAGCGGACGGCAGACGGCGCCTGGGAGGCGGAAGACGTTACCCCCGGCCAGTACGTTGTTCGCGCCGGATTCCCCGCGCCGGCAGGCCAGGTGTATCCCAACCTTTGGGAAGGTCCCGTAGTGGTCCCCGCCGGGAGCGACGGTGAGGTGGTGGATCTGGGTGAAATCCGGCTGCAGCCGGTGGATTAAACCAGAAACCGCCTCGTTGCCCCCAAGGGGCCTGGCCGCGGCTGATCACCGGAAAAGACGGCTTCTTTGGCCGGGACGCAGCCGATCCGCCGGAAAACTGCGCGGTGCCCCGGGCGCCGGAGCGGCCGACTTTCCGTTTGCCTCGCCGCGCGAGGCTGGATTTCATCGCGGCATGAAACGCACCCCAGGTTTTCCGCCGCAGGCCACCACCCCCGTCACCCGCCGCCAGTTCCTGCACCGCACCACCGCCCTGGCCGCCGGGTTTTCCGTCCTGCCCGCCGCCGCGCGCGCCGCCGAGCCGGGGCCGAAGCTCAACCTGGGGCTCATCGGCTGCGGTGGGCGCGGCCGCTGGATCGCCGACCTGTTCGTCAAGCACGGCGGCTACCGCCTGGCCGCCGTGTCCGACTACTTCGCCGACCGTACCAACGCCGCCGGCGACCAGTTCCAGGTCCCGGCCGCGCACCGCTACAGCGGCCTGTACGGTTACCGGAAGATGCTCGAGCAGCCCGGCCTGGATGCCGTGGTCATCGAAAGCCCGCCGTTCTTCCACCCCATGCAGGCCGCCGATGCCGTGGCCGCGGGCAAGCACGTTTATCTGGCCAAACCGGTGGCAGTGGACGTGCCGGGCTGCCAGCGCATCGAGGCCAGCGGCCGCCAGGCCACGGCCAAAAAACTGGCCTTCCTGGTGGACTTCCAGACCCGCGCCCACCCGGACTACCAGGAAGTGGCCCGGCGCATTCACGCCGGCCAGATCGGGCGGCTGGTGTCCCTGGACGTGGGCTACCAGTGCGACCTGTACTTCCAGGGCATGGACGACGAGTTCCGCAAAAGCAAGCGCGACGCCGAGGCCCGCGTGCGCGCCTGGGCCGTGGACCGCGTGCTCTCCGGCGACGTCATCACCGAGCAGAACATCCACTCGCTGGATGTGGCCACGTGGTTCACCGACACCGCGCCGGTCAGGGCCTTCGGCACCGGCGGCCGCGCCCGGCCCTTTGCGGGCGACTGCTGGGACCACTTCGCGGTGATCTTCTGGTTCCCCGGCGACGTGCTGGCCAGCTTCAGCTCGAAACAGGTGGGCTTTGGCTACGACGACATCCTCTGCCGCGCCTACGGCACCGCCGGCACGGTGGACACGCATTACGCGGGCAAGGTCACCCTGCGCACGCGCGACGACGCCTTCAACGGCGACTCGCGCAACCTCTACCAGGACGGCGCGGTGCGGAACATCGCCACGTTCTACGAGAGCATCGTCAAGGGCGACTTCACCAACCCCACCGTGGCGCCCAGCGTGCGCTCGAATCTGACCACCATCCTCGGCCGCACCGCCGCCTACACCGGCAAGGAGGTGACCTGGGACGAAATGCTCCGTCGGGCCGAGGCGTGGGAGTTCCCGCTCCAGGAGCTGAAGGCCTGAGCCGCCCCGGCGGCAAACCGCGAGCCGCTCACCGATGAACGTCAATTCTCAAGCCTCCCGCCCGGACCGCCTCCTGGCCGCGGTTTGCCGAAACTGCCCGGTCTGCCGCGCCGCCCGGCGGCGTCAACGCGGCCTCGCGTTTGCCCTGGTGCGGCGGGTCGAATCACGGCTCTGCCCGTTTTGCCGCGCCTATGCCCGCGTGTACGGTCGGCCGGCCCACTCCCCGCCGGCAGCCTGACACCCCCCGCATGGCCGCGTTGCCCGCCGTCCCGCCCGGTCCGCCGCTGGTCCGCCTGCGCGGCATCGGCAAGCGTTTCGGGCCGGTGACCGTGCTGCGCGGGGTGGACCTGGACATCTACGGCGGGGAGGTGCTGGTGCTGGCCGGTGAAAACGGCGCGGGCAAGAGCACGCTCATCAAAATCCTCGGCGGCGTGTACACCGACTTCGACGGCACGCTCGAGATCGCCGGGCGGGTGGTGCGGCCGCGCTCGCCCCTGGAGGCCGCGGCGCTGGGCGTGGCCATCATCTTCCAGGAGCTGTCGCTCGTGCCCACCCTGAGCGTGGCCGACAACATCTTCCTGGGCCGACCGCTGACCCGGCGCGGGTTTGTGGACACGGCCGCCCAACGCGCCGCCGCCCGTCGCCTGTTGGACCAACTGGGCCTGGACCTGGACGTGGACCGGCGGGTCGAGGACCTGTCCCTGGCCGAGCAGCAATTGACCGAAATCGCCAAGGCCCTGGCCCGGGACGCGCGGGTCATCGTCATGGACGAGCCGACCAGCGCGCTCAACGCCCCGGAGGTCGAGAAGCTCTTCGGCCTGATCGCCGACCTCAGGGCCCGCGGCTGCGGCGTGGTGTACATCACCCACAAGATGGAGGAAATCGAGCGGCTGGCCGACCGCATCTGCGTGTTGCGCGACGGCGAGCACGTGGGCACGGCCCCCGCCGCCGAGCTGCCGCCCGCCCGGCTGGTGAACTGGATGGTCGGCCGCGAGTTGGGCGAACAATTTCCCCGCCACGCCGCCCGGCCCGGCCCGGAGCGGCTGCGTGTGGAAAACTTTTCGGTCTGGCGCGGCGGCCGGGCGGTGGTCGCAGGGGTTTCGTTGTGCGTTCACGCCGGGGAAATCCTGGGCGTGGCCGGTCTGCAGGGCTCCGGCGCCAGCGATTTGTTCGCGGGCCTGTTCGGCGCGTACGGCCGGGCGGTCGGCGGTCGGGCCTGGCTGGACGGCCAACCGCTCGAAATCGCCGGGCCGCGCCGGGCGATTGACCAGGGGCTGGCCTGGTTGACCAACGACCGCAAGGCCACGGGGCTGGTGCTGCCGCTCTCTGTCATCGCCAACACCACGCTGGCCGACCTGCCGCGGCTCTCGCCCGGCGGCTGGCGGCACCCGGGGCGCGAACAGGCCGTCACCCGCGAACTGGCGGCGACCCTGGCGCTGCGCGCGGCCTCGCTGGACCTGGAGGTTGAGGCCCTCTCCGGCGGCAACCAGCAAAAGGTGGTGCTGGCCAAATGGCTGCAAACCCGACCCCGGGTGTTGTTGCTGGACGAGCCCACGCGCGGGATTGATGTGGGCGCCAAGCGCGAGATTTACCAGCTCCTCAACGACCTGACCGCGCGCGGGCTGGCGATCCTGCTCATCACCTCCGAACTGCCGGAATTGCTGGCGCTGAGCGACCGCATCGTGGTCCTGCACCGCGGCCGGTTGAGCGCGGAGTTGACGCGTGGGGAGGCCACGCCGGAAAAAGTCCTCGCCGCCGCCATGGGCACCGCATGAACGCCGAAGTCCGAGGTCCAAAGTCCGAAGCGCGAAGTCCACTGGGCCGCCTGTGGGCCAACCCGGCCAGCCGCGCGCTCCTGGCGCTGGCGCTGGTGCTGGCGCTGGGGTGCGTGTTTCACGCCGACGGCGCCTTCTTCAAGCCGGGCACCCACCGCGACGCGCTGCGGCAGGCGTCGGTCTTCGGCATCCTCGCCTGCGGGATGACGCTGGTGATCATCAGCGGCGGCATTGACCTGGCGGTGGGCAGCGTGCTGGCGCTGGTGGCGGTCACGTTTTCACTGCTGAGCATTCACCGGGCCTGGTCGCCGGTGCTGGCGGTGCCGCTGTGCCTGGCGCTGGGGGCGCTCTGCGGCGGGGTGGCCGGCAGTCTCACCGCCGGGTTCCGCATTCAGCCCTTCATCGCCACGCTGGCGATGATGGTCTTCGCGCGCGGCCTGGCGAAGACCATTTCCGGCGGCATGAAGGTCTCGACCGCGGTCAAGAACCCGGACGGGAGTTACGACTACGTGCCGGTGCCGGGCGTGTTTCGGTTCATCGACAGCCGCATCCTGGGCGACAACCTGACGGTGGTGACAGTGATCTTTGTGGGGTGCGCGTTGTTGACGTGGCTGCTGCTGGCCCGGCACCGCTGGGGGCGGGAGTTGTACGCCATCGGCGGCAACGAGGAGGCGGCGCGGCTCTCGGGCGTACCGGTGGTGCGGACCAAGGTGCTGGCCTACGCGGCCAGCGGTCTGCTGGCGGCCGTGGCCGGGATGTGCCAGGCGGCGCAGGAACAACAGGGTGACCCCGAGGCCGGCGCCGGCTATGAACTCACGGCCATTGCCATCGTGGTGATCGGCGGGACGCCGCTGACCGGCGGTCGCGGCGGCATCGGCCTGACCCTGCTGGGCACGCTCACCATCGGGTACCTGGAAAAAATTCTGAGCATCAACGCCGTGCCGGAGGCCACCCGGCTCATGCTCACCGGCGTCATCATCGTGGCGGCGGTGCTGACCCAGCGCCGGCGGCGCTCCTGACGCCGGAGCGAGGCGTGCGAGCAGAGCCGTGGCAAACGCCCCGGCCGAGGCGGGCCGAAAGCCGGCTTGGACCGATCGGGGGGCCGCGTTGCCAAGCGCCCGCTGGCGGCTAAGCTTGGGGTGCATGGTGTACGACGCGACGTTGGACGATCTGTTGCAGAAGGTCTGGGACGGGGAGCGTGTTACCCGCGCGGAGGCGCTGCGGTTGGCGGCCCTGCCGCTCGAGGAGCTGGGCGCGCTGGCCGACCGCCGGCGCCAACTGGCCAAGGCCGCCGCCTACGGCGGCCGGGGCAACGAGATCGTGACCTACCAGGTGGACCGCAACATCAACTACACCAACGTCTGCAACGTCTATTGCAAGTTCTGCGCCTTTTACCGGACCGAGAAGGACCCGGACGCCTACGTCATCACCTGGGCGGAACTGGACCGGAAGATCGAGGAGACCCTGGCCCGGGGCGGCAACCAGATTCTCCTGCAAGGGGGCCATCACCCCAAGCTCACCAAGCAGTGGTATCTGGACCTGCTCGGGCATCTGAAGACGAAGTTCCCGCAGGTCAACATCCACGGCTTCAGCCCCAGCGAGTTCATCCACTTCCGCGAGGTCTTCAACGAACCGCTCGAGCGGATCATCGCCGATTTCCGCGCCGCCGGCCTGGGCAGCATCCCGGGCGGGGGTGGCGAAATCCTCGTGGACCGCGTGCGCAAGCGCATCTCGCCGCTCAAGGCCATGAGTGACGAGTGGCTGGAGGTGATGGACGTGGCGCACCGGCTGGGCCTGTATTCGAGCGCCACGATGATGTTCGGCCACGTCGAGACCCTCGAGGACCGGATCGAGCACCTGGAGCGACTGCGCCAGCAGCAGGACCGCTCGCTGGCCCGGCGCCGGGCGGCCCTCAACGGCGCCGCCGACGAGCCCTACACCCCGGGCGATGGTCCCGGTTGCTTCACGGCGTTCATCGGGTGGACGTTTCAGCCCGAGAACACCCGGCTCCGGGCGCCGACGGTGGGCGGCCACGAGTACCTGCGCACGCAGGCTCTGGCCCGGATTTACCTCGACAACTTCCAGAACGTGCAAAGCTCCTGGGTGACCCAGGGCCCGGACATCGGTCAGGTGGCGCTCCGGTTCGGGGCCAACGACCTGGGGAGTGTCATGATCGAGGAAAACGTGGTCTCGCAGGCCGGGGCCACCTACCGGATGGGCGTCGAGGACATGCACCGGCTCATCCGCGACCTGGGCTACGAGCCGCACCAGCGCGACAACTGGTATCGGCTGGTGGATTGAGCCGCCGGTTTCCCGCGTGTGACGGGTCAGGAGAGGCGCAGGGCGATTCCCATCCTGCCGGCCGGGGGGACGGCCAAACAAAAGGCCTCCCTCTGCGAGTCGGGCCGGACTGCGGCGAGGCCGGGCCGGGGGGCGGGCGTTTTTGAACGGCGGCTTTTCGGCTTTTGGATTCACCGGCCGCCGCTTTGCCGCCCACGGAGTCGGTCCCCTTGGGGGCCGGCCGCAAAACTTCCTTTACAAGCGCCGGCCCGGAAAAGACGATGTCGAAAAACGATCCGTCCATGAATTTCAAGGTCTTGACTACGTTTTCGCTGCTGCTGGGTGCCGCGTTGGTGGGGGGCTGCAAGGGGCCGGAACGCAAACTGGGCCGCGGGATCACCAATGCCACGGAATTCGCGCGCCTGGGAGAACTCCGGCGCTCGGTCGAGCAGAAGGCGCTGTGGGAGGGACCGGAAGTGGCCTACACCACCGGGTTCCTCCACGGCATCAACCGCAGCGTGTTGCGCACCCTGGTGGGCGTTTATGAAATCGTGACCTTCCCCATCCCCAGCTACGAACCGTGGCTCAAGCCCGGCAACCGGCTGATGCCGGACGCGACCGTCGGCCCCACCTACCCGGACAGTCACCGGCCGGACCTGATTGCCGACAGCGTGTTTGAGACCGACACCAAGTTGGGCTTTTCCGGGGGGGACACCGCGCCGTTTGTGCCCGGAAGTCGGTTCCGGATTTTCGACTACTAACCCCGGGCGGCACCAAGACCACTTCCAGCCGACCTCGGGCGGCGCCGGAGAGCAGCATCGGGCGCCGCTTTTCGTTTATGGCCCTGGAGCTGAAATCTCCCTGCAAGATCAATCTCCTGCTGAACATCCTGGGACCGCGTCCGGACGGCTTTCACGAGCTGGAGACGGTGCTGCAACCGGTCGCCTTGTGCGACACGCTGGTGCTGGCCAAAACCCCGGCCGGCCTCGAGTTGAGTTGCAGCGACCCCTCCCTGCCGGTGGACGCCACCAACCTGGTCTGGCGCGCCGCGGCAAACTTTTTCGCCGCCACGGGGATTGCCGACGGGGTCCGGATTCACCTGGATAAAAAAGTGCCGCGTGAAGCCGGGCTGGGCGGCGGCAGCGCCAATGCCGCCACCACCCTGCGCGGCCTGAACCAGTTGTTCGGACAACCCTTGTCTCCACAGGCGCTTCACAACCTGGCGGCCGGGTTGGGCTCGGATGTCCCGTTTTTTCTGCAGGACGGGCCGGCGCTGGCCACGGGCCGCGGAGAGTGTCTCCGACCACTGGTCCCGTTTGCGGCACTGGACGGCTGCTGGGTGCTGCTGGTGCACCCGGGGTTTGGCATTGCCACGGCCTGGGCCTACCGCGCCCTGGCCCGATTTCCCGAATCGCAGCGCGGTCGCCCGGGCCGGGCGGAGCAACTGGTGCGGGCGCTTGCGGCGGGGGACCTGTCCCGCGCCGCGCCGCAGTTCTACAACGCGCTCGAGGCGCCGGCCTTTGCCAAGTTCCCCTGGCTGGCGCTGGCGCGGGATTTCCTCGAGGAAAACGGGGCCACTGTCAGCCGGATGACCGGCAGCGGGTCCGCCCTGTTTGCGCTGGTGCCGGATCAAAACCGGGGCGAGGCGTTGCGGGAGCGGGTGCTCGCCCGGTTCGGCCCCCGGCTGTGGACGGCGGTGGTTCCGCTGGGCGCGGGGAATCGGGCCTCCGGGGGTTTTTAGGTTCGGTCAGGCGGGCGCACTGCGCTAGGTTTCGGCCATGCGCGTGCCACGATGGCAGGGGGCCCAAGCGCTGAGCTGGTTCCAAGAGTTCGTCGCGCGCCGCTGGCGGCAACTGCTCGAGTGGCGCGGCCGGTGGCAGCCGCGGGAAGATACCATCCACCTGTTGCTGGCCGGCGGCGTGGGTGTGGTGGGCGGGTTGTGCAACGCGGCCTTCTATCACGCCAATCAGGCCCTCAAGCTGCTGTTCCTGGGCCGGCCCGGTGACCCCGCGGACATTGCGGCCTGGCTGAGTCCCTGGGTGCGGTTCGCCGTGCCGGCCGCCGGCGGGCTGGCCGCCGGGTTGGTGTTGCACTGGGGGCTGCGCGTGGCCGGCCGCGGCGGGTCCACCAATCTGCTCGAAGTGGTCGTGGCCGGCGACGGCCGCCTGCCCTTTCGGGCGAACCTGGTCAAAACGCTTTCCTCCCTGCTGAGCGTGGCCACGGGAGCCTCGGTGGGCCGCGAGGGACCGATTGTGCAATTGAGCGCCACGCTGGCCAGCAAGCTGGGGTCGTGGCTGCGCGCGCCGCCGTACCGGTTGCGCCTGCTGGTGGCCTGTGGCGCCGCCGCCGGTCTGGCCGCCGCGTACAACGCGCCCATTGCCGGGGCGGTCTTCGCCGCGCAGATCGTGCTGGGCAACTTTGCCATGAACCTCTTCGCCCCGCTGGTGTGCGCCTCGGTCATTGCCGCGGTGGTCTCGCGCAGTTTCTTCGGCCTCGAACCCCTGTATCAAGTGCCCGGCTTCGAGTTCACCCGCATCGGGCAACTGCCCTGGTTTCTGGTGTTGGGCGCGCTGTCGGGTGGTCTGGGCGCCCTGTTCCTGCGCCTGCTCAGCCGCAGCGAGGAGCTGTTCCGGCGCCTCCGCCAACCCATCTTTGTGCTCCTGTTGCTGGCCGGGCTGGCGACGGGGTTGTTGTCCGTGGCGGTGCCCGAGGTGTGGGGCAACGGCTACGCGGTGACCTCGCGCATCCTGGAAAGCCCGCCCCGCTATGACCTGCTGCTGCTGGCGGGGCTGCTGCTGGCCAAGTTGGTGGCCACGGTGCTGGCGGTCGGGGCCGGCACCGTGGGCGGGGTGCTCACGCCCACTTTGTTTCTGGGCGCGGCGCTGGGCAGCGCCACCGGCCTGTTCCTGCACCGGGTCGGTCTGGCCGAACCGCTGCCCCTGGCCACCTTCGCCCTGGCCGGCATGGGCAGTATGCTGGCGGCCACGACCCACGCGCCGCTGGTGGCCATGATTCTGGTCTTCGAAATTTCTCTGAACTACTCGCTCATGCCGGCGGTCATGCTGGCCTGCGTGGTCGGAACGCTGATCAGCCGCCGCCTGCATCCGACCTCGGTGTACACCGAACCGCTGCGCCAGCGGGGGTGGATCGAGGAAACCGAGGCCGAACGTCTCGGCGCCGCCACGCTGCAAACCGTGGGCGACCTGATGCGCGAGCCGGTCCCGCCCCTGCCCGAGACCGCCACGTTGCGGGAAATCGGCCAGCGGTTCCTGACCAGCCCCCACAACTACCTGCCCGTGGTGGACGCCCAGGGCCGGCTCACCGGGATGGTGTCGCTGCAGGACCTCAAGGCCTATCTCAACGCCGGGCCGGGGTACGAGGCGATCATCGCCTACGACGTGATGCGGCCGCCGCCGCCGGTGTTGACGCCCGGCCAGCGCCTGCACGAGGCCCTGCCGGTGTTGTTGGCCAGCGACCTGCGGCACGTGCCGGTGGTCAACAACCGCCAGGAGCGGCGCCTGGTGGGGTCGCTGGTCCGGGCCGAGGCCCTGGGGCTGTTTGCCGAAGCCATTGCCACGCGTACCGCGGTGCGGGCGTGACCCGGCGAAGGGGAACCGGCGGCCCGGGAGCATCCGGCCTGTGGAAGGTTGCACCCCCCGGGTCGGTCCCTACACTGCCTCCCGTGATTCGGAACGTGATCTTCGACTGGTCCGGCACGCTGGTGGATGATTTGCCGGCGGTCCTGCAGGCCAGCAATCACGTCTTCCGCAAGGCCGCGGTGCCGGAATTGACGCTGGCGCAGTTCCGCGCCGAATTTTGCCTGCCCTTCAAGCGCTTTTACGACCGCTACGTGCCGCACGTGCCGCTGGCCGAGCTGGAGGCCTGGTTTCACGAGGAATTCCGCCGCTGCCAGGACCGCGTGGAGCCGCTGCCGCACGCGCGGGAGTTTTTGGAATTTTGCCGCACCCGCGGCTGGCGCACGTTTGTGCTGAGCAGCGTGCACCCGGACCACTACCGGGTGCAGGCGGCGACCACGGGCTTTGGGACGTTTATTGACCATCCGTACGTGGGGGTCTGGGACAAGACCGCCAAGATTCACGAACTGCTCGAGACCCACCGGCTGGACCCGGCGGAGACCCTGTTCATTGGCGACATGGCCCACGACATCGAAACCGCCCGGCACGGCGGGGTGTGGGCCTGCGCCGTGCTCACCGGCTACAACGGCGTGGAGCAACTGCGCGCGTGTAATCCGGACCTGATCGTCGAGCACCTGGGCGAGTTGCGCGACCGGCTGCGGCGCGCCTTCGGGGAATGGCCGGTCCCCGGGGCGTTGGCCGACGGCGCCCCGGTGCCCACGGTGGGAGCGCTGGTGTTTGACGCCGCGGACCGGGTCCTGCTGGTGCGCACGCACAAATGGTCCCACCGCTGGGGCATTCCCGGCGGCAAGATTCGTCCCGGCGAGACCGCCGAGGCGGCGCTGCGGCGCGAATTGCTCGAGGAAACCGGCCTGGCGGTCCGCGACATCCGCTTTGTCCTCGTCCAGGATTGCATCCGGCCGCCGGAGTTTTACCGCGACGCCCACTTCCTGCTGCTCAACTACACCTGTCGCTGTGTCGGCGAGCCGGTGGTGCGCCTCAACGACGAAGCCCAGGATTTTCGCTGGCTGCCGCTGGCGGCGGCACTGGCCGAGGACCTCAACCAACCCACCCGCACCCTGATCGAAACCGTCTGCGCGCAGCGAACCGCCGCCACCGCCTGAAAATGGACACCATCACCATCGCCGACCTGGAAGTGCATTACCACGTGGGAGTGTCCGAGGCCGAGCGCGCTCAACCGCAACGGCTGCTGCTGACCCTCGAGCTGGCCCAGGACTTCGGCGCCGCCGCCGCACACGACAACCTCGACGCCACCATTGACTACGACGCGGTGTGCCGCCGGCTTCAGCGCCTGGGCGAGGGCCGGAGCTGGCGGCTGATCGAAACCCTGGCGGTGGAAATCGCCGACCTGTGCCTCCGCGAATTCCGCGCCCGCGCCGTCAGCGTCGAGGTCAAGAAGTTCATCCTGCCCCAGACCCGGTACGTGGCCGTGCGCGTGATGCGGGAAGCCCGGCGGTGAGCCGGACACTTCAAGGGCGGGGGGCGGCCGCGTCCAGAGCCAGCCGGGCACGCACCGCCGCTTCCAGCTCCGCCCCGCGCAGCCCGGTCGTGGCAGCCAGGTGAGCGGCGAGGGCCGAGGCATTTGCCGTCGCCGGTGAGGTGCCCACCACCAGGTACGGTTGCGCCCGGAAGACCACCACGCTGGCGCCCGGCGCGGCCACGTCCACAAAGTCACCCCGGTTGGCGTAGGCCGCGATTTCTCCCCGCCGGTTGAGCGCGGTCACGGCGAGGACTTCGGGGTAGGCCGCCGGGTAGGTCGGGTCCGTGACCGGGCTGTTGCCGGCCGCCGCCAGAAACACCACGCCCAGCTCGCGTCCGGCCCGGATGAGCCGGTGCACGAAGGGGGTGGGGTCCGCGCCCCCCAGGCTGAGGTTCACGATGCTCGCGCCGCGATTGAGGGCCGCCTGGATGCCCAGGGCGATTTCAAAGCTCGTGGTGGCCTCGCGTGCGCCGTACACGTCCACCGGCAGCACCCGCACGGTGGTGCCCTCGGACTTCGGGTCCAGCGCCGCCAACCCGTGCAGGAGCGTGGCGCTCATGCTGGTGCCGTGGGCCAACTGGTCTTCCGGCCCCGCCGCCGGGCCGGCCACGGACACCGCGGGCAGGAGGAAATCCTCGATCCCGGCGGCCCGGCCCTGCACAGCGGTGTCCACCACGGCCACCACCACCCCCTCGGTCCCGGCCAGGGCTTTGGGCTTTAGATTCAGGCCGAGGCCGGTGCCCAGCAGGGGTACTTCCGCCGTCTCGGGCCGTTCCACCCGGTAATTGAAGTCCACCTGCGCGCCCGAGTCCTCGAGGGTGCGGCGGGCAGCCTCGGCCCCGGCGGCGTCGGGAAATTTGAGCCGGTAGGCCCGCAGGTCATCGGCCCGGCCGACAATTTGGGCCCCCAGCCGGCGCGCCAGGTCCTCGATGCTCTCCGGGTGGTTGGCGGGCAGGGTGACGATCAACTCGTCCTCGAGCCGATGCGTGCCCGGCGCTTCGTCCGCGGGCACGGCGATGCGCAGCGTGGCGGCCTGGCGCGCGTCCCGGAACACGTACAGCCGCGCCGGGCCGGCGGGGTCGGGCACCAGCGCGTAATTGAGCGGGCCGAGCAGACGGCGCAACGCCTCGCCCACCGGCAGGTCGCGGAACTTGGCGTTGACCACGTGCTCCGCCGCGGGGTCCAGCCAGATGTGCCAGCGGGTGGCCCGGGCCACCGTTTCCAGGAGCCGGTCCAGGCTCCACCCGTCAATTTGCGCGCTGACGCGGCCTTCGGCGGCGCGCCAGACCAGCGCCGGGGGATTGGTGGAAACCGGCGGGGGAGCGGCCCGGTCCGCGCACGCCGCGAAGATAAACGCGGCCGCAGCCAGCGCGGCCGGGCCCCGCCGGGGCAGGCCGCTCCGGCGCGCGGGGCGTCCTTTGTTGGTGACGAAGCGGGCGAAACGCACGGGCACAACGTAGGCAAACACCGGCGGCGCGCAAAAGTGGTGTCGGCTCAGGCGTCCGGGGGCAGCAGGCCGAACTCCCGCAGCCGGCGCCGGTCCCGTTTGGTGGGACGCCCGCTGCCCTTGGGCCGGTGAACCAGGGGCTCGAGCCGTGGCTCGCGCGCAACGCCGGGGGGCGGCCGCGGGGTGAGGTCTTCCAGGAATTGCGGCACCAACTTCGCGCCCACGCGGCTGCCCGGCAGGCCCCGCACTTTGACCGAACGCGCCCCGCCGGCCAGTTGCACCTCGATCAATTCCCCCGGCCGTACCGCGTGGGCGGGTTTGGCGCGCGCGCCGTTGATCTTCACGTGCCCGGCGGTGCAGGCCTGCGTGGCCAGAGTGCGGGTCTTGAACAGGCGCACCGCCCACAGCCATTTGTCCAACCGAACCGCGGCGGGGTTGGGCGCCTCTTCGGAGTCACTGTCCGGCCGGCTCATGCCCGGTCACCCTAGACCGGCCCCCCGGGGTGGGCAACGCGGAAACGGATTACCCGGGGCTTTGCCAGCCGGGAGCGGGGCTGGTACAACTGCACCCGTGTCCGACGCCCCTGGCTCGATCTGGTCCCAGCTTCGTTCGGCGCGGCGCCTGAGCGTGATCGCCGGTCCCTGTGTGATCGAAAGCGAGGCGCTGTGCCTGCGCGTGGCCGCGTTTGTGTCCCGGCACTGCGCGCGGCTGGGCCTGCCGTACGTGTTCAAGGCCAGTTTCGACAAGGCCAACCGTACTTCGGCCAAGTCCTTTCGCGGGCCGGGTCTGGAGGCCGGCCTGAAGGTCCTGGACCGGGTGCGCCGCGACATCGGCGTGGCCGTGCTCACGGACATCCACACCGAGGCCCAGGCCGCCCCGGCCGCGGCGGTGGTGGACGTGTTGCAAATCCCCGCTTTTTTGTGCCGGCAAACCGACCTCATCACCGCCGCCGTGGCCACGGGCCGGATCGTCAACCTCAAAAAGGGCCAGTTCCTTTCGCCCGCCGAAATGGGCCAGGTGGTGGCCAAGGCGGTCGAAGCCGGCGCCCGCCGCCTGCTGGTGACCGAGCGCGGCACCACCTTCGGGTACCACAACCTGGTGGTGGACATGCGGGCCCTGGCGCAGATGCGCGCCTTCGGCTGGCCGGTGATCTTTGATGCCACGCACTCGGTCCAGCTTCCCGGCGCGGGCGGCGACCGCTCCGGCGGCCAGCGCGAGTTTGTGCCCGTGCTGGCCCGGGCCGCCGTGGCCGCCGGCGCGCACGGGGTGTTTTTTGAAACCCACCCCGACCCCGACCACGCCCTCAGCGACGGCCCCAACATGATTCCCCTGAAACAACTCCCGCGCCGGCTCGAAGAACTGGCGCGCCTGCACGAAGCCCTGGCATGAAACCCGACTCCCCCGCCTCCACGGACGCCCCGCAGTTCCGCCGGCCCACGCGCCGCCCCGAAGATCCCCTGCCCCCGCCGCCGCGCCGGCCTTACCCCGGCCCCCGTCAGGGCGCGTGGCGCCCGGGACGCGCCGTGGGCGAGCGGGGCGGTTATCCGCGCACCCGGCCCTTCGAGCGTCCCGGCTACGGCCCGCGTCCCTACCCCAACCGGCCACCTTACCGGCCCCGGCGCACCCCACCCCCGGCCGTGCCCGCCGCGCCGGCCCGGGCCGCGGCGGACCCGCAATTGCACCAGCGGCTTCAGCGCGTGAAGCTGTTCCTGTGCGACGTGGACGGCATCCTCACCGACGCGGGCGTGTACATGGGCGGGGCCGAAGAGACCAAGCGCTTCAACATCCGGGACGGCTTCGGCCTGCGGCTGCTCCAGCGGCAGGGGGTGAAGGTGGGCTGGGTTTCCCATCGCGCTTCGGTGGCCACGACCAGGCGCGCGGAAGACCTGCAGGTGGACTTTCTGCACCAGTCCCCGGGCAGCAAGGTCGCGGCAATCGAAGGGCTGTTGGCCCAAACCCAACTGACCTGGGACGAGGTCTGTTTCATGGGCGATGACCTGGTGGACCTGGGCGCGCTCAAACGCGCCGGCCTGGCGGTGACCGTCAACCAGGCCATCCCCGAGGCCAAGGCCCTGGCCCATTACGTGACGCGCGCCGCGGGGGGCCACGGCGCGGTGCGCGAAGTGGCCGAGATGATCCTCAAGGCCCAGGACAAATGGGCGCCGCTGCTGGCCGAATACTCCGCCTGAACCCGTGAAGTTGCGCTGCCTGTCGCCGGTTGAATGGCTGCTCGCCACGGGGATGCTCGCGGCGACGGCCGGGGAACCGCCCTCCCGACCCGCCGCCCGAGCGGGGGAATTCCGCCTGCCCCTGCTGAGCCAGAACCGGCAAACCGGCCTGCTCACCGGCACCGGCGCCCGCACGCAGCCCGACGGCACCATTTTCCTCGAGACCGCGCGCGTCGAGCACATCTACCCGGCGGGTCCCACCAACCTCCCGCTCGTGATTCAGGCCACCCGCTGCCTGGTGGACCTCCGGCAAAACCGCGTCAGCTCCCCCGAGGAATTGCGGGTGACCACCCCCGACGGCCAGCTTGCCCTCGAGGGCGTGGGCTTTCTCTGGTTGCAGAGCACCAGCGAGCTGGTCGTCTCCAACCAGGTCCGCGCCCGCCTCCGCAAACGCCCCGGTGACCCCGCGCCCGAGGGGGCGAGCCTGACCCTCGAGGCCGGAGAAATGCACCTGAACCTCGCCACCAACGTCGTCACCTTCGGGCGCGGCGTGCAGGTCGCCGACCCCGAATTGGAAGTGCGCGCCGAGCGGTTGACCGCCCGACGCAATCCGGCCGGGCGGTTTGACCGACTGGAGGTCGAGGGCCACGTGGAAATTCTCAGCCGGCGCGACGGCAGCCGCACCACCAGCGAGCACGCCGAGTACCGTTTGACCGGGCCGGGAGAGGAGGTGGAACTGACGGGCCGGCCCCGGTGGACCGACGCGGTACGCGAGGCCTCGGCCGAGCGCTTTTTCCTCCAACGTTCCCCCGGCGGGGGACCGCAACACTTGCAGGCACTGGGCCGCGCCGTGCTGGTCCTGCCGCTGGGCACCAACAGTCTGCATCTTGGGCCGCTGAGCGCCGGGGTGCCGGCCCCGGCCGCCGGTTCCACCCCACCTGCCGACCGGGTCCGGCTGAGCGCGGAAGCCCTCACCCTGTTCCTGCCGCCCGACCCCGGCCCGGTCCGGGGTCTGTGGGCCGAAACCAACGTGGTCCTCGCCGACACGGCCGAGGTCTGGCGCGCCACCGCCGCGCGGGCGGCGTTTACCAATGACGTGCTCGAACTGAGCGGCGCCCCGCACTGGAGCGGCCGCGACCGCGAAGTTCGCGGGGCGGTGTTGCGGCTGGACCTGGCGCAACGCCGCGTGGAAGTGCGGGGCGGGGCGTGGTTGCGGCTGCCGGTGTCGGCCTTCGAGCCTCCACGGGCCGCGGCCCCCGGCCCTTCTGCGGCGGCCGACCGCGCCCGGCGCCGCTGGTTCGTGACCGTGGAGGCGGACGCCGCGCAGTTCACCGCCGGGCAACTGACGTTTGCCCCGCCGGTGCGCGCCCGCCTGTTCGAGGGCGAGCAGACGCTGGGGGAACTGACCTGCCGCGAGCTGACCGTGTCGTACCCCGAGCGGTTGGAAGCCCTGGAGGCCGCCGGGGCGGTGCGGATCGAGCAGTGCGCCTCGCCCGCGCGGCCCGGCTTGAGCCGTCACCTGGCCTGTGAGCGGCTGCGGGTGACCTTCGCCGAAGCGGGCACACTGCAGCATCTGGAGGCAACGGGTGGGGTACGGGCCGAGCAGCGGGAGGCGCCGCGGCCGGGGACGGAGCCGCGGCGGACGGAGGTCCGGGCCGGGCACCTGGAGGCGTGGTTCCGGGCCGACACCAACCGGCTGGACCGGGCCGTGGCCGCGGAGCAGGTCCGTGTGACCCGGGGTAAGCGCCGGGCCGAGGGCGAGCGCGCCACTTACACCGAGGCCACCGGGGTGCTGGAGTTGACCGGCGCTCCGCGGGTGGAAACACCAGACGGCCGCGTTACCGGGGCGGAGGCGCTGCGTTGGGACACGCGCCGCAACCGGGCCGGCGGCCGCGGCGCCTTCCATATTGAATGGACCGCCCTGCCGGCCGCGCTGCGCACCAATGTCCTGGCCCGCCCGTTCGCCCCTTGAGCCTGCCCAAGCATGAGCACGCCGCCGACACAGACTTCACCGCAGCGCGACCCGACTGCCGCCGCCGCCGTGGCCGCGGCCGCGGCCGAACCGCTGCTGCGCACCGAGGGACTCGTCAAGGAGTACCGCAAGCGTCGGGTGGTGAGCGGCGTCAGCATCCAGGTGCGGGCCGGGGAAATCGTGGGCTTGCTCGGGCCCAACGGCGCGGGCAAGACCACCACGTTCAACATCGTGGTGGGGCTGGTGCGACCGGACGCGGGCGAGGTGCGTTTCGAGGGCCGTTCGCTGGCCCGGTTGCCCATGCACCAGCGGGCGCGGCTGGGCATCGGGTACCTGACCCAGGAGCCCTCGGTGTTTCGCAAGCTCACCGTCGAGCAGAACCTGCTGGCCATTTTGGAGACCTGTCGGCTGAGCCGCGCCGAGCGCCGCCTGCGCCTGCACCATTTGCTGGACGAGCTGGACCTGACGCCGCTGGCCAAAAGCCGGGCCTACCAGCTCAGCGGCGGGGAAAAGCGCCGGCTGGAAATCACCCGGGCGCTGATCACCAGTCCGAAGTTGATGCTCCTGGACGAACCGTTCAGCGGCATTGACCCCATCGCGGTCTATGAGGTCCAAAAAATCCTGCGCCGGCTCCGGGAGCGCGGTCTGGGGGTGTTGTTGACCGACCACAACGTGCGGGAGACCCTCAAGCTGGTGGACCGTGCCTACATCATCCACAAGGGCGAGGTGCTGTGCGAAGGGCCGGCCGACTTCCTGGTCAACGACCCCAAGGCCCGGGAGATTTACCTGGGCCCGGAGTTCAACCTGTGACGCCGGTTTTGCCTTGCCGCCGCCGCCCGGCGGCCCAGCCTTCGCCCCGATTCCACTACCGGCCATGACCCCCCAGAAGCCAAATCCGCCCGTCACGGTGGAGAAGTTTTACCTGGCGCGCCGCCAGGAGCTCGAACTGCGACTGGTGGCCGGGGAGCGCGGCCTGGGCCGGGTGATCCGCGAGCCGGCGGTCAACCGACCGGGCCTGTTGCTGGCCGGGTTCCGCAAGTACTTTGCCGAACATCGGGTCCAGGTCTTCGGCAACGCCGAGATGCACTACCTGCGCTCACTGCCCCCGGTGGCCCGCGCCGCGCGCTACGCGGAGTTCTTCGCCACGCGCGTGCCCTGCGCGGTCTTTTGCCGCGGGGGCAAACCCGACCCCGAGTTCCAGCGCCAGGCCGAGGCGGCGGGCGTGCCGGTGTTTCGGTGCCCGATGGTGACCATGAAATTCATCAACCGCGCGACGCTGGTGCTCGAGGAACTGTCCGCCCCGCGCCTGCGGGTCCACGGGAGCATGGTGGACATCCGCGGCATCGGCGTCCTGATCATGGGCGAGCCGGGGGTGGGCAAGAGCGAATGCGCCATCGGCCTGGTCGAGCGCGGCTACAGCCTGGTGGCGGACGACACCACGCTGGTCCGCCTCAACGCCGGACGCGAACTCATCGGCACCAGCCCGGAGGTGGGGCGCAACTTCATGGAGGTGCGCGGCATCGGACTGGTGGACGTGCCCGCCATGTTCGGCGTCAAGGGCATCCGGACCGAAAAGCGCGTGGACCTCATCGTCACCCTCAAGGTCTGGGAGCCGCGCGCCGAGATGGAGCGGGTGGGGGAGGAGATGGAAACCAAAACCATCCTCGGGGTGGCCGTCCCGCACATGACCATCCCCATCCTCCCGGGGCGGGACGTGGCCCGCCTGGTCGAGGTGGCCGCCTTGCACATGAAACTGCGGGTGTTGGGCTACAATCCGGCCCGGGCCCTGAACGAGGCGCTCATCGCGTCCATGCAGGCTCGGCCCGGCGCCTGAAGCGGGCCGAGCGCCGGCGTTTAGTGCTCCGGACCCGCGGGGCGCGGCGCCTTCTTGGCCCCGGGCTTGGGCTTGAGCTGGAAGGAAATCAGGATCACCCCCTCGGCCCGCCCGGTCACCGGATTGACCGACAAGTTCTGCGTGCCGTCGCCCCACTCGGGCGGTGCCAGGGGATTGAACAACTGCCAGGGTCGCCCGGACTCCACCGCCTGCCCCACCAACCCGCCGTAACGGGTCGGGGTCAGCGGCACGGGCGGCGGTGACACCAACAAGGGCACCGCGGCGGGCGGCAGACGGGTCGCATCCTCCGCCGCTTCGATCCGGTTGGTCGAGGTGTTGGCCGCGGGGGCGGGCTCGGTTTGGGGCGGCGGGGTCGGGTCCTGGGCCCGGGCCGCCCAGGCCAGGATCATTCCGGCCACCGCGGTGGCCGGGGGAAGGAAATTCAGGCGTTTCATGCGCAGGCAACCGACTTAAAATTCGGCAAGTGCCGCGTCCTGTCAACCGAGCACCACGCCGGACGAACCGGCATTACTCGATTCTCACCCGGCCGGTGCCCCGGAGGACCTCGCCGATGCACCAGGCCTTGTGCCCGGCCGCGCGGACGCCGCGCAACACGGCCTCGGCGCGGTCCGGCGCCACGATGGCCACCAGGCCGATGCCCATGTTGAACACCTGATACAACTCGGCCTCGACCACGCCGCCCCGGGCGGCCAGCAGTTGAAAGATCGGCAGCACCTCCCAGGTCCCCTTGCGGATCAGGACGTCACACTGGCGCGGCAGCACGCGCGGGATGTTGTCCACAAACCCGCCGCCGGTGATGTGGGCAAAGGCCCGGATGCCGCCGGCCACCGCGGCGCGGGGCGGGGCGGGGTTGAACCGGCGCAGCAGCTTCTGGATGACCGGCCCGTAGCTGACGTGGACCTTGAGCAGTTCGTCGCCCACCCGGCCGCCCAGCTCGGCCACGTGGCTGGTGGGTTTGAGCCGCATCCGCCCGAAGAGGATTTTCCGGGCCAGCGAATAACCGTTGGTGTGCAGGCCGCTGGAGGCCAGGCCCAGCACGGCGTCGCCCACGCGCACGGTCCGGGTTCCGTCCAGCAGCCGCGCCTTTTCCACCACGCCCACAATGGCGCCGCACACGTCGTACTCGCCGGGCCGGTAAAAGCCGGGCATCTGGGCGGTCTCCCCGCCGATGAGGGCGCAGCGGTTCTCGGCGCAGGCCCGGGCGAATCCGCGGAGAATCTCGGTGAACACCCGCGGCTCCAGCCGGCCCGTGCCCAGGTAGTCGAGAAAAAACAGCGGCTCGGCCCCGAGCACGGCGATGTCGTTGACGCAGTGGTTGACCAGGTCCTGGCCGATGGTGTCGTGCCGGTCCAGCGCAAAGGCGATCTTCAACTTGGTGCCCACGCCGTCCACGCTGGAAACCAGTACGGGCTGGCGGTACCTGCGGGGGTCCAGCGCGAACAACCCGCCGAAGCCGCCCACCCGCCCCAGCACCTCGCGCCGGCGGGTGGCGGCGAGCAGTGCGGGGAGGGTGGCCTTGAGGCGGTTGCCCAGGTCAATGTCCACCCCGGCGGCGGCGTAGGCTTTGGTCTTCATGGTTGTCTTGCGCGGCTGGACATTATCGCGGCTCCGGAAAAAACCTGTCGAGGCTCTTCCATCAGGCCCACAGCCCAGCGGGATGCATCCCGGTCGTTCATGGGTAGACCGGCGACGTGGTAACGGCGGGCTTGCCGCCGGGCGTGGAGCGGGGTTTCCGGGCTGGCGGGAACTGGTGGTGCAGACTTCCAGCCTGCCCGGACCGGGCGGTTGCGCGGCTCTCCCACGTAGGAGGCGCCACTGGTCCGGGCGGCAAGCGTCCGCCATGCCGGACCGGCCCCGCTGGGGTCGGTCCTGACGGCTTCGCCTGAGGCAGGTTACAAACAAACGGTACCCCGCCAGGGTCACAGTTCGGCAAGGGCGCGTGACAAGTTGCGGGGTACCGGCTAGCTTCGGCCAACCGGCTTGTCGTTTAACCAAAACCGGGCACACGACCACACCATGCGTTCCGACACCGTCAAAAAAGGCATTGAACGCGCGCCGCACCGCGCGCTGCTGCGCGCCACCGGCGCGATCGAATCCGAGGACGATTTCAACAAACCGTTCATCGGCATCGCCAACTCCTACACCGACTGCATCCCCGGCCACGCGCACCTCAACGAGGTGGGCCAGCTCGTCAAACGGCTCGTGCGCCAGGCCGGCGGCGTGCCGTTCATCTTCAACACCATCGGCGTGGACGACGGCATCGCCATGGGCCACAGCGGCATGCTCTATTCGCTGCCTTCGCGCGAATTGATCGCCGACTGCGTCGAGAGCATGGTGCGCGCGCACTGTTTTGACGGGCTGATCTGCATTCCCAACTGCGACAAGATCGTGCCCGGGATGCTCATGGCGGCGATGCGGGTGAACCTGCCCACGATCTTCGTCAGCGGCGGGCCGATGGCCGCGGGCATCGCCGAGCAGAAGGCCGCGCACGAAGACCTCGCCAACCACCTCCAGCCCGCCGCGGGCAAGGCGGACCTGATTTCGGTCTTCCAGGGCGTGGGCCAGGTGCAGGCGGGCAAGATCACCGAGGAACAGTTGAAGCGCCTCGAACAGGTCGCCTGCCCGACCTGCGGCTCCTGTTCGGGCATGTTCACCGCCAACTCGATGAACTGCCTCTGCGAAGCGCTCGGCATGGCCCTGCCCGGCAACGGCACGATCCTGGCCGTGTCCAAGGAACGCGAGGCGCTCTACGAACGGGCCGCGCGCCTGATCCTCAAGCTGGTGGAGTGGGACTTGAAACCGCGCGACATCGCCACGATCGAGGCCTTCGACAACGCGCTGATGCTCGACGTGGCCATGGGCGGCTCGACCAACACCATCCTCCACACCCTGGCCATCGCCCGCGAGGCCGGCATCCCCTACGACATCCGGCGCATTGACGAGATTTCCCGTCGCATCCCGTGCCTGTGCAAGGTTTCGCCCTCCTCGAACTACCACATCCAGGACGTGCACCGGGCCGGCGGCATCCACACCATCCTGGGCGAGCTCAAGCGCCTGGGCGTGCTGAACCTGGGCTGCAAAACCGTCACCGGCAAAACCCTCGGCGAAAACATTGACGAATGGGACGTGCGTTCGGAGAAATGCACGCCCTGGGCCAGGGCCGCTCGGGTGTCCGGCGCGTCGGCCATCGTTGTGGACCCGAACGACAAGCTCGGCCCGGCCGCCCGCACCGCCAGCGGCAACCTCGCGCCCAAACCGATGCTCTTCTTCCCGGCCGATCCGCTGGCCATCACGCTCTGGCGCGACGCCGCCGCCTGGAACGCGGGCGATCTCGAGGCGCAACTGGCGCTCTACGCGCCCAGGGCCAGCCTGAAACTGCCCGACGGCCAGACGCTCAAGGGCCACGAGCAACTCCGCCCGGCCATCGAACAGCAACTGGCCGAGGCCAAGGGTCTGGTGCGCGCCGAACTGGGCGAGCTGCGCGGCGAACCGGTGCTGCTGTTCTGGCGTTACCAGAAAGGCGGCGACCGCGTCCGCCACGCGTTGTTGCGGGTCCGGCGGTTGAAGGACTGGGTGATTCACCGCGCCGAACTGGTCAGCGACCCCAAACGTCTGGCCAAGGTCACGCCCAGCGGCCTGATGCCGTACGACCCGGTGTTTTTGTTCGACGCGCGCGACTGCATTCGGACCAGGGACACCGCGTATTCGCCCGAGGGCGGGCTGGCGATCCTTTATGGGCAGCTCGCGCCCGAAGGCAGCGTGGTCAAGACCGCCGGCATCAGCGAGGAATTCAAACGCCGGTGCGGGCCGGACTTGGTGTTTGAAGGCCCGTGCGTGATCTTCGAGAGCCAGGACGAGGCCTGCGCCGGCATCCTGGCCGGCAAGGTCAAGCCCGGCGACGTGGTGGTCATCCGCAACGAAGGGCCGCGCGGCGGGCCGGGCATGCAGGAGATGCTCTCGCCCACCAGCTACATCGTGGGCATGGGGCTGGGCGATGCCTGCGCGCTGATCACCGACGGCCGCTTCAGCGGGGGCACGGCCGGCGCGTGCATCGGGCACGTCTCGCCCGAAGCGGCCGAGGGCGGGCCGATCGGCCTGTTGCGGTCCGGCGACCGCGTCCGGATTGATTTCCCGAACCGGCGCATGGACATCCTCGTGCCGGAGGCCGAGCTGGCCGAGCGGCGCAGGAACTGGCAGCCGGTGAAACGACCATTGAACGGCTGGCTGGCGCGCTACCAGAAATTCGTCACCAACGCCAGCCAGGGCGCGGTGCTGCAGGGGTAGATTCCTCATGGCCGGCTGCGGCCCGGGCGCGGGGCGCAAGGGCCCCGCTCCGGACCAACCCGGAGTCGAAGGCCGGGCTGAGGGAACCCCACCGGCACGCCGCGATGGGGGGCCAACCCGGGATACGTTGCGGGCCTCCCTGATCGCATGAATCCGTCCCGCGGATTCAAACCCGGCATCGGCCGTCGCAACCCGTTGTTTCGTGCCGGTGCCTTTGGCATGTTGACCCTTTGATGAATCAACCGCCGCCACCAAAACTCGAGTGGCTGGTGTGGAGCGGCCTGGGGTTGGCCGTGGGGCTGGTCCTGGGCGCCTTCGCCTATTCCCGCCTGGCTCCCGGCACGCGCGCCAGCGGTCCGCCGCTGCCGGTGCTCAGTCAGGTCACCGGGTTCGCCCTCACCAACCAGTTCGGCCGGGTGGTCACCGCCGAGTCCCTGCGCGGCCGACCCTGGTTGGGATGCATCATTTTCACCCGCTGTCCGGGACCGTGTGTGCGCATCACGCGCAATCTGGCCGCGCTGCAGCACCGACTGCCGCCCGAGGCGGGCGTTTTCCTGGTCACGCTGACGGCTGACCCGGCCTTTGACACGCCCGAGGTGCTGGGGCGTTACGCCGCCGCCTTTGGCGCGGACACCCACCGCTGGCATTTCCTGACCGGGCCGCAGGTGGAGCTGTACACCGTGGCCACGCAGCAACTGTTGCTGGCGGTGGGCGAAAATCCCGACCCGGCCAACGCGCGGCCGGAGGACCTGTTCATTCACAGCACGCGGGTGGTGTTGGTGGACGCCCGCGGACGGGTGCGCGCCAGCTACGACGGCGAGGACCCGGCGGCGTTGGAGGCGGTGTTGGCGGATTTGCCCCGGCTGGAGGCCGGGACACCTTGAGGCGCCACGAAACCCGTGCCGATGAACTACACCGATCTGCCGCACCTGAACGCCGCGTTGAACGCCACCAGCACGCTGCTGTTGGTCGCGGGCTATGTGGGCATTCGGCGCCACCGCCGCACGGCGCACCGCAACTGCATGGTCGCCGCCTGCGTGACCTCGCTGGCGTTTCTGATCTCGTACCTGACTTACCACGCTCAGGTTGGCCACACGCGGTTCACGGACCCGGCGTGGTTTCGGCCGTACTACCTGGCCCTCCTGTTGACCCACCTGGTGGGTGCCGTGGCCATCCTGCCGCTGGTGCTGGTGACCTTGTGGCGGGCAATGCGCGGGCAGTTTGAGCGGCACCGGGTGGTGGCGCGGTGGACCTGGCCGCTGTGGCTGTACGTGAGCGTGTCCGGGGTGCTGGTGTACTGGTTGCTTTACCACCTGTTCCCCCAACGGGCTTGAGGTCGGCGGGCGGGACCGGCCCGGCCGGGGTTGACAGGCCGTGGATTACGCGCCGGGTTGGGGCGGGCGTCTCAGTAAACGGCCAGCGTGTCCAGGACGGCTTTGATGCGCGGCACCTCGTGAGTGCGGAACAGGTCGGTGCGCCCCAGCGCGGCCAGCACGGCAAAGAACGGCTCGGCGCAACGCACCTCCTCGCCGAAGTACTCGAAGGCGTGCGGCAGCGCATGGCACACCGGGAAGCCCAGACGCCGCAGCCGGAACGTGTTCAGGAAGGTCCGCATCTGATGCCGCACGCGCGCCGCGCTGTCCTGCAGGTTGCGGTAGTAAAAGCCCAGCCCCGGGTCCACGAGGATTCTTTCCAGCCGGCACCGCGTGGCGGTTTCGATTTGCCGGGCAAAGAAATCCTCCATCAGTCGCACCGGGTCGGCGCCGAAGTCGAAGTCGCCCACCTCCCGCACGTTTTCTCCCTGGACGTAGCACAGGATCACCCCCGCATCGTGGTCGGCGACCATGCGGCAAATTTCGTCGGTTTGGGCGGTGCCGGTGAGGTTCAGGACCGCGGCCCCGGCCTCCAGACAGGCGCGGGCCACGGCGGGTTGGTAGGTCTCGACCGAGACCAGCACGCCGGCCGCGGCCAGCTCGCGCACCACCGGGAGCAGACGGCTGTTTTGCCCGGGCTCGTCCACGCGCGCGGCGTGGGCCAGGGTGGATTCGGCGCCCACGTCCACCAGGTCGGCTCCCTGCGCCGCCAGCACCTGCCCGCGCCGGAGCGCGCGTTCGGCGGTCAGGCACACGCTCTCGCGGTACCAGGAATCGGGGGAGAGGTTGATGACGCCCATGATCGCCGGGCGTGAGTTGAAGGCGAAGCGGCGGCCGCGCAGGTCGAATTCGCGGACCGGCCGGCGCAACGCCTCGCCGTGCTCGGCCACCAGTTCGGCCAGGTGCTCGAGTTGCAACATGCCCGCCACTATACGGGCGGGCGCGGCGATGCCAAATCCCGGCCGCCCGCCGGGGCCGGCGGGCCGTCAAAAAATCAGGGGGGCTCCCGTTCGTCAGTTGCAGTCCGGCTCGCAACCGCTAGGCTGTGCGCTCCCGCCGGGCCGGGGCGAGGGCATCGTCGCTGGCCGGCGAGGGGAAAACCGAGTCAACATGTTCGGATATCTGCGCAGTTTGCTGGATTCGCGTAAGCCCGCTGCCCGAGCGGGCGGACCGTTGGTGCCCGAACCGCCCGCCGGCCCCCGAGCGGCCGCGCCGGGGGATCCCAATCGGGGACAGACCTATTCCAAGGTCTTCCGCTACCGGCTGCCCGAGGGGCAAACCCGGGAGCCGGAGCGGGTGGAGGTGGTGGGTTCCTTCACCCATTGGAAGCCGGTGCCGTTGATTCGGGACGGCAGGCTGGACGCCTGGCACGTGACCATCCACCACATCCCCGGCAACCGCACCCACCACTACATGCTGCTGGTGGACGGCCAACCCACTTACGACAAGGCCTGCGACGGTCTGGCCGTGCCGCGCGGTTTCCAGGAAGAGCAGTACCAGCTTCAAACCGACAAGGGCCCCCGGGTGCTGATGCTCTTTGCCCAGACGCGCTGAGACAGCCCATACCGCAGCGCTGCCAACCGAATTTGCCAACGCTCCAGACGCCGCGCGCAGATCCGAACGCGGACTTGCCCGGACGGGTCGGTTGGGCTTTTCATCCGGGCATGAACACCCTCACTGTCCCCGAGGACCCACGGGCCCTTTCCCGCCGCGTTTTCCTGCAACGCACCACCGCCCTGACCGCGCTGGCCGCCCCGGCGGCCGGCCGCGCCCCGGCGCCGCGCAAGCCGCCCCGGCGGTCGCCCGGCCCGAACAGCAAAATTCACCTGGGCCTCATCGGTTGCGGCGGCATGGGCCGGGCCAACCTGAACAATTGTGCCCAATACCCGGATGTGGTGGTGACCGCCGCGTGCGACGTGTGGGCCAAACGCCGCGACAGTGTCGTGGCGCAGTTCAAGGACACCTGCCGGCCCTCCCACGATTTCCGGGAGGTGCTCGCGCGGCCGGACGTGGACGCGGTGATCATCGCCACACCGCCCCACTGGCACGCCCTGCAGGCCATTGCCGCCAGTGAGGCGGGCAAGGATTTCTACCTGCAAAAACCCATGACCCTGCACCTGGGCGAAAGCCTCGCCGTGCGGAACGCGGTCCGCCGCCACGGCGTCATCACCCAAATCGGCACCCAGATTCACGCCGGGGACAATTACCGGCGCGTGGTCGAATACGTCCGTTCGGGGTTGCTGGGCTACATCGGCGTGGTGCGCACCTTCAACGTGATGAACCAGTCCCCCGCGGGCGTGGGCCGTGCCGGGCGCACCCCGCCCCCGGACGACCTGGATTGGGACCTGTGGTGTGGCCCGGCGCCGCGCGGCGACTTCAACCCCACCCTGGCCACCGACTCCTACTACCACAGCTCGTGGATGGCCTACTCGGGCGGTTGGACCCCCGGCATGGCGCCGCACATCATTGACCTGCCGATCTGGGCCCTGGACCTGGGTTATCCCACCGTGACCAGTTCGGCCGGCGGCCGCTACGTGCTGCGCGACGACGGCGATGCCTACGACCACCACGAGGTGCTCTGGCAGTACCCGGGCCGGACGATGACCTGGATGTCCACCCTGACCAACAGCTACGATTTCCTGATGAAGTCCCAGCCGCCCGAGCGCCGGCTGGGCATCTACTTCCACGGGGAGAACGGCACCTTGTACGCCAACTACGGCATGTTCCGCGTGCTGGCCGAGGGCGACCGGCTCCAGGGCAAGGAACCGCCGCCGCCCTCGATCCCGCCCTCGCCGGGCCACGAGCGCGAGTGGCTGGATTGCATCAAATCCCGGCAACAGCCCACTTGCAGCGTGTTTTACCACGTGCGGGTGGACGTGCCGATCACGCTGAGCCTGCTGTCGCTGAAGCTGGGTCGCTCGATCCGCTTTGACCCGCAGCGGGAATGGATCGTGGGCGATCGCGAGGCCGAAGCCCTGGCCGTGCCGCGCTATCGGGCGCCGTGGAAATTCCCCCGCGAGTACCTGCGGGGCTGAGGGCCGGCGGGGCCCGGGCGGGTTGGGCGCGCCGGGCGTGGGATCGCGGGCCGGCCGCTGCGCCCCGCCGATGGGTTCAGCCCCGGGGCAGGTAGGGCAGTTTCCAGGGCGGGCGGTAGGCCGGGGTCACCAGCCGGTTGGCTGCTTTGTCGCCGACCACCTGCTCGCGGGCGGCGTCCCACGCCAAGCGCCGGCGGGTGCGCAGGGCGATGTTGCCCAGGTGGGCCACGGTGGAGACCTGGTGCCCGACTTCAAGGGGTTCGACCGGGGGTTGCCGCGATTTCACGCAGTCCAGGAAGTTGCGGATGTGGGCCGGCCGCGGGTCCGGGCCGCCGGGAAATTTCTTCGCTTCCAGCGTGTCCTTGCTGGGTTCGCGCAGGATTTCCCAGCCGCTGTCGTTGATGACCAGCGTGCCTTCGGTACCGACAAAGGCCATGCCCCAGGGCCGGTTGTAAAGGCCCAGGCCAATGCCGACCTTGTGTTCCCACACCAGGGTGTAGGTGGGGAACTCGTACACGGTGATCTGGGTGTCCGGCGTTTCTGAGTTGTCGTCCAGCACGTACTTGCCTCCGCTGGACACCACGGCGCGCGGCGGGGCCTCGCCCATGCCCCAGAGCAGAATTTGGATCAGGTGCACGCCCCAGTCGGTCATCAGCCCGCCGGCGTAATCCCAAAACCAGCGGAAATTGAAATGGAAGCGGTTGGGGTTGAACGGCCGCCTGGGCGCGGGGCCCAGCCACAGGTCGTAGTCCACCCCGGGCGGGGGCGCTGAGTCGGGCGGATGGCCGATGGGTTTGATCCAGTCCAGGTAGGCCCAGGCGCGCACCAACCCAACCTTGCCCAGACGGTCTGAACGGACAAACTCGGTGGCCGCGCGGTAGGTGGGGCTGCTGAGGCGCTGGGCGCCCATTTGGCAAATCCGGCGATGGCGGCGCGCGGCTTCAATCATGGCCCGCCCCTCGGCAATGGTCAGGGCCAGGGGTTTTTCCACGTACACGTCCTTGCCGGCCTCGCAGGCCATCACGGTGGGCAGGGCATGCCAGTGATCGGGTGTGGCCACGATGACGGCATCCACGTCCGGGCGCTCGAGCACGCGCCGGAAGTCGCGCACCGTTTGGGGGCGCTGTGCGCGCTTTTCCCGGACCAGGGCCGCCGCGCCGGCGGCCTGGGCATCGTCCGGGTCACAGACCACGGGGCATTCGACCTCGGGATTTTGGAGAAAAACGGACAGGTCTCCCTTGCCCATGCCCCCGCAGCCAATAAGGCCCACACGAATTTGTTCGCTGGGTGGGGCGGCGCGGGCCCCGAAGGGCGCGCTCAGACGCCCCCAAAGGGGCGCGGTGGCCAGCGCGGTGGAGGCGCTCAGGAACCGGCGTCGGCTGAGTCGGGTCGGGAACGGGGTTTTCATGGATCGAACCGCGGGCAAATTTCACCAATTCCGCGGTCTCGACCACTTTTTTCTGGCCATTTCGGCCGGCTGACGGTCTTCCAGCGATGGCGTGCCGGCGCATCCCCCGGTTTACTGCGGCCGTCGGGAGGGGGTTGGGGGAACGCGAAAAAATTTCTGAATCTGTGGTTGACAGGCGGTTCCGGGAAAATAAAGTGCCCTCGCACAGTACAGCAATTGGCAATCAACCGAGTCCGGAGTTAACCATGAACAAACAACTGCGATTTTGTCCTGGTGTTGTGGTCTTCAGCGCTCTGGCCCTGGGTTTCAGCGCCCTGGCCGGGACCGGGTCGGCGCGGGTGGATGCGGTGCGGGCCGGGGCGGCCCAATACAGCACGGATGGCGTGACCTGGAACGAGGTCAAGAAGGGGGTGGTGTTGGGTCCGGGTGCCACCATCAAGACGGACACCCTCGGGGTGGTGGATTTGTATCTGGGCAAGAACGGCCCGTTTGTGCGCGTGACCCCCGACACCACGCTGGCGTTGACCACACTTAATGTGGAAAGCGGCGCGGGGGAAACCATCATCACCACCGAACTGGGGCTCCGGGCGGGCAAGATTCAGGGGGTGGTGCGCAAGATGTCGGCCGCCTCGAGGTACGAGGTGGTCACTCCGGTCGGCGTGGTGGGCATACGGGGCACCAAATATCAGGTTTCGGCCCGGGGTGAATTTTCCGTTCTGGAGGGCAGCGGCTACGTGAAGTACAACGCCCCCGGGGCGACCGCGCCCACCGAGTTTCAGGTGCGCGCCGGGTACACCTTTGAGCCCACCTTGAACAACAACAAGGGCGGCTTGATTGAGTCCCTGCCCAGCATCAACGAGGAAATCACCCTGGCTGCGGGTCAGATGGGTGCCGCGCCGGCGGCGGCGGAAGTGGCCGGAGTCACCGGTTACGCTCCCGAACCGACCTGGGCGATTGAGGATCGTCCCTTCCAACCGCCCACCCAGGGCAGCCTGTTTAAACCGTTTGTGTTGCCGCCCGTGTTCAATCCGACCACCCCGGTGACTCCGGTCCCGCCGTCGGGCAGTGGTGGGGGCGAGTAACCGCGGTTGATAACAACTCTTTTGGAACCGGTAAACCCGGGGTGGAAGACCGCCCCGGGTTTATTCCTTGTCAGCCGGTCGGAAACGCAGGCGCCTCCCAAAGGGGGAACAATCCAATCAGCGAACAGTGGTCGAAGTGATGCGCACCGTCATTTACCCCGGCAGTTTTGATCCGGTGACCAATGGCCATCTGGACGTGATCCAGCGGGCGGCGCGGTTGTTTGACCGGGTGATTGTGGCGGTGGCCAACAACGACGGCAAACAGCCGCTGTTCACTCTGGAGGAACGCCGCCAACTGGTGGCCCGGGTCACGCGCACGCTCGCCAACGTCGAGACGGACAGTTTCGACGGCTTGCTCATCGATTACGCCCGCGCCCGCCGGGCTGACGCCATCATCCGCGGCCTGCGGGCGGTGTCGGATTTCGAGTTCGAGTTTCAACTGGCCCTGATCAACCGGCGCCTGAACGAGGCCGTGGAAACCATCTTCGTCATGCCCCGGGAGGCGTACACGTTTCTCAGCTCCCGAATCGTGAAGGAAATCTGCCGGCTCGGCGGCGATGTCAGCGCCTTTGTACCCGCGCCGGTGCTCCATGCCCTGGAGCGGAAGTTCGGTCGCCCGCACGCTCGCCGGGCCCGGCTCCGCGAATAACCCCCGAGCCGGGCCGCCCGCGGGCGGCCCGTTTCCAGCCATGCCAGTCCTGCTCAACCTCAACGAACTGACCGAGACGCCCATCCTGCTCGAAGGGCTGCTGCCGGTCCCGGAACTGGACTGGGGCGGTCCGGAGGACCTGGTCGCCCTGAGCGGCCCGTTGCACTACCGGTTCACGGTCCGCCGGGAGGGGGAGATCCTGCTGTTGGTGGGTGCGCTCACGGTGGACCTGGACTGCCTTTGCGCGCGGTGCCTGAAGCCGTTTCGGTCCCGCCTCACGCTCGATCCCTGGTCGGTACAGCTCGAACTCTCCGGCCCCGAGGCCATCCCCCAGGTGGGCGAGCTTGCCGACTTGACGCCCTGTTTGCGGGAAGATACGGTCCTCGCCCTGCCGCAGCGTCCCTTGTGCGCGCCGGATTGCAGCGGGTGGCCCGCCTCCGGCCGGTCGCCGACGGACTTTTCCGATGCACAGACGGCAGGGCAGCGGACCGTGTGGTCCGCCCTCGACAAACTGAAGTTTTAACCTCGCAACGCTATGGGTGTTCCCAAACGCAAACCCTCGCGCAGCCGCCAACGGATGCGCCGGGCCTACAACAGTGTGCTGAAACTGCCGCAACTGAGCACCTGCCCGCAGTGTGCGGCCCCGTACATCCCGCACCGGGTTTGCCCGGCCTGTGGTTACTATCGCGGCCGCCAGGTTCTCACCGTGGTGGCCGAGGGCTGAGCCCCACCGGCTTCACCAGCGCCGCGCGCGGGAGTGGGCCTCCCGCGCCGGTTCGTTATGCGCATCGCAGTGGATGTCATGGGGGCCGACCACGGCTGCGGTGTCGTGGTGGAGGGAGCACGCCTGGCGCTGCGGCATTTCCCGGCCATTACGCGGCTGTTCCTGGTGGGCGACCAGGCGGCCATCCGGCAGGCCCTGGAAGGGCACGGACCGCTGGATGCACGCGTGGAAATCGTGCACGCCAGCGAGGTGCTGACGATGGAGGACAAGCCCATCCAGGCCCTCCGCCGCAAGAAGGACAGTTCCATCGTCCGCGCGGTGGAGTTGCTCAAGGAACGACGGGCCGAGGCCCTGATCTCGCCCGGCAACACCGGCGGGGTCGTCACCGCCGCCACCATCAAGCTTCGGCCCCTGCCCGGCGTGGAACGGCCGGCCATCCTCGCGGTCATTCCGGCACCGGTGAACGACTTCGTGCTGGTGGACGCCGGTGCCAACGTGGAGTGTCGCCCCCACCACCTGGCCCAGTTTGCCATCATGGGCAGCGTGTACTCGCGCGAAATCCTCGGCTATGCGCGGCCCCGGGTGGGGTTGCTCAGTGTGGGCACCGAGGATGTCAAGGGCAACGACCTGACCCAGGAGACCTTCAAGCTCTGCCGCCAACTGCCGCTCAATTTCATCGGCAACGTCGAGGGCCACGACCTGTTCGAAAACGGCGTGGACGTGGTCGTGTGCGACGGCTTTGTGGGCAACATCGTGCTCAAGACCTGCGAGAGTCTGGCCGGCAGCCTGTTCAAATGGCTCCGGCGGGAGCTGGGGCGCAGCGCCAAACGCCAGTTGGGCGCCCTGCTGGCCAAGGGTGCCTTCAAGAGCATCAAACAACGCGTGGACCCGGAAATGCACGGCGGCGCGCCGCTGCTGGGCCTCAATGGCAACGTCATCATCGCCCACGGCTCCGCGCGCGAGCGGGCCATCATGAACGCCATCGGCCAGGCCGTGCGCAGCGTGCAGCAAAAGATCAACCAGCACATCACCGAGGAAGTGGCCGCCGTGGCTGCCCTCCTCAAGGCCCGGCCCTCCGCGGCACCGCTGCCCGCATGAGCCCCGCGTCGCGCAAGCCCCTGCACAATCCCCGGGCCCGGCACGGCTACCAGGGGCGCGCCTGTTCCATCCTCGCCGTCGGCTCCTACGTCCCCGCCCGCGTGCTGACCAACGCGGACCTGGAGAAGATGGTGGCCACCTCGGACGAGTGGATTCGCACCCGCACCGGCATCCGCGAGCGCCGCCTCGCCGCCCCGGACGAGGCCACCTCGGATCTGGCCGCCCACGCCGCCCGCAAGGCCCTGGCCAACGCCGGTCTGGCCCCGGAGGCCGTGGACCTGATCATCACCGCGACGGTCACGCCGGACATGCCCTTCCCTTCCACGGCCTGTCTGGTGCAGGAAAAAATCGGGGCCCGGCGGGCGGCGGCCTTCGATGTCGAGGCCGCGTGTTCCGGGTTCATCTACGGGCTGGAAATCGGCCAGCAGTTCGTGATGTCCCGCACCTGCGAAACGGTGCTGGTCATCGGGGCCGAAAAGCTCAGCAGCATCGTGGACTGGACCGACCGCAACACCTGTGTGCTCTTCGGCGACGGGGCCGGTGCGGCCGTGCTGCAACATCGGCCCGGCGCGCACGGCCTGTTGACCACCTGCCTGGGGGCGGACGGCGGCAAGGGCCACGTGCTTTGTGTGCCGGGCGGGGGCAGTCGGTTGCCCTCGTCGGTCGAAACGGTCCACCGGCGGCAACACTTCATCCGCATGGACGGGCGGGAGACCTTCAAAAACGCCGTGCAGGCCATGTACGCGGCCGCGCGCGAGGCCCTGGACCGCTGTCAACTGGACATCGCGCGCATCGCCTGCATCATCCCCCACCAGGCCAACCGGCGGATCATTGACGCGGTGGCCGAGCGTCTGGGCGCGCGGCCGGAACAGCTCTTCGTGAACGTGGACCGTTACGGGAACACCTCGGCCGCCTCGGTGGCCATTGCCCTGGACGAGGCGGTCAGTTCCGGCCGGGTTCAGCGGGGCGACCTCATCCTGTTGGTGGTTTTTGGGGCGGGGTTTACCTGGGGTGCGGCGATCATCGAATGGTAGCGGCGGCATCGTTGACGCCCCTTCCCGATGTGGTAGGTTTTGGTGCACGCTTATGCCGAGTGACAAACGGGACACGGCCGAGCCGCTGCGCGGCGGTAACGGTGCCGCCAACCTGGCCCTGATTCTCTCCCAATCCCACCTGGTCTTCCGTCCCCACGGCCTGGAATTCCATTCCCGGGACCCTTTGCCGCTATGGTCCGAGGTGCAGGTGGATGTGCACCCGCCGGGGATCCCCCAGCCGGTGCGGGGTAACGGGGTGGTGGTGGATTGCGCGGGCAATCCCGACCTGGGCTACACCATCGCCTTGTTCCTGCTGGACCTGCCGGCCACGGCCCGGCAGTACTGGGACCGCCTGGTTCAAGCGGCCTAAGCCCGTCGCCCCAGCCGCGCCTCCGTCCCCCAATGGACCTGTTCTTGCGTATTCTGCAAACCGCCGTCGAGGGCGGGGCCTCCGATGTGCACCTCAAGGTCGGCGGCCCGGTGATTTTCCGCATCAACCGCCAGTTGGTGGCCATCGAGGCCCCGTTCCCCACGCAGGAGTGGATCAACAAAATCGTGGACCAGATTGTCCCGCGCCACGCCCGGCGCCGCCTGGAGGAGGACCGGGAGGTGGACTTTTCCTACGCCGCCCCCGGCGTCGGGCGTTTCCGGACCAACGTCTTTCAGCAGAAGGGCGAGTGGTGCATCGCCATGCGCTACGTGAAGGTCAAGGTGCCCAGCTTCGAGGAACTGGGGCTGCTGCCCATCCTCAAAAAGCTGGCCGAATCGCCCCGCGGCATCGTGCTGGTGTCCGGCTCCACCGGGTGCGGCAAGTCCACCACGCTGGCGGCGATGATCGAGCACATCAACGCCAACTTCAAAAAGCACATCATCACCCTCGAGGACCCCATCGAGTACGTGTTCGAGGACAACCAGTGCGTCATCGAACAGCGCGAGATCGGCCTGGACTCGCTCTCGTTCGAGATGGGGCTCAAACACATCCTCCGTCAGGACCCGGACATCATCATGATCGGGGAGATGCGCGACGCCACCAGCTTCATGGCCGCCATCAACGCCGCGGACACCGGCCACCTGGTGCTTTCCACCCTGCACACCACCAACGCCTCCCAGGCCATCGGCCGCATCCTGGACTTCTTCAAGCCGGATGAGCGCGATCAGGTGCGCCGCCAGTTGGCCGCCACCCTCCGCGCGGTGGTGTGCCAGCGCATGGTCAACAAGATCGGCGGCGGCCTGACCCCGGCCCTCGAGATCATGATCAACACCGGTACGGTGCGGAAGCTCATCGAGGAAAACCGGCTGGAAAAGCTCGCCGCCGCCATCGAAGTGGGTACCGACGACGGCATGCAAACCTTCAACCAGGCCCTGTTCAACCTGGTCAAGCAGGGCCTCGTCACCGAGAAAGAGGCCCTGGCCAAGGCCACCAACCCCCAGGCCCTGGAGATGAACTTCAAGGGCATCTTCCTCGACGAAGCCCGGCGCATCCTCACCTGAGCGGGCGGCGGCCCGTCCGGGGGGACGGGTGTTTTTCCTCCGCAAGGCCGGGGTCCCGGCGACGCATCGCCGCCTCGATTTCCTCCGCCTCCAGCGGCACCCCGGCCATCAAATCCACCGGCCCGTCGGCGGTGATCCACACCACGTTCTCCAACCGCACCCCGAACCCCTCGCGCGGCAGGTACAGGCCCGGTTCCACGGTCAACACCCAGCCCGGGGCGAACGGCTCGCTCAAATACCCCAGGTCGTGCACGTCCAGCCCGATCACGTGGCCCAGCCCGTGCATGAAGTATTTTTTGACCGCCGGGCGGTCCGGGTCCTGCCGTCGCACTTCCCGCGGCGTCAGCAGGCCCAGGCGCAGGCACTCCCCGGTCAGCAACTCCTCCGCCTCGCGTTGCCAGTCCCGGTGCAGCTTGCCCGGGACGGCCGCGCGGATCATGGCCCGCAGCGTGCGCAGCACCGCGTCGTACACCTGCCGTTGCCGGCGCGTGAACCGGCCGCCGACCGGGATCGTGCGGGTGAGGTCCGCGTTGTAGTTCGCGTAGCTGGCCGCCGCGTCCAGCAGGAGCACCTCGCCCCGGCGGCAGGTCCGGTCGTTGCGGTTGTAGTGCAGGACGCAGGAGTTGGCGCCGGAGGCGATGATCGGCGGGTAGGCGAACCGGCCCCGGCCGCGCAGAAACTCGTGGGCCAGCTCCGCCTCCACCTCGCACTCGTTGACCCCCGGGCGCACAAAGCGCAACACCCGCTCGAACCCCCGCGCCGTCAGCGCGCAGGCCTGCCGGATCAGGGCCAGTTCCGCCGCGGACTTGACCACGCGCAGCCGGTGCATCAGCCGCGCCAGGCGCCGGTAATCGTGCAGCGGATAGCGGCGCTGCAACTCCCGAACGAAGCGCGCGTCGCGGCTCTCCACCTCGATGACCGCGCGCGGATGCTCGTTCGAGTTGAGGTACACGTGCTCCACCTCGCACATCAACCGGTGCAGTTCCGTCGGCAGTTCGCTCAACCACCGCACCTGCTTCACCCCGGAAATCCGCGTGGCCTCCGCCGGGGTCAGTTTGTCTCCCTCCCAGGTGCGCAGCCGGTCGTCGGGCTGGCGCAGGAACAACATCTCCCGGTGCCGTTCCTCGAAGGCATCCGGCGCCAGCACCAGCACCGTCTCCTCCTGTTCGATGCCGGTGAGGTAAAACAGGTCGGAGTTTGGCTGCAACGGCAGCGTGCCATCCGCGTTGGTGGGCAGCACGTCGTTGGCATTGACCACCGCCAGGGAATGCGGCTCCAGCAAGGCCGCCAGCCGACGGCGATTTTCCACGAACAGTTCCGGCGGGATGGGTGCGTGGCGCATAATGTCCGGCATGTTGAGCGGCCGGCCCCGGCGCGCCAAGCCCGAACCCCACTCCGGGGTGGCTGGCGAGGTCCCGATTTTCGCCCCGCGCGCCAAGCCCGGCCCCGGGGTGGGTTGGCGGCTCCCCCAACGACCGGGATGACCTGCCAACTCCGGTGAGGCGGCGCCGCGGCGACGAGGGCCCCCGGATCCGGCGCGCGCCAAGCGGCCGCGGACCGGCACGGGACCGGGGCCGCCCGGCACATTTGCGGGCTTGCACTCGCCGGTTCTGGCGTTACTGTGCGCGCCTTTGATGGGGCGGGACCGCGTGTTCCGCCCCGCGCGCGAGCAAGTTTATGGCAGTGGCGAACGACCTCAGAAAAGGCATGGCGATCATGCACAACGGCGAGGTGTGCGTGGTCCTGGAAACCCAGCATCGCACCCCCGGCAACCTGCGCGCCTTTGTGCAGGCCACCCTGCGCAGCGTGCGCACCGGCAAGTCCTCGGACATCCGGTTCAGCTCCACCGAGCGCGTCGAGGTGGTGCCGCTGGTCACGCGGAAGATGGAGTTCAGCTACAAGGACGGCCCGGACTACGTCTTCACCGACCCGGAGACCTTCGACACGGTCACCCTCAGCCCCGAGATCGTGGGCGAGGCCCGCAATTTCCTGGTCGAAAACACGCCCGTGACCGTGACCTTTGTCGAGGACCGCGCGGTGCAGGTGGAACTGCCGGCCGCGGTGGTTCTGACCGTGACCGATGCCCCCGAGGGCATCCGCGGGGATTCGGCCAACAACGTGCAGAAGCCGGCCACGCTCGAAACCGGCATCACCATCCAGGTCCCCCTGTTCATCAACACCGGCGAGAAGGTCAAGGTGGACACCCGCACCGGCAAGTACCTCGAGCGCGCCTGAGCGCCGGATCGGGGCCACCGCGCCATCGGTTCGCGTGTGGCCCCCGGCTCAATTCAAGAGGATCCCGCGCCGGCGGAAAGTCGGCACATCCAGGTCCATCCCCTGGTAAACCGTGGGGTCGGTGCGGGCGAAGCGTCCCTTGGAAACCACCTGCAGGGGCAGGGCGATTTGTTCGGGTTTGCCCCGCGCGCGGCGTCGAATCCCCGCCGGACCCGCCCGCTCGGCCAGCAACCGCTCGGCCTGCTCGGGAGTCAGTTCGGGGGGCGGCGGTACAAAGTGCCGCGAGGCGCCGCTCCCCGGTGTCCTGATCTGCTCCCTTCCACCCGCTCCGGGGGCGTCGTGTGTGGGAAACTCGGCCGCGGGGGGGGCCGGGTCCGCGGCAATTTCCCCGCCGGGGGCCGCCGCGGCGAGCTCGGGGGTCGAGCGGCGGGACACGATCACGGTGGCCGCCAGGCGGCCGTTCAGGGCCGGGTCCATCAGGGCCCCCATGACCATCTGGGCGTGCTCGGCGGCGCGGTTGATATGTTCCATGACCTGGTTGACATCCTTGAGCGAAAGGTCCGGGCCGCCCGTGAGGCTGATCAGGAGCGCGTCGGCCTCGGCCAGGTCGCGACCCGAGTCCAGCAGGGGGTGGCGCGCCAGTTTTTCGACCAGATCGCGGGCGCGATTTTCCCCCTCGGCCTCCGCGGTGGCGAAGCAACTTTCCGCCGGCCGTCCCCGCACCACCTGACACAGGTCGGCGAAATCCACGTTGATCAGCCCGTCGCGGCGGAGCAACCGCAACAGTCCGTGCACGCCGCGGCCCAGCAACTCGTCAATGTGTTCCAAGGTCTCGGTGAGGGGGGTGCGCTCATCCAACAGGGCCGCCACCTTTTGGTTGGGCAGGCTGATCACCGCGTCGGCGGCACTGCGCAACTCCTCCAGGGCGGTGCGGGCCTGGACCTGCCGGCGCCGGCCCTCAAAATCAAAGGGCAGCGTGGCCAGCACCAACGCCAGCGCCCCGCTTTCCCGCGCCGCGCGCGCCAGCACGGGCATTGCCCCGGCGGCGGTGTTGCCGCCCAGCCCGCCCACCAAAATTATCAGGTCCGCCCCCTCGCAGAGGTGCCGGAGCGCCTCCGGCTCGGCCTCGGCCAGACGACGACTGACCTCGGGCTCGCCCGCCTTGAGTCCCCGGCTCACCTGGCCGCCCAGCAGCAGCTTGCGCGGCAGGGGACTGCTCTGCAGGCGGCGGGCGTCGGTGTGGATCCCCGCGCAGGCGATCCCGGGCAGGCCCTGGCGGAGCAGGCCTTCCACGACCTGGAGGCCGGCGCCGCCCACTCCAATGACCCGGGCGCCGGGCGGAGCCGGGGGTGAGGAGGTTGGGGTTGAGGAAACACCAGCGGAAGGATTCATGGGTGAACCGGTTGAGGGTTTTAGAGCACGCGCAACATGGACTTCCAATGGACGAGGGTTTGGCGCAACCGGCTGGTCCAGCGGGACCCCCGGGCGGCGGGCTGTTGGAAGGCCCCGAAGCGGACCAGGCCAATGCCGGTGGCGAACTCGGGTTGATCAAGCGTGGCCACCAGGCCGCTGATGGTCTGGGTGCGGCCCACGACCGCGTGCACTCCGAAGATGCGTTCGGCCAGTTCGGTGATGCCGGGCACACGGGCCCCGCCGCCGCAGAGCACCACGCCGGCGTGCAAACTCTCCAGCAGGCGGTGCTGCTCGAGGTCGCTTGAGATGATTTCAAAGGTTTCCTCAAGCCGGGCCGCCATGATGCGGCGCAGGTGTTCGAGGTTGAGCGGACGCTCGGGCAGACCGTGGTCGCTGGACAGGGCGAGCGTGCGCCCCTTGACGTCGGGGCCGACCTGCGCCCCGCCGTAGGTGCACTTGAGCGCCTCGGCGCGGCCCTGGGACACGTTCAGGCCGCAGGCCAGATCGTTGGTCACGTGGTCCCCCCCCACGGCCAGGGTGCCGGTGTGCCGGACGATGCCATCGGCGTACACCACGTAGTCGGTAATGCCGGCACCCAGGTCAATGAGCAGCACGCCCCGCTGCTTGTCGGGCGGGGACAGGACGGCCAGCGAGGACGCGATGCCCGTGAAGACGATGTTCTCGACCTCGATCTGGAGGCCTTTGACCACACGGATGGGGCGTTGCAGGCGGGTGGTGATGCCGTGGATGACGTGAAGGTCCACCTCGAGCTGGGCGCCGGGCATCCCCACCGGATCAACCACCCCGGGCTGGCCGTCCACGATGAAATGCTGCCGGATCACGTGGATGACGTGGCGGTCGGCGGGCAGGTTGAAGGCCCGGGCGTTGCCCACCACGTCGCGGACATCGTCCTCCATGATCACGCGGTCGTGGGAGGGAATGGTGTGGTGCCCGCGGTTGTTGAAGCTCTGGATGTGCGCGCCGCTCACGCCCAGATACACGCTGCGGATTTCCACGTCGGCCATCTGCTCCGCCTCGGCCAGCGCGGCGCGGACATCCTCGGCGGCGGCCGAGTTGTCCACGATCTCGCCCTTGCGCACGCCGCGGGAGCGCGCCTGGCCCAGACCGATGATGTTGAGGGTGCCGTGGGGATGCAGCTCGCCCACCACGGCGCACACTTTGGACGTGCCGATTTCCAGGCCCACCACCACTTGCGGAGCAGGGTCAAACATGCCGGCCTCCCGGGATTGTGTTTTCCACCGCCGGGGCGGGCGGAACCGCGGGCGGTTCCGCCGGTTGCCACAGCAGCGGGCAGTTGTTGGTCACGCTCAAGTCCAGCCAGCGGATGGCCCGCCCGGCCCGCTGGCCCGCCTCGTGCACCAGCCGCCAGCGGTGCAGATGTTCCTCCGGTCGGGTCAGCGGAAACACCACCTCCGCGCCCTGGGCGGTCTGCACGCGCACCTGGTCGGGCTCGGCCACGTCCAGCGACACCAGCTCGGCCCGGCCGGCCATCGGCGAATGGGGGAACAAGCGCACCAACTCCAGCGCCGTGCGCACGGGGGGGGCGTCCACCCGGCGACCGACCCGGAGCGCGGTGCGGTCCAGCCCGCTGACCACCGGTAACGCGGCCAGGGCGGCCTGCAGGTCCGGGCGGTCCGCGCCCACGGGCGGCATGACGCGGGCCTGCGCGTCCAGAAAATACGTGGTTGGCACCAGGCGTCCCGCCTCCGGGAGAACCCCGGGCACCCGGGCCAGCGGTTGGCGCTCCCGCACCAAAATCCGCAGGGTGTCCGGCAAAACGCGCTCCAGCGCCACCGCCTCGATCTGGGGCACCAGTTCCAGGTCGCGCTTGATCCGGTCCAGGTCCAGCGTCAACAGGTTGTCGCCCGCGCGGACACCGGTCCACCGCACCACCTCGGTTCGCGACAGCCAGGTCGGCTCCGGGAACACCTCCACCACCCGTACACCGAACACCCGCGGGGGGAGGATCACCTCGTCCCGCAACATCGCCCAGCCGCGCCCCGCGGTGTGCCCCGCCAACGTGAGCAGGCCCGCCAGCAGGAGCGCCGCCACGATGCGCCCCGGTGTGAAGCGGCCGCCCCGCGCTTCGGCCCGCACCCGGAGCACGTCCGCCCGGCGGGATTTGCGTACGTTGCGTTGCGAGCGTCCCCACATGGCTCAAACCTTCACCGGGGGCGCCGCCCGCACCGCCCCGTGCCGCAGGGCCAGCGTCACCAGCCGTTCGCACAACTCGTCAAAACCGATGCCCGCGGCGGCGGCGGCCTTGGGAAACAAGCTCAGTTCGGTCATGCCCGGCAGCGTGTTGACCTCGAGCACCCACGGGCGGCCGGCGCCGTCCACCATCACGTCCACACGGGCGTAATCCCGCACCCCCACGGCGCGGCACGCCCCCAGGGCCGCCGCCTGCACGCGGGCGGTGGTCGCCGGGTCCAGGCGCGCGGGGCAGAAGTAGTCGGTCCGGCCGGCGGTGTATTTGCTGCCGTAGTCGTAGCTGCCGGCGCGCGGGCGGACCTCGACCACCGGCAGGGCCGCGCCGTCGAGCACGGCCACGGTGGTTTCGGTGCCGAAAACGCGCGCTTCCAGCAGGGCCTCCCGATCGTGGTGCAGGACCCGCTCCAGGGCCGGGGCGAAGTCCTCCGCGCGGTCCACCAATTCCAGTCCCACGCTGGAACCCTGCCGCACCGGTTTGAGCACCAGGGGCGGGGCCCAGCCCTCGGGCAGGGTGGCGCGCGGCTCCCGCAGCACCAGAAACCGCGGCGTGGGCACTCCGGCCGCCAGACAGCGCCGCTTGGTGAGCACCTTGTCAAAGGCCAGCCGGCTGGCCCCGGGGTCGCTGCCGGTGTAGGGCACCCCGCGCGCTTCCAGTTCACGCTGCACCGTGCCGTCCTCGCCGTAGGTCCCGTGCAGGGCCAGAAACACCACCTCGGTGTCGGGCGGCAGGGTCCAGTCCGGCGCGAGCGGGTCCACCTCGGTCACGCGATGGCCGCGCGCGCGCAATGCCCGCGCCACGGCGGCGCCGGAGCGCAGCGAGACCTCCCGCTCGGCCGAAGGCCCGCCGAGCATGACGACGATGTGTCGGGGAGCGAGCATGGGACGGCTCAATCTTCGCCCACGATTTCCACTTCGGGTTCCAGCTCGATGCCCCGCCGGGCGCGGGCCTCGGCCCGGACGCGGTGGATCAGTTCCAAAATGTCGCGCGCGGTGGCGGTGCCGTCGTTCACGATGAAGTTGCCGTGCACCTCGGAAATCCGCGCGCCGCCCACGCGGGTGCCCTTCAACCCCAGCTCTTCCACCAGCCGGCCGGCCGGCAGGGCGGCGGGGTTTTTGAAGATGCAGCCGGCGCTGGGTTCGCGCGGCTGGGTCTGCCAGCGGCGCCGGCTGAACTCCGCCAGGCGCGCGCGGATGGCCGCGGGCGCGTCGGGGCGGCCGCGGAACACCGCGCTCAGTGCCAGGTGCGTGGCCAGGAGCGGACAGTTCCGGTAGCTCACGGGCAGTTCGGCCGCCGGTCGCTCCCGAACGGCGCCCTGCGGGTCCATCACCCGCACCCGCTCCAGCACCGCAAAGGTGCTGCCGCCGAACGCGCCGGCGTTCATGCGCAGGGCCCCGCCCACGCTGCCGGGGATGCCCTCCAGAAATTCCAGCCCGGCCAGCCCGTGTTGGAGGGCGGCGGCGGCCACGGCCTTCACGCGCGCGCCGGCACCGGCGTGAATCTCGGCTCCCTGCACGCGCACCGTGACAAAGTCCGATTGAGCCAGGCAGATCACCACGCCGCGCACGCCCCCGTCGCGCACGAGGAGATTGGACCCGCGGCCCAGCACGCGCCAGGGCAGGGCGTGGTCCGCGCAGAACCGGACCAGGGCGAGCAGGTCCGCCTCGTCCGCCGGTTCCGCGTACAAATCTGCCGGACCGCCCACCCGCAACGTGGTGCGGCGCGCCATCGGTTCGCCGGTCCGGACCACGGCCCGGGGCGACAGAAGCCGGCGCAAGGCCGCGGCCAAGGCCTCCCAATCCCGGCCAGGGCGGGAGTCGCGCAGGGTCGGGGCTTCGCGCGCGGCAGGCGGGGTGAGGGGCGCGGACATGGTCAGGGCGGGGACGCAGTCCGGGTTTCTCCCGGGGCCACCAGCAGCGGTGCGACGGGTTCGGACCTGGCTGCCAGGGCGGGCTGACGACGGCTCGCGGCGGCTGCGAGCCTTTCGGCAAGCTGCCCGGCCGCCTCGGGCGTGTGCCAGCGCGCCAGCGCTTCCTGAAGGGAACGGCGCAGCGCCGCGTCGCGCAGCAGCGCGCGCAGTTCCCGGACCAGGGTTTCCGGGGTGGCCTCGTCCTGGAGCACCAGACGGGCGGCTCCGGAATCGGCGAAGGCCCGGGCGTTGTGGACCTGGTGATTGTCGGCGGCAAACGGGTAGGGGACCAGCAGCGCCGGGACGCGCCACGCCGCCGTTTCCGCCAGAAACGAGGCGCCCGCGCGGCCCACCACCGCGGTGGCCGCGCCCAGGGCCAGGTCCATTTCCGAGAGGAAGGGGCGCACCAATCCCGGAATCCCTTGCGCGAGGTGGGCCTGGCGCACCGCTTCGTAATCCGCCGGGCCGGTCAGGTGCACCACCTGCAGGCGCGGTTCCCAGAGGCGGAGCACCGGCAGGGTGCGCACCATCAGTTCGTTCAGGGCATGGGCGCCCTGGCTGCCGCCGGTGACCAGCAGCACCGGATCCTGCGGGCGCAGCCGGAGGGCTTGACGGCACGCGGCCGGGTCGGGGGCAGGGCCGCGGAACGGTTCCCGCAACGGCATGCCCACGGCGTAGATGTGTTCGTGCCAGAGCCGCTCCGCCGCCCCGGGGAAGTACACGTACGCGGCGTCCACCACGTGCGCCAGCCAGCGGTTGGCCCGGCCCGGAATGGCATTGCCCTCGTGGAGAAACGTGGCCGCGCCGACCCGGTGGCCGACCAGCACGGGCGGCGTGCTGGTAAATCCGCCCATCGCCAGCACCGCGCCCGGGGGACGCTCGCGAAAAAGGCGCCGGACCTGGCGCCGGGACGCGAGAAAGGCCCGCAGGAACCGGCCCCAACCCCGTCCGTCCAGCCCCACCGCGGGCAGGGTCGCCACCTGCTCCGTGGGCAGGCCGCGCACAATTTGCCGGTCCACTTCCTTGGGGGAAACCAGGAAGAGCACGTCCAGCCCCCGGGCGATGAGTTCCTCGCCCACGGCCAGGCCGGGAAACAAATGCCCGCCCGTGCCGCCACAGGCGATGGCGACGCAGGGTCGGGATGAAGGCGGGGCGGGGGACATGTCAGGCCATGCGGGTTTCCGGAGTGGAGTCCAGGGCGAGCACGGCGAGTTCCTCGCGGGGGCGCTCGACCGCGGCCCGGGCCACCCGCAGCAACAGGCCGGCGGCCATGAGCAGGATCATGAGATTCGTTCCGCCGTAGCTCACAAAGGGCAGGGACAGGCCCTTGTTGGGCAGCGCGCCGGAGACCACGGCCATGTTGAACACGGCCTGCAGGCTGATGAGGAACGTCAGCCCGGTGGCCAGGTAGGTCCCGAAGGCGTCCGGCGCCCGCCAGGCGATGTACCAGCCGCAGCCGAAGAGCGTCAGGTAGGTCAGGATCAACACCCCCACGCCCAGGTAGCCGAACTCCTCGCCCACGATGGCGAAAATGAAGTCCGTGTGGTACTCCGGCAGGAGGCGCTTCTGCGTGCTGCGGTCCAGTCCCACGCCCGTCAGGCCGCCCGCGCCCAGGGCGATCCAGGACTGCCACACCTGATGGCCGGTGTCCTGGCGGGTTTCCTCGACGTGGAGCCAACTGTAAATCCGGTCAAAGCGGGTGGGGTCGTAGGCCACCAGCGCGGTCACCAGCGCCAGTCCGGCCACCAACGGCGGCAGGAAGTATCGCCAGCGCACCCCGGCCACCAGCAGCACTCCGGCACACACCCCGCCGAGCATCAGCGCCGTGCCCCAGTCCGGCTCGAGGAAGATCAACACCAACACCGGACCGATTATCAGGCCGGGGATCAGGACCCCGCGGGTAAAGGTGTACATGGCGCTGCGCGCCCGCGCGGCGTACCGGGCCAGGGCCAGCAAAAGCGCCAGTTTGGCCAGGTCCGAGGGTTGGAACTGCACTCCCCCGAAGCGGAACCAGCGCTGGGCGCCGTTGGCCCGGTGACAAAACGGCAGCGGCAGCAGCACCAGCACCAGCAGCAGCACCGCCAGGGCCAGCGCCACCCAGGCCAGCCGCTCCAACCACGTGTACGGCACTCCAAAGGCCAGCACCCCGGCCAGCGTCATTCCCAGACCGGCCCCGAGCAGTTGGCGGGAGAGGAACCGCCAGCTCTGGTCCGGGGGGCTGACGCTGTACTGCATGACCAGCCCGAAGGCGGTGAGGGCCAACACGCAAATGGCCAGCAGGGTGGAGGCGGCTCGCATGGGGGGCGGTTGAGTGCCGGGCCGCCGGCGGCGGGGGGGCCGGTCCCTCCGACGCCGCGCGGCCGGGGAACGCATGCTAGTTTGTGAAGCCGGTCGGTGCCGGTGCGGCGGTTGTCGAGGGCGGGATTTTGAGTTTCTGGTTCACAAGAATGCGGTCGGTCTTGAGGTTGTTGAACTGGCGCAGTTCCTTCACCGTGGTGCCGTAACGGGCGGCGATGCGGGTGAGCGTGTCGCCGGACCGGACCACATGGACGGTGGCGCCGGGCTCGGCGGCGGCGCCGGGCTGGGCCGGCGGGGCGGCAGCCAGTTCTTTGCGCGCCGGCGCCGGGATTTGCAGCTTCTGGCCGATGCGCAGGCGGCGGTCGTCCATGGTGGGATTGGCCTCGCGCAACTGGTCGAGGGTGATGCCGTATTTGCGGGCGATTTTCGCGGGGGTGTCTCCGGGAGCGATGGTGTGCTCGGTGTGCGCGAGCGCGGGTTCGGGCGCCGGCTCGGGGGTGAAGATGAGGTTGGTGGGCTGCATGGCCGGCGGTGCGGTCAGCCCGGGCCACAGGTTGGTGGGCAGGGTGGCCCCGGTGTCCACCGTCGAGACGGTACTCGTGCCGGGGGAAGGGACCGCGGTGGGCGTCGCGGGCGGGGCATAGGGTGGGGGGTAGCCCGTGAACGAGTCCGCCGGGGGCGGATTGGTGGCCGGGGGCGTCAGCCCCAGGTCCGGGGTGCGCGCGGTCTCGGTGGTGGGCCGGCGACACCCTTGGAAAAGCAGGCCGGTGAAGAAGACCACGTGCAGGGCCACGATGGTGATCACCGCCAGCTTGGCGACAGGTCGGCCGTTGTCGGGCACGCGCCCGAGCGGGGTCAGGGGTGATTGGGTGTTCATGAGAAACGTGAGCGGATGCGGTTGAGCGTGGAGGGGGTGTTGGGTTGTTGCCGGGGGATTCGCCCTCTCCGAATCTCCGGCAAAGTCCGGGGCGTCGCCGCGGGGCAACGCGAGCTGTGGGCGGACGGCTGTTTGTTGAGTCGCCTGCCGGGTACGGAGGAACCGCCGTGCCGGTTAGTGCGCCACCTCGGCGGCACGGGCCGGTGAAGGATCGTGCCCCGTTGTTCGGGCTTGGGAAGCAGGTTGATGCTCGAACAATCCGGGGTCCACCGGACCACTTCGCCGGCAACGACATGTTCCTCCGCCCCGTGCCAGCCTTGTAACAACGTCCCCCCGCCCCGGCAAGCGGCAAACCGTCGCCGGGACACCCGCCGATTGGCGCCGGCCGGTAGCGGCGTCTCCGGGCGGTTCGGGGGACAGGAACTTCGGGGCTTCATCGCAGTTTCAAGGTGGCCAGGGCGGCCACCCCGCACAAGACCCCCAGGATGTAAAAGCGCGTGGTGACTTTCGACTCCGGCCAGCCGAGCTTTTGAAAATGGTGGTGGAGCGGGGCCATCAGGAACACCCGCCGGCCCTCGCCGCACCAGCGGCGACTGAGCTTGAACCCCAGGACCTGAAGCATCACCGAGAGCGCCTCGGCCACAAACACCCCGCCGGCGATGAACAGCACAAACGGCTGGTGAATGAGCACCGCAATGATCCCCAGCACCCCGCCCAGCGCCAGCGAACCGGTGTCGCCCATGAACACCTCGGCCGGGTAGCAGTTGAACCACAAAAAGCCCAGGCACGCCCCGAAAATCGCCGCACACACCACCGTCAGCTCGCCCGCGCCGGGAATGTAGGGCACCTGCAGGTAGGCGGCGATTTTCACATGCCCGGCCACGTAGCACAGAATGATGAACACCCCCGCCACAATCAGCGTGCAGCCCACCGCCAGCCCGTCCAGGCCGTCGGTCAGATTCACCGCGTTTGAGCTGCCCATGATCGTCAGCACCGTCACCAGCCCGCCCAGCCAGGCCGCGTCGGTCAGCACCGGGTACTTGAGAAACGGCACCCGCAGCTCGGTGATCAGCGCCCGGGTGTCCGGCAGCGACCACAAATAGCCGGCGATAAACAGGCCCAACGCCGCCTGGGTCGCCAGCTTCACCCGCCCGCGCACCCCGTCCCCGTTGCGGCGGGTGAGCTTGATGTAGTCGTCGTACACTCCCAGCACGGCCAGGCCGAACAACGGCAGGAGGGTCAGCGCGACCAGGTGATTCACCGGGGTCCAGAGCACCACGGTCAGCTCGATCACCAGCACGATCAACACCCCGCCCATCGTGGGCGTGCCCCGTTTGTCCGGCGCACCCGCACCTGCCCCGTGCTGGACGGCCCGGGACTGGTAAGATTCGCCAAAGTTCATCCGGCGCAGCCAGGCAATCACCCGCGGTCCCATCCACAGGCTCAGCAACAGCGCGGTCATCGAGGCCCCCGCGGCCCGGAAGGTGATGTAACGAAACACCCGCAGCCCGGAGAGCCACTCGCCCAGCTCCGTCCCGCGCGTTTGCTCCAGCAGGTACTGGGTCAGGGTATGGAGCATGGTTCCCCTTTCTCCCGGGTCCGTGCCGCGCCCGCCCCGCCGGCGTTGTCGGCCAGTGCGCGACCCAGACGTTCCACCACCCGTTCCAGCCGCGCCGCCCGCGAGGCCTTCACCAACACCGCGTCGCCCGGCCGCGCCGCGCGCGCCGCGGCCCGGGCGACCGCCTCCACCGCGTCCGGTGCGAAACATCGGCTTGCCGCCAGCCCGCCAGCCCGGGCGCCCTCGGCGTAGGCGGCCGCCCAACGGCCGATCGCGAAAAGCTGCGTCACCTCCGCTTCCGCGCACGCCCGGCCGATTTCCCGGTGCGCGGCCGCGGCGTGCCGGCCCTGCTCGCTCATGTCGCCCAACACGGCCAGCCGGCGGCCGGGGCAGTCCAGATCGCGCAACAAGGTCAGGGCCGCTCGCATGGAATCGGGATTGGCATTGTAGGTGTCATCCACAATTCGCACGCCGCCCGCCACCGTCAACTGCAGCCGGTGCGGCGCCGGGCGCGCGCCGGCCAACCCGGCCGCCACCGGTTCGCGACGCAAGCCCAGTTCCGCGCCCAGGGCCAGGACCAGGAGCGCGTTTTCCACCTGATGCCGCCCCAGCAGACCCATCCGGTACTCGCCCGACCACTCCGGTCGCGGGGCCCGCACCGTGAATTCCGTGCCCGACTCGCTGATGCACGCGGCCACGGCCTGCCACTCGGCCTCGGCGCTCCAGCCCACCGACACCACGCGGGCGCGGGTGCGCCGACGAATCAACGTTGTGCCGGGCCCGTCGCCCACCAGCACCAACACGCCCTCCGGCGGCAGGAACGCGGCCAGGGTGCCCTCCTCCTCGATCACACCCTCCAGGTCGCCGAAAAATTCCAGATGCTCGCGGCCCAGGCGCGTCAACACGCCGTGAGTGGGCTGGGCCAGGCGCAACAGGGCGGCCAACTCCCCCGGATGGTTGGTGCCCACCTCCACCACGGCGGCCGTGTGGCGGGCTTCCAACCCCAGCAGCGTCAACGGCACACCGATGTCGTTGTTGAAGCTGGCCGGACTGGCGAGCGTCGGCCCGACCTGTGCCAGCACGGCGGCGAGCAGTTCCTTGGTGGTGGTCTTGCCGTTGGACCCGGCCACGGCAATGACCGGCCCGGGAAACCGCCGCCGGTGCGCCGCGGCCATCCGGCCCAGGGCCGCCCGGCTGTCCGGCACCAGCACGCGCGGGCATTCCGGCGACAGACCGCTCAGCCGCCCGGCCTCGCCCAGTACCGCCACCGCGCCCCGGCGAACCGCCTCGGCGGCGAAGGCATGGCCGTCAAAGTGCGGTCCCCGCAGGCACACAAACAGGTCCCCGGGCCGCACCGTCCGCGAGTCCGTGCTCACCCGCTCGATCATTCCCCCGGGGGCACCGATCAACTCCCCGCCGCAATCCGCGGCCAGGCTCTGGAGATCCCGTGGGTCCATCACTTCAAGGTCTCTTCCGACGCCGAAAGCGATCGCGCGGACTGTCCCTTCAGCCAGACCCGGACCACCGCCCGGTCGTCAAACGGCACCACGCAACCCCCGGACTCTTGCACGGTCCGATGGCCCTTGCCCGCCAGCAGCACGCAATCGCCGGGTCGGGCGCGCGCCAGAAGGGTGGCGATGGCGGCCGCCCGGTCCGGCACGTACAGCGGGGGTCGGCCGTGGACCCGGGCGTAGCCGCAGGCCACCTGGGCGGCAAGGGCCGCTGCCGATTCGCGGCCCGGATTGTCATCGGTCAGCACCACTTCATCTGCCCGGCGGGCGGCGACGGCGCCCCACGCCGGCCGCTCCGGGGCCGGGTGACGCCAACCGCAACCGCACAGAACCAACAACCGGCCCGGGGTCAGGTCGCGCAGTTCACCAAGCAGGGTCTCAAATTCTCCCAACGAGGGTGCCGCGTCCACCAGCACGTGGTAGTCCCGAACGGGCGCCACCGGTTCGCACCAGCCGGGGACCGGTTTCGCCTGAGCCAGCCCGCGCCACACCGCCCCGGTGGGCAGCTTGAATCGGTGCGCCAGTCCCACCACCGCAAGGGCGGCCCGTGCCAGCGAGTGGCCGGGCAGGGGCAGCCGCAGCGCAACCGTTTCTCCCCCCGGCAGAGTGAGATCCAGGCGCGTTCCGCGCAGACAGGTCCGGGTCAGGCGGGCGCGGTACTGGACCGGCCCGGAGCCGCCGTGGAGGCGGAACGCCAGCCCGGCACCGGCGGCGGCACGCCCGGCCAGCGCGTCTTCCACCTGCCAAATCCCGCCGGAGGTGCGCGCGCTGCCGTTGAGCCGGCGAAACCGCAGTCGTTCTTCCCCCTCGCGGATGGTCCGAAAGGTGTCCGCTGCCGGGGCTTGGGCGGCGCCCGGCGTGATCCGGGTCAGGATCAAATGGTCCAGCTCGCAGGCGGCCAACACGCCCCGGTCCAGGGCCTCGGGAGGCAACTCGAGAACGCCGGCCCGGCAGCCCGAGCGGAGCATTTCGGCGAGACGTTCCTGCACATCCAGCGCCTCCGCATCCGCGCCCAGGGGCGGCAGGGTTCGCTCGCCCAGGTCGCACCCCCGGCTGCTGATCACCCCGGTGGGGATGTCCGCAGCGCGCAGCACTTCGGTCAGTAAATGGGCGACCGGAATACGGGCCGGGCAGCCGCTGACGACCAGCACCTGGAGCTTCTGGCTGGGTTGGCCGTGAAACGCCGCCGCTGCCGCGGCCAGCGCCTGCCGGCAGTCGGCCACCCGGATCCGTGTGGCCCGGTAGGGCAGGAAACCGGGTTGTTCGCACACGATGGCCGCGGCCCCCCGCTCGAGGGCTTGCGGAATGGCGTAGCCGGAATCCGCCGGGGAGCGATCCCTCACGGCAAAGAAAACGGCCCCGGGCACCACGCGCCGGGCGTCATAGGCGAGCGCGGCCACAGGGGTGTCCAGCGCCCCCTCGACTTTCAGGGTGCCGAACCGGTTGACCAGGTGACGCAGTTTGAGCGGGGCGATCATGGCAGGGCTTTCGCGCGCGGGGGCGGGAGCGGACGCAGGCCGCCCCGTTGCCAGGCCAGGGAGCGCGTGAGCAGGGTGTCGGCCGGGCTTTCCGGGGTTGGGCCGGGTTCGTCGGGCCGGAGGTCCGGCTCGATCCGCAGGTAGGCGGCCACGCGGTGGGCGATGGCGGCAAACACCGGCGCGGCCAGCACGCCGCCTTCGTAGCCGGTGCGCAGGGACGGTTCGAGAAAGCCGACCAGGATGCACACTTCGGGCCGGTCCGCCGGCAGGTACCCCACGAAGGACGAGTAGTACTTCCCGGGCTTGTAGCCCGTCGCCCCGGCCGAGACCTGGGCGGTGCCCGTTTTGCCCGCCACCGTGTAATGGTCCAACCGCGCCCGCTTGCCGGTGCCGTCGGGGGAGACAACGGCCTTGAGCGCGCGGGTCATTTCCGCCGCCACGGCCTCGCGGACCACCCGCCGCGGGGGTTCCACCGGGTAGTGCGCGACCACGGCGCCGGAGGCGTCGGCCAGATGACTGACCAACCGGGGAGGCACGCGCACCCCGCCGTTGGCCAGGGCGGCGTAGGCCAGGGCCATTTGGAGCGGGGTGGCGCTGATGCTCTGGCCGATGGGCAGGCGGGTGATGGTCAGTCCATCCCAGGCGCGGGGCGGGTGCAACACTCCCGGCATCTCGCCCCGCAGCGGGATCAGGGTGGGCGCGCCGAAGCCAAAGTCCCGCAGCCCCTGGTAAAGTCGCTCCGGCCCCAGACGCCGCACGCCCTTGGACGCGCCGATGTTTGAAGACTTGGCGATCACCTGCAGGAAGTTCAGCACCCCGTAGGGGTGGGCATCGCGCAGCCGGGCCTCGCGCCAGTAGCCGTGTTCGCAATCCACGGTTTCCTCGAGCGAAAGCACCCCGTGCTCGAGGGCCAGGGCCAAACTGACCCCCTTGAAGGTCGAGCCGGGTTCCAGTTGGTCCATGATGGCCCGATTGCGAAAGGCCGCGTGATTGGTGCCGGGGCGGGCGGGGTCAAAGGCGGGCCAACTGGCCAGGGCCAGAAGTTCCCCGGTCTGCGGCACCAGTACCACCCCCACCGCGCCGGTCGGCTGGCACTGTTCGGCCGCCCGGGCCAGCTCGGACTCGACGATGTACTGAATGCTGGCGTCGAGCGTGAGCACCAGGTCCAGCCCGGGCTTGGGCGGCTCGTGGCCGAAGCGCGTGGTCCAGCCGTGCGTGCCGTTGAGGCGGTCGTCGAACATCTCCTCCAGCCCCATCACGCCGTGGTCTTCAAACACCGGCCCTTCATCCTTCGCGCTTTCCCCGGAGGTCACAAAGCCCAGGACCTGGGCGGCCAGGGAGCCGTTGGGATACTGCCGTTGGTAATCGTCGCGGGCGAAAATGCCGCGGGCCCGAATCCCTTTCAGGCGCTCGCGTTCGGAGGACCGAACGCGTTTTTCGTCCACGCCAAAGTTTAATTGGCCAATGGCCTGGGTGATGGTCTGCCAGCGGTCCAGCGGCACCTTGTGCTTGAGCACCGCGTAGCGGCTGGTCACCACCAGGTTCGAGCCGGGGGCCGGGCGGGTCATCAACCGGGGTTCCAGCCGCGCCAGGAGGACCTCCTCGGGCAGTTCGAGCAGTGGCGCCAACGTGCGCGCCACCAACCCGCGATAGGGTGCCAGCAGGGCGGGGTCGGCACACACCGTTTTTACGGGCACGCTGGTGGCCAGCACCACGCCGCGACGGTCCAGGATGTTGCCCCGCCGGGCGGGGTGGACCCGCTTGAAATTCATGTTCTCGCGGGCCAGGGCGGCAAAGCGCCCGTGCTGGACGACCTGCCGGTAAAACAACCAGCCCAACAACCCGGCGTGGGCCAGGACCACCGCCAACCCCAGGGCGAGCAGGCGCCGGTATTGAACGCGCGGGATCATGGCTCCACTCCTGTCCCGGGCGCCGGGGTTTGCCGGACCAGTTGCGGCAGCCCGCCGTCCGCGGGCACCGCACCCGGCGGGACCAGCGGCACCCGGAGAATCTGGCCGGGATTGGGTGGCCCCAGCCCCAGGACCCGGGCGCGGGCGACCAGAATATCCGGCCGGGTCATCCACAGGAGCTGCGCCTCCAGTTCCTGAGTGAGCTTGAGCTGGGCCTCGATTTGCTGCCGGAGCCGTGCGTTGTCGCGCAGGAGGCTCTGGTTGCGGTCGCGGTGCCACACGAACCCGATGCAGGACGCCACCGCCACGACCGCCAACACGACCGCCCACACCAGCGGCCCCAACCGCAGGATGCCGCCCGGAGCCCTTCGACTTTTGCGCAGCGTACTCATGGGGGTGGGGCCGTCAGCCGGCCAGCTTTTCCATCAACCAGAGTTGCGCCGATCGGGCGCGCGGGTTGGCGGCCAGCTCCGCCGTGCCCGGCACCACGGGCCGGCGGGTCAGGCGGCGCAGCCGGGGCGAACAGGGCCGCCGGAATTCCGGCACGTCCGCCTGCCCCGGGGGCACTTCATAAGCGCGTTCGTGCTCGCGCAGGAAGCGCCGGACCACGCGCACCTCGCCGCCGTGAAAGGTGATCACCGCCAGCCGGCCCAAAGGCCGCAACGCGCGCCAGGCCGCCTGAAGGCCCTGCTCCAGCACGCCCAGTTCGTCGTTCACCGCCAGCCGCAGGGCCAGAAACACCCGCGTGGCCGGATGGGTGGTTTGTCCCCGCCGGGGCGCCACCCGCTCGACCAGCGCGGCCAGTTGGCGGGTGGACACGATCGGCGCCCGTTCCCGCTCCCGCACAATGGCCCGCGCGATGGCCCGGGCGCGCGGTTCGTCGCCCAACGTCGCGAACAGATGCGCCAGCTCCGGTGCGGACATCCGGTTCACCAGGTCGGCGGCCGTGGGCCCGCCCGCCCCGGACAGGCGCATGTCGAGCGGGCCGTCGTGCAGGAAGCTGAAGCCGCGCCCGGCCGTTTCGAGTTGATGCGCGCTGACGCCCAGGTCGGCGACGATGCCGTCGCAACTGCCCGGGGCGACCCACTCGCCCAGGCGGGCAAAGGAACCTTCCCGCAATTCGACGCGGTTCCCAAACCGGGCCAGCCGTTGCCGCGCGGCGGCCAGCGCCTCGGGGTCGCAGTCCACGCCCAACAGCGTTCCGTCCGGGGCGCTGGCCTCGAGGATCGCTTCGGCATGATTTCCCCCGCCCACGGTCATATCCACGTAATGTCCTCCGGCACGCGGTTGCAGGCCGCCCACCACTTCGCGCAGCAGGACCGGGGTGTGAACAAACGCCGCCATTTCATGGGTGCCTTTTCCGGCGCAGTCCCAACAAATGCGCCCAATGCGCCAGCCATCCCCGCCAGCCGCCGCTGGGCCTGGCGCGCTCCGCGCCCAGCTTCAACCCCAGGGCCGCAGGCGAGGGCCGGGGCACCAGTTCCAGGTCATCGGCAAACAGGTCGTTGCGCACCACCCGGACCCCGGCCAGTAACAACTCGGCTTGGCGCGGGTGACGCGACCGCCGCCACCACCAGCCGCGACGGCGACGGGGCGGCGTGGAAAATGTCCCCGCAGCAGGGGCGGAAACCGCAGCAGATCCGTGCCCGGCGGCGCCTGCTGCGCCGGCTTCACGCGCGTCAGCCCGGGACGGTGCCGGGAGCGTACGCTTCGGGGCCGCAAACCGGGCCGGCTCGGCGGACTGCGCGGCCGAAGCCGGGGTGTCTGAGGCGGGCTCCACGGACCCAAGTTGGGTGGAGGGGGGGGTTCCGCGGGGACGGGAGAGCCACAACCCGGGCAACGCAGCGTCCAACATGAGGGGCGCGTGCTCGGGCGCTTTCGCGAAGGGGCGTCCCAGGGCCAGCAATCCGGGCAGTTTCATATCTTGAGTCCTTCGAGCGTTTCGTCGGGCACTTCGCGGATGAGTTTTTGGACCTCGGCCAGGCGACCGGGTTCCCAGACTTCAAAGCTGTCGCTGCAACCGACCAGGGCGGCTTTGTTGGTGACCTTGATGAGCCTGGCCAGTTTCTCGCCCAAACAAAGCCGGCCGGCGTCGTCGAGTTTCTTCTGCACGGCCGAGCCGATCATGGCGCGGAGCACGACCGTGCCGACCTTGCTGGTGAGGGAGAAACTTTCCTGGAGACGTTGCTTGGCCAGTTCCCACCGATGCGGGGGCAGAACCAACAAATGATCGGGCTCCTTCAAGGGCCAGGGGATGAGCGTGAAAACCGTTTCCTTTTCGGCCGGCTGCCAGGCGCTGGGGAGCATGACGCGGTAACTGGAATCCACGCCGTGTTCGTGGGTCCCGACGTAATCGTCCGCGTTGGTTGTCGCCGCGCTCACAAAACCACCCGGTCAAGGCCGTCGCCAGCCCTTAACTGCCGTTGCTTCCCTTTTTCTACCGCTTTCTCCCGTCCAATGTCAACACCCTCCCCCTCGACTTTTTCACGGGCTGTTCACCTCCCCACGGCTAGCCGCACCCTTGATTGCCCCGGGTGCGGCCCGCATCCCAAGACCGGTGCCGGGCCAACCGGGGCGGTTCGCCGCCGGGGAGCGGAATCAGTAGGTTTGGCGGCTTGATCAGAAAAAACCGTTTCTGCGCCGGGACCGGGCGCGGGGGGAGTGAACCGGCTTGCGTTGCAGCGGCAAGAAACCGGCCGGGCGGGCCAAAGCGGCTATTTTTCCGGTGGGGTGGCGGCCTTTTCCTTGTACTCGACGCCGCGGGCCACGCGCGCCTTGAGGTCGGCCAGGCCGGGGTGGGTGACGCTGGCGAGGAATTGGCGCGCCTGATCAAACCGGCCGTACATCCCGGCCAGGCGGGCCTTGTGCAGGGCCACGCCTTCGCGGTCCAGATCGTCGCGGGCCAGCTTTTCGGCCTCGGTCCACGCGCGGAGTCCCTCCTCGAACAACGCCGCGGCGCGGGCGCGGCTGGCGGCATCGTCGCCGGAGGGGATTTCCAAGAGGTAGTACATTTGTGCGACGTCGGTCGCGAGCTTGAAGTCGCTGGGGCGCTGTCGGAAGGCTTCGCGGTAAAGTTCAAGCGCCTTGCGCAGCACCGCCTGGTCGTCCGGGAGTTGGTAAAACTCGCGCGCGTCCACGCGAAAAACCGCGACGGCCGTGGCCAGGTTCATCCGATACAGCGGTTCCTGCGGAGCCAGCTCGACCGCCTTGGCGAAGTACTCGAGGCACTTGCGCGCCGGGCCAAAGTGGCTGAAGTGATCGGCCAGATTGTTCCAGGGCACGGGGTTGGTGGGGTCCAGGTCGCGGGCCTTTTCCATCTGGGCCACAGATTCATCAAACCGGCCCAGGTCGCCCAACAGGCTGGCGTAGGCCAGGCGGGCGCGGGTGTGGCCGGGGTGCCGGCGCAGGAAGTCCACGTAGCCGGCCTCGACCGGCTCGAAACGCTGACGAATTCGCGCGGGCAGGGTGAGCGCGGCGGTGGATCCGGGCTGGCCCTCGGCCTCCTTGATCCATTCGTCCACCTCGGCCTGGGCGTCATCGTCCGCAGCCAGCAGACGCTGGTATTCCTGCTCGAGCGGGTCGGCGGGGTTGACCACCGGTACGGTGAGGCCGGTGGTGCGGGCGACCACGTTGCTGGCGGCGAGCACCGGGTTGGTGCTCAGGAGCGCGGACAAGGCGCCCAGAAGCAGTTCGTTCATCGGAGCAGCTTAGCGATCCCAGCGGCCCGGCACAAATGCGCTTTGAGCCGCGCAGGGGGAATTTCCCCGGGCGGGCGGCGACCTGCTCAGTAAGTGGGGTCGAAGTACTGGCGTTCCCGGCCGATTTGCGGGGCGCGCAGTTCGACGTGGCCGTCCACGAAGGCCACGGTCCCGCGGCCGTTGCGGAAGAACTCGTTTTGGGGGATGCGGACCTTGCGGCCGAACTTGTGTCGCGCCGAAATCACGTTCCCGGGCGGTACCCACCGGCCGTCGTCAATGACCGAGTCATGGTGCGCGCTGTCGCTGTTTTCCTCGACGAACATGATCTTCTGGGTGGGGGTTTTGACCGAGGCACTCTTGAAGTGCAGCGGGGGCACGCCCACGCCGTACAGGGAGGAAATCCCGTGATTCTGTCCGTCGTCGCCCACGTAGCTGGTGAGGGAGTAGCTGTAGAGGTAGGGATTGGTGCCGCTGGGCGCCCGGCGCCAGGCGGCTTCCCGCGCCGGCGCGTCGCGGTCGGCCGGGCAACGGAACAGGTTGGTGGTGAAGTTGCCAATGTACCGGGCAATGGCGCTATTCTGGACGTTGGTGAAGAAGGACGGCGGCAGGCTGGGGTCGTTGGAGGGCCGCAGGGTGAGGTTCCAGAAAATCCAGTCCTCCTTCATGGCCACGTACGCCCCCTTGGAAGCCGTGCCCGGGTAGGTGTCCCGGTTGTCGTCCACGTACATCTGCATGGCCAGGGCCAGTTGCTTGAGGTTGCTGCGGCAGACCGATTGGTGGGCCTTTTCCTTCGCCCGGGCCAGCGCCGGCAGCAGCATCCCCGCCAGGATGGCAATGATGGCGATGACCACCAACAACTCAATGAGGGTGAAGCCGCGTTGCGCTTTCATGGTTGGCAAGGATTCAGTCGAAACTCCTCAACTTGTCCCACCCTGTCAAGCCCGGGCGCCCAAACGCACACACCCGGGGGGGCGGCCCGAAAACTCAGGCGATCCGGGCCAGACGGCAGGTGGGGATTCCGACGGCATCCTCCGTTTCCAGACGAATGAAGGGCCGGTGCAAGGGCAGGAAAACCAGCGGCGCCCGGTCCTCCGCGTTGTCCAGCCAGCACTCCAACATCTCGTCGGTGAGGAGCCAGGATCGGCCCTCGGCGTCCACCACCTCCAGTCGGCACCACAACACGCGCCAGGCCGGGTTGGTCCCGTTCATGCCGTTGACCAGCAGGACGTGGCTGATGGCGCCCAACTCCGGACCGTCCGGGCATTCCGCCGCGTAGATGTCCAGTTTGCCGGTCTCCAGATCGCCGGGCCGGGTGGGCAGGCGGTAGATCCGCTCCGCTCCCGGTCCGCAAAAGACCAGGTAGATGTGGGCGTCGGTGCCGGAGAACGATTTCAAGCCGGTTTTCACCGAGAATTTCAGTTTGGTCAGCGTGGCCATAAGTGGTCTTGGGGTTCAGAACCCGTACCTAATCGCGTTTGCCCGGGGTGGGCAATGGCAAAAAAAGCCGGTCGGCCTGGATCCGGGCGCGCCCCGGCTTCCCTTGGGCCGGGGCAAGGTGTGAAACCTGCGCTCGCATCCGAGCTTCCCAACTCTGCTGGAAAGGGCGCCCGCGCCGGAGCGGCTCTTGCCTCCACCGCCGGGTTGTGGCGACACTGCGGCGATGTTCGTGACTCCGTTGCTTCAGTGTTCCGGTGGCATTCCGCGTTTGGGGCTCCGGTCCCCGGAGTTTCACCGGCCCGGGCCCGCGCGCCGGTGCCGGCTCGCATGAAAGCGATGACGCCCCAGATCAGCGTGGTGTTGCCGGTCTTCAACGAGGCCGAAAACCTCCCGTCTTTGCTGGAGGAAATCACCGGCACGTTGCGCGGGCTGGAACGGAGTTTCGAAATCCTGGCCGTGGACGACGCCAGCACGGATCGCAGTGTGCAGGTGCTGGAAGCCCTGCGTCGAGAGCATCCGGAACTGCGCCTGTTGCGGCATCGCCGCAACTGCGGTCAGAGCGCCGCCTATGCCAGCGGGTTCGCCCATGCCCGGGGCGAGGTGGTGGTGACCCTGGACGCCGACGGCCAGAACGACCCGCACGACCTGCCGGCCCTGTTGGCCGCGCTGCGGCCCGGGGTGGACTGCGTCACCGGCATCCGCACCCGCCGGCAGGACACCTGGGTGAAACGGCTTTCCAGCCGCATCGCCAACGCCTATCGCAACTGGGTTACCGGTGACCGCGTGACCGACGCCGGATGCACCTTCCGGGTGGTGCGCCGGGCGGCGTTGCGCGAAGTGCCGGTCTTCAACGGCATGCACCGGTTTTTGCCCACGCTCCTGCGCTGGCAGGGCTTCACGGTGGTGGAACTGCCCGTCAACCACCGCCCGCGCACCCGCGGTGTGTCCAAGTACGGCGTGGGCAACCGCCTCTGGCGCGGCCTGCGCGACTGCCTGGCCATGCGCTGGTACGCCGCGCGCGCGCTGCCCGCCGATCGGCTGTTGCCCGAAACCGACCCGGACCCCCCGTCGCCCGCGTGAGTCCCGCCCCGTCCTCAGTCCACCCGGCGGCAATCGGACCGCGCGCCGGGGAGTTGTCCGCGCACCGCATCCTGCTCCGGGCGGCGGTGCTGCTGGGCGTGGTCTTCACCGGCATGTTGCTCTACCGGCTGACGCCGCTGCACGAGTGGCTCGAGCCGGCGGGCCGGGCGGCCGCCTGGGTGCGCGCGACGGGTTGGGCCGGCGGGCTGGTGTTTTATGCGGGCACGGCGCTGCTGATTTTTCTGGGCGTGCCGCGCTTGGTGTTTTGTCCGCTGGCGGGCGCGTTGTACGGATTCTGGGGCGGGTTGGCGTTGTCGCTGGCGGCGCCCACGACCAGCTACTTCCTGACCTTTCTGGTGCTGCGCGGCCGGGCGGAAGGCCCGCTGACGGGCTTGCCCGCGGCGCTGCGATTTCTGGGGCGGGACCCGGGCATGTCCGGGGTGATTCTGGCGCGCCTGCTGCCTCTGCCGGGCATGGTGATCACGCTGGCCTTGGCGCTCACGGGCGTGGGCCGGCGGAAATACCTCTTCGGGACCTTGCTTGGGTTGATTCCGGAGGCGGCGCCGCTGGTGCTGCTGGGCGCGGGTTGGGTGGACCGGCGCCTGGGGCATCCGCTGCATTTCGGGGCACTGGCGCTGCTGTTGTTCGGCGTGGGTTGGCTGGCCTGGCGCCGGGTGCGACACAAACAGCGCCTCCGGGCCGCGTCGGGCGTGCCGAAGACCGTGCCGGCTCAACCCGCGCCGCCGACCTGAGCCGCGCCGGCCGGTCGCGCCGGCAGGACAATCTGCACGGCAAAGCCGCCCTCGGGACGCGGCCCGAACGCGAAGTGCTGCTGCGCGCCGTAGAGGTGTTCGAGCCGGGCGCGGGTGTTGGCCAGCCCCAGGCCGCTGCCCCGGGTGGAAGGGCTGTTGCCGGTGCCGTTGTCGGCCACGGTCAGGTGCAACCGGTCGCCCTCGCGCCGGGCATGGACCTCGATGCGTCCCCCCGCCTTGCGCGGGGCGATGCCGTGTTTGATGGCGTTTTCCAGCAGCGGCTGAAGCAGCAGGTTGGGCACGGCCAGCTCGAGGGTGTCCGGGGCCACGTGGAAATCCACACTCAGACGCGGGCCGAAGCGCACCTGCTCGATCTCGAGGTAACGGCGCAGGAACTCCAGTTCATCCCGCAACGGCACCTCCTGGGCGCCGGCGGTGCTCAACGCCAGGCGCAGCAGTTCGCTCAGGCGCACGATCATGCGGTCGGCCGCCTCCACATCCCGGTGCATGAGGGTGGAAATGCTGTTGAGGGTGTTGAACAGGAAGTGTGGGTTGAGCTGGGCCTGCAGCGCCTGGAGGCGCGCTTCGGCGAGGAGTTTTTCCAGCTCGCTGGCCTGCAACTCGCGCTCCCGATACCGGCGGTAGTACTCGATGCCGTGACTGGCGCCCACGATCACCCAGTACACCAGCAGGTTGAAATAGAACGACCGCACCAACGTCCAGTGGAACGCCTCGGCGTAGCTGAAATTGGGCTGGCGTTCCCGCGCCCGGTACGCCTCCACCCCCACCCGCAACCCCACCCAGGCCACGGCAAACACCGCCCCCGCCAGCGCGTGCACTCCCAGACTGCGCCGCCAGCCGGACTCGTCGAAATGAAACCGCCGCGCCAGCCACAGCGCGGGCACCGAGAGCACGCCGAAGGTGTACCAGTCCGCCAGCGCCGTGGTCAGCGCGAACTTCCAGGTGACGATGTAACCGCGGCGGGCCTGGGTGAAGTTGACCTGACTGGCAAACGCCAGCGCAATCAACGTCCAGGCGGCAAACCACAGCGCCCATTTCCGCCAGGGCCGCGCCCCGTGACTTCCGGGCTTCATCCGCCGGGGAGCCTACCGGCAACGCCGCCGAGCGGCACGCGCAAAAGGGCCGGGCGCGAGCGGGACGCGTGGGCAGTGTCCTTCTGGAACAAGCAAGGGCCGCCAGCTTCCCACCGGCCCCGGGCCGCGGTGGAACGCGGCTTTCCACCGGGAACGGTCCACCCCCGGCAGGGCGTTTGGCGTCTTGCATCGCCGCCCCGGCAAGTATTGCCGCAGACTTGACGGACGATGGTGGCGGGGTGACTAATGCGCCAAGGCGCCCACCTGATCATGACACGCTTGACCCGGTTGTTTCAGAGCCTGCTTGGCGGGGTCGCACCCCACCGGGGTGGAGTGCGGGGGTTGCCCTTGGACAAGCGTCCACCGGTTCCTTTCGGCCGGGGACTGATCCGGGGCTTCACGCTCGTGGAGCTGCTGGTGGTGATCGCCATCATTTCCATCCTGGCGAGCATGTTGTTGCCCGGTCTGAGCGGCGCCAAGGAACAGGCCCGGCAGATCAACTGCGTGAGCAACCTCCGCCAGCTTGGTATCGGCCTGCAGTTGTACCGGGACGACCACCAGTCGCGATTCCCGCCCAAGGTGGCCTGGGAGCCGCATCCCACCGCGCCGGGTACCTGGGTGGGCAAGGACCTGCAATTCGCCCTCGGCGGCCACGACCCGGTACCGCCGTTGAACGCCTGGTCCGCCGCGGCGGCGGTGCGGCCGCTGAACCCCTACGTGGCGCCCTCGGCGGTGTACCGATGCGGCCGCGACAAGGGTCAGGCGGCCCTGGGGATCGTGCCCTCGAACTACGAGGCGCTGGGCTGCAGCTACCATTACAACGCCGGCAGCCTCACCGTGCCGCAGGGCGGCGGATTCAAAGTGCCGCCCGCCGACCCCGAAGAAGGCCTGGCCGGCAAGCCGGAGTCGTTCGTGTCCCAACCCGTCCGGCACATTCTGCTGCACGAACCGCCGGCCCGGATTTACGCGCGACCGGACGGGACCTTGTTCTGGTACCAGTGGCATCGGCACGCGGGCCGGTACGAATTTCAAGACCCGGCCCTGGCCGGCGGCCGGTTTCTCTCGCCGATTCTGTTCGTGGACGGCCACGCGGCGACGCACAACTTCACCCGCGCCCTGACCCTGGACCCGTACCACCCGTACGAACCGACCGCCGACTGGATGTGGTACGAGCCGTTGCGGTGAACCCAAGGTTGGTTATGTCCGAGCCTTTGCCCGTCTCTCTCACCCGCACAGTGGACCTGGCCGGTCTGGGCGGGTTCGCCCGTGCCCTGGTGACCGCACTCCGAGAGCAGCCCGGGGTGGAGGTGCTGGCGGCGCTGCGGGCGGGCGTCCACGCCACCTGCCCGCAATGCCAATTTCGGCTCTTCGGCGAGGACGTGTTGGCGCTGGCGGCCAGCGAGGCGCCCGCCCCCGAAACCAGTCCCAAGCTGCACCGGCTGGCTGGCGGTTACTGCGCCCGCCAGGGCTGCGAAAGCCGGTTTTACGAATTCACCTTCGACCCCGTGCCCGGCGTGGACTGGGCCGGGTTGCTGGCGGACCTGGAAGCGGCCGCGGGCGAGGTCACGGCGGCCAGCGAGGTGACCCCGGAGGCGGCGGCCGCGGCGGCGCGGCGGCGCAGCCGCCGGCGGGTGGCGCTGGGTTTGGCGGTGGTGGGGGTGCTGCTGGTGGTGCGGCACATCCTCAGCGGCGGTGCCATTCCCTGGATTCGCGAGCCGCGCCGGTTCACCGCCGATCCCGCCACCATGCCCCAATTGGGCCGGACCAACACCGAAGCGCCGCCCGCGCTCACCGCCACCAACCGCCCCCGCACCTTCCGCGCCGCTCCGCCCGGTCCGGGCCGGTAATTGCAGCGGGCGCCGCGGCGCGCGCCGCAGCGGTCCGGAAGTCCGCACGCCAGACCGCTGATCCGGGTCTGCTGCCGCCGCGATTTCCCAATCGCGCCGCGCGCGTTGGGAGCTGCGGTCCGTGCGGTCTCAGAACCCGAGCCGGGGTTGGCCACCCTACCGGTTCGCTCCTGTAACTTTTTCCCGCCGGCCGGCTCCAGGCAGGTGTACATGACGAAAGGAACGACCATGACCGAAGTGAACGAGCGGAACTTTGCGACGGAAGTCTTGCAGGCCAACCAGCCGGTGCTGGTGGATTTTTACGCGACCTGGTGCGGGCCGTGCCGGATGTTGGCGCCGGTGGTGGCGCAACTGGCCGGGGAATTCGCCGGGCGGGTGAAGTTTGCCAAGGTGGACGTGGACGAGGCGCCGGAACTGGCGGCGCGCTACCAAATCAGCGGCGTGCCCACCCTGCTGCTGTTCCAAAACGGCCGCGTGGTGGACGAGATCGTGGGGCTGGTGCCGCTGGGGACGTTGCGCGCCCGGTTGCGCGCCGTGGCGGGGGCGGCGCCGGCGGAAGCCCCGGCGGCCGCGCCGTGGGGCGGGTGCTGCGGGTTTTGAGGTGGTTGCGTAGCAGCCCGGGGTGGACGGCCGCGAGTTCTCCCGGCCCCCCTGACTTTGCGGTTGCGGCGGTGGGCGGCCTTGTTAGGTTGCCGGGCGAAATCCACCGGTATGCGCGGGTGAACCCGGAACTGACCGCGGTGGTCGGCGTCGGGGCACCCGCCCACCAAGACACGCAACCATGAGCACGCAAAACAACTTCCCCAAACTGCACAACGCCATGTGGCCCGGCCTGGTCGGCAAGGGCAGTCCCGGCGCCGAACCCTGCATTGACCTCGACACCATGCTCGACCTCACCGCCCGGGCCGAGGTCAACGGCACCCGGTTCGACGGCGTGGACCTTTTCCTCTACGAGCCGCACCTGAACATTGACGCCAGCGACGACGACCTGAAGCGCCTGGCCGACAAGGTCGCGGCCAAGAACCTGGTCATCGGCTCGGTCGTGGCGCCCATCTGGCCGCCCACCGGCGGGGGGTCGGCGATGGGCAGCGAGGAGGACCGCAAACGCTTCGTCGGCCAGGTCGCCAAGGGTTGCCGCATCGCCCAAAAGCTGCGCGAGCTGGGTATCCGCCCCTACGGCGTGGTGCGGATTGACTCCGCCTGCAGCGTCACCGATTGGGACAAGGATCCGAAGGGCAACACCAGGAAAATCATCGCCACCTTCAAGGAGGCGACCAAGGTGGCCAAGGACCACGGCGAGCGCCTCGCCGCCGAGGGCGAAATCTGCTGGGGCGGCATGCATTCCTGGAAGTACATGCTCCAGGTGCTCGAGGGCGTGGGCCAGCCCCGCTGGCTGGGCTTCCAGGCGGACATGGCCCACACGCTCCTGTACGTGCTGGGGTACAACGCACCCGAGCACCGGCTGGTGCCGGAAAAGTTCCACTGGGAACCGGAACTCTTCCACAAGGCCATGAAAAAGCTCACCGCCGCGCTGCGCCCGTGGACCATTGACTTCCACGTGGCCCAGAACGACGCCACGGTCAAGGGCAGCGGCGAGCATGAAAAGACCGGCAAGCACTGCCTGGCCACCGACCCCAACGGCAAGCTGAACATCCCGCGCGACTCCGGCTACTGGCTGCGCGACGAGACCGGCAAAGTGACCAAGAAGTTCAAGCACATCTGCTGGGACGGCTGCATGTTCCCCAACGAGGTCATGATGAAGCAGCAGACGTGGAACGACATCCTCGCCGCCATGATCCAGGTGCGCGAAAACCACGGCTGGAAGGCCTGAACCCAACCCCGTCGCGCCGGGCGCGGCGGCCGGGTTGCCTTTTCCCCGCTCAAGGTTTCGGTGGGGGGACGGGCGCCTCCGGGCGGGACGAGTGATTGGTCCCGACGGCCCCGTCCGGGCGCGGCGGGTTGGTTGCGGGCGGCTGGTTGGTGGAAACCGGCGGCGGCTTCAGGCGAGTAATGGCCGCCTCGAACTGCTCGATCCGGGGGGCGTCCCCGACCTTTTGCGCCAGGGGGAGGGCTTGTTCGTAAAAACGCAACAAGTCGGGGTGGTTGGGGTGCTCCCGGAAAAAGGCGCTGTAGAAGTCAAGCGCCTCGGCGTCCCGGCCGGCGGCGGTTAACAGCTCGATGAGCTTGAACCAGAGCTGGAGCCGTTGTTCGGGCGAGGGGTCCAGCGCCAGGGCGGCGCGGTACTGACGCAGCGCGGCGTCGGGTTGTTTTTCTCCCCGGTAGAGGTCGCCCAGTTTTTCGGCCAGCACGGCGCTGACGGCGGTGAGCGGATGCTGGCGCAGATATTCGATGAGGCGCGGGGCCGGTTCGCCCGCAGCAAGGTTGAGGTTCACCACGCGCAGGACCGACCAGGCCAGCCCCGGGCTGCGGGTGCGCTCCAGTTCGGTGTGGAGCTCGCGCGGGTCGCGGGCCATCGGCCGGTAGAGCGGGTCGCCGATCACGGTGATTTGCCAGGACAGGGCCGGCATCGCGGCGTAGGCGGCCTCGGCCAGGTTGTGCCGCAGCGCGAGCAACCAGGTGAAGAAAATCCCCACGTGCGGCGTGAGGTCCAGGTAGGGTTCCTCGACGCACCCCAGCGTGGCGGCGGCGCCGCGGGCCAGCAGGGGACCCGCCCAGTGCGCCCGGGCGTGTCGCAGTGTGCGCGCGCTGAAGGAATGGAGGTGATAGGCCACCGCACCGGGCATGAACTCGACCGGCTCGCGGGTGAACGGCCCGGACACGCCGCTTTCGTACCAACCGGCGTAGAGCGCGATCTGCGGCATCGGCGCCCAGGCGGGAATGGTGGCGGGCGCCTCGTCCAGGACGGTTTCGAACCCCTGGCGGCGCGCGGTTTCGGCGGCGTCCCGAATCCAGGCGTCGCCCTTGTGGTACGGGCTGTTGGTGGGGAGGCCGCGCACGTCGAAATAGGCCCGACCGAACAAGCCGTTGGTCTCGGCCGCCAGTGCCCGGTCCACCAGGTCGCGTGCGATCTCGAAGGTGGGGCCGTCCAGGCGGGTCACCAGAAACAACCCGTTGGTCGGGTGAAGCGCGGCCACGTTGGTGGTGGCGTAAAGCCGGTTGGCCAGTGCGCCGGTCACCGGGGCGCCGCGTTCGAGTTGGGGCAGGGCCGCCAGTTCGGAATCCACCGCCGCCTCATTCCGGCGCAGCGGCGCGGGCAGGTTGTCCGGGACGTTCTCCGTCAGGGCGGGGTCGGCGGTGATCTTCACCGGCACCCCGTAGGCCAGCACCAGGTAGCGGATTTGCGAGGCGGGCAGCCCGGCCAAGCCGGCGCTGCCGGGGCTGTCGCGTGCGGGGAAACGGGCCAGGTCGCGTTCCTGCAGTGCCGCCACCAGCGGGCGCTGCAACTGCTCGCGAAACTCCGTGCGGGTGATCGCCTCGGTGCGCGGCAAGGGCAGGCCGATGAGGTGCCGCGCGGGCACGCCGCGGCGCGCGGCGTAATGCTCGGCCACGCGGCGGGATTCCGGCTCCCAGTTCAGGTTGTACACCACCGCCACTTCGGCACCCGGCGGGGCAGCGGCGGCGGCAGGCGCGTCGGGCGGCACATTCGTGGTTTGAACCGCCTCCGCCGGCCCACCAAAGATTTGCGCCCGGAGGGTGACGACCGGAAGGCCCACCAGGCAGAGGATGGCAATGGCCGCGGCGCGCGACATGCAGCGGTTCAGACGGGGCCGTCGAGGCTCACCTTCAGGCCGTCGTAGGCCAGCCACACCCCGGAGGGCAGTTCGGCCTGGTCCCGGTCGTGGTCGTAGTGGTGCGTGAGGTGCGTGAAGTAGGTCCGCGCGGCGCCGATGCGGCGCGCGGTGGCCAGCGCCTCGTCCAGGCTCAGGTGCGTAGGATGTGGCTCGGGGCGAAGGGCGTCGAGCACCACGGTTTCGACCCCGCGCACGGCGGCCAGCGCGGCCGGCGGGACCTCTTTGCAATCGGTCAGGTAGGCCAGCCGTTTGCGCCCGCCCTGCGAGAACAGGAAGCCGGTGGTGGTCACCCGGCCGTGGGGCAGGTCCAGCGGGGTGATTTCCAGGTCGCCCAGCGTGAAAGGGCCGTCCACGACATGCGGTTCCGGCCGGAAGTAGCCGTCGGGGATGGGGCCGTCGCCGAAGGCGTGGGCAAAGACGCGGCGTAGCACGGCCAGCGTGGCCGCCGAGGCATAGATCGGCAGCGGCCCGCCGCGCAGGTCGCAGAACCGCCGGCAATCGTCCATGCCCATGATGTGGTCGGCGTGGCCGTGGGTGACCAGCACGGCGTCCAGCCAGCGGATGTCCTCGCGCAGGACCTGGAGGCGGAATTCGGGCGGGGTGTCCACGACCAGGCGCGCACGGTCGGTGGCCAGGTACAGTGCGGGCCGGGTGCGGTGGTTGCGCGGGTTGGCCAGATATTCCGGGGGGTAGGTGACCCCGATCATCGGCACCCCCTGCGAGGTGCCGGTGCCGAGAAAGGTGACGGTGAAAGCCATGCGGTCGGGTGAACGGTCCGATCTGGTTTCGTTTGCGTCACGCTAGCATCGCCGCCAAAGTGCCGGCCAACGAAATCGGACCATGCTCACCACGCTGCGCCTTCGCAACCTCGCGCTCGTGGAGGAATTAACCCTCGAGTTCCCGCCCGGGCTGGTCGTGGTCACCGGCGAGACCGGTGCCGGCAAATCGGTCATCCTCGGCGCCCTCAACCTGGTGCTGGGCGAGCGCGCGGACCGCACGCTGATACGCGCCGGGGCGGACAGTTGCACGGTGGAGGCGGAGTTCGACGTGCGCCGGTTGCCGGCGGCGTTTGCCGAGCACCTGGCCGGGTTGGGCGTCGAGCCGTGCGAGGAGGGCCGGCTGGTGCTCAAGCGCACCTTCACCGCGGCGGGAAGCAACCGGCAGTTTGTCAACGGCTCGCCCACCACGCTGGCGGTGCTGGCCGAGGTGGGGAACTGGTTGGTGGACGTGCACGGCCCGCACGAGCACCAGTCGCTGCTGCAGCCCGCCCGCCAGTTGGCGATCCTGGACGCGTTTGGCGGACTGCAGGAGCCGGTCGCCGCGTGGGCGGCCCTGCTCCGGCGTCGCAAGGAACTTGAGGCGCAGAAGGCCGCGTGGATCGGGGACGAGCAGGCGTACGCCCGGGAACTGGACCTGCTGCGCTTTCAAGTGGCGGAGATCTCCGGCGCGAATCTCCGCCCGGACGAGGAGGAGGAATTGACCCGGGACCACCAGCGAGCCAGCAACGCCGCCCGGTTGTTGCAACTGGGGCAGGCCGCGTTGAACCTGCTCGGCGAGGACGAGCTGTCCGTGCTCAACCAGATCGGGGCCGTGGGCCGCCTGTTGCATGAGTTGGGGCGTGTGGACCCGGGGGCCGGTCCCCTGGAAAGTCTCCACGAACAAACCCGGGCCGCCGCGCAGGAACTGCAGCGGGCATTGAGCCGGTATCTCGATCGGGTGGAGGTGGACCCGGAGCGCCTGGCCGCGCTCGAGGAGCGCCTGAATCTCCTGCACGGTCTCAAGCGCAAGTACGGCCCAACTGTGGCGGCGGTGCTGGCCTTCGGGGAGACGGCCCAAAAACGGCTGGCGCAACTGGAGGCGCGGGATGCGGAGCTGGCGCAAGTGAACAGCGAACTGGCCCGGGTGAACCGCGAGCTGGAGCAGGCGGGGCGCCGCCTGACCGCCGCGCGACGGGCGGTGATTCCCCGGCTGACCCGGGCGGTGGAGCGCCAGTTGCAAGACCTGGGCTTTGCCCAAAGCCGCTTCGACGTGAGCTTGAGCGAGGCGCCGGCCGGGAGCCGGGGTTGTGATGCCCTCGAATTTCTCTTTGCCCCCAATCCGGGCGAACCGGCGCGCCCGCTCCGGGCCATTGCCTCTTCCGGGGAGATGGCCCGGGTGATGTTGGCCCTCAAAACCGTGCTGGCGGCCGAGGATGAAATCCCGGTGCTGGTGTTTGACGAAGTGGACGCCAACGTGGGCGGGGAAACCGCCTCCGCCGTGGGTGAAAAGATGCGGCAGATCGCCCGGCAGCGACAGGTTTTCTGCGTCACCCACCTCGCCCCCGTGGCCGCCGCCGCCCAGGCCCATTATCGCGTGACCAAGGAAGTCCGCGCCGGCCGCACGCTCACGCGCATGGAACGCTTGGGCGCGACAGATCGAATCGCCGAACTGGCCCGAATGCTGGGAGGGCCCACCGAGGCCGCCCGCCGGCACGCCCGTGCCCTGCTGGAAGCCGATGCCCGCGGCGCCCAGACGGCCGGTTGTTGAGAAATGCAAGTGACCCGTCCGGCGTTTTGACACGACCGCGGCGGGGGGACGCGCGCGGCGAAACAAAACCGCCGGTGTTTCGCACCCGCGGGGTGGATTCCGGCCGGGTTCCAAGGCCGCGGCGACTTGCCGTTGCGTGACTTCTCGCTGAGGCAAAGGAGCTTGGGTGACTTCTTGCGCGTGGGCCGGGTAGCGGGGCGCCGTCAAGCGCGACTTGCAGGGGGAGGGGAGGAATTTCGGGTCAATGGCGCAGCCCGACGCCGAAGACCGCCGTCTGGCAC
>CALFAV010000028.1 GCA_937946835.1 uncultured Verrucomicrobiae bacterium | reverse complement strand
TGGAAGTGCTTCGCGCCACGGGGTGGTTTTAGCGGGCCGGACGGGGCGAAACAAACCAAAACGGGCCCGGGACCAATCGGCGCACGAAGGCGGCGGGTAGGCGGGTTGGAAACCCACGCTACGGCAGACCGGAAGTCTGCGCTACGGTCGAGAGCCGCCTGCTCGGCGGAAGAAAACCGGCCCACGGCCGGCACGCCCTCAGCCCGTAGCGCAGGTTTCCAACCTGCCGTATCGCCGACTTCCAGTCGGCGGGGCGTCCCCGCCAGCCCTGCGCCTTGCGGGTTGGAAACCCGCGACACGGCAGACCGGAGGTCTGCGCTACGGGGCAGCCGCGAACACCAGTTCGCCCTTCTTGAAGTCCACCGTCACGCGGCTGTGGTCGGCGATCTCGCCGGCCAGCAGTTTGCGCGACAGCGCGGTCTCGACGTGGCGCTGGAGGAAGCGCTTGAGCGGGCGCGCGCCGAAGACCGGGTCGTAGCCGGAGCGGGCGATGTGTTCGCGGGCGGCGTCGGTCAGCTCCAACTCGATGTGCCGGTCGGCCAGGCGCTGGCGCAGCAGTTTGAGCTGCAGGTCCACGATCTGTTTGATCTCGGCCAGGGTCAGCGGCTTGAACAGCACGATCTCGTCCACGCGGTTGAGGAATTCGGGCCGGAAATGGGCGCGCAGCTCGGCCATGACCCGCTGGCGGACCGGCTCGGCGATTTCGCCCGTCTCACTGGCGTTCTCGATGAGGTGCGGGCTGCCGATGTTGCTGGTCATGATGATGAGGGTGTTCTTGAAGTCCACGGTGCGGCCGTGGCTGTCGGTGAGCCGGCCGTCGTCGAGGATTTGGAGCAGCACGTTGAACACGTCGTGGTGCGCCTTCTCGATCTCGTCGAACAGGATCACGCAATACGGTTTGCGGCGGACGGCTTCGGTGAGCTGGCCGCCCTCTTCGTAGCCCACGTAGCCGGGCGGCGCGCCGATGAGCCGGGCCACGGCGTGCTTCTCCATGTATTCGCTCATGTCAATGCGCACCATGTTGTCCTCGGTGTCGAAGAGCGCCTCGGCCAGGGCGCGGGCCAGCTCGGTTTTGCCCACGCCGGTCGGGCCGAGGAAGATGAACGAGCCAATGGGGCGTTTGGGGTCTTTGAGGCCGGAGCGGGCGCGGATGACGGCGTCGGCGACGGCCTGCACGGCCTCGTCCTGGCCGATGACGCGCTGGTGGAGGATCTGGTCCAGGCGCAGCAGCTTTTGTTTTTCGCCTTCGAGCAGGCGGCTGACAGGGATGCCGGTCCAGCGGGAAACGACCTCGGCGATTTCGTCGGGTGTGACCTCTTCTTGGAGGAGGCGCGGGGGGGCGTCAGGCGAAACGCCTGACGTGGCACGCGGGACGCGTGCGCTCCCCTCCAGCTCGCGCAATTGCTTTTCCAGGGCCGGGATGCGGCCGTATTGGTATTCGGCCACGCGGGCCAGGTCGTTGGCGCGGCGGGCCTTTTCCATTTCGGTGCGCGCCAGCTCGAGGGCTTCGCGCAGTTTTTGGATGTCGTCCAGGGCGCGCTTTTCGGCGTCCCATTGGGCCTTGAGGGCGTCGCGCTGGCTTTTGAGGTTGGCGAGGTCCTTTTCGAGAGCTTTGAGCCGTTCCTTGCTGGCCTCGTCCTTTTCCTTCTTGAGCGCCTCGCGCTCGATTTCGAGCTGCATGAGGCGGCGCTCGAGTTGTTCGAGTTCCTCGGGCATGGACTCCATCTCGGTGCGGAGCTTGGCGGCGGCCTCGTCCACCAGGTCAATGGCCTTGTCGGGGAGGAAGCGGTCGGAGATGTAGCGGTGCGAGAGCTGGGCGGCGGCCACCAGGGCGGCGTCCTGGATGCGGACCTTGTGGTGGAGTTCGTAGCGTTCGCGCAGGCCGCGCAGGATGCTGATGGTGTCCTCGACGCTGGGCTCGTTGACCATCACCGGCTGGAAACGGCGTTCGAGGGCGGCGTCCTTCTCGATGTATTGGCGGTATTCGTCGAGGGTGGTCGCGCCGATGCAGTGCAACTCGCCGCGGGCGAGCATGGGCTTGAGCATGTTGCCGGCGTCCATCGCGCCCTCGGCCTTGCCCGCGCCGACCATGGTGTGGATTTCGTCAATGAAGAGGATGATCCGGCCCTGGGCCTTGGTGATCTCCTGGAGCACGGCCTTGAGGCGTTCCTCGAATTCGCCGCGGTATTTGGCGCCGGCGATCAGCGCGCCCAGGTCGAGCTGGACCAGGCGCTTGTCCTTGAGGCTGTCGGGCACGTCGCCGGCCACGATGCGGCGGGCCAGGCCCTCGACGATGGCGGTCTTGCCCACGCCCGGCTCACCGATGAGCACGGGGTTGTTCTTGGTGCGGCGGGAGAGGACCTGGATGCAGCGGCGGATTTCGGTGTCGCGGCCGATGACCGGGTCGAGCCTGTTCTGCGCGGCCAGGCGGGTGAGGTCGCGGCCGTATTTTTCGAGCGCTTCGTAGGTGGCCTCGGGGTTGGCGCTGGTGACGCGCTGGTGACCGCGCACCTCGGTCAGGGCCTTGAGGAAGTCGTCGCGGCGGACGCCGAGGTTCTTGAAGATCTTGCCCACGCCCGAGCCGGCGGGCTCGTCGAACATGGCCAGCACCAGGTGCTCGACGGAGACGTAGTCGTCCTTGAGGCGCTTGGCCTGGTCCTGGGCGTGAACCAGCAGCTTGTTGAGCCGCTGCGTGACATAGACGCCCTGGCCGGTCAGGTCGCTGCCCGAGACGCGCGGCAGGCGGAGGAGTTCCTCCTCGACCCTGGCCTTGAGCAGGTCGGGGGCGACGCCGGCCTTCTCGAAGAGGCGCGGCACGAGGCCGCCCTCCTGTTCGAGCAGGGCGAGCAGGAGATGTTCGACATCCACCGCCTGATGCTGGTTGCGGGTGGCGAGGTTTTGGGCCTCCAGCAGGGCGGCCTGGGATTTCTCGGTGAATTTGGTGAGGTCCATAAATGAAAGTCAGTGCGTGCCGGAGACGGAGTGGAGGCGAAGTAGCGCAGACCTCTGGTCTGCTGTATCGCGGATTTCCAATCCGCCAGCCGGGCAAACGGCCGGGTGTTTTGGGTTTGTCGCTGGTTTGCCGGCTGGAAGCCGGCGGTACGGCAGGTTGGAAACCTGCGCTACGTTGACGCCGGTTGGCAGCCAGCGAGTCGGCAGATTGTTCCGCAACGCGGGAGGCGCTACGAACGTGCGACTGCCGCAGCACGGCGCAAAAGCGCGGTGATTTGTCAGCGGCCGTTTCATCGGCGGGGGCGTTTGGCGGCGGGCTTTTCCAGGGCCAGGGCCAGCACGTCGTCCACGGTTTCGACGGTTTTGAGTTCGAGTTTTTCCCGGACTTCCGCGGGCACGTCGGGCAGGTCTTTTTCGTTCAGCTTCGGGATGAGCACGGTGCGGAGGCCGGTGCGCAGGGCGGCCAGGGTCTTCTCCTTCAGCCCCCCGATGGGCAACACGAGGCCGCGCAGGGTGATCTCGCCGGTCATGGCCACGTCGGCGCGCACGGGCCGGCCGCTGAAGAGCGAGGCGAGGGCGGTGAACATGGCCACGCCGGCGGACGGGCCGTCCTTGGGCACAGCACCGGCGGGCACGTGGATGTGAATGTCCACGTCCTTGAACGCATCGTTCGGGATGCCGAGGTCCGGGGCGCGACTTTTGACCAGGCTCAGCGCGGCCTGGGCGCTTTCTTTCATGACGTCGCCGATCTGGCCGGTGAGCAGGATGTTGCCCTTGCCCGGGTAGCGCAGGGCCTCGATGTGGAGGATGTCGCCGCCGGTGGGCGTCCAGGCCAGGCCGGTGACCACGCCGGGGCGGCCGGTGGTGAGTTTGGTTTCGCGGATGTATTTGGGCGGGCCGAGGATTTTTTCGACCTCGTCGGGCGTGACGGTGCATTCGGTCAGTTCGCCCCGGGCGACGCGGGCGGCGACGTGCCGGCAGAGGGCGGCGATCTGGCGTTCGAGTTCGCGCACGCCGGCCTCGCGGGTGTAGTCGTTGATGACGCGCTGGAGGGCGGCGGTCTCGAAGCGGCACTGGCCGTTTTTGAGGCCGTGTTCTCTGAGCTGGCGTTTGACCAGGTAGCGCCGGGCGATTTCGAGTTTTTCGCGGTCGGTGTAGCCGGGGATTTCGATGACCTCCATGCGGTCGCGCAGGGCCGGGGGCACGGTGTCCATCTGGTTGGCGGTGCAGATGAACATGACCTGCGAGAGGTCGAAGGGCACGTCGAGGTAGTGGTCCACGAAGGCGTGGTTTTGGCGCGGGTCGAGCACCTCGATCAGGGCGCTGGCGGGGTCGCCGCGGAAGTCCGTGCCCAGCTTGTCAATCTCATCGAGCATGAGCACGGGGTTGCGTGAGCCGGCGCGGCGGATTTCCTGGAGGAGGCGGCCGGGCATCGAGCCGATGTAGGTGCGGCGGTGGCCGCGGATTTCGGCCTCGTCGTGGACGCCGCCGAGGCTGAGGCGGGCGAACTTGCGGCCGAGGGCGTCGGCGATGGACTGGCCGAGGCTGGTTTTGCCCACCCCGGGCGGGCCGAGGAAGCAGAGGATCGGCCCGTGGCCTTCGGGGTTGAGCTTGCGCACGGCCAGATACTCGATGAGGCGGCGCTTGACCTTTTCGAGGTCGAAGTGGTCGCGGTCGAGGATTTTTTGGGCGCGGTCCAGATCGAGGTTGTCCTCGGTGAGTTTGCTCCAGGGCAACTCGGCCAGGACCTCGACGTAGCTGACGATGACGGAGTATTCGGGGCTGGCCGGATGCAGGTGGCTGAGGCGGCGCAGTTCGCGCTCGGCCTGTTCCAGGACGGCCTGGGGCGGTTTGGCCGCGGTGAGGCGTTGGCGCAGTTCGGCGATCTGTTGCTCGACGCCCTCCTCGCCCTCGCCGAGTTCCTTCTGGATGGCGCGCAGTTGTTCGCGCAGGTAGGCCTTGCGCTGCTGGTCGCTGAAGGAGGAGGAGACGTCCTTTTGGATTTTCTGCTGGAGGCGGGCCAGTTCGAGCTGGGCGTTGACCCGTTCGTGCACGAGGCGGATGCGTTTGGCGACGTCCAACTCCGCGAGCAGTTCCTGCTTCTGCGGGGTTTCCAGATTCAGCGTGCCGGCCAGGAAGTCGGCCAGTTGGCCGGGGGTTTCGATGTTGAGCAGGGTGATTTTGGCCGGCTCGGCCTCCTCGCCGCCCAGCTCGAAGAGTTTTAACGCGGATTCGCGCAGGCCGCGGAGAGCCGCCTCGAACGCTTTGTCCCCGGCGGGCGGGGGCTTGGAGGCGAGCACCTCGACGGTCGCGCGCAGGAAGGGGTGCGTCAGCAGCACCTGGCGCAGGGCCACGCGCTCGAGGACCTGGACCACGATGACCATCTGCTCCTCGCTGCTGCGGATGAGCTTCAGGACGTTGACGGCCACGCCCACCGGATAGAGGTCGTCCGGGCCGGGCTCGTCCTGCTGCGGGTTTTTCTGGGTGAACACCCCGATGACCTTGGACTGGGCCAGGGATTCCTCGAGCAGTTTGCGGGAGGAGGGGCGGCCGATGGTCAACGGCACCACCATGCCCGGGAACAACACGGTGTTGCGCACCGGCAAGATGGGCAACGCGCCCGGAATGGGCGGCGGCTCGGCCGGACGCGGTGCCGCGGGGGTGGTTCCGGCCGCGGGGGCCGACTCCGCGGCTCCGCTGGCGGTGCTTTCCCGCAAAGCGGCCGGGGGCGGCGTTTCGGCGCGGGAACGCCGGCGGGGAGCGGGGGTGGCCGAACGCGGTTTCATCGGGCGGGTTTCAGGGGCAGTTGGATCCACAACCAGCCGTCGCGCTGTTCGGCGGTGGTGCGGTCCGGGTCTATTTCCACCGGCAGACGCAGGTCCCGTTCGAACGGCCCCGAATCAATCTCCAGGGCCAACACCTGCACGGGGTCGGGCCCCCGGGGCGGCTGGGGAGGGGATCGGTGTCCGCGGATGCGCAGCCGTCGCGCTTCGGCCTGCACCGAGAGTTCCTGCGGCGGCACGCCGGCCAGGTCCATGCACACCACCAGCCGGTCCGGGCAGCGATACACGTTGATCGGGGGTGCCCAACAGGGAGTGGCGCGGAACGATGTGGCCTGAAGCCGGGCAAACTCGCCCACCAGCACGCGCAGGCGGCGCTCGACCTGCTCCAGTTGCCATTGGACAAAGTCGCTCATGACGGGACGTTGGCGGGGAGTGGTTCGGAAAGCCAGCGCAAGACGCGAAAGTGCAGGGCCTGGGGATTCAGCCCCTCCAGTTCGCACAACACGTCCAGGAAGGTGCGCCCCTCGAGGAAATAGGCGCGGTCGCGGAAAAACAGCGCCACCACCAGCAGGCGGGGATTCTCCGGGTCCACCCCCTGGGAGCGCAGGTAGCGGACGAGCAGGGGAAAGGTGGCCTCCCGGAACGTCTCCCACGACCCCTGCTCGGGCAGGGTGACTTCATACACGACCGGCGCCACGTCGGCGCGCTCGAGCAGTTCGCGCCGGGCGCGGTTGAACTCGACGCCCGGCACGACCTGAAAGGCGCGGCTCAAAAACCGTTGTCGGAAATCACTCATGAGGCGGTTGCGCTGCGGCGCCGCTCTCCCCGGCTTGTCGGCCCGGGCAAGCGGCGCGGTGCGGACGGGGCGGAGTCGGGAGGTGGGCTTTCATGACCGGGATTTGCTTCCGTTTCAGACGAGCGCTTCGTCCACCACCTGGTTGCGGAGGCGCTGCTGGACCGAGCGAATCCACTCCTCGGCCCGGGCCCGGGTCACCCCCAGGACCTGTGCCACCTCGTCCGGCTCGAACCCCTCGACAAAGTACAACTCGAACACCTCGCGCTCGGCGCGCGGCCAGCGGCTGGCGGCCCGCCGCATTTCTGCGAGCAGCTCCTGGCGCGACACCGCCTGGTCGGGCGGCACCGCGCGGGCATCGGGCACCAGCTCGCGCGTTTCCACCACGGCAGGTTCCCGTTGGCGCTCGATGAGGTCCAGCGGCTGCTCGGCGTCGTAGCCCTCGACCAGGTCGGCATCCTCGGGCAGGGGGCGCGGCGTTTCCAGCGACTCGACCCGGGCGGTTCCGGACTGGAACTCGGCCCGGCGCCGGGCCAGTTCCCGGCGGGCCAGGACAAAGAACCAGAGCACGTAATTCAGGCCGGCCGGTTTCCGGCGCGGTTCGGCCAGCACGCGGCGGGCCACTTCGTCCACCACGGCCCGGGGATCTATGGCCCCGGCGGGAATTTCCCCGGCCGCGGTGTCGTGCCAGAGTTGCCGACGCACGAAGCGGAGCAGGCGCGGGTGGTGCTCGGCCAGCAGGGCCCGGAGGACCTCCCCGAGGTTTTGGGGGCCTTCACCCTCCGTCTGGGGCGTGGGGGCGAAGCCGGCCTGCTTGCGCGCGCGGAGCAGGGCGCGTCGGGACTTGCGCCGCCAGTAGGTCTCGCGGCGGAGCTGGGCCTTGAGCGATTCCAGTTCGCGCAGCAGGGCCTTCATCGCCTGGTCGAAGGCCCCGATGAGGTCCGGCCCGGTTTTCTCGCTGCGGATGATGTTGGAGGGTACGCGCAGGGTCAGGGCCGCGGTGTACTGCGCCTTGCGCGGGTGCTGTTCCAGGGCGATGTGCAGGTGGACCGCGTCGGGCGGGAAGTGACACAGGTGCCGGGCCAGCTTCGCCAGTTTCTGGTGAATTTTCTTTCGCAGCACCTCGTGCCCGTGGAGGTTTTGGGTCACGAGGTTCCACGGGAAGGTGTGCGACGCGTTCGGGTTGATGGGGTGGCTCATGGTCGGTCCTCGGTTCAGGCGGAGTCCGGGGAGGCGGGGGACGGTTCGGCGGGCCGGGGCGCGGGTGCCGGCGCACCCTCGGCGGCGGCCACGGCGGGCGCCGCCGGCCACGCGGGCACGGGCTCTTTGCGACGCGGCATCTCGCGCCCGACGAGCCGGTAAAATTCGGCGCCGTCCATCGTCTCACGCTCGAGCAGGGCAGCGGTGACCTTTTCGAGTTGGTCCCGGTGCTCGGTCAAAATCTCGCGGGCCTTGACGTAGGCGTGATCGAGCAGGGATTTGACCTCTTCGTCAATTTCCCGGGCGGTTTGCTCGGAGCAGTCGCGCTGCCAGCCGCCGTTGGGTCCCCCCAGGAACTGCGCCGGCGGCTGGACGCAATGGACCAGCCCGATGCGTTCACTCATGCCGTAGAGCGCGACCATCTGGCGGGCGATCGCGGTGGCCCGCTCCAGATCGTTTTGCGCGCCGGTGCTGACCTCGCCGAAGATCAGCTCCTCGGCCGCGCGGCCGCCCAGCAGGCCGCACAGGCGGTCAAACAACTCGGCCCGGGTGAGCAGGAACTGGTCCTCGCCGGGTAATTGCAGGGTGTAGCCCAGGGCCGCGCGGCCCCGCGGCACCAGGCTGATTTTGTGCACCGGATCGGCGTGCGCACTCCAGGCCGCCACCAGGGCGTGACCGACCTCGTGGTAGGCCACGCGGCGTTTTTCCTCGGCGTTGAGCCGGCGCGAGCGCCGCTCGGGGCCGGCCACGACTTTTTCGACGGCTTCCTCGAGGTCGCGCTGGGTGATTGCGCGGGCCTGGCGGCGGGCCGCCAGCAGGGCGGCCTCGTTGAGCACGTTGGCCAGGTCGGCCCCGGAAAAACCGGCCGTGGCGGCGGCCAAGCGGCGCAGGTCCGCGTCGGGCGCGAGCTTCTTGTCGCGCGCGTGGACTTTGAGGATTGCTTCGCGGCCGTCCAGGTCGGGCGCGTCCACCACGATTTGCCGGTCGAAGCGTCCGGGCCGGAGCAGGGCGCGGTCGAGGATTTCCGGCCGGTTGGTGGCGGCGAGCAGGATGACGCCGGTGTTGGCCTCGAAGCCGTCCATTTCGACCAGGAGCGCATTGAGCGTCTGCTCGCGCTCGTCGTTGACGGCCCCCACGTGGACACCGCGCTGGCGGCCGATGGCGTCCAGCTCGTCAATGAAGATGATGCACGGGGCGTGTTCCTTGGCCTGCTTGAAGAGGTCGCGCACCCGGGCCGCGCCCACGCCGACGAACATCTCGACGAAATCCGAGCCGCTCAGACTGAAGAAGGGCACTCCCGCCTCGCCGGCGACGGCCCGGGCCAGCAGGGTTTTGCCGGTGCCGGGCGGTCCGACCAGCAAAGCGCCCTTGGGGATGCGGGCGCCCAGCTCCCGGTAACGGGCGGGGTTTTTGAGGAAGTCCACCACCTCGCGCAGTTCCTGCTTGGCTTCCTCGCAGCCGGCAACATCGTTGAAGGTGACGCCGGTGTTCTTGTCCACGATGAGCCGGGCGCGACTTTTGCCGATGCCCAGCACGCCTTCGCCGGCTGCGGAGAAACGCCGGGTCAGCAGGGTCCAGATCAACACCATGAAGGCGATGGGCAACACCCAGGCGAGGAGAAATTGGGTGAGGGCGCCGGGCCGGACCCCGGTGAATTCCACGCCGGCGGCCAGCAGTTCTTTGACCAGGTCCGGGTCTTCCACCCGGACGGTGCGGAAGACAAAGGGCTTGGTCTCGGTGAGCGCGCGGCGCTGCCCGGGAGAAAATGTGTCGCCCGCGGGCGCGGGCTCCGGCGCGGCGGCGCCGGCCGGGGCGGCGTTGGTCCCGGCGGCCGCGGCGGGAACGATACGCCCCACGATTTCTTCCGGGTGGAGGGTGACTTCGGCGACCTCGCGGCGTTCCAGGTGGGCCTTGAACTGGCTGTAGGGAATGGTGCGAACGGCAAATTGGCCGAAGAGGTCCTGCCAGAGCCACACCACCAGCAACGTCGCCAGCACGTACCAGAGCAGCCACCGGAGCTGGGGGTCAAACTTGCCGGGAAGTTTGAGTTGGGGGGCCTTTTTCACGGGGTTACCAGAGGCGCAGCAGGTTCAGGAAGTTATCGAGCAGTGCGCCCGTTGGGGCGTTGGGCCGGCCGGGGGCGAAGGCGGCGAGCGGCGTGGGGGCCCCCGTGCGCCCGGAGCGAGCCGACCACCACCCGGTGGGGGTGAAGGTCTCCGGTGCGGGCCGGGCGGTGATCAGGGGTTCGGCGGGCGCGCTCGGGTGAAGCGTTCGGGCGGCCCGGGCGGCGCGGGCGGCGGCCAGTTGCCGGTCGTATTGACGGCGGCGTTCGGGCTGGCTGAGGACGGAGTAGGCCTCGAACAGTTGCAAAAAGGCTTCGCTGCCCCGCCCGGACACGTCCGGGTGCACCTCCCGGGCGCGCCGGCGGAAGGCCGCGCGAATCTGGCGCGGGGTGGCCTCCGCCGGCACCCCGAGGATTTGGTAATAGTTCTCGGACATGGGCGGACCGGGAAGTGCGGGAGGTTCAGCGCCGCGGGGGACGGGCTTGCACCACCACGTAGCGGCTGCCGCCCTGGCTCCAGACGCGCAACAGCACGCTGCTGCCGCGGATCCGTTCGCTCAGGCGCACGGCCTCGTCGGCGTTGGTCACGCGCTGGCGGTTGATCTCGAGGATCACGTCGCCCGGGCGCAGGCCGGCGGCGGCGGCAGGGCAGGTGGGATCCACTTCCACAATCAGGGCGCCCTGGAGCTGCGCGGGCAGATTGTATTGGCGGCGGGTCCGGGCATCAATGTCGTCCACCGTCACCCCGTCCAGGAGGTCCGGCTCCTGGCTGCGCCGCAGGCCGCCCGGTCGGCCGGTCGCCCGGGCCAGGCCTTCCGCCGGAAGTTCGCCGACCTTGACGGTGAGGGTTTGTTCCTTGCCGTCGCGGATGAGTTTGAGGGTAGCCCGGGAGCCGGGGGCGGTTTGAGCGACCATCAGGCGGAGTTGGCGGCTGTTGGTCACTTTGCGGCCGTTAAATTCCACGATGACATCTCCCTCTTTGAGGCCGGCCTCTTCGGCCGGGGAGTTTGCGGTGACTTCGCCAACAAGCGCGCCGGTGTTTTCGGGGAGTTTGAACTCGCGCGCCAGCTCGGGGGTCACCGGCTGGATCATCACCCCGAGGTAGCCGCGGGTGACCTTGCCGTCGGTGATGAGCCGCTCCATGACAAAGCGGGCGAGGTTGATGGGCACGGCGAAGCCAATGCCGGCGCTGGCGCGCACCGGGCTGGCAATGGATTGGTTGATGCCCACCAGGCGCCCCTCGAGGTCCACGTGGGCGCCGCCGGAGTTGCCGGGGTTGATCGGGGCATCGGTTTGGATGAAATCCTCGTAATCTACAATGCCGATGTCCCCCCGACCCTTGGCACTGACGATGCCGGTGGTCACGGTCTGGCCCACGCCGAAGGGGTTGCCGATGGCGAGCACCAGATCGCCCACCTCCAGGTTGTCGCTGTCGGTGAGCGTGATGGCCGGCAAGCCGGTGGCGTTCACCTTGATCACTGCGATGTCGGTCTGGGGGTCGGTGCCCACGAGCGTGGCGTTGTACACCGTTTTGTCGTCGGGAAGCGCGACCTTGATTTCTTCGGCGCCGTCCACGACATGGTTGTTGGTGAGGATGTAGCCGTCCTCGCTGACGATGACCCCGGAACCCAGGCTTTGTTGCTGGCGCTCGGGCGGGAGGGTGCCGAAGGGGCCGAAAAAGAACCGGCGGAAGAACGGATCCTCGAAAAACGGAAGCAGGTCCGGGTTCTGCCGGATGGTTTTGGTGGTGTAGATGTTGACCACGCTGGGCGCGGCCTTTTTGACGACCGGCGCCAGGCTGGCCGGGCGGGGTTGGTCACGATTGATGGGCGTGGCGTCCACCTTCAACCGGGGCAGCTTTTCCGCCAGCAGGCCGGGTGCCCAGGCACCGGACAGCCAGGTCAGCAAGAGGCCCACGGTGGCAATACGAATGGATGGAAACATTGTCTTCATGGCAAATCTAGGGACTTTTGCCGCGGTTTTTCGTTCAAATCAGCCAGTCATCGTCCACGTCCCGTACGCACACCCGCAGCCACCGGCGCCCCACCCAGGCCAGACTGATCAAGCCCACCCCCGTCACGAAGAGCAAGCCGGCAAAAAGCCAGGCCAGTATCTGTGGGAAAACCACCAGCAACACCCCCATCAGGACCAGACCGATGCCCAGACCCCACAGCCCTTTAAGGCAATGGTCCACGCCTTTCCGCCGCAAGCGAGTGCCGTCCAACGAAAATACCGGAGGGATCATGTTGGTGTGGTGGCCGTTGAATGCGGATGTGCGTCTGCGCCTTGTTCCTTTTTCTCCGGCGGCGGCCCCCATGGGCTACCGCCCCAGGGGCGGGGGGAGGTCGCCAGCAAGGGCGCCTCCCCCCAGTGAAGGGGCTGCTTAACTGACCTTGACCTCGATCTGTTTGGGCTTGGCGGCCTCGCTCTTGGCGACATGGACCTTCAGCACGCCGTCCTTGAACTCGGCGCTGACCCGGTCCGCGTCGGCATCATCCGGCAGCGTGAAGCTGCGCACGAAGCTGCCGTAGGCCCGCTCGATCCGGTGATATTTCTTGCCCTTTTCCTCTTTCTCGAGCTTGCGTTCGCCCGAGATGGTCAGCACCCCGTTCTCCACCGTCACTTTGACGTCCTCCTTGCGCATCTCCGGCAGCTCGGCCTTGAGGAGATATTCCTTGTCATCCTCGATGATGTCCACCAACGGCGCCCATTCGGCGACGGTGATGGATTCCTGGCCGTCACCCCGTCGAGGTGCGGTAAGGTTAAAGACGTTCAAGAGACGATTGTGCAGCTCCTCCATCTCCCGGAACGGATTCCAACGAGTTAATGCAGTCATGGCCTTTTACCTTCCTCCGGCAGACACTTGGTTTTTGTTTACCAGTGGGCGGGTCGGGGTCCGCCGGGTTTCCGACTCAACCACTGTGACCAGTTTGTTTACCCGGGCACTTACCCGGAAAAACCGGTCGCCTTAGTACAATTCAGTTCGGATGCCATCCGTGGTTGATTTCACAACAGCTTGGTATTGAGTATGAAATGGAAATCAAAATCAACTTTATGACTCATATTGGCACATAAATGTCGTGGCGCATCGCTTCCTAAAAGGGACAATATGTCACAGTAGCGTCGAGGCCAAATCACAGGTTGGATGGGCTGCGCGGCGAGACTTCGAGTTTTTGGCTCTAACTGCTTAGAGTCAACTTTGGCTCAGGCGTTTTTGGGGCGCTTCGAAGAACCAAGCGTGGGCCTCGCGCAGGATCTGGGGAATGCGGTCGGCAAACGGACTTTGAGCCAGGGCTTGGCGGAGGGCAGACTCGTCAAAATCCCGGGCCATCGTTCCGGGAAACCAGTGCTCGGCCTGCCCGAGCAGGTTGTAGCGCATCTTGGCCCAGTCCACCATGTCCAGGGCCTTGGCGTAGGTCCACAACCGCAGAATCTCGCGCACGTTGATCTGGCCGGGTACGGCGGTGTATTCGGGCACACCCTCGAACCAGCGGGCACACCAGTCGGGTCCGTGCACCCGTTCCAACTCGGCGCGCAGGCGGGCTTCAATCGGGGCAATGACCTCGGCCGCCCGGTCGTACCACGCCAGGGCGGCCACATGCTCGTCGAAATCCGCGGGACGCGCGACGCCGCAGCTCAGGGTGTGCACCTGGGGCCGGGCCAGGCAGTACAGGTCGTTAAACTGCATCGGGGTAAGCGGCCGGCACAGCTCCACCAATTTGGGTGGTGGATTGTAGAGTTTCCCCCCTTTGTCGTTGGGGCTGATGATGAATACCCCCATGTCCCGCCGCGTGGCGGCCTCGATGGCCGGCCAGGTCAGGTCATACACGAAATACCAGTGCAGGTTGACGTAGTCGAAGCCCCCGCTCTCGATGGCCTGCAGGATGATGTCGGGGGAGGCGTGCGTGGAGAAGCCGACGAACCGGCAGCGCCCTTCGCGTTGCAGGCGGCGCGCCTCTTCGAGACAGCCGCCGGGCCGCAACGACCAGTCCAGAAGCTCCGCGTTGTTGATGCCGTGGAGCGCCAGCAGGTCCACGTACTCGAGCCGAAGGTAGCGCAGCGATTTCTCGAAGGTGCGCCGGAACTCGGCGGGGTTGACACACGGCGCCACCTTGGTTTGCACGATCAGTTCTTCGCGCGGGAAGCGCGCCAGTACCGGCCCCAGTTGCATCTCACTGGTGCCGTAACCGCGGGCGGTTTCAATGTGATGGATGCCCAGTTCCCACGCCCGGCGGATGCAGGCTTCCAGGTTGGCCTGATTATCCGGCGGGATTTCCGCCGGGTCGGTGTCCTGCCACTTGTACTGGTAACGCATCCCCCCGCAGGAAAACACGGGCAGTTGCAGGCCGGTTTTGCCAAACCGGCGGTAGCGCATGGGGGGTAAGGGTCGGTCCTCGCAGCTTGGTACGGACATCGGGAAGAGGCTGACAAATTTAGACCGCCCGGACAACGCTGGGCAAAGAGACGAAAGGACCGCCGCGGCTCAGATCAATTCCAGCGGTTCGGCGGGCCCTGCCGCCTTGAACAGGGGGGTGCCGTCGAGGGCCTCCGGGTATTCGAAGATGCGGCCCTCGTAGTTGCGGATGACCACCCGGTCCTTGTTGCGGCTGAGCACGTACTCCGGGCTGACCGGCACCTTGCCGCCGCCGCCCGGCGCGTCAATCACATACAGGGGCACGGCGTACCCGGTGGTGTGACCCCGGAGCGCCTCCATGATTTCCAGGCCGCGGCGCACGCTGGTGCGCAAGTGGGCCGAGCCGGCAATCAGATCGCATTGGTACAGGTAGTACGGGCGCACCCGACACAGGAGCAACTTCTGCACGTGCGCCTTCATCACCACCGGGTCGTCGTTCACGTGCCGCAGCAGGACCGACTGATTGCCCAGGGGAATGCCCGCATCGGCCAGCCGGCCCAGGGCCTCCCGGACCTCGGTGGTCAGTTCCCGCGGGTGGTTCGAGTGGATGCTGATGAACAACGGGTGAAACTGTCGCAACATCGCGCACAACGCCGGAGTGATGCGCTGGGGCAGAAACACGGGAATGCGGGTTCCGAGGCGGACAAACTCGACGTGCGGAATGGCCCGCAGCCGGCTCAGGAGGTTCTCCAGTTTTTCGTCGCTCAGCAGCAGCGGATCCCCCCCGCTGAGCAACACGTCGCGCACCTCTGAGTGCCGGGCGATGTACTCGAGCTGCCGGTCAAACTGCGGGTGAAAATCGTAGCCGCTGGCGTTGCTCACCAGCCGCGAGCGGGTACAGTAGCGGCAGTAGGCGGCGCAGCGGTCGGTCACCAGGAACAACACCCGGTCCGGGTACCGGTGCACCAGCCCGGGCACCGGCGAGTGACTGTCCTCCCCGCACGGATCGGTCATTTCCCAGGGCGCGGTCAGGGTTTCCTCCAGGCGCGGAATGACCTGGCGGCGGATGGGGCAGTGCTCGTCCGCCGGGTCAATCAGGTTGAAGAAATACGGCGTGATCGCCAGGGCCAGCTTGTGATTGGCCAGAACGGTGCCCGCGCGCTCCTCGGGGGTCAGCGTGGGCAGCAACCGCTCCAACTGCTCGAGGGTGGTGATGCGATGCTTGAGTTGCCAGCGCCAGTCGTTCCACTCGCGGTCGGGTATGTGGGACCAAAAACCGCGACCGGCGGAACGGAAGCGTTTGAGTTCGTCCTGCCGTGCGGACGCTGGCGGCTCATCGGCGCCAGCCGGGGGGGCGTCGGTCAACATTTTCGCCGAACGATAGGAAGGGGGACCGGCTTGTCAAGGACCCCCCCATCAGCCGCCGCGGCGAAAAGCCGGTGGGCCACCGGGGGTCCCGGCGCAGGCATCGAACCGGGCTGGGGCGAAACAAAGGGCGGCCCACCGCCGCCCTTCTCCTGCCGGGAGCCGGAAACAACGTTGGATCAGTTCTGGCTGCGGCCGGTCACGCCCTTGGCGCCCTTGGCCAGCTTCCGGGCGGGTTCTTTGGGGCGCAAAGCCCGGACGGCGGCCCCGGCGCGCCACATTTCCGAATCGCGGATGGCGGCCAGTTCTTTGGCCAGTTGCTCCTGGTAATTCGGGGCGCTGCAAGCCTTGATGACCCGTTCGGCTTCCTTGCCCGAGGCGACCCGTTGGTAAAGTTCCTTGAACACCGGCAACACCGCCTTCTTGAACCGGGGTTTCCAGTCCAGGGCGCCGCGCTGGGCCGTGGCCGAGCAGTTCGAGTACATCCAGTCCATGCCGTTCTCGTCCACCAAGCGGATGAGCGACTGGGTCAGCTCCTCGACCGTCTCGTTGAAGGCCTCGCTGGGGCTGTGGCCGTGGGCGCGCAACACCTCGTACTGGGCTTCCATCACCCCGGCCAGGCAGCCCATGAGCACGCCGCGTTCGCCCACCAGATCGCTGTTGGTCTCGTGTTCGAAGGTGGTGGGGAACAGGTAGCCGGAGCCGATGCCGATGCCGATGGCCAGGCAGCGTTCCTCCGCGCGGCCGGTGGCGTCCTGGTACACCGCGTAGCTGGAGTTGATGCCCGCCCCGGACAGGAAATTGCGCCGCACGTTCAGGCCGGAGCCCTTGGGCGCGACCATGATCACGTCCACGTCCTGGGGCGGCACCACGCCGGTCTTTTTGTTGTAGGTGATGGAAAAGCCGTGGGAGAAGTACAGCGCATCGCCGGGCTTGAGGTTGGCCTTGATGACCGGCCACACCAGCCGCTGTGCCGCGTCATTGAGCAGCACCTGGATGATCGTGCCCCGCCGCACGGCCTCGTCGAGGGGGAAGAGGGTTTTGCCCGGCTTCCAGCCGTCGGCCACGGCGCGGTCCCAGTCGCGCTTGAATTGGGGGTCCTGCCCCACGATGACGTTGAAGCCGTTGTCGCGCAGGTTCAGTGACTGCGCGGGGCCCTGCACCCCGTAGCCGAGCACTGCAATCACCTCGTTCTTGAGGACCTTGCGGGCTTTGGCCATGGGGAATTCTTTGCGGGTGACGACGGTTTCCAGGGTGCCGCCGAAGTCTATTTGTGCCATGAGTGTTTTGTTTCTGCTGTCCCGGCCGCGAGGGGTCGGGTGTTGGTGACCAGCTCGTTAACAGGAGCCGCCATCCTAGGCAGGCACGGCGGGCCGTCAAACTCAAACCCGAGCCCGCCGCGCATTGACCGCGCGGCGGGAACCCGGTAGGCAGGGGCCGATGATGGACACGGCCGTTTTCACGGGACGGATCGAACTGGCTCCGGGTTTTGCTCCGCGGCCCGGGATCAGCCACGTGCTTTTTGACTTCGACGGCACCCTCTCGCTCATCCGCCAGGGGTGGCCGGAGGTGATGGTGCCGCTGTTTGCCGAATTGCTCCCGCCCCTGCCCGGGGAGACCGAGGAAGACCGCCGCCGGCTGGCCTTCGAGGACATCATGCGCCTGAACGGCAAACAAACCATCTACCAGATGATCCAGTTGGCGGAGCGCATCCGCGAGCGCGGCGGCACGCCCGGGGACCCGCTCGAGTACAAGCGCGAGTACCTCCGGCGCCTGGACGCCCGCATCGCCCATCGCAAGGACGGCCTGCGCCGCGGCACGATCCGCCCGGACGACCTGCTGGTGTACGGCGCGCGCGCCCTGCTCGAAGAGCTGACCCGGCGCGGGCTGCGCCTGTACCTGGCCAGCGGCACGGACGAGGTGTACGTGCGCGAGGAGGCGGAACTGCTCGACCTGACCCGCTACTTCGGCCCGCACCTCTACGGGGCGCTGGACAACTACAAGCAGTTTTCCAAGAAACTGGTCATCGAACGCATCCTCCGGGAAAACGCCATTCCCGGCGCCGCCCTGCTGGCCTTTGGCGACGGCTATGTGGAAATCCAGAACACCAAGGAGGTCGGCGGTCTGGCCGTGGCCGTGGCCAGTGACGAAGCGCACAACGGCTCGGGTCGCATGGACGAGTGGAAGCGCCAGCGACTGCTCGGCGTGGGGGCCGACGTGGTCATCCCGGACTACCGCGACGCGCTTCCCCTGCTCCGCCTGATTTTCGGCGAGTAGCCGAAAGCCACCGCGCGCAGCCGAAGAGTTTGGGGCCGCGGGTGCCCCGGGCGGGCATCGGCAAAGTCTTCTTTTTTGTCCGGCCGGTTTGATTTTCCGCGCAGGACCACACTGCGCGGGCGTCCCGGCCGGGTGTCCGCGTCAAGTTCGTGCAATGGAGAAAAGCCCCGGCCGGGCTGCTCGGCAGGCCATCGTCCCCTTGGAGGGCAGGTCAGCCGCTCCCGGCCCGTTCGCCCGCTGCTTTGCTCTGGCATGGCGGTCGCCCTCGGCCCAAGCTTACCGGTCCCGGCCCCCGGGGGCCGGGGCAAGTTCATGCCGAGCAACTGCCAAGTGGCCGCACCGGAGCAACCGGCGCTCAGGGCCGCGGTTTCCGCGCCGGCGCTCCAGGACCGAAAAACCGATCCCGCGTCCGCCCCGGACGGGGCAAGGGCCTGTTATCATTGCGGCACGCCCTGCCCGGCCAACCCGCCGCGGCAGGCGGACAAAGTTTTTTGCTGCCAGGGGTGCTTCACGGTTTACCGACTCCTGGCCGAGAACGGGCTGGAGCAGTTTTACGAGTTGAATCGCCACCCCGGGCAACGGGTCAGCGGCGCCGCGGCAGCGGAGCGGTTTGCCTGTCTGGATGACCCGGCGGTGCAAAGCCAGTGGCTGGATTTCACCGACGGCCGGACCAGCCGCGTCCGGTTTCGCCTCCCGGCCATTCACTGCATCGCCTGTGTGTGGTTGCTGGAAAACCTGTTTCGTCTCCACCCCGGCGTGGGTCGCTCGGTGGTGGACTTCGAGCGGCGCGAGGCGACGATCTGGTTTGCCCCCGAGCGCCTCCGGCTCAGCGAACTGGCGGCGCTGCTGACCTCCATCGGTTACGAACCGACGCTCACCCTGGGCGGGACGGACCAGCCCGGGCCGGACCCCGCGCAGCGTCGGCGCCAGCTCCAGTTGGGCGTGGCCGGATTTGCCTTCGGCAACATCATGCTCTTCAGCCTGCCGCTCTACCTGGGGCTGGACAGTCTGAGCGGGCCGTTGTTCCGCGCCTGGTTCGGCGGGCTGAGTCTGGTGCTGGCGTTGCCGGTGCTGGTGTTCAGCGCGGCGGACTACTTCCGCTCCGCCTGGCTGAGCGTGCGGCAGCGGATGCTCACCCTGGATGTGCCGATCGCCGCCGGGTTGGTCGCGCTGTACGGCTGGAGCGCGTGGGAAATCCTCGCCGGCCGCGGCGAAGGGTACCTGGACTCGTTGTCGGGTCTGGTGTTTTTCCTCCTGGTCGGCAAGGTGTTTCAGGCGCGGACCTACGCGCGGCTGGTCTTCGACGCGGATTACCGCGCGTTTTTTCCCCTGGCGGCCACGCGCCTGACCGAGCGGGGGGAAGAATCCGTGGCCCTGTCCGCGCTGCGGGTGGGCGACCGGCTGCGCGTACGGCATGGGGAACTGATCCCGGCGGACGCGCGGCTGCTCGAAGGCACGGCGGCGGTGGACTACAGCTTTGTCACGGGCGAGGCCGAGCCGGTGCCGGTGCGGACGGGCGAGCGGCTCTACGCGGGGGGGCGTCAGGTGGGTGGAAGCATCGTGGTCGAGACCGTCAAGCCGGTGTCGCAAAGTTACCTCGGCTCGCTCTGGCGCCACGCCAGTTTTGCCAAGGACCATCGCAACCCGCTGGACACGCTGACCAACCGCTACAGCCGCCGGTTCACCGCGGTGGTGGCTGCCATAGCCCTGGCGGCGCTGGCGGGTTGGTTGGCGGCCGGTGAGGGCGCGCGGGCGTTGAAGGCCTTCACCGCAGTGCTCATCGTGGCCTGTCCCTGCGCGCTGGCACTGGCCGCGCCGTTCAGTCTGGGCACGGCGCTGCGGCTGTTGGGGCGGCGCGGCTTTTACCTGAAAAACCCGCAGGTGCTCGAGCGGCTCGCCCGGGTGGACACGGTGGTCTTTGACAAAACCGGCACGCTCACGCTGGCCGGCGCGGGCACGGTGCAATTTTTCGGCCACGGGGTCCCGGACCTGGCGGCGAGGGAGCGCGCCGCGGTGCGCGCGCTGGCCGCGCAATCCACGCATCCCCTGGCCGCGCGGCTGCGCGACTTTCTGGCGGGGACGGGCGACGGGGCTGCCGTGGGCGCAGCCGGCGCGGAGGTCGCGGACTTCGAGGAAATCCCGGGTTGCGGGCTCCGCGGTCGGGTGGCCGGTCGCCGGTATCAGTTGGGTTCGGCGGCGTGGCTGGACGGCGCGGGCGTGGCGGTGCCGGCGCGGGAATTGCCGGCCGGCAGCGCGGTGCATCTGGCGGTGGAGGGGGCGTATCGCGGGGCGTTTGTGGTCTCGAGCACGGTGCGGCCCGGCTTGGACGGGTTGATCCGCGAGTTGCGGCCGCTGGCGCAACTGGCCCTGCTCAGCGGCGACCAGGAGAGGGAGCGGGCGCGGTTTGCCGCCCTGGTTGGCCCGGATGTGCCCCTGCACTTCAACCAATCCCCGCTGGACAAACTGGAGCAGGTGGCCGGGTGGCGGGCCGCCGGGCGCCGGGTGCTGATGGTGGGGGACGGGTTGAACGACGCCGGGGCCTTGCGCGAGGCGGACGTGGGCGTGGCGGTCATCGAGCAGGTGGGCGCGTTCTCCCCGGCCAGCGATGTCATCGCCGAGGCGGAGGCGATTCCGCGGCTGGCGCGGTTGCTGCGGTTTGCCCGCGCGGTGGAGCGGGTGGTGAAGCTCAATTTCGCCGTCTCGGCCGCCTACAACGTCGTGGGCGTGAGCATCGCGGCGGCGGGGGTGCTTTCGCCGGTGATCTGCGCCGTGCTGATGCCGCTCAGCTCGATCACGGTGGTGGCCCTGGCCAGCGGCCTGACCACCCGGGCGGCGCGGCGGCTGGAGCTGGCCGGGGCGCCCCCTTGCGCGGGGGCGGCGGCGGCTTAGGATGCACGCGGCCGGGGTTTTTCACCGGCCGGGTCGGAACTTTTGCCCGCATGGAAGTGGCCGTGACAGACAAGGCGCAGACAAACGGGGCCGCGGCGTTCTGGCAACGGTTGGCCGCCTCGCCCGCGGTGCGCGAACAACAGGTGGCGTTCACCTGTGCCACGGGGTTGCCCCTGACGGTGCTGCCGCCCAGCGCGGCGCCGGACCTGCCCGGGCGGGAGGCTTACTGTGTGCGGGGCTGTCTGGGCGAGCCGAGCGGCACATTGTGCCGGCGCACGCTGCTGCGCGCGGAGGCGCGGGCCGTGCGCGGGGCGGCCCCGGTGCAGTACCGGTGCCCGTCCGGGCTGCTGAAAATATTGGTGCCGGTGTTTGTGGACGGCCGGCAC
>CALFAV010000027.1 GCA_937946835.1 uncultured Verrucomicrobiae bacterium | reverse complement strand
CCATGCCGCCGCCCATGCCCCCGGCGCTGGTGCTGCCGGCGGCCAGCATGGCGGAGCTTTGTCCCTGGCCGGTGCGGCTCAGGCGCAAATAATCCACCTTGAAGAGGCGGGTCTCCGTGCTCCTGACCCGGATCAGGCCGTTCTGCTCGGTCCAGGTGCAATCGTGCGCCTCCAGCAGCGCGCGCATCATCTGGTCCAGCGGCAGTCCGCGCACATCGAGGGTGACGGTCCCGGTCACGTCGTTGTCGGGCACGATGTTGAGGTCATTGGCCCGCGCAAACAGGGCCAACGCGGCCTTTAACTCGAGATCGTTGGCCGCGAAGCTGTAGAGCCGCTTCTCCGCCACGTGGGCTTCGGGTCCGGCCGGCGGTTTGGGAGTCACGGGCACCGCTGCGGCCGGTGGCGGCGGGGCGGGCGGCTCCGGGTGTTCCATATCCGGCGGGGGCGCGAATTTGCTCCAATCCGGCTCGAAGACGTCGCGCGCCGGGCGCTCCTCCGCGGCCAGCGCCACGCCGCACGCCAGAAACAGGGTCGGAAGCAATGTCACCCTCCCTGTCCGCGGGCCCTGTTTCCGGCGCCGGGCAGAGGAGGTGGAATGCCGAGGTAGGAATCGGCTTGTCGGGATACGTTCCCGCCGCCGTGGCAATGAGAGGTGGGAGGTCATGGCAGTCTAGTTACGCAGTTTTTCCGTCTCGGGGCCCAACAGCTTTTCGATGAGGTTGGTGTTGATCAGCCCTCTCTGACCGGGTGCCGGCGGGGGAACGTAGGTGTCGAAGGTGATGGTCTCGATCTGCCCCGGCCCTTGAAGGTCCACCCGGCCGTGCTCGATCTGCAGCACGGTGTAGCCGGCCACCTTGTCGCCGGGACCGTACACATGCCGGTCAATGACCGCGAGGCGGCTGCCGGTTTGCAACCAGGTGGCCGCCAGTTTGAGGTGGCGGGCCGGGGTCAGCTCGGGTGGTTGTTCGGCTTGAAGGGAAGGGGGAACGTGGATCTGGAACGGATCGCGGGTCCGCCCGGCCACCCAGTCGGGCCAGCGCTCCAGGATGGCGCGGCGGTCAATCGGATGCCCCGCCGCCGCGCCGGGCAGATTGGTCACTGTGGACGCCGCCGACGGGGTCGGGCCGGTGGGGTTGGATTTGTTGGTCGCGACCAGGGTGTCGCTGCTCCGGGCGGCCGCGGCCGCCGCGGCGAGCGGGGTCTTCTTGGCCCGGGGCCAAAAAAACAGCCCCAGACCGGCCAGCAGGGCGACCACGCCCAATCCCAAATACACCTGCAGGCGCCACTGATTCATGGTTGGCCCTCCTTGCCGGCCCACAGTTCCAGACGGGCGCGGACCTGGGCGATGGAGTTGGTGCCGGCGCTCACGTGCAACGCCACCAGGTCGGCGCGGCTGGTTTGTCGAATCAACGAGTCCAGCAGGGCCAGCACGCGCGCGTGGGGACTGAGCGGCGAGGCCACGGCCTCGGTGGGCTTGATGTTCAAGGTCAGGTCCGCGGGCACCACCGCCACGTTGTAGTTGGTGACGGCGGGAGGGTGGGGCTGGCCGAAATCCGCCACCGCCTCCAGGGCCAGCGGCACGGCCGTGCGCTTGAGGCCGTTGAACCAGGCCACCAGCGCCTCCTCCCCGTCGAGGAGCATCGCCCCGGCGAACTTGAAGTCCCGGGCCAGTTGCTCGAGATCCGCCGCGGTGTGCCCGCGCTCCATTTGGGCGATCTCCTCTTCGAGTTTGCCCACCCGCTCGCTCAACTGCCGACCCCGGGCCTGCATCGGGACCAATCGGCTGTAACTCCAGACCAACCCCCCGATCGCGATCAGCAACAAGGCCAGCATCGCCCCCCGCAACGCCCAGTCGCGCGTCGTCAACGACGGCGCCTTGCGGCGCGCCGCCGGCGGCGCGGACGCACCGCCGGTTGCAGGGGTGGCCGAAGCGGCGGCTGGTGACTCGGCGTCCGGAGCGCCGGTGGGACCGGCCGACTCGGCGCCGCCGCCGCGACTGAGACGTAACTGCGAGGGCGGGATGCTGGGCCAGGACTTGTCGTTGTCGGTGCTCATGGATGAATCCAGCCCTCGAGGGCAAATTCCGTCGGCGGGTTGGTTTGGTCCCGGCCGCGTTCGATCTTCAGCCGCTCCAGCCAACCCAGCACGTTGGTGGAAGCGCCGGTCCCTGCGGACGCCGCGGGGGCCGCGGTTCCGGCAAGCGGCGCCGATGCCGCGTTGGTGCCGGGGCGGGTGAACTGCACGTGAAAGGGACCGCCCGCCAGCCGATTGCTCAACAGCGTGCGCGCGCTTTCCAGGGCCAGCGCATCCCGGGCCGAACCGATGGGCTGGGGCCGACCGCTCAACCGCAGGTGCCAGTAGGGACCGTCACGCGCCACGTCGAAATTGGTCACCACCAGGTCGGGGGGCAGGGCCTCGCCCAGGTAGCCCAGCAACCACAGGGGCACCGGATCGGGCCGACCGACCGCCACCAGGTCCACCAGCCCCCGGAGGCGGTCGGCCTCTGCGTACCGACGCTGGAGTTCCTGGTGACGCGCCTGCAAGCGGGCCAATTCCTGTTCGAGGTGTTGCACGTTTTGGCGTTCCTCGCGGTACATGCGGTGCAATTTCCAGGACAGGACCGCGGAAAGCAGGACGACCAAAATGGTCAGAGCGCCGACCACCCGGGCCATGACGTGTCGTTGCGGGGCCTGGCGCAGCTCGGGCGCCACCAGGTTTTGATCGTGCGCCGGGTCCAGCCGCAGCGCGGCGATGGCCCAATAGTCCGGCGTGTACGGGATCGGGCTGACCCTGGTGGGCAGGCCGGTCTGCTCCTGCACCTTGTCCACCTGCTCCTCCGCTCCGGGGCCGAACAACCACAGGCTGTCCACGTTCAGCCCCTCGTGCTGGTTCACAAACAGCAACGTGCGCTTGAGGTCCACCATCATGCGCGCGAAGCTGTCGGCCCAGTTCCCGGTGAGCACCCGGGCCAGGATCACCCGTCCGTCGCTGCGGCCCACCAACACCTCGGTGTTCTCCCCCGTCTGCGCCACGAGCATTCCCACCTGGGTCTCGGGGATCGGCAGCTCGAAGAGGTGCTCGCGCAACAGGGCCGGCACCGGCAGGACGGCGGTGAGGTAACCGCCCACCCGTTGCGCTCCGGCCAGCAACTCCTCCAGCAACATCCGGGGGAAAAGATTGAGCAGGTACTGGGGCGGCCCTTTCTTCGAGGATTCCGCCGGCTCGATGCTCCAGACGGCCTGGCCGGGAAAGAGGCGTTGTTGCTGGGCCTGCCGCTCGACCACCTTGTGCAACATGCTGCGCTTGACCGGGGGCACCTCGATGAGCAGGTGCACCAGGTGCTGATGCGCCAGGACCAGGGAAACCGTCGAACCGGTGTAGCCGGTGGCGGCGACCGCTTGTTCGAGCAGTCGCGCAAAATGGTCGGTGCCCTCGACCAGCTCGGGAGATTCCCAGGTGCCGGTCACCTTGCCGCGCTGGATGGCCACGGCGCGGAAATGCTTGCGCAGCCAGACCACACTCAGGGTGTGGTGATGCGTGGCAATGCCCTGACGGGCGGTGTGGCTGCGGGCGCGGAGGGTGAGCATGGGCAAGCGGGGTTAGTTGGCCGAGGCCTTTTTGTTGCAGTAGGTGGTGACCTGGGCGGCCATCGAGCTTTGCCACAGGTTCACGTTGACCTTGGCCGAGGCACTGAAGCCACTGTTGGCCCAAACCACGTAGTTGCTCATGAAGTTGTACATGGCCCACGTCACGCTGGCCTGGGTCACGCTGCCCACCTTGTACACGTTGGGCGGGCCGGACATGAAAATCTCGTAGGCGGCCTGCAGGTCGTTGCCCGAGCGCCGCGGCAGCGGGGTCTCCATGAACAGCCGCCCGCGCCAGATGCCGCGCTCGTACACGTAGGAGGGAAACCAGGCGTAGGCGGGGTCACGCCCGCTCTGGTCCAATCCCGGCACCACCTGCACCGATTGCAACGGGCCGGTCCCGTCCGCGTGCAGGCCGAGCACCGTGCGGCCCAGGAAATGAGCGGCAAAGCTGTTGGTGGTGAGCGCCACCGGGGCGTTGGTGTTGTCCACCGAGTAGCGCCCGTACCGGATGTGATTGTTGTTGAGCACCACCAGGGTGAACAAGGGCCGCAGGTTCAGCCGCTGGACCAGCAGGTTCGCCCAGTCCCCGCCCCAGCTCCAACCGACCGGCTGGGTGCCGTCCGGCGTGTCCCACAGCAGGTTGAACACCGTCGCGGCGTTGGTGCCCGGATTGCCGAGCACCTCCGGCAACGGCCCGCCCAGGCTGGACACGATCAGCAGCCGCGGGTTTGCCAGCGCGGCCGCGCCGGCAGGGGTCTGCACGTAAGGAAGCGTGGACGCGGTGGTGGCCCCGATGCGCAAGTCCGGGTCGTACAGGAACACCCGCGCCCGGCCCGCGCGGTTGAACTGCACCCGGTCGGCGGTCCATCCCAGCACCCCCGCCACATCGGTTGTCAGCGTGGCGGGGGCCGGGACCCGACGGTGGCTGAGGATGTATTCGCGCAACCCCTGGGCAATCTGGCTCAGGGCTTCGGCCTCCTGCCGCCGGGCCAGTTCGGAAAGTTGCTGCATCAGCGAGGGCGTCACCAACATGGCCAGAATGGCCATCGCCCCCAGCACGCCGGTGATTTCCACCAGGGTGAAGGCGCGTGCCCGACGGCGGCGGGCGTTCCACCAGGACTTGAGCCGGATGAGTGGCTGGATTGGCATGGGACCTCCCCCTCAGTACGCCGAGGCTTTCTTGTTGCAATACGTGCTCAGTTCCGAGGCCATCGCCTGCTGGGAAGGGGCGAGCACGCTTTGTTTGAAGCTGGTGCTGAAGCCCAGCTCGGTCCACCGGACGTAATTGCTCATGTACTCCCACATCCGGCGGGTGAGCGAATCCTGGGTGACCGAGCCCACATGGTACACGTTGGCCGGACCGGACATGAAGATCTCGTAGGCCCACTGGAGGTCGTCGCCGTTGTGCTTTTGGCCGTCGTTGTAGCGGTAAAACTGGCCGCGCCAGACCGCCCCCTCCCCGCCGGAAGGCGAACCCGCGGTTCTCTCATACACAAACGTCGGGGCCAGCAGGTAGGGCGGCCCGTTGGTCGCCAGAGGCACGTCCTGCAGCACCTGCAATTTGTAGGGCGAGAGATGACTGTGCAGGCCGAGCTGGGTGCGCACGAAATAAAGCGCGCTGTAGTCGCAGGACGGTATTTGTTTGGTGACATTGGTGTTGTCCACGGAAATCCGGCCATACGAGCTAGCGTAGGCGTAATCAATGAACCGCACGCGGGTGATCCAAGGATCCAGGCTTAGCCGTGCCACGCGGATGTCGGCCCAGTTGCCCCCGTAGGTCCACCCCGGCGGGGTCTGGCCCTCGGCGGCGTGCCAGACCATGGCAAAGACCGTGGCGGCATCGCTGTCGGGACTGAGGAGTTTCGCCGGCAAGGCCCCCCCCACGCTGGACACAAACAGGAAGCGCAGGTTGCTGATGTTGGTGAACCCGTAGGTGCCCTGCACAAACGGCAGGGTGCCGGCGGTTTTCGTGCCGATCTTCAAATTCGGATCCACCAGAAACAACCGCGCGTTGCCCCGGTGGTTGGTCAGCGCCGTGCTCAGTTCCCAGCCCAGCGTGTTGGCCACGTTGCTGAAGACCGTGGCCGGCGCGGGAATGGACCGGGTGTTGAGGATGTACTCGCGCAGGCCCTCTTTGAGCCGCTCCAACGCCCGGGCCTCCCGCTCCCGGTCCGCCTCGCTCACCGACCGCAGCTCGTTGGGCACCAGCACCGCGGCGAGGATCGCGGCCACCGCCATTACCCCCACCAGGCCGATCAGGGTGTAGGCACGCTCACTCCGCGGGCGCTCCGCCCCGGAGCGCCGCGGACCCATGGGTTTGTCCGAGGAAAAGCGCATGGTCCCTCACCGAGTGATGAGCAGGTCACTGGAATAGTCCGCCAACCCCGTCGCCCCGGCGTTGGCCTGCTCGTAGCCCGGAATGTGCGGCCAGGGCGGTCCGCCGTAGAAGTAGTCCAACGACCACTGCCCGAAGCAGTACAGGAAGTGGTACATCGCATCCACCACCCATTGCTGCGTCGAGTACCGCCGCGTGGCGCCGGGCGGCGGCGGCGCGGCCAGGAACTGGTCCACCATCTGCCCGAACCAGCCGCTGCTCCGGTTGGGCCCGTAGCGCAGATACCGTCCCCAGCGGCCGTTCTCGAAGGTGTAGCCCACGTCCTCCATAACGTACTCGCGACCTTGGAGCGTCCGCCCGGCGTCCGGGTAGTGGAAGTTCACCACCGTGCCGCGCACCAACCAGAAAATGCGGCTGCTGTTGACATAGCCGGTGCCGGGCTTGGGGATCGAGCTGAGCGTGTTGGTGGTGTCCACCGAGTACCAGGCGTCGCTGTTCATGTCCAGGTTCTCCAGCACCACCCGACAGAAGAGCGTACCCATCTCGATGCGCTGGATGAGCAGGTCATCCGGGCGACCGTTCCAACTTAAGGCACTCAGAAAGGCAGGCACGGCGCCGGCCGTCGCGTTCCAAGCTTGGAGAAATTGGTTGGTCGTGGGCGCGGTGATCGCCGGGGTGGGCAGGGGCGCGCCCACACTCGACAACACCACCAGCCGGAGGCGTTGGGGCTGGATCGTGCTCCCCGCCGCAGTCTGCTGGTAGGCCAGCGAGCCGGCCGCGTTGGTGCCGATCCGGCTTTCGGGATCCACCCAGATCCACCGCGGGTTGCCCTGGGCGGTGTGGGTAACGCGGTTTTGCGCCACCGCCAGGTCGGCCGCCAGGGCGGCGGGCAGGTTGTTCAACGCCGGGATGCTGCGGGTGCGCAGGACATATTGCTCGAGTGTCCGGCCCACCGTGGCCAGGGAGGTGCGCTCGGCATCCTGCGCAGCCAGGCGCAGCTTCTCGATCAGGTTCTCCGCCACCAGCGCGGCCAGGATGGCGATGATGGCCAGCACGCCCACGATCTCCACGACGGTGAACCCGCCGCGTGGGCGCGTCTCCGGGACCGGGCCCGGCATGGCTTCATGATGGCTGGTCGGTTTCATCGGGGTCTCCTTTCGTTGGTCCGGTTCAGGATTTGCCCACCGCGGTGACCATGCCGAGGATGGGCAGGAAGATCGCCACCGCCACAAAGCCCACGATCACGACCAGGAACAGGATCAGGGCCGGCTCGGCGATGCTGAAGATGCGCTTGATGGCCCGGGGCACCACCATGTTGTAGTACTCGGCCACGTTGTCCAGGGCCTGGTCCAGTTGGCCGGTGTTCTCGCCCATGACCACCATCCGGTTCAGCAGCCCGGGAAAAATCGGGTACTCCTTCATCGCCCCGCTGATGGTCTCGCCCCGCTCGATGCGCTGGCTGACCTCCTGGATGCAATCCGCCAGCCACACGCTGCCCACCAGGCCGGCGGTCAGCTTGAAGGCGTCCACAATGTTCACCCCCGCGCGGTACAGGATGGCCAGGTTGCGGGCAAACCGCGCAATCGCCAGCATGTGGTTGAGGCTGCCGAACAGCGGCAGGCGGAACTTCACCTGATCCACCCACACGGCGAACCGGTGCGAGAGCTTGCGCCCCACGGTGATCACCGCCGGCACCCCCAACGCCACCCCGAACCAGAGGTACCAGGTGCTCTTGATGAAGCCGCTGACCCCGAACACCACCCGCGTGGGCAGCGGCAACGCCACGTTCGCCGCCGAGAGCAGGGTCACAAACCGCGGCACCACGAACGTGAACAGGATCAGCACAAACAGGATCACCACAAACAACACGATGGCCGGGTAAATCGTCGCCTGCCGCACGTCGGCGATGATTTGCTCCTGCCACTCGAGGTAGCGGCGCAGCTCCATGAAGGCGTCCGGCAGCGTGCCGCTCTCCTCCCCGGCCTCGACCAGCGCCACAAACTGGTGCGAGAAAACCCCGTGCCGGCGCATCGTCTCGTGCAACTGCAACCCCGCCTCCACGTCCTGCCGCATCCGCTCCAGCACCTGGCGGAAGGCCTTGTTCTCGCAGTCCTCGGCCGCCACCTTGAGCGCCGTCACCATCGGAATGCCCACCTTGAGTTGGAAGCTCATCAACACGCAGAAGTTGATCAGCTCCCGCCGGGACGGACGCCGGCTCAGCCGCCGGTTCGACAGCCCGGCCGCCTTCTCGGACTCCTCGTGCGCCTCGGCCAGCCACAACCCCGCCGCCCGCAGCCGCGCCTCCATCTCCTCCTCGTTGAGCGCGAGCATCCGGCCCGACACGCTCCGGCCCTGACTGTCCACCCCGCGGTACAGGTAACTCTTCATCGTCGTCCCTTGTTCCCTTTGGTCCCGTTCCGGTTCCTGCCCCAGCTTGCGCGCTACTTGATCTGGGTCATGTGCAACACCTCATCGAGCGTGGTCTCCCCGGCCAGCGCCCGCCGCAGGCCGTCCTCGAACATGGTTTTCATCCCCGCCTCCCGGGCCAGGCGACTGTACTCGGGCGCGCCGGCCCGGCGGGTGATCGGCTCGTGAAACCGCTCGTCCAGCATCATCAGCTCGAAGATCGCCAGCCGCCCGCGGTAGCCGCTGTTCTTGCAGGCCGGGCAGCCGCGCCCGCGCCAGAGCTGCGGCGGCCGGTCCGGGGGCAGGGGCACGCCCAGCCGCCGAAACACCTCCTCGGGGTTGGCCACCGGCTCCTTGCACCGCTCGCAAATCCGCCGCACCAGCCGCTGCGCCAGCACGCCGATCAGCGACTCCGGCAGCAGAAACGGCTCGACCCCCATGTCAATCAACCGCGGAATGGCCCCGGGCGCGTCGTTGGTGTGCAGCGTGGTGAACACCAGGTGCCCGGTCAGCGCCGCCCGCACCATCAACTGCGCCGTCTCCGTGTCCCGCGTCTCCCCCACCAGGATGATGTCCGGGTCCTGCCGCAGGAGCGTCCGCAGCCCCGCGCTGAAGGTCAGCCCGATCTCCTCCTTGATCTGCGTCTGCCGGATGCCCGGCATCCGGAACTCGACCGGGTCCTCGAGCGTGAAGGTGCTCACATCGCTGCCCGAGACCTCCCGCAGCACCGCGTACAGGGTGGTGGACTTGCCGCTGCCGGTCGGCCCCGTCACGATGAGCACCCCGTAGGGCCGGTTGATCGCCGCGCGCAATTGCTGCTCCACCGCCGGCGCCATGCCCAGGGCCGAAATCGAAAGCAGCCCCGCCCCCGTGTTGAGGATGCGCACCACCACGTTCTCCCCGAAGGTCACCGGCAGGCTCGACACCCGCAGGTTGATCTGCCGCCGCCCCACGTACACCGTGGCCCGCCCGTCCTGCGGCAGGCGCGACTCCGCCACGTCCATGTCCGCCAGAATCTTCACCCGCGAGGTCACCGCCGACTGGAGCGACTTGGGGATGAGCACGTCCGGGAACAACACCCCGTCAATGCGCACCCGGATGCGCATCATCTTTTCCTCCGGCTCGAAATGAATGTCGCTGGCCCCGATGTTCACCGCCCGGGCGATGATCTGATTCACCAGCCGGATCACCGGCGCCTCGTCCTGGCTGGCCGCCGCCAGGTCCACCTCCTCCTTGGTGGCCAGTTGCCCGTCGTGGGTGACCGTCTCCTCGATGATCTCGTCAATCGAGTTCTGGATGCTCTCGCCGCCCGCCTGGAGGTTGTCCAGAAAGGCCAGGATGTCCTGCTCCGGCGCCGTGGCCACCTCCACATGCAGCCCGGTGATCTGCTGCAGGGTGTCCACCGCCCGGATGTCGGTCGGGTCGGCCATCGCGATCATCACCGAGCCGTTGACCCGCGTCAGCGGCAGGGCGCGGAACTTCCGGCACAGCTCCAGCGGCACCAGGTTCAACGCCGCCTGGTCCACCATCGTCTTGTTCAGGTCCACCAGCGGCGCCTGCGCCTCCTCGGACAGCACCTGCGCCAGCACGTCCGGGGTGACCAGACCCAACTCGGCCACGGTCCGGGGCAGACTGCCCCCGCGCTGACGCTGCTCGCGATGGACCAGCTCGAGCTGGGCCGGCGTCAGCAACCCGCGCTGCACCAGCCGCTCCCCCAGACCCACGCTCACGACCGGGCCGGCAGCTTCAGGGGTTTTGGACTTCGTTCGCGTCATGGGCTCGGATCACCAAGGGTGGCGGCAGCCGTCCCGGCTGCCGTAGAGGGCGGCATCCTGCCGCCCGGACTCGCGGGCCGATTCGACGCCGCGGGGGTTGCATCGCCCAAGCCGCCGGGCGGGTCGCCCGCCGCTACCGTAGCGGCAGCCGTCCCGGCTGCCGTAGAGGGCGGCAGCTTGCCGCCCGGGTTCGGGGGCGAAACCCACCCCGCGTTGCAAGGCCACGCCAGAGCCGCCGGGCGGGGCGCCCGGCTCTACGGCAGGCCGGAGGCCCGCCGCTACCGTAGCGGCACCTTGCCGCCCGGAATCGCGGGCCGATTCGACGCTGCGGGGGTTGCATCGCCCAAGCCGCCGGGCGGGTCGCCCGGCTTTACGGCAGGCCGGAGGCCCGCCGCTACAAAGCCGTCCGCCGCCACGGGCATGGCTTGCCAGTTGTTGATTTTTCCATCACTTTGAACGCGTTGAAGCCATGTCCGAGTCCAAGCCCTCGTCGCTCCCCGTTTCGCCAAATCGCTTGCTATCCGGTTTTCACTTCCGCGGGCAGCTTCCACACCTCAAACGTGAAGGGGCAAGCTACTTCATCACGTTTCGCCTGGCCGATTCCCTCCCGGCCGGTGAAGTCGCCCGGCTCAAGCGGGAACGGTGGGTGATTCTGGAGCAGGCCCGCACGGCCAGACGCCCCCTCACCTGGCACGAGGAGCAGCAATTGCTGACCTGGTACTGCGACAAGGTTGAAGAATTGCTGGATGCCAGCCACGGCGCCTGTTGGCTTAATCATCCCGAAATCGCGCGCCTTACAGCCGCCACTCTCACCTTTTTTGCCGGTCAACGCTACGACCTGCACGCGTGGGTGGTCATGCCCAACCACGTCCATGCGGTGCTTTGGCCCTACTCGGGGCGGACGTTAAGTGCCATCCTGCACAGTTGGAAATCCTACACCAGCAAACGGGCCAACGGCCTGCTCCACCGCCGCGGGTCTTTCTGGCAGCGTGAATCTTTTGACCACTGGATTCGCGACGACGCCGAGCGGACGCGGCTGGTGCATTACGTGGAGAACAACCCGGTGAAAGCGCGGCTCTGCGCGCGACCCGAGGACTGGCTGTGGAGCAGTGCGCACGCGCGAACGCAGCCACCGCCGAGCTAGCGGCATTTTTGTAGCGGCAGCCGTCCCGGCTGCCGTAGAGGGCGGCAGCTTGCCGCCCGGAATCGCGGGCCGATTCGACGCCGCGTGCAAGGCCACGCCAAACCCGCCGGGCGGGTCGCCCGGCTCTACGGCAGGCCGGAGGCCCGCCGCTACAGCCAAAGCCGGCCGGAGGCCCGCCGCTACCGTAGCGGCAGCCTTTGCCCATGCCCGTAGCGCATGGCAGGTTGCGCCGTGAAGCGCCCACTCGCCGCCCGAGTCCGAACCGCCTTTTTCCGCTGGTTGCGCCGCTGGCCCTTGCTGGGTTGGCTTACCACCTGCGGAGCGGACCTGCCGGGGGGAGACGTCGCCCCGGCCATTGAAAAAGCGCGGCGGCCGGCGGCATCCGAAGTACGCCCGGGCCGCGCCCCGTTGACCGACGCGGAAGCGACGCTGGTTGGGCGTGTCGCGGCCGGCTGGTTCCGGGAGGGCGACCCGCCGGTTGAGGGCCTTCCCGGCCGATTTGGGCGGGCACGCGGGGTGGTTTACGCAGCGGCGCGCGTGCAGGGGGAGCGGCTGGCGCATGTCTGGCACGAGGCGAACACCGGAGCGGAGGCGCTGCGCGGGGCGGTGCGGATTCTTCGGGAGCGACTTTCGGCCGGGCAACGCGCCGAGGTCACCCACTTGGAGATCACCCTGGCGCATTCCTTCCGCCGGGTAACCCTGCCGGACGACGCGAGCCGGTTGGCCCCGATTTACCGCGGGCTTTGGGGCTTGGAACTGGTCCACGCCGGCCGCGCCTGGCGTTACGCCCCCACCGAGTTCATTGCCTTCAACCTGAGCTTCGAGCGCGCACTCGAGCGTCTGGCCGAGCGTGCCGGTGCGCCGGCACCGGCCCGGGGCGTGATGGCCGGTGGGTTGCGCGGCCCGATCCGGCTTTTCGCCGCGGACCAACTGCTGGTGGACCTCTCCGGCACCGAGCCGCGTACCACGCGCTTGTACCGCGGCAACCGGGTGGTGCCGATCGAGTCCGTCACCCGTGCGGCGGTGGAAGCCCTGGCCCGCCTCCAGGCACAGTGGCTGACGAACAACCTCCAACCCGACGGCCGCTTGCCGTACCTTTACTGGCCCAGTCGCGGCGAGGAATCGCCCGCCAACAACCAGCTCCGCCAGTGGATGGCCACACGCGCACTGCTTCGCCTCGCCCGGACCTGCAAGGACCCTGACCTGGCCGAGCGGGCCGACCGGAATGTGCGTTACAACCTGGCCCACAGCTTCAGCGAGGACCCCGCCGGGCATGGCCTGATTACCGACCGCGGCGGCGCGGTCAAACTCGGGGCCGTGGCTCTGGCCTGGCTGGCCCTGAACGAACACCCGCAAGCCGCGCGCTACGCCCCGCAGGCCCGTGCCCTGCTCAAAACGACCGACGCGCTCTGGCAAACCAACGGCGAGTTCCACACCTTCTGGCATCCCCCCGAGCGGCGCGGCGACAACGTGAACTTTTATCCCGGCGAGGCCCTCCTGGCCTGGGCCGCGCACTACGAGCAAACCCGCGAGCCGAGCCGGCTGGAGCGGTTCCGCCACAGTGTGCGGTTTTATCGCGACTGGCACCGCGCGCACCGCAATCCGGCCTTTGTACCCTGGCACACCCTGGCGTGCGCCCGGGTTTGGGCACTGACCCGCGAGGCGGATCTGCGCGACTGGATCTTCGAGATGAACGACTGGCTGTTGCCCCTCCAGCAATGGGACGAGCAGCGGGAGTTCCCCGACACGATGGGGCGTTTTTACGCCCCGGACCAACCCTACGGTCCGCCGCACGCTTCTTCGACGGGGGTGTACCTCGAGGGGCTGATCGCCGCGTGGAGGGTGGCGTGCGCAGCCGACGACGCCGCGCGTCAGGAGGCGTATCGCCGGGCGATCGTGCGGGGCCTGCGCAGCTTGTGCCAGCTTACTTTCAAAGACGAGACCGACCTGTTTTACGTGGCCCGGCGGGAACGGGTGGTGGGCGGCGTCCGGACCACGGTCTATGACAACACGATCCGCGTGGACAACGTCCAGCACAGCCTGATGGCCCTGTGGGACATCCTCGAAGCCTTTCGCCCGGAGGATTTTCGTCCCTGAAAATCCGCCGCGGGCCGCACTCGGGTTTAAGCACCGGCCAAGTCGCGGCACCAAGGGCTGTCACTGAACGGGCTTTTCACCAGAGCGGAGCCGGCCCGCTGATCATGAATGCCCGCCGGTCCGGTATTCCCCCGACAAGCTGCCTGACTTCGGATGTTGGTCGGCAGGGGTTCCGCCAATAATCAGCCGGGGTTGACGCACCCTCAGCCCGGCTGCGGAAAGGGCCGACCCGGCGCTTGCAGTTGGCTACTCGGCCAAATGGTCCGGCATTGACCATACAACCACCTCAAGCCAAAGCGGTTCGCCTCAAAGTGTTCAGACATCAAGTTTTTTACATTGCGAACAGCCTTGACAAAATGGAATCAATTTGGCGCTATATGCGCGTTGTTGCGCATCAGTGCATGGGATTGGAAACGGGAGATCACGGGATTTGGGTATGGGTATCGGGTATCTGACTCGGGAAAAAGCATTTCAAGCAGCCCTTCTCCTTGGTGCCGGGACCGCCACCTTGTTAGGTCAGGTGGCGTGGGACGAGGCACCAGGAGAAAGGGTAATCTTCAGGGAGATCCCAGCCGAGAACTCCGTTCAGAACTCGCTGGGACAAGCCAATAAGCCACCCCGCAATTCAGTTCGCGCCGACTTGGTCGGGTTAGCCCCGGATACTTTGAAGCTTCAATCCGACGCGGTAAGCCAACCGCCACCTGCCGACGAGTCAACTCAGCCCACGGCTCGTCGCCTCCGAAGCCCTCGCCACAGGTCACTTGGCGGGGAAGCACCCATCCCTTCTGGGTTCTCCGCCCCGCTCCCGCTCAGCCAGCCGGCCGCATCGGTGCGCGAAACCTCGTTCGCCTCACCGCTGCTTGCCACGGCCAACTCGGAGAACTCCGGTGCCGAGGGCCTGTACAGCACGTTCACCGGAACGTTTCCCACGCTGACAACCGAAGCAGGCGGGACGGCTTCCCTCAGTCATAACCCGTCGCCCTTCCCAGCGGGCGCTCTGCCCGGCGGCGACCCCATTCTTGCCGCCCCCATCCCCGTATGGGTGGCCCATTACCCGTTCACCGGTAACAGCCCCGCGTCCTTTGACCCGGACCCACTCAGCACGGCGTCGAATCTGAGCAGTGTGGGGCTGGGACCGCTTGCTTACGCGACCATTGGCGTCCCCGCGCCAGCCTTGAGACTTTCCGCGCAAAACGTCCCCAACAGCTTCTCACTGAGTAGTTACCTCAGCTTCACGGTCACCCCGAACCCCGGCCATGTGTTGAACCTGAACGAATTCAGTTTCGACATCGCGAGGGTGTTCTCCACCGGCGTTTACACCGTTAACTACGAAGTCCGTTCCTCGGTGGACGGCTTTGCCGCGGCGGTGTTGAGCGGAACGGTCACCACCGGCTCCGGGGTGTGGGGCAACGTAATGACCACACTCGGACCGTCGTTTATGAACCTGAGCGGCGTCGAGTTCCGGGTGTACTTTACCGACAGCAACGACAGTAAACTCAACTCGATCCTGCTGGACAACATCACCGTGGTCGGCACCACGGTCCTGATCCCCGAACCCGAAACGGCGGTCGCCGCGGTCGGATTGGGTCTGCTGGGGATGCTACCTTGGCTGAGAAAACACACGTCCCGCCGTTGCAACACCTCGTGGCCGAGGGTGCCAAGCCGCCGGCGTCCTTGAATCCCCCCGCGACGCCCCCTAAAACGGGCGCGTGAAAAAACCTGCGCCTGCGGCGGCTCCGGCCGCCCCGGCTTTGTTCGCCCTCTCGCCCGGCCTGCGTCGCTTTCTGCTGGCCACCGCCACGGTCACCGGCGGCGCGGTGATGGTCATCGAGATCCTCGGGGCCAAGCTGTTGGCGCCGTACTTCGGGACCTCGCACTTTGTGTGGACCGCCCAAATCGGGGTGACGCTGCTGGCGCTGGCCGCCGGGTATGCGGCCGGGGGGTGGTTGGCTGATCGCTCGCCCCGACCGGCCTGGATTTACGGCGGGTTGATCCTGGCGGCGGCCTGGTTGTGCGGGGTGGTGCTGTGGCTGGAGCCGATTGCCTACGCCTGCCTGCGCTTTGAGCTGGCCGCCGGCTCGCTGCTGGGCTCGGCCCTGTTGTTTTTCGTGCCCCTGGCGCTGCTGGCCATGGTCGGTCCGTTTTTCGCCCGCGTCCTGACGCAATCCCTCGACCGGGTGGGACGGAATGTGGGGCGGCTGATCGCCCTGGGCACGCTGGGCAGCGTGGCGGGCACGGCGCTGATCAGCTACGTGATCATCCCCCGTGTGCCCAATTCGGTGAGCCTGTACGGCTGCGCGGTGCTGCTGCTGATCACGGCGTTGATTTACTTCGCCGCGTGGGGTCGGCCGGGACTGGCGCCGGCGGCGGTGCTCGGCGGGATGGCCCTGTTGGGCGGGTTGGTGGGCACGGCCCGCCCGCCGTTCAGCGAACTGGCCGGCTGGCGGGAGTTATACCGGGGGAACTCGAACTTCGGCCTGCTTCAGGTCATCGAAAGCGAGGGTGGCACACGCCGGTACTACCTGAACGACCTTCTGACCCAGAACAGTTACGACCCGGCCACGCGCCAGAGCGTTTCGCTCTTCACCCACATGCTTTACGAACTGGGCCGGGCCTACGCGGTGCGCGTCGAGGAAGTGTTGTGCATCGGGATGGGCGTGGGCATTGTGCCCATGCAGTTTGCCCGCGAGGGCGCCCGCGTGGACGTGGTCGAAATCAACCCCGCGGTGGTGCCGCTGGCCGAGCGGTTTTTCGACTTCGAGCCGGCCCGGGTGCGCCTGCACCTTGGCGACGGCCGTTATTTCCTGGTGCGCGCCACCAACCGCTACGACGTGATCGTGCTGGACGCCTTCCTGGGCGATTCCTCGCCCTCGCACCTGATGACCCGCGAGGCGTTCACGGCCATGCGCCGCTGCCTTAAACCCGGCGGGGTCCTGGTCATGAACACCATCTCCGATCTCGGCCCGGGGCGGGATTTCCTGGTCGCCTCGCTGGCCCGCACGCTCGACGCGGTGTTTCGGCAGGTCCGGGTTCATGCCGCCGGCAATGGGAACATCTTCCTGGTGGCCGCCGACCAGCCGGACCTGTCCCCACGCCGCGAGCCGGACTTCGCGCGAATGCCCGCCCCGGTGCGCTACGAGGCCGAGGCGGCTTACCACGGGGTGCGGCAGGTGGACCGCGCGCACGGCCGGGTGCTCACGGATGATTTCAACCCGGTCGAGTTCCACGACGCGGTCAACCGCGAGCAACTCCGGCGCACGCTGGCCCAAGCCTACCGGCCGCGGTGACCCTGGCCGCCGGGCAGCAGTCCCGGTTGTGCCCGAAGCCCCGCCCTCCGCCCCCTTCCCCGCGTGAACGATTTGGCCCGTCGCTGGTTTGTGGTGGGATGCCTGTTCGAGGCCGCCCTGGGAGGACTGGCCCTGGTGTTGGGTGCCTGGACCGGGGCGGACTGGACGCGGCTGTGGGCACGGCCGCAGATGCGCGACGTCGCCCTCGGGCTGGCGGTGTGCCTGCCGTTGCTGGCCCTGCCCCGGGCGGTGGTGCACTCGCCGTGGCGCGTGTTCCGGGAAGTGCGCGCCGTGGTGGATGGTCATCTGGTGCCGGTCCTGGGCGGGTGGTCGGTGGGACAGATGCTGGTTATTGCGCTGGTGGCGGGAGTGGCGGAGGAGACGCTGTTCCGCGGGGTGCTCCAAGCCGGCTTGTCCGCACGGCTGGGGGCGTGGGTCGCCCTGCTGGTCACCGCGGTCCTGTTCGGCCTGGGGCACGCCCTCAACCGGGCCTACGCCCTGCTGGCCACGGGCATGGGGCTGGTGCTGGGCCTGGAATTCCTCGCCGTCGGTACCCTCTGGGCTCCGGCGCTGACCCATGCGCTGTACGACTTCGGCGCGCTGCTTTATCTCTTGCGTCGGCCCCGGCCGCGGGGGTGAGATGACCGGGACAGTTCCATGAAGACCGTCGTTTCCCGCCCTTCGGCTCCCCCTCCCACGCTTGGTTGGTCCGACCGGCTCGGTTGCCCGGGCGCACTGGCCCTGGCGCTGGTCCTGATTGTGTCGGCCGCCCGCGCGGGGGAGGCACCGGAGCCCCCGCCAACGGACGCTGCGGCGCTGGCGCATTGGCGGGCGCTGCGTTTCGGGATGTTCATCCACTGGGGACCGGTCAGCCTCAAAGGCACCGAAATCGGCTGGTCGCGCGGCGCGCCGGTGCCGGTCGAGGAGTACGACCGGCTCTACCGCGACTTCAACCCCACGAACTTCGCCGCCGCGGACTGGGTGGCCACGGCGAAGGCCGCCGGCATGAAATACCTGGTCTTCACCTCGAAGCACCACGACGGCTTTTGCATGTGGGACTCGCGCCACACGGACTACGACATCATGGCCACGCCGTTCGGCCGGGACGTGCTGCGCGAACTGGCCGACGCCTGCCGCCGGGAGGGCCTGCTCTTCTGCCTGTATCACTCGATTTGCGATTGGTGGCACCCGGATTACCCCCTGGGCAGCCCCGGCGGGCGGAGTCGCAAACCCGCCCCGAACATGGACCGCTACACGCAGTACCTGAAAAACCAGCTCGCCGAGCTGATCCAGAACTACGGCCCGCTCGGCGTCTTGTGGTTCGACGGCGAATGGGAGGCGCCCTGGGATGAAACCCGGGGCCGCGATCTGTACGCCTTTTGCCGGCGCCTCCAACCCTCGTTGCTCATCAACAACCGCGTCAGCAAGGCCCGCAACGACCTGGCCGGCACTTCAAAGGCCGGACACTTCGCCGGGGACTTCGACACCCCGGAGCAGCAAATCGGCCGCTTCAACACGGAGCGCCCCTGGGAATCCTGCATCACCCTTGGCCGGCAATGGGCCTGGAAACCCGACGACCCACTGAAGTCCCTCGCCGAATGCCTGCGCACGCTCGTCACCTGCGCCGGGGGCGACGGCAATCTGTTGCTCAACGTCGGCCCCATGCCCGACGGCCGCATCGAGCCCCGCCAGGTCGAGCGCCTGCGGGAGATCGGCGCCTGGCTGGCCCGCCACGGCGAGGCGATTTATGACACCCGCGGCGGCCCGTACACACCCGGCCGCTGGGGCGCCAGCACGCATCGGGGCCCCACGGTGTACCTGCACCTTTTCGAGTGGCCGACCGCGGGACCCCTGAGCCTGCCCCCGTTGCCCCGAAAGGTCCTCGCCGCCCGGGCGCTGGCCGGTGGGACCGTGCAGGTGCGGCAAACCCCGGAAAGCCTGGCCATTGAACTGCCCGCCGCCGCCCGCCAGCCCCAAGTCACCGTGATTGCCCTGGAACTCGATGGTCCGGCCGGCGACCTCAAACCGATTTCCGTGAGCCGGCACTCGCTCACCCGGGACCGGCCGGCCTCCGCCTCGAATGTCTTCCAAAACCAGCCCGCTTACGCCCCCACGCTGGCCGTGGATGGTGACGAGCAAACCCGCTGGGCCACGGACCCCGGGACCCGCACGGCCCGGCTGGAGGTGGACCTGGGCGGGCCCGTCACCTTCTCCCGGGCCCGTCTGGTGGAATGGCCGGGCGATCCGGGGCGCATCCGTGCCTTTGCCCTCCAGGTGCCCGATGGGCCCGCCTGGCGCACCGTCCACCGCGGTGCCGCGGTAAAGCCGGAGGTTGAGGAAGTCTTTAGCCCGGTCACCGCCGCGCGGGTCCGCCGGCAGATCCTGGATGCGCGGGAAGGGCCAACCCTGGCCGAGTTCGAGCTGTTTCCCTGAGCGGGCCGGGTGGCGCGCCACCGCGCGGCCACGCGGCCACGCGGCCACGCAGCGGCACCGGCGGGGCGGCCGCCCGCCGGCCCCCGCACGACCGGTCCCGAAGCGCTGCTTGCGCCAGACGCCGGCTCGTGCTCCTTATTGCCCCGCGCAACCCGATGAACCCGGACAAACGCTGGCGCGTGGTCGGCCTGAACTTCGACCACTTCCACATGGGCGATCTGCTGCGGATGGTCTTCGAGCATCCGCGGGCGGAAATCGCCGGCATCTGTGACCTCCGGCCCGAGCGGATGCAGGAAGCCATCCGCCAGTTCCGCCTGCCACCCGAGCGGGTGTTCACCGATCCCCGCGCCTGCCTCGAAAACACCCGGCCCGATCTGGTCCTCCTCTGCCCCGCGGCCGCCGAGCACGCCGAATGGACCGAGTTGGTGGCCGAATACCGCCGACCGGTCCTGATCGAAAAACCCTTCGCCGCCTCGCTGGCGGAGGCCGACCGGATGATCGCCGCCATGCGGCGGGCCGGACAACCGCTGGCCATCAACTGGCCCCTGCGCTGGGTGCCCGCCCACGCCACGACCAAGCGGGTGATTGACGCGGGCCTCATCGGCGAGGTCATCGAGGTGCACTACTACGACGGCAACCGGGGGCCGCTCTACCACGGCGCGGCCAAGGTCGAGCGCGAGCCGACGATCGAGGAAAAGGCCGCCAGTTGGTTTTACTCGCGCGCCCGCGGCGGCGGCTCGCTGCTCGATTACCTGGGCTACGGCACCACACTGGGCACGTGGTTCCTCAACGGCGAAAAACCCCTCGAGGTCATGTGCCTGACGGACGACACCCCCGGCCTGGAGGTGGACCAGCACAGCATCACCGTGGCCCGTTATGCGCGCGGGCTGTCCAAGTTCGAGACCCGCTGGGGCACCTTCACCGATCCCTGGACCCACCAGCCCCAGCCCCGCTGCGGTTTTGTGCTGGTGGGCACCGCCGGCACGATCAGCAGTTGGGACTACGCCCCCGCCCTGCACGTGCAGACCCGGGCCCGCCCCGAGGGCTTTGATTTGCCGGTGGACACGCCGCAACCACCGTTCCGCAATCCGATCGAGTACTTCCTGGACTGTCTCGAGACCGACCGGCCGATCGAAGGCCCGCTCAGCCCGGAGATTTCCCGCATCGGCCAGCAAATCGTGGACACCGCCGTGGCCAGCGCCCGGGAAAAGCGCGCCCTGCCGCTGCTGGATCGTCCCTCTGTTCTGCCCGGCACATGACCCAGGCCAACCCTGTCAACTACGCCCTCCAAGCCTCCGCGCCCGAGACCCCGGGGCACGCGCCCGACCTGCCCTACCGCCCACCCCGACCGCGGGCGTACCAACCGCGCATCGGCCTCATCGGCTGCGGCGGCATCAGCGCCCACCACCTGGCCGCCTACCGTGACGCCGGCTGGACGGTCACGGCGTTCTGCGACGTGGACCCGGCCCGCGCCGAGCGGCGGCGTGAGGAGTTCCAGCCCGACGCCAGGGTCTTCACCGATGCCCGCGAACTGCTGGCCCGGGCCGACGTGGATGTGGTGGACCTCGCGCTTCACCCCGAGGAACGCGCGACGATCACCGCCGACGCCCTCCGCGCTGGCAAACACGTGCTCAGCCAAAAGCCGTTTGTGACCGATCTGACGGTTGGTCGGGAACTGGTGGCGCTGGCCCGGACCTGCGGGGTGAAACTGGCGGTGAACCAGAACGGCCGCTGGGCACCCTATCTGAGCTACGCCCGCGCGGCGGTCGCCGCCGGGTTGCTCGGCGAGGTGCAGACCGTCTCCTTTCGCCTCAACTGGGATCATACCTGGTGTGCCGGCACGCCGTTCGAGGACGTGCCGCACCTGATCCTTTTTGACTTCGGCATCCACTGGTTCGATGCCGTGGCGCAGTTCTTCAAGGGCCGGCGCGCGCTCAAGGTACACGCCGCCACGGCCCGCGCCCCGGGCCAGACGATGCGACCGCCCCTGCTGGCCGCGGCGCAGATCGAGTTCGACTCCGGCCTGGCCACGCTCAGCTTCGATGGAGCCAGCCCCTTCGCTCCGCAGGAGACCCTCCAGGTCGCCGGCACCCGCGGCACCCTCCGCTCCACCGGCAAGCCGTTGGAAAGCGACCGGATCGAGTTGATCACCGCCGCGGGCGCGGCCGTGGTCCGGCTCGAAGGCCGCTGGTTCAATGACGGTTTTCGCGGCGCGATGGGCGAACTGCTTTGCGCCATCGAAGAGGACCGCGAGCCGTCCCACTCCGGGGCCGACAACCTCCGCACGGTGGCCTTGTGCCTGGCCGCTTGCCGCGCGGCGGACACCGGCCAGCCGCAGGTGCCGGAAGTCCCCTGAGATTCCAGCATTTCCGGGCGGCAAGTTACCGCCCTTTACGGCAGCCAAGGATGGCTGCCGCTACGGTAGCGGCAGGCGTCTCGCCTGCCGTAGAGCCGGGCATCCTGCCCGGCGATTCGGACGGCGGCGCAGCGCGGCCCTGCCGGGAAGGGGACCTGCCGTCTCCGGGGGGACGCCGCTGGGTCGGCGCCACTTTTTTCCGGCGGCAAGTTGCCGCCCTCGGCGGCCGCGGGGATGGATGTCCCCACGGTAGCGGCGGGTTTCCGCCCCGTGCCGACGGCCGGTTGGGGCCTCAGAGTCCCAGTTTCTTGAACCGGGCGTTGACCTGGCGGAAGTGGAAATCGAGGGAGCAAAGGCGCTCCAGCTCGCCGGGGGCGAAATGCCGCGCCACCTCGGGATCGGCCCGGAGCATTTCGAGAAAGTCGGCGTCGTCGCGGCCGGCGTGTTTGGCCTCCCAGGTCTTCATGGCGTTGCGCTGAACCAGGGCGTAGGCCGCCTCGCGGGTGAGGCCCTTTTTGATCAGCGCCAGCAGCACGGTCTGGCTGTGCCACAGACCCAGGCTCAGGCGGAGGTTTTTCTTCATGTTCTCCGGGTACACCGCCAGGCCGTCCATGAGCCGGGTGAGCAGGCCGAGCATGTAATCCAACAGGGTGCAGGAGTCGGGGAAGATGATGCGCTCGACGCTGGAGTGGCTGATGTCGCGCTCGTGCCACAGGGCGACGTTTTCCAGGGCGGCCAGGGCGTTGCCGCGCAGCACGCGCGCCAGGCCGGTCAGGCGCTCCCAGGTGATGGGGTTGCGTTTGTGCGGCATGGCGCTGCTGCCCTTCTGGCCCCGGGCAAACGGTTCCTCGGCCTCGAGCACCTCGGTGCGCTGGAGGTGCCGAAACTCGACCGCCCACCGCTCGATGCTGGCACCGACCAGCGCCAGGGTGGTTTGGAACTCCGCGTGCAGGTCGCGTTGCACCACCTGGGTGGCGATGGGCGCCGGCCGCAGACCCAGCTTCCGGCACACGTACGCCTCCACCCGCGGCGGCAGATGGGCCCCGGTGCCCACCGCCCCGGACAACTTGCCCACGGCCACCACCGCGCGGGTGCGCTCCAGCCGCTCCTGCGCCCGACGGAACTCGTCGTGCATCAGTGCCAACTTCAGGCCGAAGGTGGTCGGCTCGGCGTGGATGCCGTGGCTGCGGCCGATGCAAGGGGTGAACTTGTGTTCCCGGGCGCGTCGGGCAATCACCGGCAGCAACTGTCTCAGGTCCGCCAGCAGCAGGTCGGCCGACCGGACCATCTGCACCGCGAACGCCGTGTCAATGACGTCGCTGCTGGTCAGTCCGTAGTGAAACCACCGGCTGGCGGGGTCGTTGATCTTTTCGGCCACGGCGGTGGTGAAGGCGATGACGTCGTGGTTGAGGGTCTTTTCCAACTCCCGCTGCCGGGCCACCAGCCCCGGCAGGTCGGCCGCCCACGCGGCGCAGCCGGCCCGGATTTTCTCGAGGTCCGCGGCCGGTACGACGCCCTCTTTGACCAGGGCCTCGATGGCCAGTTGCTCGATTTGGAGCCAGAGCCGGAGCCTGTTCTCGTCGGTCCAGATGGCCCGCATCTCCGGACGCGAATAGCGTGCAATCACGCGCTCATTAAAAGGGAAGCGGCCCGAGGGCAAAAGGCGGAACTCGGCCGGGTCCCACCCGCTTCGGGGCGGTTCGCCGGGATTGGCTCAGCGATCCTTCATCGTTCCTGCCCGCAAGAGCGGGGGATGGCCCACCGGGGACGGGTGGGTCGGGCTTCACAGCACCACTTCGGTGCCCACGCCCGCGTCGGTGAAAATCTCCAGCAACACCGCGTGGGGCACACGGCCGTCCACCAGGGAGACCTTCTCCACCCCGGCGCGCAGGGCGGCGACGGCGCTGTCCACCTTCGGGATCATGCCCCGGTCCACCACCCCGGCCTGCTTGAGCGCGGCGACCTCCTCCGCCCGCAGATGCGCAATGAGCGTGGCCGGGTCGCGCGGATCGCGGAGCAGGCCGGGAACGTCGCTCATGAACACCAGCCGGCGCGCCCGCAGGGCGATGGCCACCTGCGCCGCCGCCACGTCGGCGTTGCAGTTGTAAATCTGCCCGTCCTCGCCGCGGGCCGTGGGGCTGATGACGGGGGTCACGCCGCGGGCCAGGCACTCCAGCAGCGGGGCGGTGTTGACCGCCACCACCTCGCCCACCAGCCCCAGGTCCAGCGGCCGGCCGTCCGGACCCGTCACCTGCGCGGGCCGGCAGCGGAAAATGTCCGGCCCGGCAAAGCCCTGCGCCCGGCCGCCCAGCGACTGGATCAACCCGACAATCTCCGGGTTGATCTCGCGCGACAACACCCGGTCCACGAGGCGCACGGTCGCGGCGTCGGTCACCCGCTGGCCCTGCACGAAGCGCGGTTGCAGGCCGGCCTGCTCCATGGCCCGGGTGATGGCCTTGCCGCCGCCGTGGACGACCACCGGGTTGATCTCGACCGCCTCCAAAAACACGATGTCCCGCGCCACACCGGTCCGCAGCGCGGGGTCGGGGGAGTCCATGAAACTGCCGCCGTACTTGATGACAAACGTGGCGCCGCGATACCGCTGAATGTAGGGCAGGGCCTCCAGCAGCGTCGCCGCCTTGGCAATGAGGTCTTGCACGCGCGCAGTGTGGTCCGGCGAGCCGGGCGCGCAATGCTTTGTTGGCTCACCGCGCGGGCCGGGTCACCGCGCCGGTGCGCGCCGCCGCCGGGGGCGCCGCGGGCAACCGCCGCCGCAGGTCGCGTCGCAACGTGAGCACGGCCAGCTCCTGCTCCGGCGTGAGGCGGTAACGGCGCTCCAGTTCCGCGAGCGAGTCCAGCGCGCCGGTGTAGTTGCCCGCCCGGGTTTGCTCCAGGGCCAGATCGAGCAGGTACCGGTTGGTGGTGCTGACGATTTCGAACGCCGCCTCGACCGGTGCCAGATCCGGCGGCCGTTGACCGCGACATCCCGCGCCGCCCAGCAATCCCAGGGCGAGGGCGCCGCACCCCCCCCAAAGCGACACTTTACGGGCCAGCCCGCCTGCCGCGGGTTGGGGGCGGGCATCCGGTTGCACGCGGCGGTCCGGCATATGCGAAGGCTCGATCAATCGTGGCCGCAGCCTGCCAACCTCGTTCTATCCCGGCAAGCCGGCAGCCGATCGGGCATCCGCGACCTGGCGGCGGTCAGGCGGCGCCCGGCGCTCAGGGCTTGGCCGAGCGCCACCCCGCCGGCAAGGGGTGTACCGTGCTTTACGCCGACTCCGCCCTACGGCCAGCGCCGGACGCGGAAAAACGCCGGCCCCGCGGGCGCCGGTCCTTCCCAGTTCAGCTCCGGCCCCATCCCGGTCAGCTCGGGACTCAAGGGCGTCCAGACCTGCCAATCCCCGGTGAATTCCGGCGTGTACTCGAAGCCCGGCGCCGATTCCCACACCAGCCTCAACCGGTCCCCGCCCGCCTCGACGCGGAGGATTCGAAATGACGGCGCCTCCGGATGGGCGAACTCGACCCACAACGGCAAATGGTCCGAAGCGGTGATCTCGTCGTCCCGGTTCAGCCCGGGGGGCAGCGGCTGCAACGTGGCGGTGCGAAACACCGCCGCCCGCACCACGTTGCTGAACAGGAACCCGCCGGGCAAAACGTAGTCCAGCCGGTACCACAACCCCGGGCCGCGGGTGGACCAGGTCTTTTCACTGGTCGAGCCCGGCGCGCGGGGCGTCAGCAGCCGCAGGCCGGTGGCCGGGTTGACCAGCTTGGCGATCGGCCGTTGCGTGCCGGCCGGGGGCGCCAGCACGTCCTCGTTCAGGTCGCCCGTCAGCACGTGGGCGCGGTCCGCGTGCGCGGGCAGGAACACGGTGACCAGCCAGTTGGAGATGGCCGCCGCCTCGGCGCCGCGCCGGCGCAGGTCCGCCTCGGTGCTGCCCTGCTTGAGGTGAGTGGTGAAGACATGCACCGGCCGGGCAAAACCGGGTACGGCCAGCTCCACCTCGAACAGATCGCGCGTGAACGTGCCCTCAAAACCAAAGTCGCGCAGCGGCGCGCCGTCCAGCCAACGGGCGCTGCGCCGGATGGGAAGGCGGCTCAGCACCGCACTGCGCAGGTAGCCGTCGGTGCCGGAGTTGGTGGCCAGCGCATGACGGGGCAGCCAGGCATGGATCCAGTTGGTCAGTTGCCCGGTGTGGGCGAAGGGCACTTCCTGAAGCGTGATCACATCCGGCTGCAGGTGTTGCAGAATGCGACCGATGGCCCGGACCTGCGGGGCGTTGGTGCTCCAGTCGGTGGCGCCGTTGCCGCTCACGTTCCAGGACAACAGGGTGAAAGCGTGGGCGGGCGCCAGGCTCAACAGCGCCAATCCGAGTCTGATCGCCCCGCGGCACATCGCGCCCACTCAAGCGGGCCGAGGGACGGGCGGCAAGATTACAGCGTGCTGATGGGTCGCTGCGCAGGGCGCAAGTCTTTTGGAGAGCGCCGCTCGCGGGCGCTTTCCAGGGGCGAACAGACCGGGCAAGGCCACCATCCCCACCTCCGGCCGGCATCCCGGGAGGCCGATGCCGGCCGGAAGCCGGCGCTTCGGCGTGCGAAAACGTAGCGCAGACTGCCAGTCTGCCGCCTGCCTGCCGCGCTTCGCTTGGCGCCGGCAGGTACCGCGGGTTTCCAACCCGCCCCCCGCGGCCTCGCGGACCTGTTCGCCGGCTGGCAGCCGGCGATACGGCAGATTGCCAATCTGCGCTACGCAGCTTTCCGCCGGACGGGTCGCCTGCCGCTACCGGAATGACAGACAAAGGCGGTCGGTGCAGGGGCGCAATCCGAAGTTGCCTGCTGCACGTGTCGTCGTTTGACTGGACGGCGTCGCCATGAAAATCCCACCCGCTTTGCTGCTCCTGGTCGCGGCCGCCTGGTGTGCGGCGGCTCAGAATCTTCTGCCCAACCCCGGCTTCGAAGAGGGCGAGAAGGCGCCCGCCGGCTGGTGGCTCGAAGGCGCCGGCGAATGGGCGGTCGGCGCTCCGGCTGGTTCCAACCGCGTGTTGCGCGTGCGGGGCAACGGCGCGGACAGCAGCGTCTGGCGCACAGGCCCACTGCCCCTTCAGTCCGGCAGCCTGTACGCGCTGCGGTTCCGGGGCCGACGTCTGCCGGATGCCGCCGGGGGCACGGCCGTGGCCGGCACCAGCCGGGTAAACCGCGACTTCCCGCTCGACGCCGAGTGGCGCGAGTACCGCTTCGTTTTCCGCCAGCCGGACGATGTGCCCGAAGATTTTGTCCGTCTCGGCCAGTGGCATGTGCGGGGCGGGGTGGAGTTTGACGAGGTCGAACTGCGGCCGGTGCTGGCCGGTCAACGGCGGATCCGCGGGCCGGGCGGTGAGGAACTTGAACTGGGCGAGGGCGAATGGCTGACGGGTGACCGCTACGGCTTTTCGGCTCATCTGGGCTGGGCCGGCGCGAATGTGCATCGGACGCTGGTGCGCGCGACGGCGCACTTCAACACGGACCGCTGGGTGTTCACGCCCGGCGCCGGGGTGGTGTACCGCTTTGCCCTGCCGGGCGCGGTGCAGACGCGCGCGAAGGTCAGCGTGTCCCTGAATCATCACGTCGCCGGCGCGTTGGCGGTCGAAGCCGGTCGGGACGGCGAGCACTGGGAGGTGCTCGGGCGCTTCGATGGTCAACAGCGCGGCGGTGTCCTGGAGGTGCCGGCGGTGTGGTTTCCGGCGGACGAACTCTGGGTGCGTTTACGCGCGCCCGAGCCGGGCACCGCGTTGCAGGTCAATCGTCTCGACTACGAAGCCGGCCTGGCTTCACCCGTCCCCGAGGGGTTTGGCGAAACCCGGTTCCTCGAGGTCATGAGCGGCCGCGCACCGGCCCTCATCACCTGGCGGGGTTTTGTCGGTCCGGAGAATGACGGCCGGTGGCGGTTTGACTTTGCGGTCGCCAATCCCGACCCAGAGCCGCTCCGGGTCACCGCCAGCCTGACCGGGCCGGTGGGTGCCGTTCGCCCGGGCCGGGCGCGGCGGTTTGGCGTGGCGCCGGGCACGAGCGGCGGATGCGTCCTGGATGTGGCGCTGGTCGGCGGGGGAACGACCCCGTTGACCGTGGCCTTCCTTGACGGGCGGGACCGATTGTTGTTGAGGGGCCGGGTGGAGGTCGCGACCGGATTGCTGGAAGAGACCGGTTACGGTTACCGCCTCGCCAGTGGTGCGGACCTGGACCTGTGGTGGTGCGAAAGCGGCTGGAAGGTGGGCCGGCAGCGGGCCCTGCCGGGCGGGCCGCGCAGTGGGGCGGTGCGGGTGAGCGCGGCGCGCGGGGAGTTCGAGGCGGTGCAGGTGGTGTTGCGCCCGCGCCGGGCCGTGCAGTTGCAGGAAGCGGCGGTGACAGCGTTTCGCGACGGCAGCGGACGCGAAGTCCCGCTGGAAATCACGGTCCACGAAGTTGCGTACGTGCCCGTGACACACCCCACCGATGCCACCAGCCGGCGCGGATGGTATCCCGATCCGCTGCCGCCGCTGACACTGCCCCGGGTGCTCGAGCCGGGCGTGAATCTCCCGCTCTGGGTGACGGTGTACGTCCCGCGCGAGGTGCCGGGTGGCGAGTACCGGACGGAGATGATCTTGCGGACCGGGGCCGACCGACCGGCGCGCGTGCCGCTGGCGGTGCGGGTGTACGACTTTGAGTTGCCGCGCGAGTCGCACCTGCGCAGCGCGTTTGGCCTGGGAACCGGCGCGATCAACCAATACCACCGGCTCACCAACCGTGCCGACCAGGTGGCGGTGTTCGAGAAGTACCTGCAGAACTTCGCCGAGCACCGGATCAGCCCGTACTCGTTTTTCGAGCACGCGCCGATCGGGGTGCGGTTCGAGGGCGAGGGGGCAAACAAACGGGCGCGGGTGGATTTCACGGCGTTTGACGCGGCGGCCGCGCGCTGGCTGGACGGGCGGGGATTGGCGCGTGGCAGCCCGTTCAACTCCTTCCAGCTTCCGCTGCGGGGCATGGGCGGGGGCACGTTTCACAGCCGGCATCTGGGCGAACTGGAGGGGTTCCGGGAAGGCACGCCCGAGCACGCGCGGCTGTTCGGGGATTACCTGGGACAGGTCGAGCGCCACCTGCGCGAACGAGGCTGGCTGGACCGGGCGTTCACCTACTGGTTCGATGAGCCGGACCCGAAGGACTACGAGTTCGTGGTGGCCGGCCAGCAGCGCATCAAGGCCGCGGCGCCGGCGCTGAAGCGGATGTTGACCGAGCAGCCGGAGCCGGAGTTGCTCGGCCAGGTGGACATTTGGTGCGCGCTCACGCCGGAGTGGACGCCGGAAAAGGTCCGCGCGCGGCGCGCCGCCGGCGAGGAGGTCTGGTGGTACATCTGCACCGTGCCGAAGGCGCCGTATGTGACCGAGTTCATTGACCATCCGGGCACGGAACTGCGCCTCTGGCCGTGGCAGTCCTGGCAGTACGGGGTCAACGGCATCCTGGTTTGGGCCACCACCTACTGGCACAGCCCGGAGGCGTACCCGGATGCCCTGCAGGATCCGTGGCAGGACCCGATGAGCTGGGTGACCAGCTACGGCACGCCCCAGGGCACGCGCCTGCCCTGGGGCAACGGCGACGGGCGTTTCCTTTACCCGCCGCGGCGCGACCCGAACTCGGCAGTCGCGCCCTGTCTCGACGGCCCGATCAATTCGGTTCGCTGGGAGAACCTGCGCGACGGCCTGGAAGACTACGAGTACTTCTGGCGGCTGGAGCAGGAGGTGAAACGGGTGGGCGAGCGGAAGCAAGCCGGGGCCGGCGGGGACGGGCTACCCGGGGCCGAACTGCTGGCGGAGGCCCGGGCGTGGCTGGTCGTCCCGGCCAACGTGTCGCGGGACCTGACACATTTCACCACGGACCCGCGCCCGTTGCTCGAACACCGCGACCGGCTGGCGCGCATGATCGAGCGGCTGCAGCGGGTGCGGTGAGGCCGGGCCGGGCGCGCGGGCGGACTAGCTGCTTTGCCGGAGCAATTGATCGGCTTGTGCCGGTGTGACCTTTTCGTACAAGGTGTCGTTGAGCATCAGCACGGGCGCGGTGTGGCAACTGGCCAGGCACTCGACGAACTCGACGGTGAACCGGCCGTCCGGCGTGGTTTGCGGGCCGGGCGCCTCCGGGTTCAGGCCCAGCTTTGTGCACAGGTGGTGGTGCAGGGCGTGTGAGCCGGCCAAGGCGCAGCTCAGGGTTCGGCATACCTTCAGGTGAAAGCGCCCCACCGGCTGCCGGCGGAACATCGGGTAGAAGGTGACCAGCTCGAGGAGGTTGATGGGCTGCAGGTCCAGCTTGCGGGCGGTCCACTCCATCGCCTCGGCGGTGAGGTGACCGAAATGGTCCTGGAGGGCGTGCAGGACCATGACACTGGCGCTGCGCTTCTGCGGGTAGCGCGCGATCAACGCGTCAATTTCCGCCTCCAGGGCGGCGGGAACGGGAAAGTGCATCAGGCCTCGCAGGTCCGACGAAGTTGCTCCAATCGCTCCAGAATGTCCGGAGCCTCTTTCGCAGCACACAGGGGTTCCAGTTCCCTGCGAATTTGCTGCCAGTTCAGCCGCCCGGCTTGTCGCACAAGAATGCCCTTCAAGTCCACCCAATCCTGGTCGCGCGCGGCAAAGGCCTTCATCACCACCAAATCCTCCGCGGAACAGGTCCGCAGGGTCAGGTCGGGGAGAAAGGGGAATGCGCTGGCGCGGGTCACGGCGCGCTCTTCGAACGGCAGTCCCCCCAGCGCCAGATCAATGGCAGTGCCGTCATCGGTGCTCAGGAGCAGGACCCGGTGGCGGAGGGCAAACTCGCGCGGGTTCGGAAGGCGGGATTGAAAACGGGTCAACAGCGCGTCCACGAAGGGCGCTTCCTGACCCCAACCGGTCAGCAACGTTACGTCCACATCCACGGTCAGGCGGGGTTCGCCCCAGCGCAACACCGCGACTCCGCCAATGATGCAGGAACGCCAGCCCTGGTGATCGAGGTAGTCCTGCACCTGGCGCGCGGTCTGGAGCAGATCCCTCATCGGCGGGCGCGCTGGAACCAGCGTTGTTGCTCGATCAAACCCGAGGTCGGACGCGGCGGTTCCAGGCCCCGGGCCGCGCGGTAGGCCAGACCCAGCGCCTCGACGGCCGCGGCGGTTTCCAGGCGGCGCAAGGACTCCCGGTGCCGTTGGGCCAGGACCGATTCCAGCTCGCGCCGGCTTCGAATCCACTCGCGCAAGCGCTCCGGTGTTGGGACTTCCCCGGGCATACTCAGCGGTCGCACTCGCCCATGACGAAATCCAGCGAACCCAGAATGGCCACCACGTCGCTGACCATGTGGCCGGGCAACAGCCGGGGCAGGATGCTGAGGTTGACGAACGAGGGCGACCGGATTTTGAGCCGGTAGGGCACCCCACCGCCGCGGCTGTTGAGGTAAAAGCCCAGTTCGCCCTTGGGATTTTCCGCGCCGAAGTAAATTTCCCCGGGCGGCGCGTTCACGCCCTGGGTGACCAGGATGAACTGGTGGATCAACTCCTCCATCCGGGTGAGCACCTTGTCCTTGGGCGGCAGCACGACCTTGCCGTCGTCCACATTGACCGGCCCGCCGGGCAACTGGTCCAGACACTGGTGAATGATTCGCACGCTTTGGCGCATCTCCTCCATCCGGACCAGGTACCGGTCGTAACAATCGCCCACCGAGCCCACCGGCACATCAAACTTCAGCCGGTCATAGACCAGGTACGGGTGGGCCTTGCGCACGTCGTAATCCACGCCACTGCCGCGCAGGTTCGGCCCGGTGAGGCCGTAGCTGATGGCGTCCTCACGGGAGATTACGCCCAGGTCACGGGTGCGGTCCACCCAGATGCGGTTGCGGGTGAGCAGGGCCTCGACCTCGTTGATGGCCGGGACCACCTCGCGGGCGAAGCGCCGGCACTGGTCGGTCCAACCGGGCGGCAGATCGCGCGCCAGCCCGCCGATGCGGGTGTAGCTGGTGGTGAAGCGCGCGCCGGTGAGTGCCTCGCACAGGTTGTAGATTTTTTCCCGCTCGGTGAAGGTGAGGAGGAAGACGGTCATCGCCCCCACGTCCATCGCAAAACTGCCCAGCCCCAGCAGGTGCGCGGAAATGCGCGCCAGTTCGCAGCAGATGACCCGGATGTACTGGCAGCGCGGGGGCAGTTGGTCCTGGATGCCCAGCAACTTCTCCACCGCCAACGCGTAGGCCACGTTGTTGGCCAGCGGCGCCAGGTAGTCCAATCGGTCGGTGTAGGGAATGAACTGCGTCCAGGTCAGGTTCTCGGCGATCTTTTCGTCGCCGCGATGCAGGTAGCCGACCTCGGGCGTGGCCCGGGTGATGAGTTCCCCGTCCAGTTCAAGCTGGAGGCGCAACACCCCGTGGGTCGAGGGGTGCGAGGGCCCCATGTTCAGGACCATCGGCTCGGCGGGCAGGTCGGCCGAATCCGTCATGTCAGCCCCCGACGCTGCGCCGCCGGCCGCATGGGCGGCGGTGTCTTTGTATTCGAAATTTTGGCCCCGGGGCATATCTCTCACTCCTCCGCCGTCCGCGCCCGGGGCTCGCGCTCGATCGCGTCCCGGCCGCCGGGGGCCGTCACAAACGGTCCGCCTTCCAGGGGCGCCGGCTCGCTGAAGGCCACGCCCGGCACCGCGCTGGCCCTGCCGGCCAGGGGGAAATCCTTGCGCAGGGGGAAGTACGGGTAGCCCTCCCACATCAGAATGCGGCGCAGGTCGGGGTGCCCGCGGAAGCGGATGCCCATCATGTCGTACACCTCGCGTTCGTGCCAGTCGGCGGTGCGCCAGACGCCGGTCACGGTCGGCAGTTCGGATTTGTCCTCGCTCACCCGGGTTTTGAGGCGCAGATGCTGGTGATGGCCCAGGCCGTACAGCTCGTACACCAGCTCCCAGCGGGGCTCCTCGCCGTAGCGGTCCACGCTGGTCAGGTCGAGCAGAAGGTCAAAGCCCAGCTCGGTGCGGGCGAAATCGCACACCTCGGCCACGCGCTCGGCGTCGGCCAGGGTCACGGTGATTTCGCCGCGAAACTCCGCGGGCTCCGAAATCAGGTCCCCGAAGCGGCGGCGCAGGCGTTCGGCCAGTTCGCGGGCGCTCATGCGGGTTGGAGCACTTCGGGGCGGGGGGCCGGCGGGACGGCCGGGGGCGCCGCCGGTCCCGGTTGCTTCAAGGTCTTGAGCACCGGCTCGCGTTGCACCTTGGCTTGGAGCTTGAGCAGGGCGTCCAGTAACGCCTCCGGCCGGGGCGGGCAGCCGGCCACGTAAAGGTCCACGGGCAGGATGCGGTCCACGCCCTGGAGCACGGCATAGCTGCGGTACATGCCGCCGGTGGAGGCGCAGGCGCCCATGGCGATGACCCACTTGGGCTCGGCCATTTGCTCGTACAAACGCCGGACCACCAGGGCCATTTTGTACGTGACCGTGCCGGCCACGATCATCACGTCCGATTGCCGGGGGGAAAACCGCATCACCTCGCTGCCGAAGCGGGAGATGTCAAAGCGGCTGGCGCCGGCGGCCATCAGCTCGATGGCGCAGCAGGCCAGCCCCATGGGCATCGGCCAGAGCGAGTTTTTGCGAAACCAGTTCAGCGCGGCCTCCAGGCGGGTGATCACCACGTCGCCTTCGATCCGGGAATCGTAACCGATGATGCGGGTCTGGCTCATGTGGACCGGCCGGCGATGCCGGCGCAACGGCACCGGCAAGTTAGGGGCGGCCGGGGGCGGTCGCAAGCGCATTCCCGAAAGGGCAGGGGAGGGCGCCCGCCGGTGGGACCGGGCCGGCTGGGGAAAGGCGCACGATCTTCCCCCCAGCGCGAGTGCAGGTGCGGGAGCCGCTGGGGTTTCTCGGCGACTTTCCGGAACGGGCTGGTCGTGTCGCCGGGGCTGGGTCACACTGCCCGCGCGCGTCGCGATGCTGTTTAACTCCTGGCCGTTTCTGGTGTTTTTCGGGGTCACCTTCACGGTGTACTACCTGATTCCCTGTTTGGGCGGCGGCGTGGGGATGCAGGTGGGGTTTTTGGTGCTGGCCAGTTTTGTGTTTTACGGTTTTGACGGCCCCTGGCTGACGTTGCTGCTGGGAGGCTCGATTCTGGCCAACGTGTACCTGAGCGCGCGGATCGTGCGGGGACTTCGCGCGGGCCAGAGCCCGGCGCGGCTGCTGGCGGCCGGGGTCACGCTGAATCTGCTCATCCTGGGGTTTTTCAAGTACGCGGGGTTTCTCGCGGGATTTCTGCTGCCCGGGGAGCGGTTTGCGGAGGTCCGCGCCGCGCTGCGGGCCATTCCGCTGCCGATCGGGATTTCGTTTTTCACCTTTCACATGATCAGCCTGCTGGTGGACCTGGTGCGGTTGTCGGGCAGCGGCGGTGTGGCCAGTCTGGAGCGGGAATACCTCGAGGGGCGCACGGTGTCGGGCGGGGCGCGGGTGGCGCTGTACGTGTCGTTGTTTCCCCAGCTCATCGCGGGACCGATCCTCAAGGCCCACGAGTTTTTCGGGCAGGTGGGGGTCAAGCGGTTCCGGGACATCGAATGGGCCGCCGCGGGCCGGCTGCTGATTCTGGGATACTTTCTGAAAATGGTCGTGGCCGACAACCTGCGCGAGGCGACGGGGCTGTTGACCACGCCGTTGATGCCGAAACTGGGGGCGCTGGACCTGTGGGCGCTGCTGTACGGTTTTTCGTTTCAGATTTTCGCCGACTTCGCCGGCTACTCGCTCATCGCGTTGGGGCTGGGCAAACTGCTGGGGTACCAGTTGCCCACCAACTTCAATTTTCCGTACCTGGCGGCCTCCCTGACCGAGTTTTGGCGGCGCTGGCACATTTCGCTGTCCACCTGGCTGCGGCAGTACCTCTACATCCCCCTGGGGGGCAGCCGGCGCGGGGAGGTGCGGACGTACGTGAACCTGTTTCTGGTCATGTTTCTGGGCGGCCTCTGGCACGGGGCGGCCTGGAGCTACGCCATTTGGGGCACGGCCCACGGCCTGTTTCTGGCCGGGGAGCGCCTCTGGGCCACGAAGGTTCTGAAGCGGCCGGAAGGCGCGGGCCGCGTGCCGGTGTCGCTCTTTTGGCGGCTGGTGCGCGCGGGCTTGGTTTTTCAGGTGGTCTCGGTGCTGTGGATTTTGTTTCTCATCCCGGACTTTGCCCGGACCGTGGTGTTTTTCGAGCACCTGGTGACCCAGCCGCTGACCGGCAGCCCGCAGGCGTTGTTTGTGGTGACCGTGTACGGGCTGCCGGTGGTGTTGGGGCACTTGCTGGCGCTGGGGCGGGAGGCGCGGCTGTGGCCCCCGCAGTGGGCGGCCCGGGCCCGGCGCTGGGACTGGCTGGCGTATGCCTGCTTGTTGTTCCTGATTGTCACCAACAGCGGGCCGCAGGGCGCCTTCATCTACTTCCAGTTCTGACCATGCGATTCTGGCTGCTGACCTTGTTGGCCACGGCGGCCCTGCTGGGGGGCCACGCGGTCCTGTTGCACCGGACCGGATGGCGGGCCGAGTACGCGGAATCGAACGTGGTGGCCAATGAGATTCGCTGGCAGCGTTTTGACCGGATGCGCCCCGCCGCGCGCGTGGTCCTGGTGGGCTCCTCCATTGGCGGGCGGTTGCCGGTGGAGGCCCTGACCGGCGGTGCAGTTCCAGGTGTCAACCTGTGCTTGGACGGCGCCAGCGCGCGGCTGGGTTTGGAACTGCTGGCCGAGGCCGCCGTCTTTCCCGAGTGGCTGTTCATCGAAGCCAACACACTCACCTTGCCCCCGTCTCCCAACGAGACCACGCTGCGGGCCGCGTTTACCGGATTCGCCGGCCGGCTGGCGCGGTCCGTGCCGTTTCTGCGCGCCGAGCATCGGCCGGTCTCCCTGGCCTACTCGGCGTTCAAACAGCGCGCCGACCGGCGTCGCGCCGGGGTCCGGGCGGCTCCGGATTTGAGCCAGTCCCCGCCGCAACCGCGGCCCGAACCGGCGCCGCCCGGGGAGGCGGCCACGGCCCCGGCGGCCCGCGAGTGGCGGGAGCGGTTGCGGCCCTTTCAAGAGCGGGGCACGCGGCTGGTGCTGGTGATGTTGCCCGACGGCGGTCAGGACCGCGCCGGGGAGTATGCGCTGGCCCGAGCCCTGGCGCGGGACGGCATTGCCTTTTTCGACCTCAAAGGGGCCTGGCCGGAGACGGCGTTCGCCTATTCGGATGGGATTCATCTCGTCCGGCCCGCCGCGCAGGCCGTGGCGGCCTGGCTGGGTCGGCAAACGATTGCGGGGCCATTGCCCTGATCCGGCTCAGCCTGACCCGAAGAGGCAAGAAGCCGGGTCCCCCTTGCAAGGTTTCGGTGCGGCAGGCTGGGGTCAGGGTTGTTTGACCTGAAGTTCCCGCAGGTCCTTGGTGGCCGGTCGGGAATAGACCGGGATGCGCGCGGTCAGGGCGTCGAGGCCGAAGAAATAGCCCTTGGACTTGTCAGCCTTGCCCACACACTCGAAGCGCAGATTGTGCCGGCCAGCCCGAAGGGTGACCTGACCCAGCTTGTGCGGCGTGGGGGTCACGGTGGCGTTGAACAGGTCAAACGTGCCCAGCTCGCGGCCGTCCAGCCTCACCCGGTAGATGCCGTAGTCCCAAGAGTGCGTGAGTTTCACCCACAGCTCCGCCGTCATTTCCTGGTCGGTCGTGAAGGGAATTTCCACCCAGGCGTCTGCCGTGGTGGGTTTGTACCAGAGTTGTTTGCCGTCCGTGACCCCGCCCAGTGGTTGCACCTCGATCGGAGCACCGGTTGTTACTGTGCCGGTGGAGAGTGCCTTGTATCCGACCACCAGCACCTGCTCCCGGAAGGGCAGACGCTCCGGTCCGGGGGGCAACGCCGGCCAGGGCTTGTGCGGCTCGAGTTGGTACCAGAAGGCCACGCTGGACATCAGGTCGTCCCGCTCGATGAACCCGTCCACTGTGCCGTCCGGGAAGGTCTGCGAGCCTTTGTGCTCGATCTCGACCCGCAGGGATTTGGTGAACGGGATCGGATCGGGAATGTGCCAGCGATACGCGGTGCTGCGGTCGCCCGTGCTGTAGCCCTCCCAGAGCGGGGTGCCGTAAAACGGACCGTCCTGCTGGCGGAAGCCCCAGGCGTCGCAGAAGTAATCTTCCGTGCCGGTGCCGCGCAGTTGCGGCTCGGTGGCCCCGTCAATGAAGAAAAAGTCGTCGCCCTCGCCGTACCAGCCGCCGGAGACGTGGTACACGCTTTGCACCGTACCCACGTAATGCCCCCGGCCCTCAATGTCGGCGAGCAGGTAGTTGCGCCCCATGACACAAGGATGCTCCTGCCGGTACATGGCGTGGAAGTAGGCGGTGTCCTCGGGCAGCGACGGGTGCTTTTGCCAGTCAAGGTAGTAGTAAAAGGCGTGGCAACGCTGGTCGCTTTCGTTGGTCACGGTGATCCGGGCGGACTTGCGAAACGGCATCGGCCAGTAACAGTTTCGCGCCCGGCCCTCCGAGGACACCCGCACCGGCAACGAGACAAACGGCTGGTCCACGCCGTGGCCGATGCCGAAGAAATCGCCCACCGGGCATTCGACACTGGGATGCTCCTCGCCGTCCCAGTACATGCGCAGGGTCAGCAGTCGCGAGTAAAACGGCGCTTCGTGGGCGATGGTGAACCAGATGTGGGTGATCACGCCGGGGCCTTCCAGCTCGGCCAGGGTGAGGGTGGCGCCCGGGGCGATGGGCCGGGCGTCGGCGTTGCCGTTTTTCCAATTGGGGTCGGAGGAGGAAGCACGCCGCGCCTCGAAGGGTTTGAGCCGGGCCAGTTCGGTCAGGGGATTGCCGAAAAGGGCCTGAGCCTGCATCCCGCCGGTCAGGACGGCCGCCAACACGAAGGGGTAAGGCAAAGTCGTTTTCATGCGCGAGGAACACGCGAAGCCTGCAACGGAAAACCGGGCCGGGCAAGTCGCAAACCAAGGTCCCTCGACTTTTTTATCTCCGGCTGCGGAGGGGGGATGGCTTTCGCCCGAGCCGGCAGGGCTTCAACCGATCAGCTCGTGGACTTTTGTCGCCAGATCGGAATGCCGCATCAGGGCTTCGCCCACCAGAATGGCCCGGGCGCCCGCCCGCTGCAGACGTTCCACGTCAGCGCGGGCGTGGATGCCGCTTTCGGCCACGAGCATGGTTGGGGAGCCGGCGGGGTGAGCGCGCAGGCGGGTGGCCAGGCGCTCGGTGGTGGCGAGGTCCACGGTGAAGGTCCGGAGGTCCCGGTTGTTGACGCCGATGAGCGGCGCGCCCAGCTTCAGGACGCGGTCCAGCTCGGCTTCGTCATGCACTTCCACCAACGCCGCGAGGCCGGCTGCGGTGGCCAGGTCATGAAGACGGCGCAACTGCCCGTCGTCGAGGATCGCCGCAATCAAAAGGACGGCGTCCGCGCCCCACTCGACGGCCTCGAGGATCTGGCGCTCGTCAATGAGGAAATCCTTGCGGAGCAGCGGCAACTTCACCGCCGCCCGGATGTCGCGCAAAAACCGGAGCGAACCCTGGAAAAACTTCTCATCCGTCAGCACGGAAAGACAGTCGGCCCCGGCGGCTTCGTACGCGCGGGCGATGGCCACCGGGTCGAAATCCGGCCGGATCACGCCCGCGCTGGGCGAAGCCTTCTTGACCTCGGCGATCAGGGCCACCGGGGGGCGTCGGGGCTGACGCAACGCGCCCAGGAAATCGCGCCGCTCGCCGCGGGCGGCCAGCGCGGCCCGGACTTGCTCCTCCGTCACCGGGCCGGGCGGCAGCGCGGTCACCTCGCGGCGTTTGTGCTCGACGATGGTGGCGAGGATTGTGGCCACACTACTCCTCCTCATCCTTCACCCCGGGCTTGCGCCGGGCGGGGCAGCCGGCCCGCAGCCAGGCGTGGACAAAGTCGTCGAGGTCGCCGTCCAGCACGGCGTCGGTGTTGCCGGTTTGCCAGCCGGTGCGCAGGTCTTTGACCATGCGGTAGGGCTGGAGGACGTAGCTGCGAATCTGATTGCCCCAGCCGATGCTGCCTTTTTCGCCGTAGAATCGCTCCAGCTCGGCCTTTTTCTGGTCCTCGCGCAGGGCGTACAGTTTGGCCAGCAGCAGCCGCATGGCATTGGCGCGGTTTTGGTGCTGGGAGCGCTGGCTTTGGCTGGCCGCGATCAGCCCGGTGGGCAGGTGCGTGATGCGCACGGCCGTTTCGACCTTGTTCACGTTCTGGCCGCCCTTGCCGCCGGCGCGGTAGGTGTCAATCTGCAGCTCGTTGGGGGGGATGACGATTTCGCCGCTCTCCTCGATTTCGGCGATCACGTCCACGCTGGCGAAGCTGGTGTGGCGGCGCTTGTTGGCGTCAAAGGGGGAAATGCGCACCAGCCGGTGCACGCCGCGCTCGGCTTTGGCGAAGCCGTAGGCGTTTTCCCCGCGCAGGAGCAGGGTGGCGCTTTTGATGCCCGCGCCCTCGCCGGGCAGGGCGTCGGTGACCTCGACCTCCCAGCCGCGGGACTCGGCCCAGCGCTGGTACATGCGCAGGAGCATCGCGGCCCAGTCACAGGCCTCGGTGCCGCCGGCCCCGGCGTTGATGCTCAGGATGGCGTTGTTGCGATCGTGCGGACCGTTGAGCAGGTACCCCAGCTCCAGCGCATCCAAGCGGTGGGCAAACGCCGTGCTGTCCCGTTCCAGCTCGGCGGCCAGGGCCGCTTGGGCTGTCTCCGGTTCGGCGCCGGCCAGTTCCAGCATGACGGTCAGGTCTTCAAGCTGCTTTTCGGCCGCCCGCAGCGGGTCCAGTTTGCGGCGGATGCGATTGGCCTCCTCGATGAGCTGCTGGGCCGTCTCGTGGTTGTTCCAGAAATTGTCCCGGGCCATCTGCGCCTCGATTTCGCCGAGGCGTTTTTCGAGCGTGGGTACGTCAAAGAAACCTCCGCAACTGGGCCAACTTGTCGCGGGCAGCGTCGAGTCGAGTCTGAATCGTGTCGAACATGAAGACCGTATTCTAGTTTCAGTCGCGGCGAACGGCCAGCGCTTCTTTGGAAAGCGTGGCATCCTCCAAAGGCAGATGGCCTGAGCGGACAATGAAAAACCCGGCCGGGATGTACCGGCCGGGTCTCGGAAAAGCCGGGCTTCAACCGCGATTTCGCCACCGGCGCAGGCCGAAGACGCCCAGACCCAGCAATCCGCTGACGACCAGGGTGCTGGCCGGCTCGGGGATTACGGCGTAGGTGTAGGAGATGTTGTCCACCATTTCGATCATCCCCGTGAAGCCGAAGGCGCTCTTGGTGTACGGGGCGCCGCTGGCGTTGCCGTACCAGAAATAGGCCTGGGTAAACGACGTGCCGGTGTAGCTGAACACCTGATTGGCCG
>CALFAV010000026.1 GCA_937946835.1 uncultured Verrucomicrobiae bacterium | reverse complement strand
GCCCGCGTTGCCCGAGGTGCGGCCGGCCGATGCGCCGGCGCACCGCCCGCCAAGGCCCCCACGCCGGCCAAGTGTTCTGGGGGTGCACGGGGTACCCGGAGTGCCGGGGGATCAGGCCGGTCTAACGCGTCGGGCAGGAGTTGGGTGGTCAGCCGCGCTGAGATCGAGGCCCGCGGCTACGACCTCAAGGCCGTCAACCCGCATCGCAAGAACGCCGAGGACACCCGCACGCCCGAGGAGTTGCTGGCCCTGATCGAAGCCAAGGCCCGCGAGGTGGCCGAAGCCCTGGCGGCGCTGCGAAGCTAGCCCGGGCCGAGGACCCGGAGACTCGGAGGCTCAGTCGGCCGGGGCGATCAGGCGGCGGAGGATGCCGTACACTGCGGTGGACTCGACCGGGTCCACCGGCAATTCACCCGGGCGGTGAGTCAGCAGCACCGGCCAGTTCTCCGGGGCTTCGGCGCGGCGGCCGTGCGAACCTTTCACCAGGGTGGCGTCGAGCGGGATTATGTCCAGAAGCGTGCGGAAGCCCAGACGCTTTTGAAGCAAGCGCCAGGCGATTTTGGCCCGCAGCACCCACGGTGGCAGCGCCGGATCGGCAAACAGCTCGACCGGGTCGTAGCCCGGCTTGCGGTGAATGTCCACCGTGCGCGCGAAATCCGGCGCCCGGCGGTCGTCCTCCCAGTAGTAGTAGGTGAACCAGGCCCCGGGCGGCGCCACGGCGATGAGGTCGCCGGCGCGGGGGTGATCCAGTCCGAGCGCGGCCTTCTCGGACGCGCCCAGCACGGTGGCGCCGGGGCGCTCTTCCAGCAGCGCGCGCACGCGTCCGGCCAGTTCGGGCCGGTTCAGGTACAGGTGGGCCACCTGGTGGTCGGCCACGGCAAACACGGTGCTGGCGCCGGGGTCGAGCAGTTCGCGCCCCAGTTCCTCCCGCACGGCGATCCAGCCCTGTTCCCGGAAAAGCCGGTTCAGATGGAGCGGCCGGTCCACGTTCTCCAGACCGTACTCGGAGAGAATGACCACCTGCACGCCGCGCGCCTCAAAGAAGGCAATCAGGTCGCCGGCAAGCGCGTCCAGGGCTTGGAGGTCCGGGACAATTTCGGCTTTCGGTTTTCGACCGTCGGGATGCGCGGCAAAGACACCGTGCCGTTGCAGGTTGTAGTCCAGGTGCGGCAGGTAAACCAGGTTCAGCGTGGGCTGGTAGCGGCGTTCGATCCATTTCGCCGCTTCGGCGATCCAGCGCGAGGCCGCATCCGCCGCACCTTGTGGTGATTTCACCCCCGCCGCCGGTCCCCAAAAAGTGGCGAAGGGGAACGGTCCCAGGTCGCGCTGGATGGCGTGGCGGACCTCGGCCGGGCGGGTGTAGATGTCGAACACCTTCCGGCCGTCGGCCGGGTACATCGGCCGCGGCGTGATCGAGTAGTCCGCGCTCGAGTACATGTTGAACCACCAAAACAGCTTCGCGCAGGTGAACGCGGGGTCATGCGCGCGCAGGTCCTCCCAGAGCTTGGGCGCGGTGACGAGGTGGTTGGACTGCTTCCAGAAATGCACCTCGGCCAGCTTGCGGTGGTACCAGCCGTTGCCCACGATGCCATGCTCGCGCGGGGGCCGGCCGGTGAGGTAGTTCGCCTGCGCGGTGCAGGTCACCGCGGGAAAAGCCGGGACGATGCGCGTGAGTGACCCGGCCCGGGCAAAGCGTCGCAGCTTCGGCGTGTGCTCGCCGAGCAGGGTCTCGGTGAGGCCCACGATGTTCAGGACGACGGTGCGGCGCATGGTGTGGTGCGGGCCGACACCTTAGGTCCGGCCCGGCGGCCGGGCCAAGACCAGCGAGCCAGGAGCCGCCGAGAGTGCCGACATCAGCCTGCGAACCCAACCAAAAACCCCCGGGATCGGGCCGGGGGTGGTAGGCCAAGCGGTTCCGTCGTGCTTCCCGAGGTTTAGCTCGCACCGGCCTGAGCCGCGGGGCGGAGGGGTCGCCGCGGGGCATCGGTGCCGGTGGCCGCCGCGTAGGCGTCGCGGTCCTCGATCAATTCCCGCAGGCGCGCCAGGGCCTCGTTTTGCAACTGCCGGATGCGCTCCCGGGTCAGGCCGAACTGGGCGCCGATTTCCTCGAGGGTTTTGGCGCCGCGGCCGTCCAGGCCGAAGCGCAGGCGGATGATCTTCTTTTCGCGCGGGCCGAGTTTTTCCACCAGGTGCCCCAACATGCCCAGGAGGGTTTTTTCCTCGAGCACTTCGTACGGGGAACGGGCGTTTTCGTCCTTGACCACCTCGGCCAGCACGTTGCTGTCCTCGTCGTTGCCCAGCGGAGCGTCCAGCGAGGCCGGGCGCAGGGCCGCGGTACGGATTTCGTTCAGGCGGCTGGTTTTGACGCCCAGGACCTCGGCCAGTTCTTCCGGCTCGGGCTCGCGCCCCAGGGTCTCCCGCATTTCGTTGGCCACGCGCTGGGCCTTGCTCAACTTGTCAATGGCGTGGATGGGCAGGCGGATGGTTTTGGCCTGGTTGGCGATGCCCCGGCGGATGGATTGTTTGATCCACCAGGACGCGTAGGTGGAAAGCTTGCCGCCCTTGGCCGGGTCGAAGCGCTCGACGGCTTTCATCAGCCCCATGTTGCCCTCGTTGATGAGGTCCAGGAGCGGCAGGCCAAAGCCCTCGTATTCGCGGGCGATTTTGACCACCAGGCGGAGGTTGGCGCGAATCATGTGTTCCCGAGCCGCCTCGTCGCCGGCATGAATGCGGGCGGCCAGGGCATTTTCCTCTTCCACGGTCAACAGGGGCACCTCCGCCACCTCGCGCATGTAGAGGCTCAGCGCGCCATCCACGCCGTAGCTGGGACGGGAGGTTTCTTCCGGGGCCACCTGCCTCACCGGTACCGGCGGCAGGGGGACTTCGGATGGGGTTTTCAGGTCCCGGGATTCCGCCTCGGGCGAACGCGGCTTGGCCGGCTTGTCTAGTGTTGGACCGTGCTTGAGCTGACGACGCGCGCGGGGCTTGGCCGCCGGAACCTTGGTTTTGGGTTTCATGGTCGAGTGAATCATTTTCCCGGTCGCGATGTTGAAGTTTCGTCGAATTTGACGTGATTTGTCAATCCCTGTTCAAAAAAAGTTGGGGTCTCTGTGGCGATCAGCACTTGGAAGTCGGCAACTGGTTGATTTCCAAATGACTGCGTTGAGCGAAAAAGCCCTCTTGAACCAACCCGGATCAGATGAGCCGGTTCGGCCGCGACGGGCGGGCACGAAGATGGTTTGCGATTGTCTAAGTCTGGTCTATTTTGGCACGCGTGCCTGGCTTACACCATTCGATGAAGTCGGTTGTCCAACGGACCGGCCTCAGCCCCCATGTGATCCGGGTTTGGGAAAAACGTTACGGGGCCGTCGCCCCGCGCCGCACCGCCTCCAACCGCCGCCTCTACAGCGAGGCGGAAGTTCGCCGGTTGTTGTTGTTGCACGCGGCCACCAAGGCCGGGCACAGCATCGGAACGATTGCCCGACTTTCGGATGAACAATTACGAGCCCTGACCGGTTGGGCGGAAGAGCCAGCGGCCCTGCCCCCTATCGTGAATGGCCACACCCTGCCCGGCGACCCCAGTGCGGGGTTCCTGGCCCGAGCCCTGGAGACCGTGCGGCGCCTGGATGCCCGTGCCTTCGAATCGGTGCTGCTGGGGGCCAGCCTCCAGTTGGGCTGTCAGGGGTTGTTGCAGAAGCTGATTGCGCCGTTGGTGATCAAGCTGGGTGATTTGTGGTGCTCCGGAGAATTGACCGCCGCCGAGGAACACTTCGCCAGCGGCGCCATCCGGAACTTTTTGGCGGGGCTGTCCCGGCCGTTTACCCTGCCGGAAAACGCCCCGGCCCTGGTGGTGGCCACTCCGGCCGGTCAGGTCCACGAACTGGGGGCCGTGCTGGTGGCCGCGGCGGCGACCAGTCACGGGTGGCGGGTCACCTACCTGGGAACGAGTCTGCCGGCGGTCGAAATCGCCGGAGCCGTGTGGCGCACCACGGCGCGGGCGCTGGCGCTGAGTCTGGTGTACCCGGCCGACGACGCGGCCCTGCCTGCGGAACTGACCACGCTCAAACGTGCCCTGCCTGCGTCGGTGGCCATCGTCGCGGGCGGCCGGGCGGCGGCCGCTTACCGGCCGACCCTGGAGGCAATCGGCGCCACGCTGGCCGAAGACCTGCCAGGCCTGTACGCCTTTCTGGACTCGGTGCGCCAGCCCGACGGGGTCACCCCTTCCCGGAGCTGATTCAACCGGGGATTTCCAGGTCAAACTCGATCCGGGTGCGGCTGTCGGTGCGCGCGTCGCGGATTTCCATCTGTTTCAGCAGCCAGTTGCCCCGCACCTTTTTGAAACTGCCGATCGAAAACTCCTTCCACAACCGCCCCTCCGGCCCGTACGCCTCGGCGCGCAACAGCCCCTGGTATTCCCGGTCCACCCAGGACAAGACGCGCGCGTACTGGTCGGGCCGAATCCGCTCCGGCCGGCTCTCCAACACGAGGCATGGACGGCCCTTGCGGGTCTCGGAGCGGAGCACCCGCTGCTGCGGCCAGCGCAGAAATTCCAGACCCAGGTCCGCCAACCAGAAATCCGAGCGCGCAAAGGGCAGCGCGGCTTCTTCCCCGCTCAAATGCCGCACCTCCGCCCGCCCGCCCCCCGGCTCCAACACGGTAAACTCGTACCGGGTGCTTCCGTCCGCCGCGTAATGGACCACCAGCGTTTGAAGGACGGCCCCGGTGCTCTCGAAAACCTGGTACACCGCGCGCCAGCCCGGCGGATCTTCATACACGTCCAGCCGCACCGGCAGCGCCGGCAACCATTTGCCGCCCGGCTCCCGGCGACGCAGCCAACCGCCGGTGTTGAACGGCGGCGGCTGCCGCCGCAACTGCGCCGCCAATTCCTGCCCCTCGACGGACGCATCAGCCCCCGCAGAAGGAGCTGGGGCCCCGGCCCGCCCGAGCCCCAAACCGGCCAGACCCGCCGCGAGAACCAGAAAACGGCGGCGCGAGACCGGGAAGCGCCCTGGGGAAAGAAGCGAAATCATCGGGGCCAGGGACGCGTGGAAAAAGCCACGAGCAATCGCGTTGAACGGCAGGTCCTGAGCGTTTCGTCCTGACGAATACCGGCCTTGCCGCGGACCCGGGCGGGCACCCTCAGGAGGCCGGCTTGCGGAAGGTGGCGTCGTCCAGCGACACGTTGTGTTTGACCTCCTTGACCGTGAGTTTGAGGTTCATCTCGATCCCTTCCGCGCTGCGGGCCGTGATGCGAATGGCGTGGGGCAGCCGAACTCCGCCATTGACCTCGCGGTAGTCCTCGTACGTGGCGGTGGCCGCGACACGGCCGGTCTGGCCTTCAAACTCGGAGTCCTGCCGCACCAGCAACCCGGAAGTCTGGCTGAAATAAAAACGCTCCAACGATTTCGGGTCCGGCCGCGACTCGGTGACCACCAGCGGCTCCGGCCCCGAGCGGTCCACGCTTTTCACGGCCAGGTCCGGGAAGATTTTCCGATACTGGAGCTCGCGGTGGAACTGGGCATCCCGCCGCACCTTGGGCAACTCGACGGCCGGGCGATCCGCCACACCCACCATCGGGTTTTTCACCCACGCGTTGGTGCCGTCGTAGCCCTCCTGCATTTCGCCAAAACCCGGGATGGTGATCACCGAAAGCTGCCGGTCCGGGGCCTTGGCCAGCACCCGCAACGCAAACGTGCCGGGGACCAGGGACATCTCGACCTCGCCCTCGATGACCCGGGAACTGAGCTTTTCGATCCGGGCCTGCCCGCCGATGGCCTCCACATACCGGGCCAGCACGGTGTCCAGCGCGGGCAGGTCGGTTGGCGCGGGCGTTTCGGCGGCCAGCAAACCCGCAGCGAGGGCGAAGCCCACGGCGCAAAGGCCGGGCAGATGCGAAGCGACGTGAATCATGTTGCGGCGATTTCGCGACCCGGCGCCTCCGGTGTCAACTGGTTTCCGGGGCGCCCGGTCTGCGCGCGTTGGCCCGCCCCGCGCGCGCAAGCGCAAGCCCCCCGGGCCTCGACATCGCTTCACCGCACCGGGAAACCCATGGCCGCCACGTAGGCGTCCTGAAACCGCGGGTCTTCCTTCAAGGCCACGTGCTCGACCCGCGCCCGCACTTCCGGCAACGCCCGGTCCGGGCCGGCTGCACCGCACAACACCAGCTTGGCCCCGCGCAGGGCCGTGTTGCCGGCCGGCTCGACCTGCTCCGGCGGGAAGGGCAACAGGCCGATCCGCCGGGCGCTGGCGCGGCTGATGTAGTTGCCAAACGCCCCCGCCAGCCACACCCGGTCCAGGTCTTCCGCGCGCAGCCCCAGCCGCATCAGCAGCAGCTCGATGCCGGCGGCAATGGCGCCCTTGGCCAGTTGCAGTTCACGAATGTCCGCCTGGGTCAACGCCACCGGCTCGGCGAGCTTCAGCGCGTCCCCCCCGGGGAGTCGGCCCGAGGGCTGAATGCGCCCCGCCTCCAGGCCGCAGGCCACCGCGTCCACCAGACCGCTGCCGCAAATCCCCCGCGGCTCGCCCCCACCCAGCACCGACACCGCCCACGCGCCGCCGGCGAGCAGTCGGACCGCGTGAATGGCGCCCGTGGCCGCGCGCATGCCCTGCGTGATGCGGGCACCCTCGAAGGCCGGCCCGGCGGCGGTCGAGGCGCAGAGCAACCGGTCGCGGGTGCCGACCACGATTTCGCCGTTGGTCCCCAGGTCCACCAGCATCGCCGGCCGTTCGCTCCGGTGCAGGCCCGTGGCCAGAATGCCCGCCAGAATGTCACTGCCCACAAACCCGCCCAGGCACGGCAGGAAACACACCTGCGCCGCGGCGGCGAAGGTCCACCCCAATTCCGCGCCGGCGAAGACCTTCAAGCCGTCGTCTTCCGGCTCGAAGGGGTGGTGCGCCAGCGGCGCCACCGACAACCCGCAAAACAGGTGGTGCATGACCGTGTTGCCGACCAGGACCACCTCGGTGAGCGACCCCGCACCCGGCGCCGCGGCCAGCAGCTCGGTCAGCAGTCCGCCCACCTGTTCGCGGATCAAGCCGGTGAGCCGGGCGCGGCCGGCATCAGCGAGCGCAAATTCGATGCGGCTCATGATGTCCGCCCCGTGCCGGGCCTGGGCGTTGAGCGCGCTGCGCACCGCCAACACGCGGCCACTGGTCAGGTCAAGCAACTGGGCCACCACCGTGGTGGTGCCCAGGTCCACGGCCACTCCCAGCCCCGGACGGGGCGTGACGGCCACGGGCGTTTCGTCCCCCAGAATCGGCGCTTCCCACTGGGCCAGCCCGAGCACCAGATCGCCCAAGGCCCGGGCCTGACAGGCCAGTCGCCACCCTTCGGCCACCCGCTCCGGCCCCAACAGCCGCAGGTCCTCGGCCGTGACCGGCAGTTCCCCGGCCCGCACGCGCACGCGGCAGCCCCGACACCGGCCGCGGCCGCCGCAGGGAAATTCCACGCCCAGGGGAAAGAGCACCTCCTGGAGCGGTGCGCCGCGGGGCACCGTCAAGCGCCGGGCCAGCGGTTGCAGTTGAAGGGTGACAAGCTCAGTCACGGTCCGGTGCGGTTCCGTGGTGGGTGCAGGAGCGCCCCGGCCGGCGTCCGGCGTCGCCTCCCGCGGCGTGGCCCGGCGCGGCACAAGGTCCCGGTCGGTCCGTGAGGGCGGGGCCGGTCACGCGTTTTGCGCGGCCAGGTAACGCTCGGCATCAATGGCCGCCGCGCAGCCCATGCCCGCGGCGGTGACCGCCTGCCGGTACACGCGGTCCGCGCAATCACCGGCCACAAACACGCCGGGCACGTTGGTGGCGGTGCCCTGGCGCGGGCGGATGTAGCCGGCCTCGTCCATGTCCATCACCCCGCGGAACAGGGCCGTGTTGGGCACGTGCCCGATGGCGATGAACACCCCCGCGCAGGCCAGCTCGGATTCGGTCCCGGTCTTGAGGTTTTTGAGCCGCACGCCGGTGACCTTGTCCTGCTGCACGTCCAGGATTTCAGTGACCACCGAGTCCCAGACCGGCTTGATCTTGGGGTGTGCCAGCACGCGCTCGGCCATGATCTTCGAGGCGCGCAACTGGTCGCGGCGATGCACCAGGTACACCACCGAGCCGAAGCGGGTCAGGTACAGGGCCTCCTCGGCGGCGGAATCACCGCCGCCAACCACCACCAGCGGCTGGTTGCGGAACACCGGCAGCGCCCCGTCGCACGTGGCGCAGTAGGTGACGCCCTTTTTCTCGAGCCGGTGCTCGCTCTCCAGGCCCAGGTGACGAGGGCTGGCGCCGCTGGCGATGATGATCGTCTGCGTCTGCACCGGTTCGCCGTCCACCGTGAGGGTGTAGGGCTGCCGGCTCAGGTCCACGGCTTCGACCGTGCCAAACCGGATGCGGGCGCCGAACTTTTCGGCCTGTTGCTGCATCCGCAGCATCAGCTCCGTGCCGTCCACGCCCTCCGGGAACCCGGGGAAGTTCTCGACGATGCTGGTGGTGGTCAGCAGCCCGCCCGGGAGCGTGCCGGTGAGAACCAGCGGGGTGAGGTTGGCGCGCGCGGTGTAAATGGCGGCGGTCAGCCCGGCGCAGCCGGTCCCGATGATGACGACCTTTTCCATAAAGCGGCCAAGGTAGGGAGCACCCACCCTGCTGGCAAGCCCGCGCCCGGCAAACTCAAGGTCCGAACTTGGCGAACGCGTCCTTCGACAAACTCCACGTCCAGCGCAGGGAAGAACAGGCCGCCGTCTTTAACCAAAACCCGGCGCCCAACAACCGGTCACGGCTCACCGCCCTGACTTCCCCGCCCGCGTTTGAGCGCCTGGAGCACCTGCGCTTCCGGTCGGCGCGCGTAAAACGGGTCCAGCGGGTAGCAGCCGCTGATCAGCCCGTTGCGCGGCGCGGTGGTGCAGTCGCTGAAGGTGCGGCAAATCTGGCGCGTCTCCAGGCGTCCGGCCTGTACCGCGTCCGCGAGCATGGTCGGATAACTCAACACCGCGCGGCCCAGGCCCACCACGTCCACCCACCCGGCGCGGAGCACGGCCTGGGCCACCAGGGGCAGGAACTCCTGCAGGTACGAGTACGCCGAGCCGATGAGCAGCGGCCCCCCGGTTTCGGCCTGCGGCTCCCGGCTTTGCGCCAGGTGCTGCTTCACGCGCCGGACCACGTCCACTTGTCGCGCCACGCCCACCAAGGGGTCCTCCGGCGGCTGGTAGCCGTCACTGGGCGGATACATCGCCGGCCGTTGAATGTGCGGGTTGTAGTAGGGCGAGCCGGCACTGAGGTTCAGCACCTTGATGCCCAGCTCCCGGCACAGGACCGCGAAGCGAAAGGGCTCGCTCAGGTCCGGCTCCAGCGGGTGCTCGGGATTGACCCCAAAGCCATATCGGTACGGCAGGCAGTCGCGATAATCCTCGGGAATGCCCGGGCCCGGCTTGCCCGGTGCCGACCGGGCCGGGTCGGGCCGGAAGGGCACGAAATCAAATGCGCTCAGCCGCACGCCCAGATCAATCGGATTGCCGTCGGCCCGAATGGCCGCCACCAGTTCGCGCAGGAACCGGGTGCGGTTCTCGAAGCTGCCCCCGTACCGTCCCGGCCGGGTGTGCGCGCCGAGCAGTTCGTGCAGCAGGTAGCCGTGGCAGTGCTTGAGGTCCACAAAGTCCGCGCCCGCCTCCCGGGCCACACGCGCGGCGCGCACGTAGTCCTCGATCAATCGCGCCAGATCATCGTCACTGAACACCTGCGCGTCCCCGGTCACGCCGAAGCGCCGGTCCAGCAGCGGATGCCGGAAGGCCACGCGCGGCTCGGGCCGGGCCTTGTCGCGCGGGCGGCAAAACCGACCCGAGTGCGTCAGTTGAAAGCCGATGATCAACCGGTCCGCCGCGGCCGCGCCGTACCGTTCGCGATGCGCCGCCCGGGCCAGGGAGACCAGTTCCGTCAGGTCGCGCCGTGTGGCCGGGCCGATGACCAGTTGATTCGGATTGGCCCGCCCGTCGAAGCGCACGGCCATCGCCTCGCCGCCGGCAAGGATGCCGGCGCCGCTTTCGCCGAAGCGCCGCCAGCGTCGCCGCACCTCGTCGGTGGCGCCGCCCGCGGGAGTTCCATCCCAACCCTCCATGGGTTGAATGGCCCAGCGATTGGCGGGGGACTTGCCGTTGATGGTCGGCCCTTCCACCGGCCGGGTCAACGGGGAGGCCGCGCCGGTGAGGATCGCATCGTCACAGGGCAGGTCGAGCCCCAGCGTGGCGACATGCGCGCGGAAGGCGGCGGCGGACTTGAAGCCGGCCGGGCGCGGGTAAGCGACGGATTCGGGCATGGGTCAGTCGAGGTAGAACTTGAGATACGGCTCCCCGCGCGCCTCGCGCAGCAGCAGCAGCGCCAGTTCGCGGGCGTGGTAATCGCCCCACATCGAGCTTTCCCCGTTGGGCACACGCTGGCCGGTCCGGAGGTGGTCCCAGCCGTTGGGGCGATGATACACCGAGTGCAGGATCAGCCCCTGATGCCGCGGCGAGGTGCTCAGATACGGCTCGGCGAACAGCGTGCGGGCGATGGTCAATGCGGCCTGCCGGTACCGACGGCCCTTGTCCGCGAGGTCTGCCGGGGCAGATGCCCGCAGGCGATCGGTCTTGGGCTTTCGGTGTTCGGCAGTTGGCTGGGAATCGTCGAGCGCGGGCAACCGACGGCCAGCGGGAGCCGGCGCCGCCTTTCCCAGATACCGGCTCAACCGCCACAGACCCTGCGCAGCGATCGCCGCCGCCGAACTGTCCACCGGCTCCCAGGCATTAAAAGGATCGGCCGGCCGGTCCAAATAACCCGCCGGCAGGCGATGCAGGTTCGGCGCGCCGGTGTCCCACATGGGGATGCCGTCCGCGCAGCAATGCTCCAGGTAAAAGTCCGCCGTGACCATCGCCGCGCGGCGCCACGTGGCCTCCACCGCCGCCGGGACCGGCCCGCCCGCCTCCGTGACCTCCGTTTCCAGCGCGCGTCGGAGCCGGACGCCACCCGCCCGGAGGAACTCCAGCAGTTCGGCAAAGCCGCAAATCGCCCAGGCCAGCCCGCGGGTCCAGGTGCTGAACGGCGACCAACCCTGCTGCGTGTTCGGGCAGCGGAAGACGCCGCTGGTGACGTTGAACACCGCCTCGTGGGCCACGCGGCCGGGCACGTCATAGGCGTCGCGACCCTCGCCGTAGTACACGTTGTAGCGGGCGGTGTTGTGCGCGTGCTCGACCAACCGGCGCAGCAACGAGACGCGCGCCTCCTGTTCGCCCATCAGGACGTGCCCCAGTTGATGCCCCAGCGCCAGCACGCGGCCCGAGCGGATCGTGTCCACAAACAGCGAGTGCGGGCCGTTGAAGCTGTGGATGAAGCCGGTGCCGTCGGCCAGCCGGGTCCAGCGCGCGGCCTGCACGGCACCGCTGACCTTCAGCGCCAGCGCGTACAGCTCTCGCTCGCCGTCGCCGGCCTCGAACCGCTCCTCGCGCGCCAGGCGCAGCAGATTCCCGTGGGTGGAGACGTTGTTAAAGCCGTGGTCGTGGACGCCGGTGTGGGTCAGGTGCGGCGCCAGGCGCTCCCGCGTGCCCCGCCGGCCCAGTTCGAGGAAACGCCGCTCACCTGTGGCGTCAAACTGCAGCAACGCCGCGCCGTACTGAAACCCCCGGGTCCATTCGGTCCAACCCCGCGCCGTGTAACGGCCGTTGACCGTGAACACCGGCGCTCCGTCCCGACTTCGCCAGGTCTTTTCGAGACTGAGGATTTTGGCGGCGGACAGTTCGAACAGCCGCTCGATGGCCGGCACCAGTCGCCGGGGGGTCAGGTCCGTGGCCAGGTGGATGGGCATGGTTTGGTTTCGCCGGCGGCGCAGCCTAGTCAAGGCACGGAGCCGAGACCAGCCCGGCGTTTCGGAGCCGCTCCACGGCCCCGGGATCGCAACACCGCAGCCGGCACCCGCCCGCCCCGGCACGGACCGGATGAGCCGCTTGGAAACACCGCGCGCCGCTGAGCTGACAAGCCTGCAGGTACCGGTGCCGGAGTGCGGGTTTGTCGGAACAGGCGCAGAGCCGGCTGGCAAAGCAACCGCTCGGTTTCCGCGGCGCGACCCCCGCCGGACCACGCCCGCCGAACGGGGGCCACAACAGCTTGTCGGCCTTTCGGGACCGGGCTATTAGATGCGCCATGTCCTCCCACCCCGCCCTTCCGGCCCTGCTGGCGCTGGTTTTCGGGCTGAGCGGTGCCGGCTGTCGCACCTTGTCGCGGGAACCGGTGGTTACGCTCCGCCCCGCGCCCCCGATTTACTTCCCCGGCGCCAACCGCCCGGCCCCGGACCGCCCCGGCGAGACCGACAGCAACAGCCCGCTGCACTGGTCGGGCGCCACGCTCTACGTGTTCAACTCGGCGGGGCATCCCTGGCGCGCCGGCGGCCCGGACTTGTTGCACCTGGGCCAAACGTACCTGAAAACCGAATACCACAACCAAACCAACGGCGGGCGCTGGATTGAGGCCACCTGGAAGGCCGACGACGGCACCTTGTACGGCTGGTACCACTTCGAGCCCACCGGCCTCTGCCCCGGCACGCACCTGACCGCCCCGCGCATCGGCGCTGCGCGCTCGCGCGACGACGGCGCCCACTGGGAGGACCTGGGCGTGGTGCTCGAGGCGCGGCCGGGCACCCTGAACTGCGCCACGAAAAACTTCTACTTCGCCGGTGGGAACGGCGACTTCTGCGTGCTGCTCGATCGCCGCCAACGCTGGCTCTACTTTTTCCTCAGCACCTACGCCGGCGACCCTTCCGAACAGGGCGTGGCCGTGGCACGCATGGCCTGGGCGGACCGCGATGCCCCGGTGGGCCGGGTCTGGAAATGGCACGCCGGCGCGTGGTCCGAGCCGGGCCGGGGCGGGCGGGTCACTCCGATTTTCCCGGCACGCGTGGACTGGCACCGCGCGGATGCCGACGCCTTCTGGGGCCCGGCCGTGCACTGGAATCACCACCTGCGCCGGTACGTGATGCTGCTCAACCGCGCCCGGGATTTCCGCTGGACCCAGGAAGGGGTGTACGTGTCGTTCTGCCCTGACATGGCCAGTCCCGCGGCCTGGTCGCGCCCGCGGAAAATCCTCGGCGACCTGCCGGCCGACGGCTGGTACCCGCAGGTGGTCGGGTCGAACGCCCGCCGGCGCGAGACCGACAAGCTGGCCGGGCGCACGGCGCGCCTGTTCGTGCGCGGGCAATCCCGCTGGGAAATTGACTTTGGCCGCTGACCGGTCAGCCCAACGGCCGGGAAAGATCCTTCCCAACAGGAGCGGCCGACCTTACTTGCCCACCTCTCCTCCCCAAAACTGCGAGGACTCGCTGCCGCCCCCGTAGCGGCGGGTGTCTCGCCGGCCATCTGCGGATTACCAATCCGCGACGCCGCGCGGCCCTACCAGGGAAGGCGCCCGCAAGCTGGCGCACTCTAAAGGCAGGCGCCCGGGCCCGGCGTCCCCGCCAATGTCGGGCGGCTGGGACTGCCTGTCTGCCGTGAGGGGCAAGAAGGGCACCAGCAGGCGGCCGGCCGGGTTTCGCGGGCGGGCGCATTTCAACGTTGTCGGCCCGGTCCGGGCGGGCTTAGCTAGACAAGACCATGGGCTTGGTTCTGCAAGGCCTGATCAGGGGAGCCGCCCGCCCGCGCTGCCGGCGTGGGTCGGGGCGCTTTCCGGTCTTGGTTTGCGTTCTGGGGTGGCTCCTTGCCGGTGGGGTCGGCGCCCGGGCGGAGCTGCAGTTTGACGTGTTCGTCGGCTATGGCAGCAGCGGGGCGGGTGATGGGATCGTGCGCGAGGGCGGGTGGTTTCCCGTGGCCTGCGAGGTGTTCAACGATGGCCCCGGCTTTGAGGCGGTGTTCGAGTTGAGTTCCCGCCAACTGGGCGGGGGCCAGGTGCGTCGGCTGGCCCTCGAGTTGCCCACCAACACCCGCAAGCGCTTTTCCTTCCCGATGTTTGCCGGGGCGCGCTACACCAGTTGGGAGGCGCGTCTGCTCGATGCCAAGGGCCGCGTGCAGGCCCGGCGCGAGGAGCTGCGCACGCGTGAGCTGGCCTGGGAAACCTACCTGCTGGGCGCCCTGGGTGCCTCGCCCGGCGGCCAACCCGCCTTCCCCCGGGCCGGCCACAACCGCCCCGAGCAACAGCCCACCGTTGCGCGCCTGACCCTGGAGCAATTCCCCGAAAATCCCATCGCCCTCGAGAGCCTCAACGCGATCTATCTCAACAGCGCCCGGGCGCCCGAGTTGCGCGTGCCCCAGGCGCAGGCCCTGGTGGCCTGGGTGCTGGGCGGCGGCCACCTCATTGTGGCCCCGGACCAGCTCACCGACCTGACCGGCACGCCCTGGCTGGCGGACCTGTTGCCGGTGGAATGGGGGGAATTGACGCCCCTCCGTGCCGGCGCGGCGCTGCATCAGTGGGTGGTGACCGGCAGTCGGTTAACCCTGGCCGCGCCGGCCCCCCGGGTTCCGGGGCCAACGGCCCCGGCTCCGATTGCGCCCAATCGGCCCCGCCCGACGGCACAACCCGGCGTCAACCCGTACGAGCGGCTGCAGCCGGATGCCGGGTTTGCGGGGGGCGAGCTGCCGGTGTTCCACGCCCGGGTGCGGGAAGGCACGGTGCGGCTGGCTGCCGGGGATCGGCCGTTGGTGGTGACGATGCCGCGCGGCCGCGGGCAGGTGACCCTGCTGACCTTCAACCCCGAGCGCGAGCCCTTCCGCAGTTGGGCGCACCGGGCGTGGTTTTGGGCGCGGCTGTGCGAGCTGCCGGGGGAGTGGTTCACCGAGCAGGCGCGCAATTTATACGGCGGCTGGAGTCTGGACGCGGTGTACGGGGCGATGATCCAGACCCGCCAGGTGCGCAAGCTGCCGGTGGGCTGGTTGCTGGCCCTGCTGGTGGTGTACCTGGGCGTGATCGGCCCCTTCGACCGGTGGTTCCTGAAAAAGATCAACCGGCAGATGCTCACCTGGGTCACCTTCCCGGCCTACGTGGTGCTGTTTTCGCTGTTGATTTACTACATCGGCTACCGGTTGCGCGCCGGCGAAACCGAGTGGAGCGAGTTGCACGTGGTGGACGTGTTGCCCCAGGGCGAGCAGGCCCTGCTGCGCGGGCGGACCTACGCCTCGATTTACTCGCCGGCCAACGTCCGATACCGGTTGGGCAGCGAACTGCCCAGTGCCACCCTCCGCAGTGAGTTCCTCGGTCCCGCTGCCGGTGGGCAGGAAAGTGCCCGTACCGAGGCCGTGCTCCAGCCGACGGGCTTCGAGGCCGGCGTGGCCGTGCCGGTCTGGAGCAGCCTGTTGCTGGTGAGTGACTGGCAAACCACCGTCGCTGCTCCCCTGGTCGCCACACCGGGCCGGAACGCCGCGGGTCGGGCCACAGTAACCCTGCAGAACCGCCTGCCCCACGCGCTGGCCGACGTGGTGCTGGTGGCCGATCAGCAGGTGTATCCGGTGGGCGAATTGGCCGCCGGCGCCCGCCGAGTGGTCGAGTTGGATGCGCCGGGGGGACGCAGCCTGGCCGTACAACTCGATTCCCAGTTCCCGCGTATTTATCAGGCCGCGCAGCGCCGACAGCGGGCTTTCGGGGGAGGCGACACCGAGTTTCTGGAGCCGACCACGGATACACTGCTGGCAGCCACATTTGTCAGTCGGGCCGCGGCCGCCACGGGCCTGACCACGGCGGGCACGCGGAGTTTCGTGTACCCCGCCGGGCTGGAGCTGGGCGAGGTCCTGCGGCGCGGCCAGGGGGTGGTGTTGGCCCGCGATCCCGGGCAGGCGCCGCCGGGGGTGACGCTGGCCCGGTTCAAGGCGCCGCGCACCTCGCGGCTCACGTGGTGGCGGCTGGCGGTGCCGCTGGCAACCGGAGGTTGAACCGTGCCCGCTTTGCCCGCATGTTTTTGTCCACGCCCGAGCGGGGGCGTTGGCGCGCCAACCCGTTGATCATGGAACCCGAGCCTGCCGTTCAAACCTTCGAGCTGACCCGCCGCTACGGTGACACCGTGGCGGTCAACCAGCTCAACCTCACGGTGCACAAGGCCGACCTGTTCGGCTTCATCGGCTCGAACGGCGCCGGCAAGACCACCACGCTGCGCATTCTGGCCACGTTCCTGGCCCCCTCCAGCGGCACGGCGCGCATCCTGGGCCACGACGTGGTGCGGGACGCCGATGCCGTGCGCCACGTCATCGGCTACATGCCGGACTTTTTCGGCGTGTACAAGGACATGGAGGTGACCGAGTACCTGGATTTCTTCGGCGCCTGTTACAAGATCCCGGCCCGCCAGCGCGAGAAGACCGTCAACGACGTGCTCGAGCTGGTCGGCCTGTCCGAGAAGCGCGGCGCGATCATTGGCGCGCTCAGCCGCGGCATGCAGCAGCGTCTGGGCCTGGCGCGCGTGCTCATCCATGATCCCCAGGTGCTGCTCTTGGACGAGCCGGCCAGCGGCCTGGACCCGCGGGCGCGCATCGAGATGATGGCCATCCTCCAGGAACTGCAGCGCCTGGGCAAAACCATCATCATCTCCTCGCACATCCTCAGCGAGCTGCAGACCCTGTGCAACCGCGTGGCCATCATCGAAAAGGGCCGGCTCATTTACAGCGGCCCGGTCCAGGGCGTGCGCGACCAGATGGCCCGGGGCCGGGTGGTCTGGGTCAAGGTGTCCAGCGATGCCGAACAGGCGGTGCAACTGCTCCGGTCCCATCCGGAGGTGGCGGAAGTGGTGTCGGCGGATGGCGCCTTGAAGGTGACCCTGTCCAGCCACGAGACCGATCACAGCCTCGTGGCCGAGGTGCTGGTCAAGGGGGGAGCGCGCCTGATCGAGTTGCGCGAGGACGAGTTGGGCCTGGAAGAGGTCTTCCTGCGGGTGACCCGGGGGGAGACGCAGTGAACACCGGCTGTTGCACGGCGGGCGAATGGGGCCAAAGCGGGACAGCCTTGCGCGTGAGGCGAACCGCGTAGCGGCTCACGGCCGGGGGCGCAGGCGGGCGATTTGCTTCTCCAGCTCCGGACCGATGTCTTCCTGGTAGAAGTAGGCGTCGCGACTGCCGCCGGTGTTCCAACTGTGCAGGAAGAGCATCTTCTCGAATTTCACCCAGCGGGCCGAGCCGTCCATGTGCACGTGGTTGCCCCCGGCCGGAATCCCGGAGGCGGCCTTGTGCGGGGGCATGCCCTTGAAGGCGGAATCGCGCCCGCCGCCCCAGCGGCCGTCAACCTTCATCACGGCATCGGCCGCCAGCACCCAGCCCGGACCGGAGGCGCTGGTTTTGACCGGGCTGCGCGAGGGGAACGTACCGGCCGGGTTCATCCAGTTGGTGATGCCGCCAAAGTACTGGAAGCCGATGACCCACTGCGGGTACTCGGCCTCGTAGTTCGGGAAGCCGGGGCGGTTCGGGCAGGTCCAGATTTGGGGTGCGGACTTGTTGGTTGAGATGGTGAGCCCGACGGTGGCGGCGGCGCGTTCCTCGGGCGGGTTGAGGCAAATCTGGACCTGGTTGAAGCGCGCCTCGACCACGCGGTCCTGGTTGTCCAGGGCATACACGTTCATGCCGATGCCGATCTGGCGCAGGTTGTTGAGGCAGGCGGCGCGTTTGCCCGACTCCTTGGCCCGGCTCAGGGCGGGCAGGAGCATCCCCGCCAGGATGGCGATGATGGCAATGACCACCAGCAGCTCGATCAGCGTGAAACCGTCGGCGGCTGGCCGGCGAGGAACGGACCTCCCGAGCGTGCGGGGAACCGGGGCTTTCATGGGTAAAAGAAAAAGGCTGCGGCCGGCCACGTCAACCGGCCGCAGCGTGGGATTTCGGTGTGACCCGCCTTACTGGCGGGCGCGATAGAACCGCGCGGCCTCTGCGGCCGGGGTGGTGTACGGCGAGTTGGCGCCGGCCACCGGCGCCCACGGCCCCGTGACCGCCGGGGCGGATTCGAGCGTGCCGGCGCTCCAGCTCACGGTGACCTGGTTGCCGCTGCGGGCGATGCTCAGGCTGGGCGGCTGTCCCGGCACCGGCGTGGTGAAGCCGGCCGGCCGCGGCACCGTGTTCAGGAACCCGGACTTGCTCAGATAAATGTCGTCGAAGAACAGGTTCGTGGTGGTGCTGTGACCGCTCAACCCGCCCAGGATCAGTTTGTCCAGGTGCTCGGTGGCGAAGCCCACGTCGGGCGCCCCCTGACCGCGGGCCGAAACATATTCGGTGAGCACGGTGGTGCGCTGGGCCGTGCCTTCCTTCGCCACGTGGATGGTGTAGGTGTCCCCGGTGGAGGAGCGGTCTTCGGGGAACGGTCCGTTGGTGATGTCCACCCACACGTTGTACACCGTGTCCGGGTCCAGGATCGGCTCGAAGAACTCGACCGGCATGCCGTTGCCGTTGGCCCCGCCGAGCATCAGGCCCCAGCCGAGTTCATCACTGACGATGGCCCCCGGGCCGATGTCGTTGCCGCTGGCGCCCACGTCACTGCCGAAGCGCACGTTGCGGTCGGTCAACGCCACCATGCCCTTGGCCGGCTCAAAGGCATCGCCGGTGCGGAACACCCGGAAAAACAGGGTGCGTTGCTGGCCCTCCGCCACGGTCAGGGCGTTCAGGCGCAGGACCGCGGTGGCGTTACCAACGCGGGGCGCGGCCATGGGATTCCCATTGATGCTGACCACGGCGAATTCGGTGGCATCCAGGTCCTTCCACCCGCCCTGGCCGTTGAGCAGGCCCTCCGGGTAGCGGTCAAAGTTGTCCACCAGGCTCCAGCCGTTGGCCACGCCGCTGATGGCGGCCACGCTCACCTGGGCGGTGGCGGTTTCGACCCCGCGCCGCAAGGTCAGCGTAAAGGTGCGACTGACCGGCACGGTCACCTCGATGGCCCCGAGACCCGCTACCGTTTGCGCTGTCACGTCGCCCACGCCCTGGTCTATCTCGACCTGGACGTTTTTGGTCACGTCCCAGCGCAGCCAGACCTTGTCACCGGCCGCGACGGCGGGCAGGTCTGCCGTGAACGAACGCACCACCAGCGGCAATGGTTTCGTGTACGGCACGGGCACGCCCTGGGTGACCACCTGTTGGATTTCGGCTTCGGAGAGGGCGCGGCTCCAGAGGGCCACTTCATCCATCACCCCCGTCAGCCAGTGCGTCGGGTTGGCCCGCAGGATGCCCCCGATCGAGGTCGTGTTCACCCGCCAAGCCCCCGGCTCCTTGGCCGGGATCTCCACCGCATCCCGCACCCCGTCCACGTACAGCGCCCGGCTCCCATCCGCCTGCTGCACAAAGGTGATGTGCCGCCAGGTCCCGTCCAGCGGCTCGCCCACACTTTTGAGATGGTCCACCGTGGCCCAGCCGCTCTGCCGGAAGTAAAAGTCCAACTGCCCGCTGGCCCCGTTGTTGGCCGTGCCCAGGTTGAAGAGCGGGTTGTTGTCCGTGGTGCTGGCCTCCGAAAACAGCCGCAGGTCGTTCAGCCCGGTGCCGGTGACCTTCGCCCAGAAGGTGATGGTGAAGGCCGGATGCTGGTTGATGGGCAACTGCTCGCCCGGACTGCTGAGACGCCGGAGCATGGTCTGGCGGGCGTTGTCAAACTGGAAGGCCTTGCCCCGCTTGCCGTCCACCAGGTCGGCGGCGGTCAGGTTGGCCAGTTCCAGGTCATACCCGCTGGCCAGGTCCGGAGTCTTGGTCCCCACCACCTCGTCCAACGGCCAGTAGGAAACCAGGCCCTCCCGGAGGTCGGCCCGGCCCGGGGCGCTGAAAACCAGCGCCAGTGTGCACACGCCGGTCAAAATCCACCCGACGCGGCATGGAATGCTTGGGGTCTTCATCGGTTGTTTGTTTGGTTTTGGGTTCACGCCTTCCCCGAAAATGGCCCGACACCCGTCAGGCCTACGTAAACAGGGAATGGATTCAGGCAAGGAGATACTGGCCGCATGGAGGAACGCAAGGCCGTTTTCTCCCGGCAACGTCTCCCGGCACGCGGGCCCCACCCCCGGAGCGGGGCAATGCCGCGCAACGGGGAAATTTCCCGCCGCCCTTGGCCGCGGACGGGGGCGCGGGATAAACCGCGGGTGTGAAGCTCACGGCCCGGCACCCGCAGCATCTGGGACCCCTGCCTTGCGGGCCCTTCCGGCCGCCGCTAGGCTGCCCGGTTACCCGCCTTGCGGGACGGCGCAGTTATGGCCAGAGAGTTCATTCGCATCGGCGGCGCGCGGGTTCACAACCTCAAGAACCTGTCGCTGGAAATCCCGCGCGACAAACTGGTGGTCATCACGGGCGTCAGCGGCTCGGGCAAATCCTCGCTGGCGTTCGACACCCTCTTCGCCGAGGGCCAGCGCCGCTACATGGAGTCACTGTCGGCCTACGCGCGCCAGTTCCTGGACCAGTTGGAAAAGCCGGACGTGGACTTCATCGAGGGGTTGTCGCCGGCCATCGCCATCGAACAGCGCACCGCCGGCGCCAACCCGCGCTCGCTCATCGCGACCACCACCGAGATTTACGACTACCTGCGCCTGCTTTACGCCCACCTGGGCCAACCCCATTGCCCGGTCAGCGGCCACCCCCTCACCGCCCTGACCCCCAGCGACATCGTGGACCACATCCTGGCCCTGCCCCCGCGGGCGCGGGTGATGATCCTCGCCCCGGTGGTGCGGGGGCAAAAGGGCGAATTCCGCGACGTGCTCGAGCGGCTGGGGCGGGAGGGCTTCGTGCGCGCGCGCGTGGACGGGCACCTGGTCGAGCTTAACGCCAACGTCCGTTACAAACTCGACCCGAAGCAACCCCACACCATCGAGGCGGTGGTGGACCGCCTGGTGGTGGACGCCAGCGTGCGGACGCGCCTGAGCGACTCGGTGGAAACCGCCCTCAAGTGGGGCGAGGGCCGGGTGCTGGTGCTGAGTCAGGGGCCGGAGGCCGGCGACCGCAAGCCGGAGGGGCCGGCGACCGGGCCGGCTGCGGGCGTCCGGAATCGGGAATCCGACGGCTGGACCGAGACGCTGCTCTCGACCCGCCTGTACTCCCCGGCCACCGGGCTGAGTTACGAGCGCCCCACGCCGAAACACTTTTCGTTCAACTCCCCCCAGGGGGCCTGCCCGGTGTGCCACGGCCTGGGCCAGAAGTACGTTTTTGACGAAACCCTGGTGGTGCCCGACCCGGGCAAGTCGCTGGAGGCCGGCGCCATCCTGCCCTGGCGGCGCGGCGGCAAGCGGATGGTGGTCTATTACAAAAGCCTCCTCAAAGGCGTGGCCGCACACGCCGGGGTGAGCCTCGAAACCCCGTTCAAAGACCTCCCGGCCGAGTTTCGTCGCCTGCTCCTGTACGGCTCGGGGGACACGTCCATCGAGTTCACCTTCTGGCGCGCCGGCAAAATGAGCAGGGTCACGCGGCCTTTCGAGGGCGTGATCCCCAATCTTCAGCGGCTCTACACCGAGAGCGAGAGCGAGTTTACCCGCAACCGGCTCAAGGCTTTCATGACCCTCCAGCCCTGCGATGCCTGCGGCGGCCGGCGCCTCAAGCCGGAGATTCTCGCCGTCACCCTGGGGACGGCAAAACCGGCCGTGGCCCGCCCGGAGCCTCCGCCCGCCGCGGCCTCCCCGACGCCCGCCCCCCGCCCCCCGCCCCCCGAAATTCCCGGCCTGTCCATCATGGACCTTTGTGCCCTGAGCGTGGATGAAGCCGCGGCGTTTTTTCGCGATCTCGAGGCGGCGCTCTCGCCCTACCAGCGCCAGGTGGCCGGAGACATCATCCACGAAATCCGCGCCCGGCTGAGCTTCCTCCAAAACGTGGGGCTGGGCTACCTGACGCTGGACCGGGAAAGCGGCACCTTGAGCGGCGGCGAGGCCCAGCGCATCCGCCTGGCCACGCAAATCGGCGCCGGCCTGGTGGGCGTGCTCTACATCCTGGACGAGCCCAGCATCGGGCTGCACCAGCGTGACAACGCCCGCCTGCTCGACACCCTCTGCGGCCTGCGCGACCTGGGCAACTCCGTCATCGTGGTCGAGCACGACGCAGAGACCATCCGCCGTGCCGACTACGTGGTGGACCTCGGCCCCGGGGCCGGCGTCCAGGGCGGCGAAGTGGTGGCCGCCGGCACCGTGGCCGAAATCGAGCAAAACCCCCGTTCCCTGACCGGCCGCTATCTGCGCGGCGAACTGACCATCAGCCCGCCGGCCCCGCCGCTCAAAAACCCCGGCGAACGCGGCTGGATCACCGTGGTCGGCGCCCGCGAGAACAACCTCCAAAACCTCACCGTCCGCTTCCCGGTCGGCGCGCTGACCTGCGTCACCGGCGTCAGCGGCTCGGGCAAAAGCACGCTGGTGGACGACATCCTGCGCCGGGCGCTGGCGCGACGGCTTTACGGCGCGACCGAACGGCCGGGCGCCCACGACGAAATCCGCGGCGTCGAGCACCTGGGCCGGCTGGTGGTGGTGGACCAGTCGCCCATCGGCCGCACCCCGCGCAGCAACCCCGCCACCTACACCGGCATGTTCAACGACATCCGCGACCTGTTCGCCCGCCTGCCCGCGGCCCGCGTGCGCGGCTACGACGCCGGCCGGTTCAGCTTCAACGTCCGCAGCGGGCGCTGCCACAAATGCGAGGGCGACGGCCTGATCCGGATCGAAATGAATTTCCTGCCCCCGGTCTATGTCACCTGCGAGGCCTGCGGCGGGCGCCGCTACAACCGCGAGACCCTCGAAATCACCTACAAGGGCCTGAACATCGCCGATGTGCTGGACCTGACCGTGGACGAAGCGGCGGCCTTTTTCCGGGCCGTGCCGGCCATTCACGAGCCCTGCGTGACCCTGGCGGAGGTGGGGCTGGGCTACCTGCGCCTGGGCCAGCCCGCCACCACCCTGAGCGGCGGCGAGGCCCAGCGCCTGAAGCTGGCCACCGAACTGAGCAAGCGCCAGCTCGGCCACACGCTCTACCTGTTGGACGAACCCACCACCGGCCTGCACTTCCACGACATCGCCAGGCTGCTCGAGGTGCTCTTCAAACTGCGCGCCGCCGGCCACACCCTCATCGTGATCGAACACAACCTGGACGTGATCAAATGCGCCGACTGGATCGTGGACCTGGGCCCGGAGGGCGGCACCGGCGGCGGGCGCGTGGTGGCCGAAGGCCGCCCGGCCGACGTGGCCCGCTGCCCCGCCAGCCACACCGGCCGTTACCTGCGGCAGGTGCTCAAGCTGGCGCCCTGACCCCGCGCGTGGCATCTTCGCCTCCGTTCATGCGTCCGGGGAAACTCACCGAGCAAGCCCCCTTCACCGCCTGCCCCGCGCTGCGGGGCATGGCGGCGGCGCTGGCCGCCCTGCTCCTGCTGGCCTGGTGCCTGCCCGGCGCCGAAGTGGACGAAGCCCGCGCCCGGGAGGCCCTGGTCAAAATGTTCCAAGACGGCCTGCACGCCCAGGTCGAGCGCGATGCCGCGGCCTTTGCCGCGCAGTTCCCCAACTCGACCAACCTGGCCGAGGTCCGATTGCTCCAGGCCCAGGCGCGCCTGGCCCTGGGCCGGGCCGCCGACGCCATCAGTTTGCTGGAAACCAACGCCCCCGCCGCCGGGGCCTTGGCGGACGAATTCGCCTTCTGGCTGGCGGAGGCGCGACTGCGCCGGGGCGATTTCGCCGCCGCCGCCGAGGGCTTCGCCGCGCTGCCCGGACAATTCCCCAACTCTCCCCGGTGCCTGGAGGCCGCCGTGCAGGAAGCAGTGGCCCGCTGGCAGGCGGGCGACCCGGCCCGCGCCGCCGCGCGCCTGCGCGACCCCGAAGGCCCTTTCCAGACCGCCGCCAAGGCCCGGCCCGCCGACCCCTGGGCGCAACGCGGCCGGCTGTTGCTGGGCCGGCTCCAGCTCGAACTCAAAGACCTGGACGGCGCCCGCCAGACCTTGACTGCCCCGAGCGAACCGTCCCTGTCGGCGGTCACCGATTGGGAGCGACGCTGGTTGCTGGCGCAGGTGGAATTTGCCGCCGGCCGGCTTGCGGAAACCCTGGCCCTTACCACCAACCTCTGGTCCGCCGTGACCAACCAACTGCCGGCGGCCCGCGTGGCGGAGGCCGCCCTGTTGGAAGGCCGCGCGTTCGAGGGCCTCGAGCAGTGGGTCCCCGCCCTCCAGGCCTGTGCCCGCGCTTTGCCCCCGGGCCTCCCCCCGCCGTTGCGCCGGCAGGCGCTGAACACGATCATCGAACTTTCCCGCCGCCCCCCCGCCGCAGAGCCGGCCCGCGCCCGGCTGGAATGGTTCATTGAACAATTTCCCCTCGATGAACTCGCCGAAGCGGCGCGCCTGGCGCTCGGCCAGGCGCTGTTGCGCGACTACTATCGCCTGCGCGACGCCGGCACCCCGGCCACCCCGGAGACCCTGGCCGCCCGCACCAATCGGCTGGCCCAGGCCCGCGCCCTGTTTGACCAAATTCTCACCAACCAGCCCCCCGGTCCGCTGGCCCCGCAGGCCGAACTGGCCCGGGCCTGGACCCTGTGGGAAGAAGGGGCACCGCGCCTGGCGGAGGCCCTGGCCGCCTTTCGCAACGCGGCCGGGCGATTGCCCCCCTCCGAGGACCAGGCCACGGCCCGCCTCCAGTGGGCGGAATGTCAGATGCGCGCGGCCGACCCCGGCGGCGCCCTGAGCAACTTTTGGCAGGTGGCCACCAACCACGCGGACCTTGCGCTCCCCGTGCCCTTGCGCGCCCGGGCGCTCCTGGGCGCGGTGCGGGCCGGGATCGCCGCGGGGAATCTGGCCGCGGCGCACACCGCGGCCGATCGGCTGCGCGCCCTCGAGGCGGCCCGCGAAATGGCCGAACAGGCCGACCTCCTGTTGGCCGAGGCCTACACCCGCGCCGGGCAACCCGAGCCGGCCCGGGCCCAGTATGAGGCCTTCCTTCAGCGCTACCCGGATTCGCCCCACGTGCCGGCGGTGCGCCTGGCCATCGCCCGCGCCTTCGAGCAGCGCGGGGATAACGGCGCCGCCCTTTCCGCCTATGCCTCCTGGCTGGCCAACTACGCCACCAACACCACGGCCACCGGCCTGGTGGCCCAGGCCACCTTCGACCTGGCCCGCGTCACCCATCGGGTGGACCCCGGCCCCGGGTCGCTGACGCTCCTGACCAATTTCATTGCACGCTTCCCGGACGACCCCAACGCGCCGCTGGCCCAGTACCTGGTGGCGGAGCACCTCTTCAACCAGGGCGAGTTCGCCCGCGCGGAACTGGCCTTCCAGGACAAGTTGCTCGACCCGGCCCGCGCCCGGCCGGGCGATGAACTGCCGTACCGGGCCCGGCTCATGGCGGGCAAGTGCGCGGTGTACCGCGGGGGCTGGCAAAGCGCCCGGGAGCATTTCGACTGGCTCATCACCAATGGGCCGCTGAGCGTGGTCTCGTCGCGGGTGCCCGTGCCCGTCGTGGCCGAGGCGTACATTTATCGGGGCGACCTCTTCCTGCTGGAGCCCAAGCCGCCGGGGGGCGATCCGCTGGCCGCCTATGCCGAGGCGATCAATGCCTTTGCCAAGGTGGCCGAGCGTTTTCCCACCAACGAACTGGCCCCGCGCGCCTGGGGTCGCATCGGCGATTGCAACCTTCAACTCGCCACGGCTGATCCCCAACGATACGACGCCGCGGCCGAGGCCTATCGCAAGGTCCTCGAATCCCCCGCCGGGCCGGGCCTGCGCAGCATGGCGGAGGTGGGCCTGGGGCTGGTGTTGCGAAAGCAGGCGGCGCTCAAGCCCCCGGCCGAGCAGCCGGCCGGATTCGAGGCGGCGATGACGCATTTCCTGAACGTCCTCTACGGCCGCAATCTGCGGGCGGGCGAGTCCCCCGACCCGACCTGGGTGCGGCAGGCCGGGCTGGAGGCGGCGGAGCTGGCCGAGTCCCTGCAACAGTGGACGGTGGCCCTGGGGATTTATCAGCGCCTGGTGAGCGAGTTGCCTCCCCTGCGGGCGCGTTTGGAACGCAAGATCGAGGAACTGCGCCAGCGGACCGGTGAGCGGGAGACCGCGGCGGGGCCCTGAAACCGGCCGTTCGGCGCGCCCCCCCGCCCGGCGGTGCGCGGCGAGCATGGGTTTGACAGGGCGTGGCCGGGTTCGTAGGTTCAGGGCGTTGCTTATGACCGCCACCGAGACCCGACTGGTCGAGCTGACCGCGGCGGCCGCATCAGAGGTGAAGAACCTGCTGGCCAAGGAACCGCCGGGTCGGCACCTCCGTCTGTACGTGGAAAAAGGGGGGTGCTCGGGCCTGCAATACGGGCTGGTCTTCGACGAACGCCGGGAAGGAGACTGGGTGGCGGAGATGCACGGGGTGCCCGTGGTGGTGGATGCTTTCAGCGCGCAATTCCTGCGGGGGACGGTGGTGGATTTTGACGACCGCCTCAGCGGCGGGGGATTCCGGATGCGCAATCCCAACGCACGGCAGGCTTGCGGCTGCGGTCAGTCCTTTGGGGTTTGACGACGGCAACCGCGGACCGTCGCCCAACCTGAAAAGAGCCGTCCGGTGCGATGCCGGACGGCTTCTGTTTGACCCCCGGGCGACTGAACGCACAGTTGTTCCCGCCCGGAGCCTTTGTTAGCTTGACCCGCCACGGCGCGACCCAACAAGCCCGCCGGGGGAATCACTCCCCGGGCGGTCGGCTCAAGCGGCCGGTGCGGATTGGCAACCTATGGCACTAGTTCAACTCCAAAGTCCCCCAAGCGCTCCCACCGGAGAACGCGCGGTGGAGGTCACGGCCCGGCCCGCGGACCGGCCCGGTCCAACACCCGCTCGCCCGGAAGATGGAGAGGTGGTGGTGTCCGTGCGCGGCCTCACCAAGGTCTTCAAGGATTTCTGGGGACGGCCCAAGGCCCGGGCCGTGGACAACGTGGATTTCACCGTACGGCGGGGCGAGGTGTTCGGGCTGCTCGGGCCCAACGGCTCGGGCAAGTCCACCACGGTGAAGTTGCTGCTGGGCCTGCTGCGGCCGGACCGCGGGCTGATCGAGGTCTTTGGCCGCCCCCCGACGCACGTCCTGACCAAGGAGCGCATCGGCTACCTGCCCGAGGAGTCCTACCTGTACCGGTATCTGGATTCGGCCGAGACGCTCGAGTTCTTCGGCAGTTTGTTTCATCTCCGCCCGGAAGAACGCCGCCTGCGCCAGGCGCAGTTGCTCGAGATGGTGGGCCTGAACCAGGTGCGCCGCCGCACGGTGGGCGAGTTTTCCAAGGGCATGCAACGCCGCATCGGCCTGGCCCAGGCCCTCATCAACGACCCCGACCTGGTCATCCTGGACGAGCCCACCTCCGGCCTGGACCCCATCGGGTGCCGCGAGATCAAGGACCTCATCCTCGCCCTGGCCCGCCGCGGCAAGACGGTCATTCTCAGCAGCCACCTGCTGGCCGACGTCGAGGACGTGTGCGACCGGGTGGTGATTTACTACGGGGGCCGCATTCAGGCGATGGGCTCGTTGCGGGAACTGCTCACCACCCCGGACCGCCTGCGCATCACCACCCCGGTGCTGTCCCGGCCCACCCTCGAGCGGGTCCTGGAGGTGCTCCGCACCGAGGTGCCGCCCGACCAGGTGCGCATCGAAAACCCGACCCAGAACCTGGAAAGCCTCTTTCTGCAGGTGGTCGAACGCGCCAAGCGAACCGAGGAAACCTCCGGCGCCATCTCGGGCGCCCGCGTGGCGGCCTACCTGCGCGGCGGTGCTGACACCGAATCGGCCCGGGCCGAGCGGGTGCTCGAACGCCTGGCCCTGCCGGCGGAACCGCCTCCCCCGGCTCCGCCCGCCGCGGCCGTGCCCAAACCCCCGGTGGATGAACGCCGGCTCAAGGAGCTGCTCGAACCAACCCCGGCCGGGACGGCTCCCGCGCCGCCGCCCGCTCCGCCGGCGCCGGCCAAGGAATTGGAACAGGCCGAGGAAAAACTGCGGGACCTGTTGGGTGGCAGGAATCCCTCGTAAACGGCGCGCCCGGTTTGGTCGCGCGCCGGCCGCGTCCCGGTAAAAGCTTCGGATCATGCAGGCGTTTCTGGCCATTGCCCGATTGACCTTCAAGGCGGCCTTCCGCTTCCGCCTGGTGCCCCTGCTGGCGGCGCTGTTGCTGGCCTCGGTCTTTTTGTTGCCCGCCGTGATCAAGCACGACGGCTCGGCGCGGGGATTCATCCAGATTGTGCTCACCTACACTCTGGGACTGATCACCGCGGTGCTGGGGCTGACCACCCTCTGGCTGGCCTGCAGCACCCTGGCTCGGGACATTGACGAGTGCACCATCCAGACCGTGGTGGTCAAGCCGGTGGCCCGCTGGCAGATCTGGGTGGGCAAATGGGCCGGCATCCTGGCGGTCAACGGGTTGTTGCTGGGCCTGGCCGCCGGTGTGGTGTTCCTCCAAATGCTCTGGCGGGCCCGTCAACTGCCCCCCGAGCAGCAGGAAAAACTGCGCCAGGAAATCTTCGTGGCCCGCGGCTCGGCGCGCGAGCCGGTGCCCGATCTCGAACCCCTGGTCCAGCAGCGCCTGCGCGAGCGCGTCCAGGCCGAGCAGCTTGCGGCGCTGGACCGTCAGGAGCTGACCCGGATCGTGCGTGAGCAGGTCAAGGCCGAACTCCAAGTGGTGCCTCCAGGCTATGTGCGCGCCTGGGCCGTGGACCTGGGGGCGGCGGCCGCCCGGCTCAAGGACCAGCCGCTGTTCATCCGCGTGAAGTTTTTCGTGAACGAAAAATCCGAGTCCGGCACCTACACCGGGGTTTGGGACGTGGGCCCGCCGGATTCGCCCTACCGGCAACGCACCGTGCGCAGCCACGCGGCGGAGACGTTTTACGAGATTGAACTGCCGCCCAACCTGCTGGACAGCCGGGGCGTGTTGCACGTGCAGTTCTACAACGTGAACGAGACCGCCGTGCTCTTCCCGTTGGAAGACGGCTTCGAGGTGCTCTACCGGGAGGGCGGCTTCGGGCTGAACTACCTGCGCGGGGTGCTCATCGTGTTGTGCTGGCTGGCCCTGATGGGCGCCATCGGGCTGGCCGCCTCGAGTTTGCTGTCCTTCCCCGTGGCGGCGTTTGTCTCCCTGTCGCTGCTGTGGGTGGCGTTTTCCACCGGCACGATGAACACCATCATCGAGCAGGGGGGCATCCGGCCGGTGAACCCGAACACCGGGTTGATTGACACGCCCAACCTCTTCGACCAGGCCACGGTCCTGTTCTTCAAGGGCCTGCGGGGGTTCATCAACCTGGCGCGGGACTTCGCCCCGGTCGAAGCCCTGAGCACGGGGCGGAGCATCACCTGGGGCACGCTGGCCCGGGCGGGGGTCCAGATCGTGGGGCTGATGAGCGGTTTGTTTGCCGCCGTGGGCATCCTCATTTTCAACCGCCGCGAGCTGGCCCTCGCGGGCACCCGGGGCTGAGGCGATGCACCGGTCCGGTCGGCTCCGCAAAGTCCTGCTCCTGCTGCTGGCGGGGCTGCTGCTGCTGGCCGCCGGCACCGCCCAGCGCGGCCTCAACCGCCAGCGGGCCGACCTGGGCCTGACCCGTGTGGAGCCGCTCAAAAACGCGCCCCCCGTGCTGGTCTTCACCACGGTGGTCCTGGGCGGCTTTCGCGGCCTCATCGCCAACGCCCTGTGGGTCCGCGCCATGGAATTGCAGGACCAGGACCGGTATTTCGAGATGGTGCAGTTGGCGGACTGGATCACCAAACTCCAGCCCCGCATCCCCACCGTCTGGGTGGTGATGGCGTGGAACATGTCCTACAACATCTCGATCAAGTTCAGCGACCCGAAGGACCGCTGGGGCTGGGTCCAGCGCGGCATCGAACTGCTGCGCGATGAGGCCCTCAAATACAACCCCCACGAGGTCGAGCTGTACCGGGAACTGGCCTGGCACTTCCAGCACAAGCTGGGGCACAACCTCGACGACGCCCACCTGTACTTCAAGACCGCCTGGGCCAACGAAATGCACCAGCTTCTGGGCGGCGGCCGCCCGAATTGGGACGAACTGCTGAACCCGCAAACCGAGGACGCCCGCCGGCGCGTGGCCCTGCTGCGCGAACGTTACAAACTGGACCCCGCCCGGATGAAGGAGACCGACGACCGCTACGGCCCGCTGGAATGGCGCCTGCCCGAGGCCCATGCCATTTACTGGGCCAACCTGGGGCGGCAGATGGCCAAGACCAGGGAGCAGCTCATCAAACTGCGCCGCGTCATTTACCAGTCCCTGTACCTGGCCTTCCACCGCGGCCGGATCATCCGCCTCAAGCCCGACGAGATCATCTTCGGCGAGAACCTGGACATTTTCCCCCGCACCCATGCCGCCTACGAGGAGATGATGGCCGAGGACGAGCAAATGCGCGACCACATCGCCCGCGCCCATCGCAACGCGCTGCTCGACGCCGTCTATTTCTTCTTCGTGCACCAGCGCTACCGGGAGGCCAACCAGTGGCTGGACACGGTCAAAAAACTCTACCCGAAGGACTACCCGCCCGAGATGACCCTCGAGGAGTACGCCCTCAGGCGCGTGGGGGAGGACGTGGGCGAGACGGACATGAACAAGACCATCTCGAACATCCGCGGCGCCCTCGAACGCTCCTTCATCAACCTCGCCCTGGACGAGGATGACCAGGCCCAGGGCTACCTCCTGCTCGCCCGCAACATCTGGAATCGTTACATGGGCAAAATCGCCGGCGGCCCGTCCGAAAAACGCGTTGGCCTGCCGCCCCTGGAAGACATGCGCCGCGAGGTGCTCGAGCAGCTCCTGCCCCGCCTCGATCCCGAATACGAGGCCGCCCTGCGCACCAAGCTCAACCTGCCCCCGCCGGGTGCGACCAACCTGCCGCCGGTCGGAACCGCTGCTCCCCCGCCCGGCTCCACCACCAACGCCCCCCCGGCGGGTGCCGGTCCGCCCGGCACTCGGTGAGCGGCGCCCCGTGCTCCCGCCGCCGGCAATCTGACCCTTGACAGCGGGAGTGCGCGGCGTATCGGTTTATCAACCCAGCCACTGCCGGAGACGGCGACCCCGAGAGTGTCGCCCCCACCGGCATGAAAAAGTCCAACGCTGATCGGCGAGCGCGTTGTGCGGGCGGGCATCCCCACCTTCTGCCCATCCTTGCTCTGGGCTGGTCCTTCGTCACGCCTGCCGACGAGGTTTTTCACTGGGGCTCTTGGGGCAGTCCGCACTTCGACCCAAGCAGCGTGACCAACGTGGTGGGAGTCAGTGCCCGGGATTTTACCTCCTGGGTGCTGCGGGCCGACGGCACGGTCATCCGCGTCCCCTACGAGGAATGGATCTGGCAAACCCTCCCCACCAGCCTGAGCAACATCGTGGACCTGGCGCCCGGCGGCAAACTGGCCATCCGGGCCGACGGCGTGCTGGTGGACCTGGACACCGCCACACCGGTGTTCCCGCACCTGACCAACGTGGTCGCCGCCGCCAGTGGTTGGTACCACCATCTGGCTCTGCGGGCTGATGGCTCGGTGTTCGCTTGGGGCAACAATACCGCCGGGCAGACCAATGTCCCCGCGGGCCTCAGCAACGTGATCGCCATCGCCGCCGGTCAGTGGCACAGCCTGGCGGTGTTGGCCAACGGCACCGTGGTCGGCTGGGGCACCAACAATTACGGTCAGGCCCGCCCACCGCCGGGATTGAGCAACGTCCTCACCGTGGCGGCCGGCCGGGGGCACAGCCTGGCCCTGCGGGCGGACGGCACGTTGGCGGCCTGGGGCTACAATCGCTTCGAACTGAACTCCGTGCCCGCCGAGCTGAGCAATGTGGTGGCCGCGGTTGCGACTTCACGAAACAACATCGTCCTGCGTGCCGACCGAACCCTGGCCGTGTGGGGTAACCCCATCGGGGGAATGGTCCTTCCCCCCTACTCTTACCCCACGAACGTGTTGCATCTGGCGGTGGCCAGTAGCCATGCCGTGGCTTTGCTGGACGGCCCGCCGGATGCCGCCCCGCCGCTGTTCATCGGCTCGCCGCGGCTCATCGGTACCGTGGGGTACCCCTTCCGGCACCGCCTGGTGGCCAGGTACGGCCCGCGCGGCTTTGGCGCGGAAAATCTGCCCCCGGGGCTGGAACTGGATTCCGAGACCGGCCTGTTGCACGGCACGCCGGAGGCTGCGGGCGAGTTCCATTTCACCGTCACCGCCACCAATGCCGCCGGCACGACCAGCCGGTCACTGACGCTGTTTGTGAACCTTCCCACCCCGGCCCTGCTCAACCACGGGCTGGTCCAGGCCCCGTTGGGCAACGAGTTCCGCTTTCAACTCGTCTCCGCCACCCCGCTCGAGTGGTTGGCCGCCGAGGGCTTGCCGCCAGGGTTGGAGTTCAACCCTGCCACCGGCGAAATCACCGGTGCCGCCATGGTGGAAGGCGTGTACCCGGTCACGCTCCTGGCCCGCAACCGCTACGGGCCGGGCACCGGCACGCTGACCCTCCGGGTCAGCCCGATTATCGGCTGGGGTAACAACGACCGCGGCCAGCTCGAGGTGCCCGCCGGCCTGGGCAACGTGATCACCCTCGCCACCGGCCCGGCCCACAGCCTGGCCTTGCGCGAGGACGGCTCGGTGGTGACCTGGGGTGTGACCGTGCCCACCCCGGCCAAAGTGAGCAACGTGGTGGCGGTGGCGGCGGGCTTCGCGCACAACCTGGCCCTGCGCGACGACGGCACCGTGGTGAGCTGGGGCCCGGCGCCGGTCTCGCTGTCCGTGCGGGGCAACATTGTGGCCATTGGGGCGGGCGAGGGCTTCAGCGTTGCCCTGCTCGCCGACGGCTCGCTGGCCCCTAACCGCCCCAATCCGATCCTTCCCGGCCTGAGCAATGTGCTCGCCTTCTCGGTGTACGACGGCCATCTCCTGGCCCTGCGCGCCGGGGGCCTGGTGGTGCAGTGGCCGGATTTCCTGCCGCAACCCCCGCCGGACCTGAGCAATGTCGTGGCCTTGGCCGCCGGTGGCACTCACAGCCTGGCCCTCCGCGCGGATGGCACGGTGGTGAGCTGGGGACAGCGCTGGGATTCCATCCAGCAACGGTACGTGGATTTTTACCCCCAGCCCCCCGGGCTGACCAACATCGTCGCGGTCGCCGCAGGCGCGCAGCACTGCCTGGCCCTGCGCGCGGACGGCACGGTGGTGGCCTGGGGCGACAACTCCCAGGGTCAGTGTGACGTCCCCGCCCACCTGCGCAACGTGGTCGCCATCGCGGCCGCCGGGAACCACAGCCTCGCGCTGGTGGAGCATCGGGGCGACTTTGCCCCGCCGCGCTTCGGCGCCCTGCCTGCTCTGGTGGCCACGGCCGACCAACCCTTCCATGCCCGGGTGCCGGTGTTGGGGGGCATCCACGGCGTGGGCGCCGAGGGTCTGCCCGCGGACCTGCACCTGGACCCGCTGACCGGGGTGATTTACGGCTCGCCCCGCGCGGGCGGCACCTACCGGGTCACCCTGACCGCGACCAACGCGGCCGGAGTCGCCCGCCGGGAATTGACCCTGTTCGTCAACACCCCCCTGCCGGCCCTTCAGAGCCGCGGCCAGGTCGAAGCGTTGCTCGGGGTACCGGTGAGCCTCGAGCTGAAGGCCGACTACGTGCCGGACTGGTTTGGCGCGCAGGGTCTGCCGCCGGGCCTGCATCTGGACGCGGCGACGGGACGCATCACCGGGACGCCCGTCCACCCCGGCACCTACCGCACCGAGTTGGTGGCACGGAACCGCTTCGGTTACGGTTTTGGCACGTTGGTGTTTCAGGTGCGGTCCGTGGCCGGCTGGGGAGAGAACACATACGGCCAGACGCTGGCACCGACCTCGCTGAACAATGCCGTGGCGCTGGCGGCCGGGAACGTGCACGCCTTGGCCCTGCGGGCGGACGGAACCATGTCCGGGTGGGGTTGGTATTCGGCCCAGCCGTTGAGCCATCCGAACAACGTGTGGGCCATCGCGGCGGGCAACGCCCAAAGCCTGGCGTTGCACGCGGATGGCCGGGTGGTCGGCTGGGGCCAATCCTTCTGGGACGGCACGCGCTGGGTCGGTCCGGCCGTGCCGGTCGGCTTGAGCAATGCGTTGGCCATCGCCTCGGGCAGCGAACATCACCTCGCCCTGCTGCCCGATGGCCGGGTCTTTGGCTGGGGCGACAATTCGCGCGGCCAGTTGAATGCCCCGCCGGAGGCGACCAACCTCGTGGCCCTCGCCGCCGGTGGCCGTCAGAGCCTGGCCCTGCGCGCGGATGGTACGGTGCTGCGCTGGGGCGAGTTCACCGAAGTCCCGGAAGGATTGACGGACGTGGTGGCTCTGGCCGCCGGCCCGAGGCACGTGCTGGCCCTGCGCCGGGACGGCCGCGTCGTGGCCTGGGGGAACAACTCCCGGGGCCAGAGCCGCGTGCCTCCGGACCTGGCCGACGTGGTGGCCCTCGCCGCCGGGGCCGATCACAGCCTGGCCCTGAAGGCGGATGGAACCGTGGTCGCCTGGGGCGACAACGCGCTCGGCCAAACCCGCGTCCCGCCCGGGCTGCGCGGGGTGCGGGGGATCGCGGCCGCGCAGAATTACAGCCTGGCGCTGCTGGGCGTGACGCCGGTGCTGTTCCGGGACGGCGCCATCAAACCCGGCAGCGCCGTCACGCTGGCCGCGCCCGCTCCGGTCGGCCAGCCCGTGCCGGTGCAATGGTATTTCAACGGCGCGCGGCTGGAGGGGGCAACCGGGCCGCTCCTGGAGCTGGCGAATGTGGACTTTGCGCATCTGGGCACCTACCACGCCGTGGTCGCTTTGCCCTACGCCACGCTCACCAACGCCAGCATCGCGCTTCGGTTCGAGCCGGGACTGCACCTGGTGGCCGACCCGGCGGAGTGGGTGGGCGCGTTGGGCCGGGAGACGCAAACGCGGTTGCGGGTGGTCAATGCCGGTCCCGAGCCGGTGGATCATGTGGGGGTGCGCGGGTCCGTGGCGCCGGTTTTTGTCCTCGAGGAGGCCGCCGCCAGCCGGGGCGCGGTGCAGTGGGAGGCGGAGCGCTTCACCGTGCAAGCGGGGGAGCTGGCGGTGGGCGAAACAGTCGAGGTGCGGTTGCGGCTGCGGGCCGAGACCGCGGGCGCCGGGAGGGTGCAGTTCGAGTTGCTGCGCGGGCCGGAAACGGCCGACACAGCGAGTTTGCCTTTCGTCGTCCTGGACACGTTACCCACCCTGCGCGTGGAAAAGACCGACACCGGCCTGGACCTGAGCTGGCCGGCCGATGCTTCCGGGTTCGTGCTCGAAGAAACGTCTTCCCTGGAGGCCCCGGTTTGGACCCGGTCATTGGCTTTCCCACTGAGCGACGGCAACCGCTACCGCCTGCCGCTTTCGCCGCAGGGCGAACGGCGTTTTTACCGCCTGGCGCGGGAGTGATTAACGCCGCCGGGGTGAGGCCCGCCGCCGGGGCACTTGACGGGGGTGCCGGCGGTTCCGTATCAATCGCGCCCGATGACCAAGCACCCGGCTGCCCGTGCCCTGCCGCGTTTTTTTTCCGCGGGCCCGGCCGCCGGGCCGACCCAACGCAGGTCCACCATCAACCTGACCGATGAATCCTTCACCCGTTTCCTCCGCCCCGGTGGCGCCTCCGGCACCGGTTTCCGCCACCGCCCCGCCGCCGCTGGTTCCCCGCGAGTACCGGTTGGCGTTTGGGTTGTTGACCACCTGCTTTGCGGCGTGGGGACTGGCCAACAACATGACCGACCCGCTGGTGCGGGCGTTCAAGGGCATTTTCACCGATCTGAGCAACACCGAGTCGGCGTTGGTCCAGTTCTCGTTTTACGGCGCGTACTTCGTGCTGGCGTTGCCGGCGGCGTTCCTCATCAAACGTTTCAGCTACAAAACCGGCGTGCTGGTGGGACTGGGCATGTTCGCGGTGGGGGCGCTGCTGTTTTATCCGGCCAGCCAGGCGCTGCGCTTCGGGCCGTTTCTGGCGGCGATTTTTGTCCTGGCCGGCGGGTTGTCCATCTTGGAGACCAGTTGCAACCCCTACATCGTCGCCCTGGGACCGGAAGAAACCGGCACCCGGCGCCTGAACCTGGCGCAGTCGTTCAATCCGGTCGGCTCGGTGATCGGCATGATGCTGGCGGGGTTTTTGATCCTGCCCCGGATGAACCCGGCCACGGAGGCCGAGCGCAAGGTCATGGCGCCGGAAGTGCTGCGCCAAATTCAGACCGAGGAGCTGGCGGCGGTGATGGGGCCGTACGTGGGCACGGCGTGCGCGCTGGTGGGGTTGTGGCTGGCCATCGCCCTGGTGCGGATGCCCCGGGCTTCGGACGCCGGGCCGCGGATTGATTTCCGGGCGACGGTGGGCCGGCTGGTGCGCAACCGGCATTACGCCTTCGGCGTGGTGGCGCAGTTTTTTTACGTGGCCGCGCAGATTTGCGTGTGGACGTACACCATCCACTACATCGCCAAGATCGTGGACGAGGGGCGGGGGCAGCCGCTGATCGCGCTGCTGGAATCCACCGGGATCAACCGCTTCGTGCACGCCATCCGGCTGGTCGAGCCGGGTCGGGACCTGACCGGGCTGACCGTGGCGGGGATTTACCACATCTGCGCGATGCTGCTGTTTCTGAGCTTCCGGTTTGTGTGCACGGCGTTGATGCGGCATTTCCGGCCCAGCCTGTTGCTGGCGGTGATGGCGGCGCTGGCGGTGCTGTTGTCCGGAGTGGTGATGGTGTCGGTGAACCTGGTGGGCACGTTGTGCCTGATCGCCATCTCGGCCTGCATGTCGCTGATGTTCCCCACCATTTACGGCATTGCCCTGCACGGCCTGGGCGAGGACACCAAGTTCGGCGGGGCCGGGCTGGTCATGGCAATTCTCGGGGGCGCCCTCTTGCCCCTGGTGCAGGCGAAGATCATTGACCTGAGCACGCCGGCTTTGTCCTACGTGGTGCCCCTGGGGTGTTTCCTGGTGGTGCTGGCCTACGGGGTGTTCGATCTGGTCAGTGAACGGGTGGCTCACGGACAACCCCGCTGACCCGCTGAAAGGCCGTCCCGCGCGCGGGCCGGGATCGCCCGCGCCGGACCCGGCTCAGCTCCGGGGATGGAAACGCCGGTGCACCTCGCGCAGGCGCGAGCCGGCCACGTGGGTGTACACCTCGGTCGTGGACAGGCTGGCGTGACCGAGCAGTTCCTGGATCACGCGCAGGTCGGCCCCGTGCTCGAGCAGGTGCGTGGCAAAACTGTGCCGGAGCATGTGGGGTGTGACGTTGCGCGTGATGCCCGCCCGGCGGACGCGGTTCTTGATTCGCAACCAGAGCGTGACGGGGGCAAAGGGCGTGCCCCGCCGGGTCAAAAACACCACCCCCGGCGAGCGCGGCCGGACCAGGTGCGGGCGGCCGGCCTCGAGGTAACGCCGCAGCGCCTCCACGGCCGGGCGGCCCACCGGAACCACCCGCTCCTTGTTGCCCTTGCCCACGACGGTGACAAACCCCGCCTCCAGGTGCAGTTGTTCCAGGCGCAGGCGGCGCAACTCGGCCAGCCGCAGGCCGGAGGCATAGGCCAGCTCGAGTACCGCCTGATCACACAGGTCGGCGGGAGTGGGGGTGGGCGGGGGTTGGAGCAGCCGGGCGATTTCCTGGTCTGAAAGCGCCTTGGGCAGGCGCTGCCAGCGGCGGGGGAGACTCAGGTGTTCGGCAGGGTTGGTCGGCAACAACCGCTCCCGTTCGCAAAACCGGAAAAAGGCGCGCAGCGCGGCGATGGCCAGATACACGCTCTCGTTGCTGAGCCGGCGGGGGGAATCTTCCGGGGTGCGCGCCAGGGGCCGCTGGCGCTCGTGCTGCAGAAAGGCGGTCAGGTGGGCCAGCTCCACCGCGTGCCAGTCCCGCAGCCCCCGGTCATGCGCCCACGCGACGAAGCGATCCAACTGCGCCTTGTAGGTGCGCTGGGTGTGCTCCGCCTGCCCGCGCTCGTGGCGCAGGTACTGCAAGAAATCTTCCACCAGGGTGTGCACAGGGGCTCGCCACCCGGCTCGCGAAGCCGGGCGCGCGGGCTATTGTGTGGCCCCGCCGCCGCGCAGCAAGTGGTTGCTACCGATCCCGGTTTTTCAGAGGCGACCGGTCCCACCGCGGTCTTCCACCCCCGGGGGTCCGAAAGTCCGCCTTCGATACGGTGACGAGATCTTCGGCGCATCAGGGACGGCGCACCCGGTAAAAGCGATGAGGGTGTTGGGCGGCGGCCGCGTCCTCGAACCAAAGAAAGGCGCCGGACATAACAGTGGCCTCGGCGGCGGGTGCCCAGGAAATCAGGTCGGATGAAACCTCCAGTGTGTAGCGAACACCGGCCTCCGCCGCCACGGGAATCCGAAAGCGGCCCGTGGCGGACCACTCGGGTTTGCCGAGAGTTCCGGCCGGCAGGACGCTCACCACGACCGGTTCACTCCACACCTCGCCGTAGGGGTTGGAGACCCGCACGCGATACACGCCGCTGTGCGCCTCGGTGAGGTTGGGCAAGGCGAGAAAACTGCCGCTGCCGCCGAATAAATCCACGCCGTTGCGCTGCCAACGATAGGTCAAGGGAGCCAACCCCTGGGCCTCCACGCGCAGGGTGATGTTTCCGCCCAGGGCGGCAGCGCCGCCCGTGGGCGGCAGGGTGATCTGGGGCGGAGCGGCCGAAGCGATCTGGACATTATCCAGTTGGAGCAGGGCGGGACCGGCCAGTCGCTCCGGTACTTCGGCGTCAAAGGCCAGTCGAATGGATTGGCCGGCGTAGTCGGACAAATCCAGCACGGCCGACAGTGGCCCGGTATCCAGGTTGGTGGTGCCGGGTGGAACAACCAGAATGGGGAAGGATTGGAGCACCCGCCCCCCGCCGGGCGGCTCCAGATTGACCGAAAACACCTTGGGTTGTTTGTCGGCCGGCAGTCTCCAGGCGGCGCGGTAATCAAAGCTGAGGATCGGGTGGATCTCGGGCAGGGTGACATCCTGGGCCAGGCGGATGACGCCGGGGCCGGCCCCCTCAAAGCCGTGCACCGCCACCATGCGGCCGTGGGTGGCCTGAAGAACAAAGAAGGACGTGGAAGGCCGGGTGCCAGTCAAACGATTGGTGACCCGCAGGTACGGCTGGGCGATGTTCGAGACCAGCCACCCGCTCAGGCCGTCCTCGAAACTGCCGTTGACCAGAGGTGGGGGCACCAGGACCGAGACCAGCGCGACCTGGCTGGTCACGCTGCCGTAGGTGTTTTGAGCCACCACTTGATAGGTCCCGGACTGGGAAGGATGGATGTTGGACAAGACCAGATCGGCCGACGTGGCTCCTGACAGGGGCGCGCCGTTCCAGAGCCATTGGTAACTCACCGGTGGCGTGCCCCGCGCCAAGGAGCGCCACTCCAAATTTGCCCCGCGGAAGACCGTGGCGGTTTCCGGCTGCAACACAAAGCGCGGGGGGGCCGGCTCCGGACACAGCGATTCCCCGCGGGCCAGGTAGAGCGCGTCTGCCTCTTCGGCGCTGAGCATCCGCTCGAAAAGGACCAGTTCGTCCACTGCCCCTGCCAGAGAATCGGTTGCTCCGGTACCCCGGCCCAGAACCGGAACGTTGCCAAAAGACTGCGGGGGTGGTCCGGCGGACACCGGCGTCCCTGGCAGGCCGTTCACATACACTTGGTACCCCTGGCCGGTGGGTTGGGCGGCCAGCGCCAAGTGATGCCAGGAGCCGACTTGGAGGAGGTTGCTCAGAATCAGAACCCCCGGCGCGGTGGCTCCGGTTTTGAGCCACAGGTCCAGCCGGTTGCCGCCCATGTCACTCGGGGCCGTCCACAGCCGCACCGGCGGCCAGTGGACCACGGTGTGTTCTCGCCCCGCCTCGTCCACCCGCAGCCAGAACGCCAGGGTAAAGGCCCCGCCCGCGGGAGGCAGTGCGGGCAGGTCGGGCAGAGACAATACGCTGTTCGAGCCGTTGAAACCGAAGGCCTGACCCGCCAGCCCGGGTCCGTAGGCAACCTGGTCCAAAGTTACCGGGGACCCGCCATATTCCTCGACGGCCCGGCCCTCCCCACGCCACCAACCCCACAGCCCGCGGTTCACCCCCGCGAAGCAACCGGGTGGCCCCACCACCAAAGTGACCGTGGCGGTCGCGGAATCCGCCTGCCCATCGCTCACCCGGTAGGTGAAGGAGTCGGTGCCGGCAAAACCGGACGCCGGATAGTACGTGACCAACGGCCCGGCTCCTTCCAAACGTCCCTGTAGGGGGGCGGAGAGCACGGTGTATGTGAGCGGGTCGCCCTCCGGGTCTTCGGCCTCGAGGCGGATTTGTCGCGGCAGGTCGGTCAGGACTTTGACGAGGGCATCACGGGTCCGGGGCGGATCATTGACCGGGGTGACGTTGATGGTGACGATGGCCACCGCCGAGGTGCGCCAGGCATCCCGGGTCACGTAGGTGAACGAATCGGTGCCGAAAAAGTTGGAAGCCGGGGTGTAAACCAGCGCCGGCGGTTCCCCGCTCAGGGTTCCGTGAACGGGCAGGGTAAGCAGATCGAACACCAGCGGGTCATTTTCCGGGTCCGCCCCGCGCAGGGCAACGGGCACCGGGGTGTCTTCCGGCGTGGTGAGCATGAGGTTTTCCGACGTGGGTGGGCGGTTGGTGACCGCCTGCAGGGGCAGTGCCGAGAGGACGTAGTTGGTGGGATTGAACAACCAGAGCGTTGCCTGGTCCGCGGCCACCGCCATGATCGTGGTTTTCACCGGCAGCGTGTAGTTGGGTTGGAAGGTGCGCGTGTCGAAAACCCGGGTCTCGCTGATGGCGAACGCGCCGTCATGGGTGCAGGCGTAGATTTCCTCGCCCACGGGGCCCAGTTCGTTGAGGTCCGCGTCGTACACAAAGCCGCGCCAGAACAACCGGGAACCGTCGGGGCTGAGGATCAGGTTGCGGGAGCCGTAAGGGTGCTGGGTGCTGGTGGCCACCGCCTCCAGTCGGTCGTGCCCCACGCGGTACTTGGTGATGTGGGCGTTGGAAATGTTGTTGTCACAGTGGTAGTAAAACTCCCCGGTGGGGTCGGTTTCCCCGTCCCCCTCGCGCACCGCGAAGGTGATCTGGGCGACCTTGGCCCCGGTGCGGGTGTCCCGAAGGGTCAGATGCACCCACTGGTCCCGGCCTTCCACAATCAAGCGGCCCGCCTTGCCGGCATTGATTCGGTAATCATCCCACCCGTAATCGGGCAGGCCCATCTCCAACGGCGGCAGTTCGGTAAGCGAGATCAGGTCCACCACGCGCGTGAAGGTCTCCTGCCAGTTGGACACGTACAGCCGCTGCTCCGGGTAGTGCACCGTCAGGTCCGTGGCATTGCGGCCGATGGGCAGCGTTTTGAGCAATGCGCCGGTGCGGCTGTCGAGCACCACCAGGGTCCAGCCGCTGGCGTTGTCGGGCGGTTGTTCCAACCCGTAAAGCCGGGGCCGCTCGCGATCCGCCACCAGCCGGGTCAGCTGCATCGGCCGGATGCGCAAGACCACCGGCACCTCGTATTCCGCTTCTTCAACCGCGATCCGGACCGCCCCGTGGTGCAGTCCGGACGCCAGTTCGGCCGTGGCAAAGTTCAAGGTCAACTCAGCGCTGCCTTCTCCGGCGGTGGGGGTCACGGAAAGCCACGAAACCGTGGACCGGGCCCGCCAGGCCGGGGTGCCCGCGACCGCCTCGACGCGCAGGGTCTGGGGTTCGGCGGCAAATCCGCGGTAACCCAGGGCCGTCACCGTTCGGGGAATGACCCGCAGGGGACCCACGGTGAAGTGCCAGACCGGCCCGCGGTTGGTTTGCACGATCGTGACGGTGTCCACGCGCCAAAAGTACATGGTCCGCGGGGCCAAACCCGACAAGGGCCAACTCCGGCCCGTGGTGTTGCCCAGGTGCAGGGGCGAATCCGGACCGGCTTCGGCCACCTCGGTCGCGTTGGTGCCCAGGTAAATCTGATACCGGATTGCCGTGGGGGTTGCTGACCAGGCCAGTTCGGCCTGGTCCGGAGGAACGGCTTCCCCCACCCGGGGGGTGGGTTGCAGTTCGACGGTCGGTATGGAGGCAAAATCCGCGATCGGGATTACGCTCAAACGACGCGTGGTCCGGTTCACGAGGAACAGGTTTTTCTGATCCCCGGAGACCACGCTGACCATGGTGGTGAAGGGCAGGGTGTAGATGGCTTCGCCCGTGCGGCCGTTGAACACCCGGGAGGCTCCCACCGCCAGGTCACCCTCCTGCGAAATGGCATAAATGTCTTCGGGAAAGCTCAACAGGGTCTCCCGGGGATTGGAGGCGTCAAATACCCGCTGTTTGTTGAAAATCCGGTCCTCGCTCCGGGTCAGCAACACCGGAGTGTCGTAAGGGTCCCGGTTCTGCCAAATCTCCGAGCGCGCGGTCCCGGGGTTGGCGGGATCGGAGAAATCCACCCGAAACAACCAGGCGCTCAGGACACCGGCGCTCCAGCCGAACTGTGAGCAGACAAACAGGGTCTTTCCATCGCTGGCGAAGGTCAGTGCCCCCACGCCCTGATTTTCCGGGTTGACCCTCCCCAGTACTGTCCCTGCGGCAAAATCGTAGAGGTAAGCCGTCGGCGCCCAGGCGGCATCCGTGAAGCACACGCGGTTGCTGTCGGCCGCGGCCACGTTGTAATGCACCCCGGCCCAGTGATCCGGTAGCGACGGCAACTGTCGGGTGGCCTCGATGGTCAGGGTGTCGGGGTTGATCTTGCTCAGGGTCCGGCTCTGGAAGTGAATCACAAACAGGGCGTCGGCCAACGGCGTCAGGGAAAAGTCCGTGGGGTCGCTGGCCAGGGTTAGTTCCCGCACCGGTTGACCCGTTTCGGAATCGAAAACCACCAACGACGAATTGGTCCCCGCCGCCCCGCGGTTCAGCCCGTACACCGCCGCCCGAAGCGGGTCGGCGCGCAGGGCGATAATTTCGCGGCCGGCCAGGTCCACTTCCCAGGAAGCGGCCAGGGCATGGGCCAGCGCGCCCAGGCAGGTCAGCAATCCGATCCGGATCACGCGGCTGCAAAACCCAGGCCGGGACGAAACCGTCGGTTGGACACCGTCACACAACGGGGGGGATTTCATGGGGATGAATCGAGTTGCGAATTCGCTATCGAGGCTGAGTCTGCTTTGAAGGCTAACCCTGGCTTTCACCCGCGCAAGCTTCAAATGCGGCACCTTGAACCCTAACCGGACCACGTCCTTTGGGGCCGACACCCTGCCTCCCATCACGGGACCGTGCCCCCGCAAATCTGCTTGTCAGCCCGAAGGCCGCCCGCAAGCTTAATCCCCTGTGTCCCGCCGGGGTGGGACCACCGTCCGAACGCTGCCAGCCGGATTCCCGGCCGCATCGCGGGTGATCAGCCTATGGATGTCAAACTGCCGAAACTGGGTGAAGGCGCCGAATCCGGCGTCGTGGTCAGCGTTTTCGTCAAACCCGGCGACACCATCGCCAAGGACCAGCCCCTCCTCGAACTGGAAAACGAAAAGGCCGTCGCCAGCATCCCCTCCCCCGCCGCGGGCACGGTCAAGGCCGTGTTCATCAAGCCCGGCGACAAGGTCAGTGTGGGCCAGAAGCTGATCAGCCTGGGTGAGGACGGTGCCGCGCCCGGCGCGGCGCCAGCGGCGGTGACCCCGGCCGCTGTAGCCCCCACCCCCGTGGCGCGTGCCACCACCCCGGCCGAGCCGCGGGAAGAACTTTCAGAGGTCGAACCGCTCCCCGAAGAGTCCGAACCCGCCCCCGGCGGGCCGCCCCCGGCCGCTTCGCCCACCATCCGGCGTCTGGCCCGGGACCTGGGCATTGACCTCGCGCGTCTGCGGGGCACCGGCCGCGGCGGGCGCATCGAGCTGGCTGACCTGCGCGCCTACATCCAGCGCCTGCAACGCCTGGCCGCCCGGGCCGCCGCCACACCGGAGCGCCAGCCGCGCCCGGCGGCCGAGCCGCTGGACTTCGCCAAATGGGGGCCCATCACCATCAAACCCCTCTCCCCGCTGCGCCAGACCATCGCCCGGCGCCTGAGCCAGAGCTGGGAAACCGTGCCGCGGGTGACCCAGTTCGACGAGGCCGACCTGACCCGGCTCAACGACCTGCGCCAGGCCCATCAGGCCGCCTACGCCGAGCGCGGGGTAAAGCTCACGGTCACGCCGCTGTTGCTCAAGGCCCTCACCGGCGTGCTCCAGAAACATCCGGTCTTCAACGCCAGCCTGGACGAGTCCGGCGAAAATCTGGTGCTCAAATCTTACATCAGCCTGGGCATCGCCGTGGACACCGAGGCCGGCCTGATGGTGCCGGTGCTGCGCGATGCGGACAAAAAATCCGTGCTGGAACTGGCCCGCGAGGTCGAGGACCTGGCCCGCAGGGCGCGCGAGCGCAAACTGGCCGTCGAGGACATGAAGGGCGGCACGTTCACCGTGTCCAACCAGGGCGGCATCGGCGGCGGGCACTTCACTCCCATCGTCAACCTGCCCGAGGTGGCCATCCTGGGCGTGGGCCGGGCAACCGTGAAACCGGTCTGGCGCGACGGCCAGGTCACCGGTCGGCCGTTGCTGCCGCTGGCCCTGTCCTACGATCACCGGGTCATAGACGGCGGCAGCGCCGCGCGGTTCATCACGGACCTGGTGCGGGCCATCGAGCAGTTCGAGGAACACCTGGTGCGCTTGTAAGCATGGAACCCCTGCAAACGGACATCGTGGTCATTGGCGCCGGCCCCGGCGGGTACACGGCCGCGTTTTACGCCGCGGATCACGGCCGGAAGGTCCTCCTGGTCGAACGCGAGGCGCGGCTGGGAGGCGTGTGCCTCAACCGCGGCTGCATCCCGTCCAAGGCCCTGCTCAACGCCGCGCACGTGCTCACCGTGGCCCGTGAGGCGGAGCACTGGGGGCTGCACTTCGGCCCGCCGCAGGTGGACCTGAACCGGCTGCGCGCCTGGAAGGAGTCCATTTTGCAAAAACTCGGCAACGGCGTGAGCCAACTGGCCCAGCGGCGCAACGTGCAGGTCCTCCCCGGCCGCGGGTACTTCGAGGACTCGGAGACGCTCCGGGTCGAAACCCCGAACGGCCAGCAGTTCGTCAGGTTCAACCACGCCATCGTGGCCACCGGCTCGAAACCGGCCATGCCCCGGGCCTTTGACCTGGGCAACCCGCGGATCATGACCTCGACCGAGGCGCTCGAGCTCGAGGACATCCCGCCCACGTTGCTGGTGGTCGGCGGCGGCTACATCGGCATGGAACTGGGCACCGTCTATGCCACCCTGGGCAGCCAGGTGGTGGTGGTCGAGGCCGCCCCGCAAATCCTCACCGGGGCCGACCCGGACCTGGCCCGGCCCATCGCCGCGCGGGCCGCCCGGCGCTTCAAGGAAATCCGCACCGGCGTCAAGGTGCTGGACATGGCCACGCGGGGTGCCCAGATCAAGGTCACGCTGGAATGGAATGGCGAGCGGCGCGAGGAGCTTTACGACCGCGTCTTGGTCGCGGTGGGGCGCGTTCCCAACGCCGACGACCTGGGTCTGGAAAACACCCGCGTGACCCGCGATGAAAAGGGCTTCATCGAGGTGGACGCGTACCAGCAAACCCAGGACCCGCGCATCCTGGCCATCGGCGACATTGCCGGCGGGGTGCTCCTGGCCCACAAGGCCTCGCGCGAGGCGCGCATCGCCGTCGAACGCATCCTGGGCGAGTCGGCCACGGCCGAAGATTTCATCATCCCCGCGGTGGTCTTCACCGATCCGGAACTGGCCTGGTGCGGCCTGACCGAGGCCGAGGCGCGGGCCAGGGGCCTCGCCGTCGAAGTGGCCAAATTCCCCTGGTCGGCCTCGGGCCGCGCGCTCACCTTCGACCGGCCCGATGGCCTGACCAAGCTGGTGGTGGACCCGGAGACCGAACGCATCCTGGGCGTGGGCATCGTGGGTCACGGGGCGGGGGAACTAATCGCCGAGGGCGTGGTCGCGCTCGAGATGGGCGCCACGGCCATGGACCTGGCGTTGTCGGTCCACCCACATCCGACTCTGTCGGAAACGCTCATGGAGTGCGCCGAGGTCTTTTACGGCTACGCCACCCATGCCATCGCCCGCAAACGGCGGGCAGAGGCGGAAGCAGGGGCGACCGCGGGTTAGCCCGGGCATCAAGGGAGAGGGACCCACTGCCGCGTCGCTGGAAAAGGCGGCGGCGCGGACCGGGAGACTCTGGAAAAGGGCAGGGAACCACGCCAGACCATGAAACCGTCCGAGTCCACGCTGAGCAGAACGTTGACCGCCATTGCTTGCTGGGGCGGGAGCGGGCTGGCTGTGCTGCGCGCGGCCGAAGCAACCGGGGCGGTCCCCACCGCGACCAATGCTCCCGCCACGGCACCGGCTCCCTCGGACGCGGTGGGCCAACTGTTGGTTCGGGTGAGTTTCCTGCAGAACGAGGTCTTCGGGGAGCCACTCTGGAAATACCTGGCCTTCCTGGCCTACATCGGCCTGGCCTTTTTGGGCGCCTACCTGGTCAACCGGCTGGTCGCGGGCCGCCTCCGGGTCCTGGCCGCGCGCACCGCCACGCAGTACGACGACATCCTGCTGCAGGTGGTCCAGGGCCCGGTCAAGGTGATCACCTTCGTGATCGTGTTGAACTTTGGCCTGCGGGTGTTCGCCTGGCCGGCGGTGGTGCAGGATTACCTGTCCAAGGGTCTGCGGGTGGTGGTGGCCTGGTCGCTCACCTTCATGGTCATCAAGGCGATGGACGTGTTGCTGGTCTTCTGGCGCCAGCGCGCGGGGGCGGCCGAGGACGTGTTTTTCAACCGGCAGCTCTTCCCGCTGGTGCGTCGGGTGGGCAAGTACTTCATCCTCCTCATTGCCGCGTTGCTCACCGCCCAAAACCTCGGCATCGAGATCACCAGCCTGCTGGCCGGCCTGTCCATCGGCGGCCTGGCCGTGGGCCTGGCCGCGCAGGACACGCTGGCCAACCTCTTCGGGGCCGTGGCCCTGTTCATGGACAAGCCCTGCGCGGTGGGCGACCGCATCCGGGTGGAGAGCTTCGACGGCGTGGTCGAGGAAATCGGCCTGCGCAGCACCCGGCTGCGCAACCTGGACGGCCACCTGGTCACCATCCCGAACAAGACCATGGCCAACACCGTGATCACCAACATCTCCAAGCGCCCCAACATCCGCACGGTCATGACCATCGGCATCACCTACGACACCCCGGCCGAAAAGGTCAAACTGGCCGCCGACCTCATCACCGAGGTCTTCAAGAGCCATCCCATGACCGCGGACGTGTGGGTGAGCTTCAACCAGTTCGCGGATTTCTCGCTGAACTTCCTGGTCATCCACTGGTGGAACTCGACCGACTACAAGGCCTACCTGGCCGGGATGCAGGAGATGAACCTCACCCTCAAGGCGCGTTTCGATGCCGCCGGCCTCAGCTTCGCCTTCCCGACCCGCACCCTGTACGTGAAGCAGGACTCCGATTGGCGCATCACCGGCATGCCCCAGGGGCCACTGCCGGCGGAGCCGCCACGTGCCGGGCGTTAATCGGCTTTACCAAACTTCGAACCCCCCGCACAGTCGCGCAATGCCGGTCAGCAAACTCGAAACCCAAACCGCTGCCGTCCACCAAGGCCTGGCCGTTTCGGGCGCCCGCCAGTACGTGCCCGCGGTCGAGCGCGCCATCGAGCGCGCCCAAAACCACCTCCTGGGCCTTCAAAACCCCGACGGTTACTGGCTGGGTGAACTGATCGTGGACACCACGATCATGTCCGACATGATCGCCTTCCGGCACTGGGACCGCAGCGTGGACCCCGAGTGGCAACGCAAGGCGGCCAACTACATCCTCTCCCAGCAACTGCCGGGGGGCGGTTGGAACATCTACCACGGCGGCCCGCCGGAGGTGAATGCCACCATCAAGGCCTATCTGGCCCTCAAACTGGCCGGCGTGCCGGTTACCGATCCCCGCATGCTGCGCGCCCGGGCCGTGGCCCTGAGCCTGGGCGGGGTGCCGCGGATGAACACCTTCTCGAAGCTCTACCTCGCCCTGCTGGGTCTGTACCCCTGGAAGTACGTGCCCACCATCCCCTGCGAGGTCCTGCTCATCGGCAAGTGGTTTCGCGTGAATTTCTGGGACATGAGCAACTGGAGCCGCGCCATGCTCGTGCCCCTGGCCATCATCAACCACTTCCGCCCCACCCGGCCGGTCGGTTGCCACATCAACGAACTCTTCCCCGAGGGCTACCACGAGCGCGACCTGCGCCTGCCCCGCGACCCCTGGCCGAACCTGTTCACCTGGCGCAACTTTTTCCTGGCCCTGGACAAGCTCCACAAGTTCGCCGAACTCTGGGCCCGCGCCGGCATCCACCCCTTCCGCCGTCGCGCCCTCAAACGCGCCGAGCAGTGGATGATCGAGCGCTTCGAGGGGTCCGACGGCCTGGCCGCCATCTTTCCCGCCATCCTCAACTCGCTCATCGCGCTCAAGGTCCTCGGGTACCCGCCCGACCACCCGCTGGTGCGCCAAACCGAGGCCAACCTCAAAAAGCTCGAGCACCAGAACGCCGAGCACGTCTGGATGGAACCGTGCCTGTCGCCGGTCTGGGACACCGCCATTGCCGCCATCGCCCTGCGCGAATCGGGCGTGCCGGCCGACCACCCGGCCCTGAAAAAGGCCACCACCTGGCTGCTGGGCAAGGAAATCCGTTTCCGCGGCGACTGGCAGCACAAGAACCCCGCCCCCGTCGAGCCCAGCGGCTGGGTCTTCGAGTTCGAGAACAAGTGGAACCCGGACGTGGACGACACCGCCATGGTCCTGCTGGCCCTTCGCCTGACGCCCACGGACAATCCCGCCGCGCGCGATGCCGCCTACCGGCGCGGCCTCAACTGGATGCTCACCTTCCAGTGTCGCGACGGCGGCTGGGCGGCTTTCGACAAGGACTGCACCAACAACATCCTCGAGAAGGTCCCCTTCGCCGATCACAACGCCATGCTCGACCCCGAGTGCGCGGACATCACCGCGCGCATCCTCGAGGTCCTCGGCCATGAGAAGTATCCGCTTGACCATCCGCAGGTGGCCCGGGCCATCGAGTACCTGCGCAAGCATCAGGAGCCCGACGGCTCCTGGTACGGTCGCTGGGGCGTCAACTACATCTACGGCACCTGGCAGGTGTTGCGCGGCCTCCACACCCTGGGCCTGGACATGAACCAGCCCTGGCTGCGCAAGGCCGGCGAATGGCTCGAGAGCATCCAGCACGAGGACGGTGGCTGGGGGGAGCGGTGCGATACCTACGAGGACCCCGTGTTCAAGGGCCGCGGCCCCAGCACCGCGTCCCAGACCGCTTGGGCGGTCATGGGGCTGTGCACCTTTGGCGATCCCAACCACCCGGCCTTGCTGCGGGGCATCGAATACCTGACCCGCACGCAAAACCCGGACGGTTCCTGGACCGAGGACGAAACCACCGGCACCGGCTTCCCGCGGGTTTACTACCTCAAGTACGACATGTACCGGAACAGTTGGCCGCTGCTGGCCCTGGCCACCTGGCGCAAGCTGCTGGCCGCGGCCGGCGGTCCCATCAACGGCGCCGATCACGGCCTGCCCGGGGTCCCGACGGCGCGCGGTTGACCGGGACTTTGCCTTTCTTCGGCGGGATGGGGTGCTGCGGGCATGGAGCGCCGGGTCCCGACCGGCCGTTTCGCCCAATTTCCCATGGCAGGAGAATCGGCCCGGGCGCCAACTCCGGCGCTTGCGAGCCCGGCCGGCCGCCGGGGGAGATGCTGCTCCCCGGCGGCTCGCCCGCCTCCACAACCGTTTAACCGGCTGCGGCCGCCCGCAACAACTCCCACACCCGCAGGGTTTCGGTGACGGACCACGCCTGGGCGTCGCAGCCGCGCTGGGTGTGCGGGGCGTCGCCGTCCAGGATTTCCGGCAACTGCCCCACGCAGCCGGCGGCCAGAAGAGGCTCCACGCTGGTCAGGTAACTGCGCGCCGCTGCCACGGCCGCCGGAGAGAAATCCCACGCCCGCGCCAGGGCCTCGCAGAACTGGGGCAGCATCCAAACCCAGGCGGTGCCGTTGTGGTAAGCGGGTTTGCGGCGCGTATCTTCATCCCCCTCGTATCGCCCCCAATAAGGGCGAACCGGGTCGCCCAACAACTCGCCGCCGCGCCCGCGGATTTCCAGCGGCGGGTGAACGGGCAGGGGGGCCAGCGAACGCACGGCGCCGGGCACCAACAGCCAGCGGCGGGCGGCCTCCACCAACCGCCGGGCGCGCTCCCCGGAAACCAGCCCCAGGGTGACCGCCAGCAGCGCGTTGGGCCGAAGGGCATCCTGCGGGGTGGCGGTGGCAGCCGGCCGGCCCGGCCGGGCCAGGAGCACATCTGCATACCATCCCGGCTCCTCCAGCCAGAACAAGCGCTCGAGGCTCTCAGCGGCCCGGCCGGCCAGCTTGGTCCAAGGTTCCGTCACCGGCGGCAGTTCGAGCCGGGCCAGCAGCCGCAGCAGGCGAATCCACAGGGCCTGGATTTCGATCGGATACCCTTCGCGCGGTGTGGCGGCGGGGAAATTGGTGTCCATCCACGTGAAGTGGGCCGGACTAAAGACCAGTCCCGAGTCCGGGTCCACCCGGATGCCGTTCGGGGTGCCCCGCAGGTAAGCGGAGGCGATGGACCGCAACACCGCCGTCAGGTTCCGGCCACGCTCCCCGAGGGGTGCGGCCAGGAAGGCACCGCGCTCGTGGGCTGTTGGCAGGCGGTCCCAAAATTCCTCGACGGCCAGGCCGAACCACAGCGGCGCGTCCGAAGTGTCGCGGTTGGAGGCGTCCGCGCCGAAGATGGCGTTGGGCAATGTGCCGTCCCGCTCCCACGCGGCAAAGTTCAGCAGCACCTGCCGGACGGTCTCCGCCTGACCCGCCGCCAGCAAGCCCCGGCACGCCACCAGCGCGTCGCGCCCCCAGTCCAAGAACCACGGATAGCCGGCGATAACGGTCTGCCCCCGGCCGCGGCGCACCACAAACGCCCGGACGGCCTGGCGCAGCCGGGCGGCAAAAGCGTCGTCATCCGCCGCCGCCGGAGCCGTGATCCCGGATGGACTTGGGCTTGAATCAAAGGCGCGTTCAATTTCCTCCCCGGCGGGCTCATCCGGGTCGGCACAAGCGATCACCTCGAGCGTTTGGCCCGCGGCCAGGGGCAGCTCGAACCAGCCCGGGCTGTAGGCGTCGCCGCTGCCCTCCAATCCCCGGCTTTGCTCGACGGGGTGGGCGATGTTGAAGCACCACTCCGGGGCGTCGTGATACCGGCCGGTCGTGGCCCAGACCCGCAGGCGGCGATCCGCCGCGGGCGCAAACTCGAATCCGGGCCGCGGTTCCAACCCGCGCAGATGACGGCGGAAATGCTGGTCCGTGCCCGGGTTGTGCTTGGTTTCGTGGTGGAAGTTCCGGTCTTCCAGGTCCACGCGCACCGTCAGGCGCACGTCGGCGGTGGGCGGGAGCGGCTTGCCCAGGGGCGGGGGCCGTTCCGGCCGATGAAACCGCAGCACGGTGGTGTTGCGCCCGGACAACATGGCCGCCGTGAGGTGAATCTCCACCCCGCGCCCGTCCCCGGCGTGCGCCAGGAAGCGCCAGCGGGGCGGCGGCTCGGGCGAGAACTCCAGCAGGTTGTCCGCGTTCAAGGGGGACAGGAACCCATCCGCGTTGATCCAGACCCGGGCGCGCTTGGCCAGAATGTGCCGGTCCACCGGCAGATCGGGGTGAAGGTTCGCGCCCAACAGGCAGTCGTACTTCGACTCGATGGCGCCCAGGTTGACCGCCAGGCGAGCCATGCCGCCGCGGCCGTTGGTGAGCAACACCCGCCCTTCCCCAAGCGACGGCCCCGGCTGGGCCGGCCCCGAGGCGAGAAACCGGAGGGTGCCGCGGACCGCCGCCTCGCCCGGGCCGTAGCGCTCCAGCGTCAATGTGGCTTCCGCCGGGCCGGGGCGGGGCGTGAACACGGCCACGTGGCCGGCGTGCACCGGTGTGGACTCGAGATGCACCGGTGCCGGCGCACCGGGCACCTCCAGCGTGGCGCGAAACGGATGTGCTTCCCAAACCAACAACCAGTGGCCGGCCGGGATGGGCACGACCCGAGCGCGGTCGGGCAGGCGCCATTCCACCACGCGCGGATAACCGGAGTGGGCCGGTTGCAACGCCGCCGGGACCTGCTCTTCGGGCAGCTCTGCCGGCAGGGCCGCCACCGCGGCCAGTGCACCGGCCGGGTCCCGGGCCAGCCATTCGGCCAAAGTGGAGAGATCCACCCGGCCGAGCCTTTCGACCGGCAGATGTTGGCCGAGCACCTGCAGGGCGAGGGCTTCGCGGGCGCGCTGGAGCCGGTACGCCTCGCCGTGCCGGCCCGCGGGGGCGGCTTGCGCCGCCAGACAGTAGGCCCCACCGGCCGGCAGGCGCAGGCGCACGGCGCGGTCCGCATCCGGCTCCCAGGCCGGCGGCGACTGCCCCAGCAGGTCCACCGGCAAGGCCGGGGCGTCGGTGGCAAAATGCAGACGCGCGCGCGCCAACTGGTCGGCGTCCAAGCGACAGGTGTGGGCGGCGTCCGGATCGGTGTTCACCAGCACCAGCACGGCGTCGCGGCCCTCGGCCGATTCCCGCAACAGCGCGTACACGGGCGCGTCCGGCGGGCTGAGGCGCGTCAGGCGCGCGTGGTCAAAGAAGCAGGGGTGCTCGGCCAGCAGCCGGTTCAACCGCCCGAGTTCGGCCACCAGATTGTCCGGATTGCCCCAGGCCAGACCGCGACTGGAATGGACGTTGACCCGCTCGGGGGCCAGCCACTCCACCCCGCAGGTAAAGCCAAAGGCTCCGGACACACTGGTCAGCGCGCAGAGCCGGTTGCGCAGCAGCGACCAGGCCCGGCCGCGGGCGGCCAGGCGGGGGTTGTCGTGGGTTTCACTGTAATGCACGTACAGGCCCACCCGTTCGCTCTGGCGCAGGGCGTAGTCGAGGTATCCGGCCACGTCGCGGCCACTGTAGTTTTGGAACAACTCCGAGTAGGCCCACTGCATCCCCCCCTCGGTCAGCAGGGCCTCGGTGGCCTCCCAGGAACCGCCCAGGCCCTCGAGCAGGAAGACCGTGTCCGGGAATTCCCGGCGCACGCGCGCGATGAGGTACTGCCACACCGGCAGCGGCACCTTGTACCCGGCGTCGCACCGAAAGCCGTCCACCCCGCGGCGGCACCATTCGACGAAGATTTCCCCCAATTCTCGGCGCAGCGCGGCGTGGCGGTGGTCCAACTCGACCAGGTCCTCCCAGATCGTGCCCCAGGCCCCGGGGCTGACAAACCGGCCGCCGGCATCCCGCAGGAACCATTCCGGGTGCCGCTCCTGAAAGGTGGACCCCCAGCCGGTGTGATTGATGGCCAGGTCCAGGAAGACGCGGCCGCCGCGCGCGTGGACGGCCCGGGTCAGCTCGCGGAACTGGTCCACGCCGGTGGTGCGGCCGTCGAACTCGACCAGCGCCGGGTCAATGGCCAGAAAATCCTGCGCGGCGTACGGGCTGCCAAACCGGCCGAAGCGCGCGTAAGTGGTGGGCACCGGATTGATCGGCAGCAGGTGCAGGATGCGGCAACCCAGCGTGTCGAAAATGTGCGGCAGCTCGCGCGTCAGGTCACGGAGCTTGCCCGAGGGCGGGATGACCGTGTAACCGGCCCGGTCCAGCGTGGCGATTTCGGCCGCGTGGGCCGGCGGCTCGGTCACGCGCGCGGTTTTGGAGGGCCCGAACTGGCGCGGGAAGGCGCAGTAAATCGTGTTGGCCGTGCGGCACCAGGCCGGTTGCACGTTCACGCCGAAATCAGGGCCCTCCGGCCAGTGCAGCCAGCCGCGCGCGTCCACCGCGCAGGCCTTGGCGCGAAACCAGCCCACCTCGGCCAGCGGCAGGTCCAGCACCCAGACCTCGCCCTCGCGCCGCATCGGGATGTCGCGCCAGGCACAGAGGGTGGGCGGTTTGCGCTGCTCGACCGCGGTGAGCAGTTCTTCCCAGAGCACGGCGCCGCGGCCGAGGTTGGTGCGCAGGTACCCGCACCAGCCCTGCGGCCAGGGCCCGGGCGGGTCCACGCGGAGCGTGAACCGCAGCCGGTCGCCGACAAAGCACACCCGCCGCTCACCCGGGGCGGGGGTTTGGATCAACCGCACGGTCATGCGCGGGCGGGAGTGTTGTAGGCGCGCGCCGGCGGCGCAACCCCGGGTTGACGAGCCGCCGGCTGTCGCGCCCCGGGAGCGCTCCGATTCTCAGCGCAACAACAACAGTGTGGACAACGGCAGGCTGACGATTCGTGGATCATCCGAGGCCGGATCGTCACTCAGGGTCACCAGCAGGCCGAAGCGGGCGCCATGGACGGTTTTTTCGAGCATTGCCCGCAGGCCGCGGGTGTCTTCGTGGGTGATATGGCGGCGGTACTTGACTTCCACCGGAATCCGTTGCCCCCCACGGTGATCACGTAGTCCACCTCCGGCTCGATGGCGCGTTCGGGAAAGTGCGCCACGTCCAGGCCGATGATCGAACGAAAGAAATACCCCGTCGTGCTTTCGGCGATGTGGCCCGCCAGGTCCGTCAGGTGAGGTTGCGCCTCCAGTTTGGCCGGCGCCAGCGGGACCACTTCCAGCAACCACGCCGCCCGCAACGCGTGATCGCACAGGCAGAGCTTGGGCGCCCCCCGGCGCTTCTTGAGCCTGATTTCCAGCGGCTCGATCAGGCGAATCAGCAGCGTGGCATCCAGGAATCTCAGATAGGTCAGGATGCGCTGCCAACCCACGTTGGCATCCATGGCCCGGCGGATTTCTTCCAGGTAAAGTCTGGAGGCCGGGGCCTGTCCAAGATAGCGGCAGACGAGGCGGAAAACCTCCTCGAGCAGGGTTTCGTCCCGCTTGGCCCCCCCGCGGTCCCAGGCGCAAATCGTGTTGAATGGCCCGACGGATCACGGTCTCGTTGAGAAAATCCGCCACCTGGTCCCAGGGCAGATCCGGACGGGCGTGCGCCACCGGGTAGCCCCCCTGTTCGTCGAAGGCGGCAAAGGCCCGGTGGCGGAGGGCGGCGTGCTGCCGACCAAACTCGCGCAGCTCCAGCCAGAACTGCTTTTCCTTGAGCGGAGCCAGCCCGTTGTGTGGAAGCAGGGGGACGGGGGGCAGTTCGTTGTGAAACTGGGCAATTTCCCGCAGCAGCAGCGGCCTCATCTCGAGTGTGGACACCCGGCCTGCCAGACTGTCCCGGCCCGCCTCGATACGCAGCGCCGAGCTGCCGGTGACCAGGGCGCGCACCCGGCTTACGTCCACCAGGTTCTTCACTTGCGGCGCCCAGTCGGGCAGGTTCTGCACCTCATCCAAAAAAAGAAACACCGGTTCTCCCCGGCTGGTGGCCCGCGGCAGCGTCTCCCGGCGGATGTGGTCGGAAAACCAATAGGCCAGCTCGAGAAGGGGCATGGACAGCCCGCGCAGCGAGGACAATTCATCAAACTGGAGCCGGAAGATGCGCGTGAGCGCGACGCCTTCCCGGAGCAGGTGATCAATCACCTGCAACTGGAGTGTGGTTTTGCCGACCTGGCGCGGTCCGCGCAACAACACCGCCGGGGCCGGCCCCCGGAGCAACCCCTGCAGCACGGGTTCAAAGGCCCAGCGTCGGATCCGGGCCACGTCGGGCACGGGTTCCCCGCGCCACCACGGATTCATTTCCCGGATCGTCCGTTCCAACCCGGCGTCGAGCAGCCGGAACAACCCTGGCGAACCGGGGGCCATCATACCGTGTACGAGCCGCTGGCCACGCGCCCGCCGCTGCCGGTCCAGTTGGTGTGGAAGAACTGGCCGCGTGGGGCGTCCACCCGTTCATAGGTGTGCGCGCCGAAGTAGTCGCGCTGGGCCTGGAGCAGGTTCGCCGGCAGGCGCTCGGTGCGCAGGCCGTCGAAAAAGGCCAGCGCCGTGCTGAACGCGGGCACGGGGATGCCCTTGCGCAGCGCGGTGCTCACCACCTTGCGCCAGGGACGTTGCGCGCTGCGGACCGCCTTCCGGAAGAACGGATCCAGCAGCAGGTTTTCCAGGTTCGGGTTGCGGTCGAAGGCCTTTTTGATTTCGCCCAAAAACACGCTGCGGATGATGCAGCCGCCGCGCCACATCAGGGCGATGCCGCCGTAGTTGAGATTCCAGCCGTAGTGCTGGGCGGCGGCGCGCATGAGCAGGTAGCCCTGCGCGTAGCTGATGATTTTGGCGGCGTAGAGGGCGCGGCGCAGGTCGCGAATCCACGCCTGCCGGTCGCCGGGGAAACGCGGGTTGGAGGGCTTGAAGACCCTGGCGGCCTCGAGGCGCTGCTCTTTCATGGCCGAAACGCACCGCGCATAGACGGCCTCGGCGATGAGCGTAATGGGGATGCCCAGTTCGGCCGAGGAAATCACCGTCCACTTGCCCGTGCCTTTCTGGCCGGCGGTGTCGAGGATTTTGTCCACCAGCGGCTGGCCGTCGGCGTCCTTGAAGGCGAGGATGTCGCGCGTGATTTCGATGAGGTAGGACTGCAGTTCGCCCTGATTCCACTCGCCGAAGACGGCGCTCATTTCGTCGGCGCTCAGACCCAGACCGTCCTTCAGGATGTGGTAGGCCTCGCCGATGAGCTGCATGTCGCCGTATTCGATGCCGTTGTGGACCATTTTGACGTAATGGCCGGCCCCCCCTTCGCCGACCCAGTCGCAGCACGGCTCGACAGCGCCGGTTTTGGGATCGGTGACCTTGGCGGCGATGGCCTGAAAGATGGGTTTGACGTGCGGCCAGGCGGCGGGGCTGCCACCGGGCATAATGCTCGGCCCGTGGCGCGCGCCCTCTTCGCCGCCGGACACGCCCGTGCCGATGTAGAGCAGGCCCTTGCTCTCGACGTATTTCGCGCGACGGATGGTGTCCTCGAAGAGCGAGTTGCCCCCGTCAATGATGATGTCGCCCGGCTCCAGCACGCCGAGCAACTGCTCGATGAACTCGTCCACCGGCGCGCCAGCCTTGACCATGAGCATGACGCGGCGGGGTTTTTTGAGCAGCGCGGCCATTTCCTGGAGCGAATGCGCGCCGAGGATGTTGGTGCCCTTGGCCTCGTTGGCCAGGAACTCGTCCACCTTCGAGACGGTGCGGTTGTAGGCCACGACGGTGAAGCCGTGGTCGTTCATGTTCAGGATCAGGTTCTGGCCCATGACGGCCAGTCCGATCACGGCGATGTCAGCGCGGGGTTCCATGATCTTTTGGCAATTCCAATGTGTCCTGCACGGGTCCAGAGGGCGACCGGTGCTGCCGGCGCCGGCTCGGACGCCCCACCTTAACCCGGTCGCGCGCCGCGAAAAGCAGATTTCCCGCCCGACGCCGCCCGCGCGTGGCCGTGGGAAAACCGCCGGGGCTCGGGAAGCAACCCGGGCGCTTGTCCCCCGCCGGGATTGTAGTCCGGGCCGACGAGGCGGGCCGTGGGAGCTATTGCAGGCTCAGGGGCAGGGATTGGAGCCGGCGCGCCACTTCCGCGCCGATCTGGCTGGTGCGCTGCTGGGCGATTTCCTTCCCCAAGCGGACCAGCCGCGCCGGCGGCAGACTCTGGACCAGGGCGCAGTACTGGCTGTTGACCATGATGCCGAGCAACTCGCCCTGTTTGCTGAAGGCCAGGTCGCCGCGGGAGGGGGAAAACTTGCCGAAAATTTTGCCCAGCGGGCGGCGTTGCATCTTCAGGTAGCGGGGCAGACCGGGTACCAGCTTGAACTCGACTTCGCCGTAATAGCCCTCCTTGCCGCCCACCACCACGGCATCCTGAAACTTGGCCGGGTCCTCGGAGACCGCAAAAGGCTCGACCCCGAGCGCGCGCACGGCGCTTTCATCCAGGGGCGCCACCAGCACCCGCGGGTCCGAGGCCACAAACGACAGGGCCGAAAGCGGGACCGTGGCGCTGCCCCGGCTGAGGGTCCCGGTGATTTCTTCCCAATCCGGGCCGCCCGGCAGCGTGGGCAACGGGGTGTGGTGAATGTGGAACAGGGCGAAAACCCGGCCGGCATCCTGAAAGAGCACCACCTCCTCGACCCGGACATCGCCCGAGCGCAGGCCAAACAGCCCGGGGCGGGTCGCGCGGAAGCTGCTGTCCACGCGGTTGGCCAGGTAACGTTTGTAAATGGTGTTGGGGGCCAGCTCGCGGTCGGACCGGATCTCCTCGGCCAGCAGTTGGGAGCCCGCGGCCAGGGTGTCGAGGCCCTTGGCCAGGGTCGAGGCATGTTCGTGGAGGCGCTCCCGGTCCTGCTCGAGCACCGCCAGTTGCTGGCGGTTTTCCTGGAGCCGTTCGCGGTACTGGGCGGCCTCGGTGGCCACCTGGGCCAGATTCGAGGCCAGGCGCGCTTTTTCGGCCTGAGCGCTCAGGGCGACGTTTTGGAGGGCGGCGATCTGCTCTTGCAGGCGCTGGACCTCGGCCCGGCGGGCGGCCAGTTCGGACTGCAGGGCCTCGGTGCTGGCGCGGGTGGTCGTGGCCTCGGTCGTGGCCCGGGTCAGGTCTTCCTGAAGCCGCTGGATGCGTTCCTGCGCCCCGGCGCGTTGGGCCTCGAGCTGGGCCATTTGCTGCTGGGCCTGAAGCTGGGCCTGCTGGAGACGGTCGCGTTCCGCTGCCAACTGCTGCGCGGTTTGTTCGGCCGCGCGCAGGCTGGCCGCGGCGGCGCGGAGCTGCTCGTCCCGTTGGGCCAGCTCCTGCTGGCGGGCCTCGGCCAGTTGCCGGGTGCGGTCCAGTTGCTGGCGCAACTCCCCCTGCGCGGTTTGCTCCCGCTGCAACGCCAGTTGCAGGACCTCGAGCATGTCCTGCACGGCCTTGACCTCGACGCTGATTTGCGCCCCGGCGTTGGCCTGGCCCAGCTCCAGGCTCCGCTGCGAGCTGAACAGCGTGACCAGGCTGATCAGCAAAAAGTCCACCAGGACGACGAGGACGGCGCGATTCATGGCGTGGCCGGTTCGGCCGCCTCCTCGGCCGCCTGCAAAATGAGGGCGCGCCGGTAGGTGCGGACGTGGATGATTTTGAGCAGGGAGGCGAACAACACGCCGAAGCCGGTCGAGGCGTAGGCGATCATCGGGCTGGCGGTGAACAGGTTCAAGGCCATGAGCACCAGCGCCAGGCCGGTGCCGCCCAAACCGATGTACAATCCGGTGTCAAAGAGATTCTCCTCGTTGTCGAGGAGCCGGATTTTCAACCGGCTGGGCAGCGGCTGGCGTTTGATCTCGCGCAGCTTGATCAGGCCGACGAGGTACACGGTCATCTGCACCGTGAAGAACACGGCGAGGGCGATCCAGTTGGCTTGGTTGGTCATAACACGGGGAGCAGGGGGCGGGGTCTGCGCGACCGCCGCCGGGTTGTTCTTGGTCAAAAGCCCCAGGGTGGGCGCGGGTGGCGGGCTCTGGGCCCGGGCCAGCCCGGGTTCGCCCAAAATCAAGGCCAGCACCATCACCAGACCGGCCGCGGTCTGTTGGCGCAACGTGCGGATGCCGCGCACCTCCAGCGGGCGCTCCAGCGGATTCGGGGGCGGGGCCAGGCAGGCAATCCCGCGCGCCACCAGAAACGCGCCGTCCAGCCAGAGCAGGTATTTGAGCAACAGCGCCAGCAGGGTGCTGCGCGCCGCCAGGGCCACAATCCAGCCGAACGCGGTACTGGCACCCGGCACCGCCAGCACCCAGGCCCGCCAGCCCGCGTGGCAAATCGGCTGGCCGCGGTCCAGGAGCCGGTTCAGGCCGTGGCGACCCGCCGCCAGCGCGTGGCGCAGGTCGCGCACCCCGGTTTGGGGAAAGTCGCGCAGGTACTCGGCCACCGCGCCGGGACGCGCGGCCAGTTGCAGCGCGGCAAAGATTACGGGCAGCTCGGCGGGCGCGAGGGTGATCTCCCGGGCCAGGGTGCGCATGCCCTCGAGGTCGGGCACTCCGCCCATGAAGGCCAGAAACTGGTCCCAGGTCAGGCGCTTGGCCAGTGTGGTCAGGTTCAGGCACCACAATTCAAAACGCGCGGTGTCGCCGGTGCGATTGGCCTGGCCGGCGAGTTCCTCGAGTTGTTGGCGCAGGGTGGGGGACACCGCCTCGGCCTGCAGCAACAGCCCGGTCAACAGGACCGCGGCATCCAGGGGCTGACCGGAGGCCGAACTGACCGGCGGGTACAGGGCGGTGTTCTGCCAGCTACGGGCACGCAACACTTCCTGTACATCGGCGCGCCGGGACGCGCCCAGGAACCGCGCCAGCGCAGCGCGGGGCGCCTCGGGCAGGAGCACCTCGATGACCGTGTCGCCGGTGGGGGGGATTTCACCCGGGGGCACGCACACCTGGCGCAGGAGGGAATTGCCGCCCCCCCACACCGCGGGCAGGGGTTGTTCGCCACGCTGACGTTGCACGGCGTAGAGCGTGGTGGTGGCCTCGGGTACTTCTGCGGCCAGGGCGGCCTGGGCGAGGAGCACCGCCGTGCCGAGCTTGTCCAGGCGCGCCGCCTGCAAGGCCTCGTGCACCAGCGTGGGCCCGTTCGCCCCGGCGTGCGTGATCACCGCGGCGTCCACGCTGCGCAGGTACGCGGGTACCAGCAGGGCGCCGAGCACGGCCAGCAGCCCCAGCCCCAGGTAAACGCTTCCCAACAGTCGTTTCACACGCGCGATGTGGGCCCCACCGGCCGCCGCGGACCCGGCGGCTCCCGCTTCCGACGCCCGCGGCTCTCCGGCCATTCAGGTCCGGGCCGGGCGCGGCCGAAGCGCGGGACACTTCGCAGCGGCGGCCAAAACGCCAGCATCATGGGTGGGACCTGCCAGCGGCGTCAAACCCGGATCGGCGATTCTCCGCTCCGGGCCTCCCCGGGCCCTGGCCGCTCGGCGCCCATGACCAGAGGTTTGGCTTTTCAGACCTGGTTTCGATGCCCGGCTTTCGGCCGGCAAATCCCGGAATGGCTCATGCCCCGGGTCCTGGGAGGGTTGGTGCCCTCCGCTCCGGGAACGTGACACACGTGCCGACGCCGGAAATGCGCGCGCCGGCCCGGCATCCGCAGCCTCACGTCCGCGCGATGGCGTACCAGTTTCTGCGCGCGCTAAACGAATCCGGTCCTTGACGCGCGGGCACCGGGGAACACCCGCCGGGCGGAGGCCCCGGGCCCGGTCCGGAGGCCGGGGGGTCGGATTCCGGGACCTGCAATGGGCAAAGACTTCACCCGCGCCCGCGGTTGCCAGCCGCGCCCGGGCCGGGTTGACTGGGGCCGTGAAAAGCACCTTCGACCCTGGCCGGTGGTTCCGGGGACTTGCCGGCGTCAGCCTGGCCCTCGTCCTGCGCGCCGACCTGCCGGTGTTTGACTTCACCGATCCGGCGCAAAGCGCGCAGTGGGGCGAGCCGCATCACCTTGCCTCGCGCACGACCACCCCCGAAGGGCTGGTGCTCACCATCAACGGCCCCGATCCCTGGATCATCAGCCCGCCGCGGGACTACCCGCCCGAGCAGCCACTCTGGCTGCACCTGCGGCTCAAGTCCGAGCAGACCGGCACCGCGCAGGTGTTTTATTTCCCGGCCGGCAGCCATCCCACCGAGCCGAACTCGGTGCGTTTCGCCGTGCGCGGCGGCGACTGGGTCGAGGTCAAGGTGCGCCTGCCCGCGCTGGGGCCGCGGTACCGCTTGCGCTTCGATCCCCCCGGCACCGGCGGGACCTGCGTGCTGGAGCGACTGTGGTTTGCCGAACGGCTCTCCCTGGCGGCGCCCGACTGGCCGCATCCCACCTTGCCCGAGCCGGGCGAAAACGCTCCCGCGCTCGAGAGCGGGGAACTGAAGGTGGTGCACACCCGCACGCAGTGGGGCGGGTTCATCGTGGAAGTGGCCGGGGAACGCATGGCCGCCGGGCACAACGCGCCCCTCATCGGTTACCTTCAGCAGGGCACGCCCCGCTGGTTCCCGATCAACGGCCCGGACACCACCGTGACCGTCCAGGTCGCCGCCCGCACGCCCCTGGCCGACGCCACCCTGGGCGGCACACTGAGCGCGCGGGCGACCCTTACCGACCCCGACGGCGGGCGCTGGGAGCTGGAACAGGTCTTCACCCTCAACACCGCGGGCAGTCTGCGCTTCGAGGCCACGGCCCGGTGCGACCAGGATCGCGCGGTGCTGTACCTGCCGCTGTTCACGCTCCTGCCCGGGCTGGGCGCTTACGGGACCAACAAGACCCAGGCCCTGTTGGCCGGTGTCGAGTACCTGGAAAACGAACCCAGCAGTTCGACCGCGGACCTCAACCCGCCGGACTCGAACCGGCAGGTGGCCGACACCGCCAAGCTGACCTTCCCCCTCATGGCCGTGGCCGCCCGGGACCGGTACGTGGCGCTGGCCTGGAACCAGCCGCCCGGCGCGCCCACCTGCGCAGTGTTCGACACGCCCGACCGGCTGCTGGGCTCCGGCGCCCAGGTCATGGGGCTGCTCTTCCCCGGCTCGGACGGCCTGAACCGGGAGGAAAGCAGCTTGTTGCCCTACGACGCGGAAATGTTGAGGGCGAACCGGCCCGCCCGCGTCAGCGGGCTGTTGCTGGGCGGCCGGGGCCGCAGCGTGGTGCCCGCGGTCCGGGATTACGTGCGCCACTTCGGCCTGCCGCCCCTGCCGGAAATCCCCGGCGGCGTGCCCGCCTACCTCGAACTGGCCGCGCGCGGCTGGCTGGACTCGCAAATCCGCGACGGCGACCGCTACCGCCACGCCGCGCCGGGCTTCCCCGCGGTGCCCGCGGCCGACGCGGCGTTGTTCATGGACTGGCTGGCCGACCGTGTGAGCGACGGCGCGCTGAGCGGGCGGTTGCGCGCCGCGGCGGCCGGCGCGTTGCGCCAGGTGGAACCGGCTCGCTACAACCACGCCCGGGTGGGGCACGTGCGCGACCCGGCACCCGCGCTGGCCTACGGAGCCGTGGCGGCCAACCTCGAGCGGGCCGAGGAGCACGCCCGCGGGTTGCTGGACCGGTTCGAGGCCGACGGGTTCATCCGCTACCAACCCGGCGGCGGCATCGGCGGCCTGGACTACGGCCGCACCCACTGGGCACCGGACGCCAACGGCCTGACGGCCTCGGTGGTGGCGGCGCTGTTGCAGGAGGCGGCGTTCACCGGCCGGCGCGACCTGATCGAAGCCGGCCTGCGGCACCTGCGCGCGCTCCTGGCGCGCTACCGCGACGGCGTGCCGCGCGGGGCGCAGACGTGGGAGATTCCCCTCCACACGCCGGACATTTTGGCGTCAGCGCACCTGGTTCAAGCCGCCGTGCTCGGGTACGAGTTGAGCGGTGACGCCCGCCTGCTCGAGGCGGCCGAGGACTGGGCCTGGACCGGGGTGCCGTTCGTGTACCTGAACCCGCCCACCGAGCAACCCATCGGGCTTTACGCCACGATCCCCGTGCTGGGCGCCACCCAGTGGATCGCGCCCAACTGGATCGGTCTGCCCGTGCAGTGGTGCGGTCTGGTGTACGCCGACGCCCTGTTGCACCTGGCGCGGCACCGCACCAACGGCCCCTGGCGGCAACTGGCCGAAGGCATCGTGCGCTCGGGCATTCAGCAGACCTACCCGGCCGACGACGCCCGCAACGTGGGACTGTTGCCGGACAGCTTCAACCTGAAGGCCCAGGCGCGAAACCCGGCGAACATCAACCCGGCCACCCTGCTGGCGCCGGCCCTTCCGGCCCTGGGTCTGCCGCCGGTGTACGATTTTCTGGCGTTGCCCCGCCACGGCGTGGCCGTGCACGCACCCGGTGCCATCCGCGAGTCGCGCGAGAGCGCCGAGGGCTTCGGGTTTCGGGTGACGGGCTGGCGGGCGCAGCCCGGTTACGTGTTGCTCACCGGGCTGCGACAGACCCCCCAGGTGCGCCTGAATGGCCGCACGGTGCTGTTGTCGGCCCCGCACGAGTTTCAGGCCGAAGCCGGCCGCCTCATCCTCCAGGTCAGCGGCACCGCCGAGATCGAGGTGGGCCATCCCGCGCTGGCCGCTCTGCGCATTCAACGCGGGGCCGGTACCGACCAGGTCCAATTGCGCTGGCCCGCCGCGGCGGCAGCAGCGGCTTTTACCCTGCAAACCGCGAGCGATTTGGACCCGGGCCACGCCTGGGAAACCTGGGGCTGGCCGATCGAGCGGCAGGGCGATCAACTCACGCTGACCCTGGCGCCGCGCGACCCGCAGCGGTGGTTTCGCCTGGCGCGGTAAGGAGTCCAAACGCGAGCACGCCGGGCCCGTGGCACACGCTTTACCGCGCCGGTTTGCCCGCCGGGCAATGTTCGCCCGGGCCGCCGCGGTTCCGACTCTCCCCCCGCCCCGGCCGGCAGGGCTTGCGGCGTCTGGAACGCATCCCGAGTTTGCCGCGGGGGGTCACCCGCCGGCGCGGAGCAACTGCCAGCGGACCGGGCGCCCGGCAGCGTCGGTTTCCACCAGGCATCCCGGGGTGGTGGCTCCCGGCTCGGGCAGGGACAGTCCCAACCACCGCGCCGGCGTCACGGACATCCGCGCCCAGGTCTCGCGCCACGACACCCCGAGCATGGCGGCCGCGGTGCACACCGCTTCGATGGGCGTCAACGCCGAGCCGGCGAAGTGGGTCTGCCCCGGCAGACGCACCACCCGGTCCGGCCCCACTTCCAGCGCCAGGCGCCCGAGCGTGTAGCGTCCCGGCGGCGCGCCGGCGGCAGCCATGGCGTCCGTGGTGTACAGGATCCGTTCCGGGGGCAGCGCCCGGTGCAGGAGCCGGAACAGGGGCGGGGACACGTGCCGGCCGTCGGCGATGAGGCTCACGGTCAGGCCGGGGGTGTCGAGCACGCGCCAGAGGATGTTGTCGTGGCGGTCCAGAAGCTGCGGGCAGGCGTTGCCCAGGTGGGTGAACCCGGTCGCTCCGGCGGCCACGGCGTCGCGGAGGCATTCGGCCGGAGCGTCCGTGTGTCCCAGGCTGACCGTCAGGCCCAGCCGGACCGCCTCGGTGATGGCCGCCAGAGCGCCGCGCCGTTCCGGGGCGAGGGTGATCAGGAGCCGGTCCGGCCCCGCGGCTTCCCGCAATTCCCGCAGGCGTTCCGGAGTCGGGTCCAACATCAGGGTCGGGTCGTGCGCGCCGTGAAACCCGGGTTTGGCCGACAGGAACGGCCCTTCCACGTGCCAACCGGCGAGGGCGTCGCGCAGGGCGGGCGAAGCCGCGCGCAGGGTGCGCAGGCGGGCCAGCTTCGCCAGCAGCCGATCCCAGGCGTCGGTGATGAGGGTGAGGAAAAACTGCGCGCACCCGTGGCGGGCCAGGGCGGCCGCGGCGCGTTCGAGGTCGGCGCCGTCCGGGGCTTCGGCCTGAAAGTCCACGCCGGCAAAGCCGTTGACCTGCGGGTCCACCAGCGGCGGTGCCAGCCAGAGGCGCTCGGGGGCAGCGGAGGTGAATGCCGCCAGTTCCGCGGCGTCACCGACAAGCTCCCGCGGTTCGCCGGTGCGCCAGTGGCGGGCGGTGAGCCGGACCGTGGTCATGGCCGGCGGGGCTTTAACCGCGGGCGGCCCGGGCCAGGGCTTCGCGCAGCAGCGTCCGGACCTCGGCGAGCAGCGTCTCCAGGTGGGCCGCGCTGACCAGGCTTTCGACGTAGAGCTTGAGCTTGGGCTCGGTGCCCGAGGGGCGCGCGGCAAACCAGGCATTGCGGGTCACCACCTTGATCCCGCCGATCGGGGCGCGATTGCCCGGGGCGCGGGTCAGCACCTGTTCGATCGGCTCTCCTCCCAGGGTGATCGGACTCACGTGACGGGCTTCCAAGCGGGCGAACGCCGCCTGCTCGGCCGGGGTCAGGTCTGTGTCCACGCGCCGGTAAAAGGTTTCGCCGTGGGTGGCGGTCAGTTCGCGGAAATACATTCCCGGTTCACACCGGGTCACGGCGGTGATTTCGGCCGCCAGCAGTCCCAGCAGCAGCCCGTCCTTGTCCGTGGTCCACACGGTGCCGTTGCGACAGAGGAAGGAGGCCCCGGCGCTTTCCTCGCCGCCGAAGCAGAATCGGCCGGAGTGAAGGCCTTCGACAAACCACTTGAAGCCGACCGGCACCTCGCACAGCGGACGGCCGCGGTGGTTGACCACGCGGTCAATCAGCGCGCTGCTGACCAGGGTTTTGCCGACCGCGGCGGTGGGGGGCCAGTGGGGGCGGTGGGTCAACAGGTAGTCCACCGCCACGGCGAGGTAGTGGTTGGGGTTGAGCAGCCCGGCCCCGCGGGTCACGATGCCGTGCCGGTCGGCGTCCGGGTCGCAGCCCCAGGCGACGTCGAAACGGTCCTTGAGCGCCAGCAGCCCGGCCATGGCGTGGGGACTGGAGCAGTCCATGCGAATCTGCCCGTCGTGGTCCACGGGCATGAAGGCGAAGGTCGGGTCCAGTTGGCGATTGACGACTTCCAGGAGCAGGCCGTAGCGCTCGGCGATGCGGTCCCAGCAGGCCAGCGAGGCGCCGCCCAGGGGGTCCACACCCAGCCGCAGCCCGGCGGCGCGCACCGGCTCGAGGTTCAAGGCCCGGTCCAGCTCGTCCACATAGGGTCCGAGCAAATCCACGCCGTGAACCGTCGGGGCGTGGAGGGCCTCCTGATGCGGCCGGCGTTTCACGGCGCGATTACCCTCGAGCAGCAGTTCATTGGCGCGGTGTTCGATCCAGTGGGTCACTGCCGTGTCGGCCGGCCCGCCGTGGGGCGGGTTGTATTTCAGGCCGCCGTCGCGCGGGGGATTGTGGGAGGGAGTGAGGATGAGGCCGTCCGCCAGCCCGGTGGTGCGGCCGGCGTTGTGGCGGAGAATGGCCCGGGAAATCGCCGGGGTGGGCACGGCCAGGTGATCGGCCTGACGGCAGACGGTGACACCGTTGGCGGCCAACACCTCCAGCGCCACCGCCTCGGCCGGCGCGGACACGGCGTGAGTGTCCCGGCCCAGGAAGAGCGGGCCGGTCAGTTGATGGCTCTGCCGGTAGTCGCAAATGGCCTGGGTGATGGCCAGGATGTGGGCGCGGTTGAAGGTGCCGTCCAGCGGCGAGCCGCGGTGGCCGCTGGTGCCGAAGCGGACGTAACGCGGTACCCGACGGCCGTCCCGCTCGATTTCCTCCAGCGGCACCGGGACCTGCTCGGTAAAGGCGGCGAGCAGGCGATCCAGGTTGATGAGAAACTCCGGCGGCGCGGGCCGGCCGGGGACAGGTTGGTGACTCATGGCAACAGTCGGGTCGGCGGACGAGCCGCAGGCGAGCCGCCGATCCATTTTTTGGCCGGCCCGCCCCGTCGTGCAAGTCCGACCGCGCCCGGCCGGCGGGGTCACCGCTTTTTGTAGCTGATGGCCATGCCGTCGTTTTTCTCGAGCGAGGCGCGGACAATGACCGTCTCGTACACCCCGCTGTGCTCGACGTGGTCCAGGTAGTCCTGCATGTCCCGGGCGAACTGGATGACGTTGTCGGCCACGACCACCGCGCCGGGTTTGAGCCGGGGTTCGATGGCCCGGAGGTACTTCAGGTAGTCGCGCTTGGCCGCGTCAATGAAGACAAAGTCGAACTCGCCCTCCAGCGCGGGCAGGACCTTCAGCGCGTCGCCCTCGACCACGGTGACGGTCTTCTCCAGCCCGGCCTTCTTCACGTTCTCGCGGCACTGGCGGACCATCTCCGGGTCAATGTCAATGGTGATGAGCTGCCCGCCGGTGCGCTCGAAGCCGATGCCCATGTGCAGGGCGCCGTAGCCGGTGGCCGAGCCCACCTCGACACCGCGCCGGGCGCCGCGGGTCTGCACCAGGATGCGCAGCAACATGGCGTCGCCGGGGGTGGTGTTCAGGCCGGTGCGTTTGAACTCGCGCAGGAACCGCTCGCGCTCGGCCTCGCTGACGGCGCCCGCTTCAGCCGCGTGGACCTGGGTACCCGACAGGGCCAGCCAGCCGCCGAGCAGGGCGGCGAACAACCGCGGAAGTGGATGGGAGCAACTGGGATTTTTCATGGGCAAGACCTTGGCCCCACCACCGCCGCTGGCAATGGCAAATCCGAAGCCGTCTCCGCGGAAACCGCCCGGACAAGCCCGGCGCCGCTCAGGCCGGAGCGGTCGAGATGATCTGCGTGTCATAGCTGGGCATCACCTTCTGCCCCGGAGCCACTTCCAGGAAGTCGGCCGGGTTCCAGTCCCCGTCCACCCAGCGCTGCAGCAGGGCGAGGTCGCCGGGAATTCGCTCGAAGGCCCAGCCCTTTTCGGCGCAGAGCCGGCGGACCTGGTCCTCCAGCTTCAACGGCCGGGAGAACTCGAACTCGATGAGCGCACCGTGGGTGTAATGCTGCGCCCAGCGGCGCATCTCCTCCACCAGATACCGGGCCTGCTCCTCGCCGAAGCGGGCCGTCCACGCGGTCAGGTTTCGTTCCAGGCTGGCGGCCGACTGCGCCGGCATAAACGCGCCCTGCCCGGCCGGGTCCTGGCTCCCGCGCCGCACCGGCACTTCCAGCCAGCCGGCCGTGAAATAGTAGGTGCCCGGCCGTTCGCTGAAGCGGCATTGGTACCGCTCCTTCGAGCCGAGGAAGAAGGTGATGCAGTCATGCGCCCGGGGGATGACCAGGCGCGTGGCCCCGGCCCGCAGCTCCTTGAGAATGCCGCCGCACAGCCCGTAGCCGATCAGGATCGCGTCGTACTGGCCGGCCGGCACCGCGTCCAGCCGGCGTTGGACCTCGTCGCGGCCGCGGGCCGGGGTGTCGTGCAGGCCCTGGGGCAGGAATTCCAGGTCCAGGATGTTCGGGCTGCGGGCGGCGCAGTGGCAGATTTCCCGCCGGGCAATGTCACAGGCGATGACCTTGAGGATCATGCCGGGCGGTGGGGGTCATTCCCGCCGGGCGGCCCAGCGGATGGCGTTGGCCAGGAAGCGGCGGTAGCCGGGGTTTTCGTAGGCGTAGTGGTCGTGGCCCAACTGGAGGTACACCACGCGCGCCTGTTGGTAGGTCTTGGCCCAGGCGATCACCGGGTGGCTCAACGGCTCTTTCGTCCCCAGCAGGGGGGTCACGTCGGGGGCCACGTCGAAGAGCCGGTAGGTCTCGTCGTGGATGTCAAAGTCCTCCAGCCCGCGCGTCACCGGATGCTCGCGGTTGAGGACTTCGACGCGGAAGCGCACGTCGTGCTGGTACTGGGAGCGCGGTTTGGGCACGCCGTTGCGGTTGGTGGCGGCCAGGTAGTAGCGCGCGCCGATGATGCGCTCGTACTCGGGCCAGTTTTGGTAACTGGCGATGGCGTGGTGCGTGACCACCAGTCCCTTGCCCTCCTTGAGCCGGTTCACGAAGTCCTGCTTGGCCGGCTCGCTGATGTCCTGCCACATGTCGTAAAGCACCAACACGTCCCACTCCCGGGCCTTGTCCGCGGCCAGCCAAGCGTGCGCCGCCGGGTGGGTCAGGTGGGTGAAGGTGATCTCGGGGTTGTCGCGAAAGACCTGGAGGAACTGGTTGGTCTGGTAATCGTGGCCGCCGCAGACCAGCAACACCCGGATGGGGCCGGCGGCCCGGGCGGGGGCCAGGGCGGCGAAGGCACCGGCCAGGGCCAGGCCGGTGAGAAGACGGGGCAGGAGCGTTTTCATGGGCGAATGTCTGCCCGGCCAATAGGCGAGCCCGGACCGGCCAGCAAGGTTTTTCTGCGACGCCGGCGGGCTGGTTCAGGCCCAGTAACGGAAGTCCACCTGGGGAAAGAGATTGTCCAGCGCCTCGATCTGGCTCAGCCAGGCCTCGTCAATTGCGCCCTGGGTGAGCTGCCGGTACAGCGAATTGAAGCGCAGGATGTGCTCGCGCAACCGGCGGCGGGCATACCCCGGGTTGCTGCCGTGGTGCAGGAGGAACGGCCAGTCACTGGCCTGGGCCAGCAACACCTCGCGCGCGGCCTGGCGCAGCGCCCGCGCTTCCCGCTCGGCGGGGGGCACCGGCCAGCGCTTGGCCAGCTCGCTCATCCGCTCGCGCGCCACCGCCAGGTGCCGGTGAACCCAGGCATTTTTTTCGCTCAGCCACACCGCCAGATACCCTTCCTCGCCCCAGGAAGAAGCGGCCGGTTGGACCAGTTGATGCGTCCGATGCCGGCGCAGATATTCCCCCGGGGTGTCCAGGTGAATGCCCTCCGGGTGCGCCGCCGCTTCCCGCACCAGGGCGTCCAGGAACTCCGGTCCCTCGTACCACCAGTGGCCGAACAACTCGGCGTCGAAGGGCGCCACCAGGATCGGCGGCCGATCCATGAAGGTCTCCAGGCGCTGGAGCTGCGCCCGGCGGCCTTCCAGAAAACGCCGCGCCTGCGCCCGCGCCACGCGCACCGCCGCGTCGCGGTCGTACACCTCGGTCGCCCCGGCCGGACCGGTGATGCGGTGGTACTTGATGCCGGTGAACCCCCGGTGGTCCGGCGAGGGCAGGTAGGGCCGCACGTACTCCCATTCCAGGTCGAAGCCGATGTCGCGGTAAAAGTCGCGGAAATGCGGGTCGCCGGGGAACCCGCCCTCGCGGCTCCAGACCTGTCGCGCCGAGTCCGGGTCGCGGCCGAAGACCGCCAGGCCGGCCGGCGTGAACACCGGGGCGAACACCCCGTAGCGGGGACGCGGCGTGCCGTGGAGCAGGCCGTGGGTTTCCAGCACCGTCCAGTACAGGTTGGCCTCGACCAGGGCCGGTTCCACCGCCGGGTCGTAGGCGCACTCCGGCAGCCAGAACCCGCGCGGCACCCCGCCGAAACACGCCCGGTGATGATCCAGCGCGGTGCGCACCTGCGCCCGCACCGAGGGCGGGTGATCGGCCAGCAACGGCAACACCGCGTGCGTGGCGGCGCAGGTGATCAACTCGATCCGCCGCGCCTCGTGCAACCGGCGGAACGCCCCCATCAGGTTGCGATCGCAGTCCAACCAGAGCTGGCGCAGGCGGCGGAACCGCTCCAGATAAAACGCCGCCAGCCGGTGCAGCGCCGGTTCCCAGCGGGTGCGAACCACCTCCTTGCCGGCCAGCTCGAGGAGCGCGTTGAGGCGGCGTTCGCAGCGCGCGCTCAGCAACGGGTCCAGCAACATCGCCCCCAGCGTCGGGGACACCGACAGCGTCACACGCACGTTCAACCGCTCGCGCTCCCAGGTCTGCAACAACTCCAGCAGCGGCAGGTAGCACTCGAGCACCGCCTCGAACAACCAACTTTCCTCCAGAGCGGACTCGTGCTCGGGATGCCGCACAAACGGCAGGTGCGCGTGCAAAACGAGGGCGAAGTAGCCGGGCATGGTTGGGGAGGATGCGGCGTTGGGGTCGGGACCGGTTGCTCACCGCGGCTTGGGGAGGGGGGCGGGCGGCTGCAAACCCGGCTCCGCCGCGGTTTGGCCCACCTCTCCCCGGTAATGCGTGCGGCGGGCAAACCGCAGCCGGGCCAGACGCTGCTCGGCCCCGCCGGCCGCCGTGGCCACGGCCTCCAACCCGTACTCCCCGTCCGGCAACGCAAAGCGCAACGTGAAACTGCCGTCCGGTCGCAACGCGATCCGCTGGCCGTCCACGGTCACCGTGGCGTCGGGTTCGGTCGCGCCGTACACGATCAGTTCCGCGTTGATGTTGAACCAGAATCGGCCACCGACACCGGGGGCCGGCGGCGCGGGCAGCGCACCGCTGGAAGGTGCTTCGGCCGGCGGTTGCTCCCGCCCGAACGCCGCGCCCGGCGAACCCGGCCCGGGTGGCAACGGCCAGGCGGCGGGACCGGCCGGCGCTTCGGCGGCGAGTTCCCCGGAACTGGGGCCCACCCCGGGAACCAGGCCCGCCAACACCGTGGCCATTTCCCGCGCCTGGGCCCGGGTCCAGGGCGGGGCAGGGGCGGCCACCAGGCGAGCGGCGGTCACGGGTGCCGGGCCCACCAGCCGCCCTTCCGCGGGAGGTGGGACCTGGACCGGCGGCGGGGTTTCGCGCGGGGGCACCGCGCTCGGGACCGGCACTCCCGGGGCCGCAGGGATGCCCTCCGGCGCTGTCACTACGGCGGATTCGGCAATGGCGCCGACCGCCCCCGGGGGCGTTGAGGGGGGACCAACCGGCGGTGCCGGAGGCAAGGCCCCGGCTTCACGTCCACCGGCTTCGGCGGTGGGTTCAACGGCCGGGCCGGGCGGCGCGGTAGGTTCGGCTTCCGGCGGCAGGGTCAGCATTACAAATTCCTCGGGGCGCGCCTCCAAACCGATCTCGGGTGGCGTTCGCACCGGGACCGAGCGCGCCAGTTCCTGCCAGTTTCCCCCGGGGTCCCGAAAACCCAGCACGGCCACGTACCATTGCCCGGCCGGCTCGACCGGCACGAACACCATATGGCTGGCCGGGCTTAAGGCCACTTCCCGAAACGCACCGCTCGGCTCGCGCCCGCCAAACACGCGCAGCGCCAAACGATCTCCCGCCGCGGCCGCTTGTTGAGCAGTCAGGTCCCAGGAGGCGTGCAAGGTGTGCGGGTCGCGCGCGGCCAGCCAGAGTCGTCCCAGACCGTAATCCTCCTCCCACACCGCTTCCTCCTCCACAGACGCAGGCGGGGTTGGCTCCGCTGGAAGTGGCGGCAAAGCCCCGGGTCGGCCCGGCACCGGGCGGGGCGGTGGCGACTGGGGGTCGCCCTCGAGCAAGATGGGGGGGATGGGCGGCGGCTCTGGCGGTGCTGGAGACACTGCGGCCGGTGTCGCCGTGGATTCGGCCGGGGATGGCGACGGTCGAGTGGGCGGACTGAGTTTCGGGGTAGATTTCGGGGTGGATTTGCGTCGGCGCGGCGTGCGCCGCGGCGCCCGGGTGGGGGCGGGAGTTTCCTTCGGGGCGGCTGGCGGGGGGCTTCCGGGCCGGGAGCTGCGGGCCGCAGCGCGGGGCGTGGGCCCTTTTGGGGCAACCTTGGTGCTTCGGGGAGTCGGCTTCGAGGTGGTTTTTGCCGTCGGCTTGGACGCCGGTGGCTCGGGCGTGGAAGGAGGGGGGGCGGACACGCCGGGCCGCGTCGGACTGGCGGCGATTACTTTCCGCCGGCTGGGGCGGGTCGGGGCGGCTTTGGGCTGTCTTGCGGTCGAGGGGGAAGTTGCCTGGCGCCGCACCGTCCGAGACTTCGCTTGCTCCGGGGCGGGGGGCTGGGGACCGGCAGCGACGGCCCGCTCCGGGGGTTTTGGCGTTGGAGCTTGCGGGGCAACCACGGGTTGCGGAGCCGAAACCGCCGCCCGGGGCGACGCGGCGCGGGTGCGCCGGGCCGGGGTTTTTCCCGCAGCCCGGCGCCGGGTTGGGGACGGCGCGGCTGTTGTGCGTTTGCGCGGTTTCATGGCGCCGGTTGGATGGAGGCGGAAGCCATCCCTTAACTGCGGTCAACAATAGGGACCGTCCTGTGCCGGGTGCAACGGTAAATCCCCTCCATTCGACAAGGAACCCGCGCCCGCCCGGGGCGGCTCGCGAAGCGGCACCCGGAGTACACACGTGGGCCCGTTTTGACACCCATCGGCGCGGCGCCCGGCCGCTTGGGACTTCAAACGACTTGTGGGGTCTCCCGGCTCAGGGCGGCAAGGCCGCGGGCGGTTCGTAGCCGCGATGCCAGCGCAGGGTCCAAAGTTTCGGGAGCCGGACGGACTCGGAGTGGCCGTCTTGAAAGACCATATTCACGGCTCCCTTGAACGGCGAACCGGGCGGTTTGGTTTGTTTGGAGGCGTCGCCCGGACCGGCGGCGTGGCGGGCGATGCAGTACCGGCCCATGCCCCCGTCGTTCCAGCCGTAGTAGCCGTTGTTCTGGGGTTTGTCGGTGGCCTTGGGCCAGGCGTCCACCCACATCGAATCGCCCAGGACCGGAGTGGTGGCCGGATACTCGATGTCACTTTCGTTTTTGTAGGCCAGTTTTTCGTCCGCCCAACCGCTGGGCCAGCCGCCGGCGTACAACCAGGAGTTGAGGGCATAACTGCCGTTGTAGCCGGTGGCATTCGGGTTGTTCCAACCGCCGTTGGTGGGCCAGAGCCAGGCCTGGTCGGCCGTGCCGCATTCGGGAAACGCCCCGACCGCGGTGGGCGCACCGAGGGCCTTGCGCCGGGCGGGGGGCTTGTTTTCCGGGGCGGTGGGGCAGGTCCGCACGGCATGGGCCCCGGCGTGCAATTCGATGTAGGCCCGCATCCACAGGTCCTGGTACTGCGCGTAGGGCACGGTTTTGCCGTGCTCGTTCACGTACATGAAGTGCGCCAGGCCCATCTGTTTGGTGTTGTTCAGGCACCGGAGGGCCTGGGCCTTGCCCTTGGCCCGCGCCAGGGCCGGGAGCAACAGCCCCGCCAGGATGGCAATGATGGCGATCACCACCAGCAGCTCGATGAGCGTGAACGCGGCCTTTGGTCTGCGCGCAGTCGGGACGGGAATGCTCGTTATCATGGGACCCTTAGATTGCAACCCCACCCGCCGGGCCGGGTCAAGGGCCAAAACGGGCCACGGCGGTCCGTTCCGCCGGGACCCTCCTGCCCGGGGACCTTCGAACTACGCCAACCGAACCCCGTCCCGGCGCCGCGCGCCCGGATTGACGCGGCCACCGGACTTGGCGAGCCTCACCGCATGGCAAACTCCCCCCTTACGCGACGCGAATTTCTTCGTCAGACCACCCTGGCCGGCGCCGTCAGCGCCGGTTTTTCCCTGAACGTGCTCGGCGCGGCCGACCGGGTGCGTCTGGGCATCATGGGCGTCAACGGCCGCGGCAGCGACCTGGCCCGTGGCTTCGCCCGCTTCGCCGACGTGGAGATCACCCACATCTGCGACGTGGACGAGCGGGCGCTGGCCAAGGGTCTCAAGGAGGCCGCCCCCGCCGGCCGCCCCGCGCCCCGCGCGGTGAAGGATTTCCGCCGCATCCTGGAGGACCCCGGCGTGGATGCGCTGGTCATTGCCGCGCCGGACCACTGGCACGGCCCGGCCACCATCCTGGCCTGCGCCGCGGGCAAACATGTCTATGTGGAGAAGCCGGTCAGCCACAACCCCCGCGAGGGGGAGTTGATGGTGGCGGCGGCCCGCAAACATCGCCGCGTGGTCCAGGTGGGCACCCAGCGGCGTTCAATGCCGCAGATCATCGAGGCCATTGAGAAGGTCCGCGGCGGCGCGATCGGCCGGGTGCGGTTTGCGCGCGGCTGGTACAACAACGCCCGCGGCTCGATCGGCCGGGGCAAACCGGCGCCGGTGCCGTCATGGCTGGACTGGGAACTCTGGCAGGGGCCGGCGCCGGGGCGGCCGTTCCGCGACAACCTCGTGCACTACAACTGGCACTGGTTCTGGCACTGGGGCACCGGCGAACTGGGCAACAACGGCATCCATGCCCTGGACCTGTGCCGCTGGGGACTGGGGGTGGATTACCCGCGCCGGGTCAGCGCCGGCGGGGGACGCTACCACTTCGATGACGACCAGGAGACGCCGGACACGCACGTGGTGACCTTCGATTTCGGCGACCGGGCCATCACCTGGGAGGGCCGGAGCTGCCAGCGCCACGGCCATGAAGGCGCGATGTTCGGCGCGGCCTTCTACGGGGACCAGGGCACGTTGGTCATTGACGGCAGCGGCTACGTGATCTTCGACGCGGCGGACAAACCGGCACCGCGCGTGGGCGGGTCGGGCGATGATGCCCCGCACCTGCGCAACTTCCTGGACTGCGTCCGCAACGGCGCGCGCCCCAACGCGGATATCGAGGATGGCCACAAGGCCACGCTGCTGTGCCACCTGGGCAACATTGCCTGGCGGGTGGGGCGCACGTTGAGCTGCGACCCGCGAACCGGGCGCATTCAGGGGGACCGCGGCGCGGAAAAATTCTGGAGCCGCATTTACCGGAAAGGTTGGGCGCCCCGGGTCTGAGCGCCACCCGCCCCTCGCGTTACCGCGCCGGACCCGGTGGCGGCCCATGAACCGGCACGGCCTGCCACTCGTTCAGGGCCCGTTCGTCCAGCCCGCTGGCCGAGCCGCTCAGCAGGGTGAACGCCTCCCCGACCAGGTACAGGGAACCGGTGATGACCCGCAAGGGCTCGTTCTCGGTCAGACGCAGGGCTTCGCCCAGAGCATGGCACACCGTCAGGCGCGCGCCGGGATGGGCGGCGGCGCACGCGGCCACCAGCTCCTCGGGGGCGGCGCTGCGCGGGCTGGCCACCGGCACCAGAAAAATGTGCGCCGCCAAGGGCGCCAGTTCGCGGCAGATGGCCGGCCAGTCCTTGTCCCGCATCACGCCCAGGATCAGGGTCGGGGAGCGGTCGGGAAACTGTTGCCTCAGCGCCGCGGCCAGGGCCTGCGCACCCGCCGCGTTGTGGGCGCCGTCCAGCACGTCCAAACCTCCGCCGGCACGTTGAACGAGCTGGCAACGCCCGGGCCAGGACACGGTTTGGAGACCCGTGAGAATCGCCGCCTCGCTCACGGGCAGGACTCCGGCCAGCCCGCGCACCACGGCCAGCGCCAGCGCCGCGTTGCGCCGCTGGTGTTCGCCGGGCAGGGGCAGTTCGAGCGTGTCCAGCGGCGGGCGCCGGGTGTCGGCGGCGGTCACTTCCACCAGGGGCGCGTCCAGCAGGGCGGCGGCCGCGCGGATCACGTGGAGGGCTTCCGACGCCTCCGCGGCGGTGAACACGGGTACGCGCGGCTTGATGATGCCGGCCTTTTCGGCGGCGATTTTGGCCAGGGTGTCGCCCAGCCACTGCTGGTGATCCAGGGCGATGTTGGTAATGACACTGGCCAGCGGCGTCACGATGTTGGTCGCGTCCAGCCGCCCGCCCAGGCCGGTTTCCCATACGACCAGGTCGCAGCCCTGCTCGGCGAAGTGGCGGAGCGCCATTACGGTCACCACCTCGAAAAAAGTGGGCGCGTGGTCGGGGGGAAAGTGGACCAGGTCTCGCCGGAGGGCCTCCACCAGACGCACCACGTCGGCCTCGCTGATGAGTTGCCGGTTGATCTGAAGACGCTCGCGGAAGCTGACCAGGTGCGGCGAGGTGAAGAGGCCCACCCGGAGGCCGGCCGCGCGGTACATGCTCTCAAGCAGGGCGCAGGTCGAGCCCTTGCCGTTCGTGCCCGCCACGTGAATGAAGCGCAGCCGCTGGTGCGGGTGGCCGGCCAGCTCGGCCAGGCGCCGGGTGTTTTCCAGCCCCAGCTTGGTGCCGTGAAGCTGCAGGTCATAGAGGAAGCGGATGGCGTCAGGGTAGGTCATCCGTGACTCTCCGGCGCGGGCGGCCGCGACCAGGGCGGGGGCACGGTGCGCTCAGCGCCGCGCCGGCCCGTAGTAATACCCCCGGCCCACCCGCGCTCCCCGGGACCGGCGCAGATGCAGGGGTTTGCCGCCCGGCTTCAGTTCCTCGAACAGGGCGGTGTAGAGGTAGGGGAAACCCTCCAGCTTGGTGCGCTCGATTTTCTGGCCGATGAACCGCTCGATGGCCGCCACGTGCTGGGCGTCTTCCGCGGTCATGATCGTCAGGGCGTCACCCGTGGCCAGGGCGCGGCCGGTGCGGCCGATGCGGTGCACGTAATCCTCCGGATGCTGGGGCACGTCGTAGTTGATCACGTGACTGACGTCCGCGATGTCCAGGCCGCGCGAGGCGATGTCCGTGGCCACGAGCACCTCGAAACGCCCCTCGCGGAAGCCCCGCAGGGCGTGCTCACGCTCCTGCTGGGTGCGATTGGAATGCAGGACGGCCACCGGATGGTTGTGACGCTTGAGCAGCGCCGCCACGTGATCGGCCCCCTGCTTGGTGCGGCAGAACACGATCACCGAGTCGTAGTCCAGGCGCCGGAGCAGCTCCAGCAACAGGTCGGTCTTTTGCGAGGAGTTGACCGGGTAGAGGGCGTGCCGGATCGTTTCCGCCGGCATTCGCCGGGCGCCGATTTCCACCGTCTCCGGGTCGCGCAGGGCCCATTGGATGAGGGTTTCGATCTCGGGCGGGATGGTTGCGGAAAAGAGCGCCGTTTGCCGCTGGCGGGGGCATTTTTGGATGATCCGCTTCACGTCCGGCAGGAAGCCCATGTCCAACATCCGGTCCGCTTCGTCGAGCACCAGGAACTGCACCCGGTCCAGTCGCACCTGGCCGCGCTGAAGATGGTCCAGGAGCCGGCCCGGCGTGGCCACCAGCACGTCCACGCCCTCGCGCAATGCCGCGGTCTGCGCCCCGTAGCCCACCCCGCCATAGACCACCGCCACGCGCAGTTTGGTGAAGCGCGCATAGTCGCGGAACGCGGTTTCCACCTGAGCGGCCAGCTCGCGCGTCGGCTCCAGCACCAGTGCGCGCGGCCCGGGGGCGGGGGCCTCCAGGCGCGTGAGGATGGGCAGCGCAAAGGCGGCGGTCTTGCCGGTGCCGGTCTGGGCGCTGCCGATGACATCGCGGCCGGCCAGGATCAACGGGATGGCGCGGACCTGGATGGGCGTCGGTTCGGTGTAGCCGGCGGCGCGGACACCTTCCAACACCGGCCGGGACAATCCGAGTTTGGCAAACGGCATGTCGGCAGCCTATCCGGCGAGCGCCGGCGTTGAAAGCCTCTTCGGAGGCCGCGCCCGGTGACCCGCGGGAAGGGGTGACATAACGGGAGGCCGAGACCGGTCTGGACGTGCAGCGCGGTTCTCGGCTGTCTCGTCGTTCTGGAAGCCGGCGGGTTGAAAACCCGCGAGACCTGCCTGCGCCCAGCAAAGCGCGACAGGCAGGCGGCAGACCGGAAGTCTGCGCTGCCGCCGCCGCGGGCTTCCGGCCCGACGGGAACTGGCGTAGCGCAGATTGGCAACCTGCCGTTTCGCCGACCGGCAGCCGGCAGGCGATGGGTGCAGGCTTCCCGCCTCAGGTGCAGGCGCGTGCGGCACCATCCCTGGGCCGGCGTGGCCCCCGAGGCGGATTGTCACTCCGCGACCCGGCCGGCGGTTGGTCGGCACTGCCGGGCCGGGCGTAGGTTGGAGGTCCGCGGATCAGTCGCCCCCGGCTTCCGCACCTTCCAGAAACGGCGGCAGGGGGCACTCGAGGGCGTCGGCGATGGCGCGGAGCAACTCGGCCTCGCGCGGCGTCAATTGACCGTCGGCCGACACGGTCTCCGCGCACGCCTGCAACACCCGGCGATGGATGGCCGGGGAAGCCTCTTCAAGCCGGTCCAACGCGGCGTCCACCTGGGCGAGGTTGCATTCGGCCAGGGGCAGGAACCGCAGCGCCGGGCCGGACTCGCCCAGTTGGGCCGCCCCGCGCGCAAAGGCCGCACGCGCCTGCGGCTCGTTATGGGCGCCCACCCGGGCCAGGGCCGAGAGCAACACCGCGCAGTCCCCCAGCAAGGGCGTGAGCCCGTAATACTGGGCCACGCGGCGCGGGCGTTCCTCGAACTGCGGCGCCAGATGGCGCTGGACCAGCCGTTGCAGGGCGTACTCGAACAGGTCAATGGCCGCGTCGCTCTCGATCAGTTGCTGCAGCAGGGCGGTAAAAAGCTCGTACTGCGCGGGCGAGAGCTGGCGCAATGCGGGCACGGCCAGCATCACCAGCGGCAGCCGGTCGCGCTCCGGCAGAGACCGGACCCGGGCCGCGATTTCCGGCAGAGCGGTGAGGAACGGTTCCGCCAGCTCACGGTCCACGGCCTCGAGCTGTCGTTGCTGAAGCGCCGGATCGGGGCTGAGCACCAACCCGAGCACCAGGCGCGCGGCCTCCAGCGGGTCCTGCGCGGCTTCCAGAAGGTCGGCCGGCAGGCGCGCGTGCAGGGCCTGCGCATAGGCCAGGTGCGCGGGCTGCGGCGCACCGGCCCCGTCAAGCACGCGGCGGGCCGCCACCTGCCGGGCCGGGGCGGGCGCGGCCGCGGCCACCGTGGCACCGGCCAGCCCCACCGCCACGTCCGGCGGCCGGTCGGCGCGGGTGACCCAGCGCGGGCGGGCTTCCGCGCCGGGCGGGACCTCGGACACCAGCCGCGGGAAGCGGCCGTCAAACTGCGGGTCCAGGGCACGGATGCGCTCGACCAGCGGCGGGTGGGTGCTGAAGAGCGCCAGCCAGGACTCGCGCAACCCGTTGCTGAAAAACAGGTGGCCGGCCTCCACGGCCTTCGGGGTGGCGAGGCGCGAGCCCGCGGCCAGGCCGCCAATTTTTTTCAGGGCACCGGCCAGGCCGGCGGGGTTGCGGGTGAACTGCACCGCGGCGGCGTCGGCCAGAAACTCGCGCTGCCGCGACACCGCGCTTTGAATGATCCGCGCCGCGAGCATCCCGATGCCGCCGATGACCAGCAGGGCCAGGCCGATCAGTGGCACCACGTTGGCCTCGCGTCCGCCCCGGGAGCGGCCGCCGCGCACCCGCAGCAGTTGGCGACCGATGACGGTCAGCATCAGCAGACCGCCAATGATGCCGATCAAGCGCACGTTCAGCCGCATGTCGCCGTTGAGGATGTGGCTGAACTCGTGGGCGATGACGCCCTGGAGTTCGTCGCGGGTGAGCAACCGCAGGCACCCGCGCGTCACGCCCACGGCGGCGTCGCGGGTGGTCAGCCCCGCGGCGAAGGCGTTGATGCCCTCTTCCAGGTGCAGGACATAGACCTGGGGGGCGGGGATGCCGGAGGCCAGGGCCATTTCCTCCACCACGTTCAGGAGCCGGCGCTCGTACAGATCGGTGGTGTCCGGCCGGACCGGGGTGCCGCCGAGCATCGTGGCCACGGCGCTGCCGCCGCGGCTCAGCTCCATGATTTTGACCAGGCTGCCCAGGCCGACCACCAGCCCGGTACCCAGGACCACGCCGGCAAACAGCCCGGGGGCCCAAAAGCGCGCCAGCCCCGCGCCCGGCCGATCGCCCAGAAAAATCAGGGCTAAGACCGCGTAGAGCGCCAGCACCGTGAACACCAACGCGAGCGCAAACCAGAAGATCAGCACCCGGGTTTGGCGGCGGGCACGGTCCTGGCGGTCAAAAAAGTCCATGCGGGCTACCGGGGCGGCGCGGGGCCGGGTGACGACCCCGCGCGCGGCGTGAGCGCAGCGGGCCTATTTGAACGAGACCTTGGGCGCTTCGCGCTGCTCGGGGGCCTCCACCACGAACAGTTCGGCCGGGGTGAAATTGAACATGCCGGCGATGAGGTTGGTGGGGAAGGTTTCGCGGGCGGTGTTGTAGGTCATCACCGCGTCGTTGAAGGCCTGGCGGGCGAAGGCGATTTTGTTCTCGGTCGAGGTCAGTTCCTCCTGCAGGGCGAGCATGTTCTGGTTGGCCTTGAGGTCGGGATAGGCCTCGGCCACGGCGAAGAGCCGGCCCAGGGCGCCGACCAGCCCGGTCTCGGCGGCGCTCAGGCCCTTCATGCTCTGGGCATCGCCGGGATTGGCGGCGGCGCGCTGGTTGGCGGCATAGGCGGCGTTGCGGGCCTGGATGACGGCCTCCAGGGTCTGGCGTTCATGGGCCAGGTAGCCCTTGGCGGTCTCGACCAGGTTGGGGATGAGGTCGTAGCGGCGCTTGAGCTGCACGTCAATTTGCGCGTAGGCGTTCTTGAAGCGGTTGCGGAGGGTGACCAGCCGGTTGTAGGCGCCGATCGCGTACAGCGCGAGCAGCACCACCGGCACCAGCACGATCACCAACACCAGGACAAGTCCGGTCAGCATAGGTGGCCTTTCGTTTCAGGTTGTGCGGGTGGTAACCGAAAGCCCCGAGCGGCACAATTACATTTTCCACCGGCGGCTGGAACGGGACGGCGGCGATCCGGCGCTTACAGCCGGACGGGGCGCACCCGCTGACCGTCGCGGATGCGGTTGCCGGGGTGCAAGATGACCTCCTCCCCGGCCTCGAGGCCCTCGAGCACCTGCACCTCTGACGTACCCGCCCGGCCCGCTTTGATCCCGCGGAGTCGCGCGCGGCCTTCGCTAAGGACAAACGCCGCCCAATCTTCGCCCCGTCGAAACAGTGCGCCGGACGGCACCTTGAGCACCGCCTCCGCTTCCCAGACCACGATCCGCGCCTCGACGCGGAAGCCGTCGCCCAGCCCGCGCCGTTCCTCCGGCGGGCTGACCAGGTCGGCGATGACATTGACGCGCTGCTCCTCGACGCCGAGGGCGGAGATTTTGGTGAAGGCCGCCGGTTCGACCCGACGCACGCGGGCGCGAAGCGGTTGCGGCCCGCCCCACTGGTCCAGTTCGACCGGCGTGCCCGGCGTCAGCGCCGCGCCGTCGCGGGACAACACCTCGATCACCACCTCCAGATCGGCCGGGTCGCCGATCTCCAGCAGCGGCGTGCCGGCGGTCACCACCCGGGCGCTGTGGTCCAACACCCGCAGCACGGCGCCATTGGCCGGGGCGTGCACCTCGGTGAGCTCCCGCCCCGGCGCGGCGGTGGTGTCGAACTCCGCCAGCGCGGCCTCCGCCTCGCGCAAGGCCCCCTCGGCCACGCCCAGCTCGCGGGCGGCCGCTTCCGCGCGCCACTGGGCCAGTTCGAGTTCCTGAATGGACACGGTGCCCTCGGCGAAAAGCCGCTGGAAGCGCAGCAGTTCGTTGGTGGCAAACCGCACCGCGGCCCGGGCGCGCTCGACCTGTTCGGCGGCGGCGCTCCGGCGCGCGGCGGCCAGTTCGCGGCTGCGGGCATCCAGGAGCGCCGGGCGCAACGGCTCGATCACCGCCACCACCGTTTCCCCCGCGCGCACCGGGTCGCCGGGGTCCAGCGCGATCCGGCGCAACTGCCCGCTGACCGGGGCGCTGACCAGGTACCGGTGCTTGATGCGGGTCTTGCCCTCCTCGGTGAGATAGACGCGCAGCGGTCCGCGGGTGACCGGCGCGGTTTCCACCGGGACCGGTCGGGGCCAGAACCCGGCGCCGATCAGGCCCAGCAGGGCGACCAGCGCCAGCCAGGGCACCCAACGGCGGGTGTGACGACGGGCCTCGGCCCGGGCGCGGGCCGCGGCGGGGAGGGACAGCGAGGGGCGGTTCATGGATTACTCCGGGGCCTTGAGGGCGCTGACCAGGTCAATCCGCTGGAGGCGGCGCAACACCACCACGGCCGAGCCGGCCGAGGCCACCAGCACCGCCAGCGCGGCGAAGGCGTAGTTGGCGGGCGTGAGGATGACCGGGATGCGGACCGTCTCGGTGTTCACCGCCGTCACAATGGCCGTGGCAAAGCCGGTGCCCAGCGCCAGGCCGATCGGCAGGGCCAGGGCGCCCAACAGGCTCAACTCCGTGAGCAGCACCCCGCCCACCTCGCGCCGGGAAAAGCCGATGACCCGCAGCGTGGCCAGTTCGCGCGCCCGCTCGGCCAGCGAGATGCGGGCGTTGTTGTACACCACCCCGAAGGACACGATGACCGCCAGCACCAGGTACACCTTCTGAAACAGCCCGATGCTCGCGGCGGTGGTGCGGCGGAAATTTTCCCGCAGCGACTCCTTGATCGCCACCCAGCTCACCCGCGGGATTTCCTTCAGGGCGCGCAGGAACTCCGCCTGTCGGAGCGGGTCCACGCAAAAGCTGGCGCCGGACACCCGGTCGCCCTCGCCCAGCAGCCGGTTCAACGCCTCCAGCTCCATGTAGGCCGCCACGCCGGCCAGGTCCTCGGCCAGCCCCACCAGCGGCGCCACCACCGTGGGACGCCGCCCCTCGAGCACCTCGATCACGATCGGGTCGCCCGGGCGCGCCTCGAGCACCTCGGCCAGCTTGGCCGAGAGCACCACGCCGAACGGCGGCAGGGTGAGGCGGCGCCCGTCCGGGCCGATGACCCGGTTGTGCAGGGCGGCGGGCAATTGCCCCTGGAGGGGGAGTTGCCGCTGCCGGGGCCCGTGCCGCAAGCGTACAAACGCCGTGCGAAACGGCTCCATCGTCTTCACCCCGGGCAGGCGCCGGAACTCGTGGACCACCCCCGGCGGGGCCGGCTCGACCAGCCCCACGCTCAGGTCCTGGCGTTGGAGAGTGTCCCACTCGTAGTCGAGCACGTGGGCCACGGCGTCGCGAAAGGCGTTCGGCACGATTAAAATGCCCGTGGCCAGCGCCAGCCCCGCCACCGTGAACAGGGCCTGCATCGGCCGGCGCTCCAGGTTGCGGACCGCGATCCGGAAGGTGTGCGAAAGCCAGTGCGCGATGCCCGTGCGCTCGACCAGCGCGGGGCGATAGTCCGCCGGCGGCTCGGGGCGCATGGCCTCGGCCGGCGGCAGCCGCGCGGCGCGGCGCACGGCGCTCCAAACCCCCAGCAGCGCCGCTCCGGCGCACACGCCCAGGGCCAGTCCCAGCGCGGCCTGGTCGAGCCGAAATTCGAGAGCGGGAAACCGGAAAAAGTTGGTGTACAGCCGCACCAGCCGATGGCCCAGTGCACTGCCACCCGCCCCGCCCAGGAGTGTCCCCAGCACCACCATGACCAGGGCGAACTTCAGGTAATGCGTGGCCACCTGCCGGTTCGAGAAACCGAAGGCCTTGAGAATGGCGATCTGCTCGCGTTGCAGGTTCAGCAGCCGCGCCAGAATCGCGTTGGTCATGAACGCCGCCACGCTCAGAAACACCACCGGAAACCCCACCGAGAGCGTCCGCAACACGCGGATTTCGTCCGACACCCGAATATCCGAGGGATGATCCGCGCGGCCGTGGGCGCCGTGGCCCCCGTACGGCTCCAGCAACCGGTCCAGCGCGGCAATGACCGCCCTTTCGTTGGCGCCCGGCTCGAGGGTGAGAGCCGCGTAATTGAAGGCGTCCTCGAGGTCAAACGCCGCGGCCACCTCGCGGTACGGCATCCAGAAAATGCCGTAGGTCCGGTTGTCCGGCAGGGCCGCGCCCGGGCGCGACTCGAAGACGAACTCGGGCGAGAGCACGATACCGGCCAGCCGCAGGGTGCGGCGCCGCCCGTTCAGGAGCATGGTCACGGTATCGCCCGGTTGCAGGCCGTTGGCTTCGGCAAACGCCTCGCCCACCAGCACCTCGTCGGGCCGGCCGGGCACCAGCCAGCGCCCGCGCCGCAGGAACAGCCGGTTGAGCTCCGGCGCACCCTGGTCCGGCAACGAGCGCACCTGACCGCTGGCCGGCTCGTCCAGTCCGGCGAGGTCCAGCGTGACCTGCCGCGCGATGCCGGTCTGCACCGCCGCCACCCCGGGCAGGGCGCGAATCCGGTCGGCCACGGCTTGGGGGGCGCGCTTGAGGTGGACAAACACCTCGGCGAAACGGTGGGTCCGGTAGTACTCGGCCCGCGCGCTGTCCAGCGAATGGATCAGGCTGCGCGCCATGATCATCATGGCCAGGCCGCAGGCCATGACCAGGGACACCGCCAGCGTCTGGCCCTTCATCCGGGTCAGGTCGCGCACCAGCTTGCGGTCCAGTTGGGAAAGGTTCACCACTTCAGGCTGCTGGCGGGGCAGCGACGCGCGTTTTCGCGCACCTGCTGCACCCGGCCGTCCATGAGGTAAATCACCCGGTCGGCCAGGTCGGCCATGACGGCGTTGTGGGTGATGATGACCGTGAGGGTGCCCAGCTCGCGGTTGAGCCGCTCGATGGCCTCGAGTACCACGATGCCGGTTTTCACGTCCAGCGCGCCGGTCGGTTCGTCGCACAAGAGCACCTCCGGGCGCTTGGCGATGGCCCGGGCGATGGCCACGCGTTGCTGCTCGCCGCCGGAAAGCTGGGCCGGGAAGTGATCCAGACGGCCGCCCAGGCCGACCAGGCGCAGGGCCTCCTCCGGCTCCAGCGGGTCACGCGCGATTTCGGTGATCAATGCCACGTTCTCGCGGGCGGTGAGGCTGGGGATGAGGTTGTAGAACTGGAAGATGAACCCGACCGCGTCGCGCCGGTACCGCGTGAGGGTGTCCTCGTCTGCCGCGGTCAGGTCCAGGTCCCGAAACCACAGTTCGCCGCCCGTGGGCACGTCCAAGCCGCCCAGGTTGTTCAACAACGTGGTCTTGCCGCTGCCCGAGGGGCCGAGCAACACCACCAGTTCCCCGGCGTACAAATCCAGGTCCACCCCCGCCAGGGCGTGGACCGCCGCCGGGCCGCTGCCATAGACCTTGGTCAGGCCGCGCACGCGAAACATCGGTTCGCGGGTCACCACCGGGGGAGGTGCGGATTCGGTCAACGTCGTCACCGCCAAACCCGTTGGTAGCAGTCGCCCCGGAAGGCAGCAAGTGCGGCGGACGCAAAACCCTTCGCCGGTCATCAACGCGGAGCCGGGGACCTGGCCGCACCGCCAGATGACTCCGGGTGGCAAGCTGCCACTTCTACCGTGGCCGGGTCGGCTGCCGCACCGCCGGAGCGCCGGCTTCCCGCCAACCGGGCAACTGGAGCGCCGGCTTCCAGCCGGCGAGGGGGGTTCCGGCAGTGGTCGGCGGGTTGGAAACCCGCGATACGGCAGACTGGAAGTCTGCGCTACAGCGGCGTGAGTGTCCCGCCGCCCGTACAGACGGGCCGGTGGTTTTTTCCAAAGTTGCCCAAGTGAGCTTGGTCCCTTGGGAGGTCACCGCTCTGCCAGTGTGCCGCCTTGTTGAAGCACCGCCCGCACGACCTCCTCGACGGAAATGCGCGTCATGCAGGCGTGACGTTCCACCACGCGGGTGTGGCAGGTTCTTTTGAAGCAGGGGCTGCAGGGGACCCCACGGCGCAGGACGACATGGCCGGCGCCGTGCGGCCCGGTGTAGCCCGGGTCCGTGGGGCCGAACAAAGCCACCACCGGCGTGCCCACGGCCACGGCCAGGTGCATCGGGCCGGTGTCAGTGGCCAGGACCACCCGGGCGTGGCGAAACACCGCGGCGAGCGTTTTCAACGAGGTCCGGCCGTCGAGCCGTCGCATGGGGGTGCGCAGGGCGGCGGCGATTTCATCCAACGCCGCGCGGTCCGCCGGTGCCCCGGTGAAGACCACCGGCAGGCCGCGTTGGGCCAGGGCGTCGGCCACCGCGGCAAAGCCCGCGGCGGTCCAGTTCTTGGTGGGCCAGCGGGTTTGGGGCACCGCCGCCACAAAGGCCGCGCCGGGGGCCAATCCCAGCCCGGCCAACAACGCACCCGCCTCGCGTTCGTGTTCAGCCGGGACGGGCAGGTCATAGCGCACCGGCAGCCGGGGCAGGCCGAGTTTTTCGAGCAGCGCCAGGTGGCGTTCCACCGCGTGAGCGCCGGGGTCGGGCAGGGGCACGCGCTCGGTGTAGGCTCCCCAGGCCAGCTCGTTCCGACGCCGTCCCGGGCCGGGACCGACCTTGCGCGCGGCGCGCGCCGCGGCCACCCAGACGGCGCTTTTGGCCAGCCCCTGGAAGTCCAGGACCAGATCGTAAAACGTGTCGCGCAGCTCGCGCAGGAAGGCGCCCAGCCGCCGCGTCGCGGTCAGGAGACGGCCGGTGCGAAGCATCACCCGCCACTCGGTTCGGGGCAGGACCAACACGCGGTCCAGGGCGGGATGGCCGAGCAGAATTTCGGTGGCCGCCGGTTCCACCAGCCAGGCCAGGTGGGCGTCCGGCCGGGCGCGCCGCAGCGTGGTCAGCGCGGGCAGGGTGTGGATCACGTCGCCCAGCGAGCTCAACTTGACGATCAACACCTTCACGGCGGCGGGCGGATGTTCAATCCCGGGTCGAGGCCAGGAGCATCAGCGGCCGGGGACGCGGGGTCCAGAAGGCAAAGCCCTTCAAGCGCAGCCGGTACCCGGGTTGCGCCCGGCTCAGCCAGTCCACGATCTGCCCGGCATGTTCGTCGCAGTGATACGTGGTCACCGCCAGTTGCGGGGCGGCGGTGCGGATCAGGCCCTCGGCGCCGCGCACCACGTCGAAGTCCGCGCCCTCGGCATCCACCTTGATCAGGTCCTCCGGGGTCAAAGCCAGCCCATGGCCGCGGCAGTACTCGTCCAGCGAGGTGCAGGCCACCTGCGGGCCGGTGACGGCCCCGGCGTCCAGGCGCCCGCTTTCCGCACCCGGGGTGGTGTCGAACCGCACCGTTCCGCTGCGCGCGGCCACGGCCAGGGCCTCCACGCGGAGGCGGTCGGCCACGCCGTTGGCCTCGGCCCCGCGCCGAAGCAGGGCACTCATGACCGGAGACGGCTCGAAGGCGATGACCTCGCGGGCCAGCCGCTGGCGCAGGCAACGGAAGGCAAACAGCCCTTCACACGCGCCCACGTCCAGCACGCGGCTGGCGGCCCCCAACCGCACGGGCGATGTGGTGTAGAAGTGCGGATTGCGCGGGGTCAACTCCTGCTCGATGAGGAACCACAGATTCGGGTCCGGCGGCGCGGGCCAGTAAAACACCAGGCCGCCGTGCCCGGGCAGGGTCACCCGCCAGGCCTCGCCCTCCGCCTCGATGCGCGCGTGCCGGGCCAGGGCGCGGGCCGCGGCCCGGTACGAGAAGCGCGCGGGCAGCACCACGCGGTGAAATTGCAGGGCGGCATCGCGCAGGCGAAACAGGCCGGGCCGGCGACGGCGCAGGGCGACCCAGGTGCGGGCGGCGATCAGGCACTGCGTGAACGGATTTTTCATGCGGTGCGGGCGGGGGCGCGCTCCACGCGGTTCAGGTTCAGGAAAGTCAGCGCCAGCAGCAGCCCCTCGGCACCGAAATACAGCCAGGCGGCGGCCGTGATCCCGTGCCGGGGGATCAACCACAGGTTGAAAACCAGGGCCACCGCCACGCACGGCGCCACGCAGGCCACCGCCCGCCACTCCCGGTAGTGGGCGAACAGGCCCCAGACCAGCAACCCGCTGGCCACGGCGAGGAATTTGGCCGCCATCAGTTGCGGCAGCACCGTGGCGGCGGGCAGGAAGTCCTCGCCCCACAGCAGCCGCACCAACGGTACGCGCACCAGCCAGAGACCGCCCAGGCACAGACCCGCGGCCACGCCAAACGCCCCGGTCAGCGCCCACAGCCGGCGCTGCAGCACCCCCGGCCCCGCCGCCCGCCAGCGCACGATGCGCGGATTGAGCATCAGCGCGAAATAGCTCAGAAACGTCTGCACCGCGGCCACGAGCATGGCGGCGGAGCGGAAATGCCCGGCGGCGCGGTCGCCCAGCAGCAGGGCGCACAACGGCAGGTTCAGGTTCACCAGCGCGGTGTACAGGAGGTTGAAGACCCAGGTGGGCCGCGCCTCGCGAAACAGCCGCAGGGCCAGGGGTAGTGCGGCCGGGCGGAACAGCCCCCGGCCCACCCGACGCTGAATCCACAGCCACACGCCCGCCGTGAGGAGCGCGTTGAGCGTCAACGTCACCACCAGGTCGCTGCCCAGCCGCTGCCCCGGCCGGAAGGCCAGCAGGAACACCAGGCTCGTGGCGATGGCGGTCACGTTCTGGAGCAGGGAAAACCGCGGCATCCGGTCCGTGGCCTGGAAATACCAACTGAAGTTTGCGGTCAAAAAGGCCAGGTGCACCACGCCCCACCACCAGACCCAGCGCACCGGCGCGGGCAGGGGCAGCCACGGCACCACCACGGCACCCACCAGCAGCGCACCCCCCGCCAGCAACCCGCGCAGCGTGAACAACGCCGGCGTCAGTTCCTCCAACCGCACCGTGCCGGCCGCCACGTGCCGCACCGCGACAATCTCCAGGCCGAAGTCCAAAACCACCTGCGCGAGCATCACCGTGGCCAGCACGGTGCCGGACACCCCGACGTTTTCCGACCCCAGGCAGCGGTACGCGTAGGACAGACCGATGACGCCGATGAGCTTGCCCAGCACCTGCCAGAATGCCGCCCAGCCAAACGCCCGCGCAAACCGCCCCACCCGATCGGGGAACGCCGCCGGCTGACCCGCCGCGGGCAGAGCCGGAGCGGTGCTAGTTTCTGGGCTGACCGAATCCATGATCCCGAAGGCCGCATGGTTGCCAGCCCGACCGTCAAACGCGACACAAAGTTGGGCGGCCCGGGCGGGCACGCGCGCCGAGCCGTGGGCTCGTTGGGGGCTGTTCATGGCGGACCAAATCCCGCCCCGGAAGCCGGTGCCGACTCTTGACCATTGAACCCGGGACTTCGCACCGCCGCGGTGCGGCGGTGAGCCGGCACTCCGCCGCCAGCATTCCACGGCCCCAGCGGCCGCGGGATGTCGTCGCCTGCGCAATTGACGGCCCGAACCCGCACCCGCAGCTTGGCGGCCGGCGCATGGCAGCTCCCCGCGTTGAACCCGCCGCCCCCCTGGTGATCGGCCTCGAAGCCGGCGGCACCCGCACCGTGGCCCTGGCGGTGAACGCCGCCGATCAGGTGCTCGCCCGCATCGAGGCCGGCCCGGCCAACGTGCGCCTGCTCGACGACGCCGCCCTGGTCCGGCACCTCCGCGACCTGGCCGCCCGCCTGCCGGCCCCGGCCGCCGTGGGTCTCGGCCTGGCCGGCGCACGTGAGGAATCGGACCGCCGGCGCATTCGCACCGCCGCCGCCCGCGCGTGGCCCGGTGTGCCGTGTTGGGCGGGCAACGACCTCGAGACCGCTTTTGCCGCCGCGGGGCCGGTGTCGGCGGAGGTCGCGGCGCGGGTGGTGGTCATCAGCGGCACCGGTTCGTGCTGCTTTGGCCAAAACCGGTCCGGCCGCGCAGTCCGGGTGGGCGGCTGGGGGCATTTGCTGGGCGACCGCGGCAGCGGGTACGACGTGGCGTTGGCGGCGCTGCGGGCGGTGGTCGAGCAGTACGATCGGACCGGGCGCTGGCCCCGGCTCGGCGCGCGGCTGCTGCGGGCGCTGGCGTTGAACGAGCCCAATGACCTGGTGACCTGGGTCCACGCCGCCAGCAAGGCGGACGTGGCCGCCCTGGCCGAGGAAATTGGTGCAGCGGCCGCGGCCGGCGACCGGCTGGCCGGGCGGGTGCTCGCGGGGGCGGCGGCGGTGTTGGCACGGGATGCCGTGCGCTGCGCCGCCCGGTTGGCCCGGGCGAATGCACCGGTCGAGTTTGTTCTGGCCGGCGGGGTGTTGGCGAAGCAGCCGGCGTTTGCGGCCCGGGTCCGGAGCCTCGTGCGCGCAGCGTGGCGGCCGGCGCGTTTTTGCCCCCTGAGGCGGGAGGGGGCCTGGGGTGCGGTCGAGCGGGCGCGGGCTTTGTGGCGGGAGACCGCGGCGGGGTCCCGATCCGTCGGGGCCACCGGAGCCGGGCAGGTTCACCCCGTTCCTGTGGCCCCGGCGGTTTATCCCGTGCCGGAAGCCACCGCGCCGTCCCCCACCGAGGCGCGCCACCCGCGCTCGCGGGGGCTGGACCGGATGCCGCTGCGGGCGGCCATCGAGTTGATGCTGCGGGAGGACGCCCGCCTGCCCCGGGCGGTGTGGGCGGTGCGGGCGGAGTTGGAACGCGCGGTGCGGCTGGCGGCGAACTGCCTGCGCCGCGGCGGCCGGTTGATTTATGTGGGGGCCGGCACCAGCGGGCGGTTGGGCGTGCTGGACGCCAGTGAGTGCCCGCCCACCTTCGGCGTCGAGCCCGAGCAGGTGCAGGGCATCATCGCCGGGGGCCAGACGGCGCTGTGGCGATCCCTCGAGGGGGCGGAGGACGACGCCGAAGCCGGGGCACGGGCGGTGCGTTTTCGCGGTGTGGGGTCGCGGGATTTGGTGGTCGGCATCGCCGCCAGTGGCCGCACGCCGTTTGTCTGGGGCGCCCTGCACGCGGCGCGGGCGGCCGGGGCGCGCACGGCCCTGATTTGTTTCACCCCCCACCTGCGCTTTGCCCCGGGCACGCGGCCGGACGTGGTGCTTGCGCCGGTGGTGGGACCGGAGGTGCTCACCGGGTCCACGCGCCTGAAGGCGGGCACGGCCACCAAACAGATGCTCAACATCCTGTCCACGCTCACAATGGTCCGCCTGGGCAAGGTGGTGGAAAACCTCATGGTGGACGTGCGGCCCAGCAACGCCAAGTTGCGGGACCGGGCGGTGCGGATCGTGCAGACGCTCACCGGAACGGAGGCCGCCACGGCCCGGGCGGCCCTCGAGCACGCGGGCTGGCGGGTGAAGGCAGCGCTGCGCCGGCTTCGACGCCGCGGCGCCTGAGCTGGTGGCAAGCTGCCGCCCTCTCCGGCAACCGGGACGGTTGCCGCTACGCCGGAGCGCCGGCTTCCAGCCGGCGAGCGGGGTTCCGGCAGCGGTCGGCGGGTTGAAAACCCGCGATACGGCAGACTGGAAGTCGGCGCTACCAGGTAGGACGCCGCGGCGTCGGCGCCGCGGACCCGGGCGGCAAGTTGCCGCCCTCTACGGCAGCCAAGATGGCTGCCGCTACTCCGGAGCGCCGGCTTCCAGCCGGCCCGCCATCAGAAAGCGCCCGCAAGCGGGCACACTCCAAAGGCTGAGGCCCGGTCCGGCGTCCCTGCCGGCGCTGGGCCTCCCGGAGGGCGGCCGCCCTGGCCGCCAAAGTAGCGGCGGGCGACCCGACTGCCGGAGTGCCGGGCTTCCCGCCCGGCGGGCGCAGGGGCTGGCGAAGCGCGCTTCTCCGAAACGGCCGCCGAAGGGGGGGCGACTTGACCGCGCGTTCAGCGCCCGTTGGCCGTGCCGGGGTTGCAGAACATCCGGTTCCGCGTGGGCAGCTTGGCTTCGCGCCGCCACATGTCGAAGGTGACAAATTCCACGTGGCCATCCACGGCCAGCACGATGCCGCCTTTCTTGCCGTGGCGGCGGCCGAGCGCACCGTCAATGTCCGGGTCCGGGAAACTGGAACCGTCGTTGTAGCCGTAGCCGAGCTGGACGTTGGCGTCGTCCGGCTCCCACATCATGAAGGCGTCCGGGGCGAACTCGTGCAGGCGGTAGGTGTTGCCCGCGGGCGTCAGGGCGCCGTAACCGCACAGGGCACCGTTCATGACGTAGGTGGCCAGTTTGTTGGCGCGCGCCTTGAAGGTGGGGGTGTTGGTCTTGTCAATCGGGCAGCGGTAGGTCCGCATCGCGCCGATGTAGGACCAGAGTTGGCCGCCCTGGTAGGCGAGGATGGGGTTGGTCGAGTAGGGGGCGGCGAAGAGGTTCGGCACCGCATTGTTGGTGGGCGCGTACAGCCAACCCGGCACCCAGGGCGGGTTCCAGTTCGGGAAAGGCATCCGCTCGCGGTTGTCTCCCGCGTACATGTGCGTGGCCAGGCCGATTTGCTTCTGGTTGCCCACGCACATGGTGCGATGGGCCTTGTCCTTGGCCATCGCCAGGGCCGGCAGGAGCAGGCCCGCCAGAATGGCGATGATGGCAATCACCACCAGCAGTTCGATGAGCGTGAAAGCCGCGGTCGGACGCCGGCCGGGCGTTGGCAGAAACTGCGGCCAATCCAGGGTGGCCGGGCGCACCGGAGGTCTGCCCGAAGGAGGCCGCGGAACCGGGGAAGAGGTTTTGGCTTGGCTCATGGCGGCAAATTAAGCGGTTCACCGACCGGCGGCCAGTCCGAAATAATCAGCCAATGGCCCGCCGCCACGGCCCGGTTGTCCCCGTTGCCGGGGTGGGCCGACGCTTGTCCCGGGGCGGGCAGCACCCGGGCAAGGGGGCGAAAATCCTTCCCCCGGGATTGGCCCGCACCGCACTTACGCCGGTTCCCAGCCCTTGCGGTAAGTGCCCTTGAGATATTGCTCGGCCTCGGGGCAGTTGGGCGAGCGCATGGCCGCGGCGTCCCATTCCATCTTTTTGCCCACGCGCAGGGCCACCAACCCGAGCAGGCCCACTTCGGTGAGGGCGGCGCCGTACTCGAAGTTCGCGCTGGCCGGCGGTCCGCCCTTGCAGGCGTCGAGCCAGTCGCGATGGTGCCCCTTGGAGCGGGGCAGCGTCTTGGGCGGCCGCTTGAAGTCGTCCATGCGCGAGCCGGGCAAAAGGCGCGGGTCGCCCGCCCATCCGGGACAAGTGATCATGCCCTTGTCGCCGATGAAGAGGGTGCCGTTGCCACCGGCGCCCAGTTGGTCCTCGGGGTCCAGTCCGGCCGGGCGCGGCGGACGCATCCCGCCGTCGTACCAGGTGAATTTGACCGGGGGCATCGCGCCGCGGGCGGGAAACTCGTAGTAGTAAATGCCGCCGGGCGGCGCCATCTCGGCATCCACCCCGCCGGCGCCGTAGGCCTCGATGCTGATGGGCGCCTTGAGGTCGAGCACCCAGCAGGGGGCGTCGAAGTTGTGGCAGAAAAAGTCGCCGATGGGGGCGGTGCCGAAGGCCCAGTAATCGCGCCAGGTCACCGGGGTGTAAGCCGAGCTGTAGGGGTAGGCTTTCGGATCGCGCGGGCCGACCCACAGGTCCCAGTTCACCCCGGCCGGCAGCGGCTCGGCCGGCGGTTTGCCGGCGTAGTACTTCTTGTTCCAGCGACTGGCGCTGGTCCAGGCGTGCACCTCGCGCACCGGGCCGATCACGCCGGCATGGATCCACTCCCAGGTCTGGCGGATGCCCTCGCCGGAGTGACCCTGGTTGCCCATCTGGGTCGCCACGCCGGTTTCCTTGGCGACTCGGGCCATCAACCGGGCCTCCCAGACATTGTGGGTGAGCGGCTTCTCGCAATAGACGTGCTTGCCCGCCCGCATGGCCAGCACACTCACGTAGGCGTGCAGGTGGTCCGGCGTGGCGCACACGATGGCGTCAATGGCCTTTTCCTTCTGGAGCATTTCCCGGAAGTCTTCGTAAGCGGCCACCTGGGAGTTGGGCGTTTTCTGGCCGTAATGCTTTTCGGCCTCGGCCTTGACCGGGAGCCGGCCGGCCACCCCCCGGAAGTAAAACGCCTCGAGATCTTCGTGCTCGATGGGGTCGGCCACGGCGATGACCTGGGCATCCGCGTGCCGGAACAGCTCGCGCATGTTCGTGCGCCCCTGGCCGCCGGCGCCCACGATGGCGATGTTCACTTTTTCGCTGGGCGGGACAAACCGCGGGCCGCCCAGCAGATGACGGGGCAGCACGGTCAGGACGGCGCCGGCGGTGGCAGTGGTCCGGAGGAACTGACGGCGGGTCTGGGTGGGACTGTTGCTTTTCATGGGGGTGATCTGCGTTGTACCAAAACCGATCGGGCAAAGCCGCACTCAGCTTGCTGACCGGGGGGCAAAGACTCAATCCGAAATTCCCTCCTCGCCCAAGGGTGGCGGGTGGTTCCTTTTAACGCTGCGGTGCTGGTGCCGCGGCGCCTTGCCGGTCGGGCCGCGCTGGAGCGTCTTGCCGGTAGGACCACGGTGCGGCGCGGCTTGGGCCAGTGCCGGGCTGACAACCCGCCACCCGCTGCCGTAATCCCGCTTGCCGGCTGGCAGCCGGCGATACGGCAGATTGCCAATCGGCGCTACGTCCGCCGCGGGCTGGACGCCGGCGCGCCGAACAGGTCAGGCACCACGCCTCAGCAGCAGCGTCGGATCGAGTGATACCGCGCCTCGGTCAGCGCGCAGTACAGCGCGGCGCGATCGGTGGGCTGGTGCGCGTGGCCCGGGCAGGCGTGGCGCTCAGCCGCGGCGAGCGCGCGATCCATTTCCGCCTCGCCGCTCAGTTCCCGGGCCAGGGCCACGGCCAGCGCAAACAGCCCGAAGAGATGCAACGGTTTCGCCTCGGCCAGCGCGTAGTCCGGCAGCCAGACCGGCGGGGTTTCCCGCAGTTCGGCCAGGCGCTTGCGCGCCAGCAGCAACACCCACTCGCGCGCGCTCAGGAACAGCAGGCTGGTCAGCAGGGCCAGGAAGGCGCCGGCCACGACGGCGTCCAGGCGGTTGTTGAAGCGGAGGGTGCGCAGGCGCTGGAGCTCGGCCTGCGCCCGGGCGAATGCCTCGCCGGTGTGCGTGGCCAGGGTCGGCTCCAGCGCCGCGGCTTTTGCCTCGTAGTCCCGCGCGGCGGCCAGGAAGCCGATGCGCGGGTCGGGGTGGGCGATTTTCTGCACGGCGGCGGTGCCGGTCACGCTTACCAGCCAGAGCAGCGGCACCAGGGTGACCAGCGCGTACCACGGGCGGGCGGGCGGGGGTGGGTCAAGGGTTGCGGGTTGCAGGTTTTGGAGTACGGCTTGCGCATTCCCGTTCCCGGCCCCGGGTTTCCGGTTTCCGGCCGCCGCCCGGGCCAACTGCATTTTCAAGATGATCGTCGTGGCCAGGCACAGGGCGATGGCGGCGAGCATCTGGTTGGCGATGCCAAACAGCGGCCAGAGCGAGTTGATGCCCCCGAGCGGGTCGCGCACGCCCTGGACCAGGAAGTAGCCCCAGCCGCTGACCATGAGCAGGCTGGCGATGAGGTTGCTGCTCCAGCGGCGGGTCTCGCCCAGCGGCTTCCAGAGGTTGCCCAGGAAATCCTGGAGGATGTAGCGGCCCACCCGCGTGCCGGCATCGAGGGTGGTGAGAATGAACAGCGCCTCGAACATGATCGCGAAGTGGTACCACAGGTCCAGCCAGCGCTCCCCGACCGCCCGGTGGAAAATCATGGCCATACCCACCGCCAGCGTGGCCGCGCCGCCGGTGCGGCCGAAGAGGGTGTCCTCGCCCATCTCCCGGGCCAGGGTTTCCATTTGCTCGACACTGACCCGCCCCAGGCCGGAGGCATTGACGATTTCGACCGTGGCGGCGGCGCGGGCCTCGGGTGTGGCGCCGGGGCCTTTTACGTTCATGCTCAGGTACACCCCCGGCTCGAGCGTGCAGGCGGCGATCATGGCCATGATGGCCACCAGGGACTCGAGGCACATGGCGCCGTAACCGATGGGCCGGGCGTACGGCTCACGCGTGATCAGTTTGGGCGTGGTCCCGCTCGAGATCAGCGAGTGAAAGCCCGAGATGGCCCCGCAGGCAATGGTGATGAAGCAGAAGGGAAACAACTTCCCGGCGAACACCAGCCCGGAGCCGTCCACGAACCGCGTCAGAGCCGGCATGTGCAGGGAGGGCAGCACCAGGAAACACCCCAGCGCCAGCAGGCCGATGGTGCCCAGCTTCATGAACGTGCTCAGGTAGTCGCGCGGGGCCAGCAGCAGCCACACCGGCAGCACGCTCGCCGCCAGTCCGTAGGCGATGATGGCCCAGGCCAGCGGTTCCTCGCCCCGTTTGAAGACCGCCTTGAGCTCGGGGTGGGTGTACACGTATTGCCCGCCCCACACCGCCAGCAACAGCAGCCCGACCCCGAGGGCCGAGGCCTCGAGCACCTTTCCGATGCGGACAAAGCGCAGGTAGCTGCCCATGAACATGGCGATGGGAATGGTCGCGCCCACGGTGAACACGCCCCAGGGGCTTTCGGCCAGCGCCTTCACCACCACCAGCGCCAGCACCGCCAGCAGGATGACCATGATGGACAGAATCGCTGCCAGGGCCAGGAAGCCGGCGGTGGTGTTCAACTCCTCCTTGACCATTTGCCCCAGCGACTTGCCGTCCCGCCGCAGCGAGGCGAACAGGATCACAAAATCCTGCACCGCCCCGCCCAGCACGCAGCCGATCAAAATCCACAGCGTGCCCGGCAGGTAGCCGAACTGCGCCGCCAGCACCGGCCCGACCAGCGGACCCGGCCCCGAGATCGCCGCGAAATGATGCCCAAACACGATCCACGGATTGGTCTTTACGAAGTCCCGGCCGTCGTCGTGCACCTCGGCCGGCGGCGCGCGGCGGGCGTCCAACATCAGCACCCGGGTGGCCACCCACTTCGAGTAAAAGCGAAAGCCGATGGCATAGGTGCACAGCGCGGCCAGGAGCAGGTAGGCCGAGTTGAGCGGTTCACCGCGCCGCAGAGCAATGGCACCATAGGCGCCCGCCCCGAGCACAGCAATCCCCGTCCACACCAGGAATCGCACGACGCGCTTCATGACCGAGGTGGCGGCGGAGCTTACTGCGATACGCACGGCTTGTCACCACCGCGCGCGGCCGGGTCGGGCGGGAGTTCGCCCGCACCAGCCCGCGTCCGGGGGTGTGAGCCGATGCCTCGCGCCGCGAGCGTCTCCGACTCCGGGGCGGGGCCGGGGACCACTTCGCCGAACCCCGGCGGCCGCGACCAACGGGGCTTTGGATTTGAGTTGCGCGCCGGACGGTTCGGTTTCTTAACTCCGCGCGGTGGACGCCCTTCTTCAAGCTGGGAAACAGGCGCGGACACGCCGGGCTGCCCGCGGGGCGGTCGCCCGGCGGGGGTGGACCCGCGGGGCGGCGCGGTTGGGTCCGGGCCTGGTGCTGGGGCTGGTTCTCGGCACGGCGGCGACGGGATGTTCGACCTCCCAGCCCAAGCGCCTGGTCTATCACTACGAGCCGGCGTACGGCGTGGCGGACGCGCCCTTCGAGCGGGTGTTGCGGGCGCAGAACGCCCTGGTGGGGGGCAACGACGCCCGGTTGCTGAACAACGGGGATGAGTTTTTCCCGGCCATATTGGAGGCCATCCGCTCGGCCCGGCACAGCGTGAACGTGGAGCTGTACATCTTTACGGCGGGCCGGGTGGGACGGGAATTCGCCCGGGTGCTGGCGGCCAGGGCGCGGGAAGGCGTGACGGTGCGGGTGTTGGTGGACGCGCTGGGCAAACGGACCGGCGGCCTGGACCGGGAGCTGCGGGCGGCGGGGGTGCGATTCGAGGTGTACAAGCCGGTCCAGCTCTGGCAACTACCCAAGACCGGCGATCGCACCCACCGCAAGATCATCACCGTGGACGGGCGGATCGGATTTACCGGCGGTTTCAGCGTGGACGACCGTTGGGCCGGGGACGCCCGGCATCCGGGTGAGTGGCGGGATGTGGTGGTGCGGGTGGAGGGGCCGGTGGTGCAGCAGTTGCAGCGGTTGTTTTTCCAGAACTGGCTCTACGCCACCGGCGAGATTCCCGACGGCGAGGGCGATTTCCCGGAAGTGCCCCCGGTGGGGACGCTCCGGGCGCAGGCCGTGGGCAGCACGCGAGGGGCGGACGTGTCCCCGGCCAAGCTGCATTATTACCTGCCGATCCAGGCGGCCCGGCAGCGCATCTGGATCGCCAACGCCTATTTTCTGCCCGACCGCGACATCCGGCGGGGCCTGGTGGCGGCGGCCCGGCGGGGCGTGGACGTGCGCCTGGTGCTGCCCGGTCGGCACACGGACATCCGGCTCACGCGCTACGCCGCGCGCAGTGATTACGACGAACTGCTGCGCGGGGGGGTGCGGATCTTCGAGTACCAACCCGCCATGTTGCACTCCAAGCTGATGGTCGTGGACGGCATCTGGACCAGCATCGGCTCGATCAACTTCACCGCCCGTTCCATGCGCGCCAACGCCGAAGCCAACCTGGCCATTTACGACCGGGATTTCGCCCGGCAGGCCGAGGCGGCCCTCGAGCACGACCTGGCCCGAAGCCGGGAGATCACCTGGCAAGAGTGGCGGCAGCGCGGGCTGTGTGACCGGCTGCGCGAAAGCTACGCCAGCCTGTACAAATCCCTGTTCTGAAAACCGCCCGCCCGGCTCGGGGGAAGAGCCCGCCGGCCACTGGAAACCGGTTGAATTTCGGCCCTCGGGGCGTAGCTTGCGGGTAATCACTCAACTCGGAGGACACCATGATTGCCCGCAAGCTCAAAGAGTTTCTGGACCAGAACCAGGTCAAATACGTCACCATCACCCATTCGCCCGCCTACACGGCCCAGGAAGTGGCCGCCTCGGCCCACGTGCCCGGGCGGGACATGGCCAAGACGGTGATCATCAAGATCGGCGATCAGTTCGCCATGGCGGTGCTGCCGGCCAACCGCAAGGTGGTGCTGCACGACCTGGTCGAGTTGACCGGCAACGAGGAGGTCCGCTTCGCCACCGAGGCGGAGTTCGCCAGCCGCTTCCCGGATTGCGAAGTGGGCGCCATGCCCCCCTTTGGCAACCTGTACGGCATGGAGGTGTACGTGGCGCCGGCCCTGGCGGCGTCCGAGCACATCGCCTTCAACGCCGGCTCGCACACCGAGATCATCCGGATGGCCTACGCGGACTTTGCCCGGCTGGTCCGGCCCCGCGTGGCCAGCTTCACCACCTGAATCCCTGCGCGCCGGCAGCGCCGACAAGTGCCCCGGGTTGATTCCCGGCCTTGCCCGGCGGTGGCCCCGAACCCGGAGAGCGGCCGGGCAAGCAGGCTTCGCGCGCGACGCCGACCGCGCCGGGCGACGGTCCGGATCGCCTCCGCGCGCGGAGGAGCCGGGGCTTGTCGCGCGGCCGCGACGGGGGTTCACTCCGGTGAAAATGCACCTCCTCTCGTACCTCCGACGAGTGCGCCGCGCGGGAAGCGGCGGATGCCGGTGGGGGTTTTTTCTGGGGCTGGGATTGCTCTCGGCTGTCGCCGCTGAGCGTCCGGCCTCCGCGCGCCCAAACCTGCTGGTCATCCTCACCGACGATCAGCGTTGGGACACGCTGGGCGCGGCCGGCAATCCGGTCATCCACACCCCGCATCTGGACCGGCTGGCCCGCGAGGGGGTTCGGTTTGCCAACGCCTTTGTCACCACCTCGATCTGCTGCGTGAGCCGGGCTTCGATCTTCAGCGGACAGTACGAACGGCGGCACGGGATTGACAACTTCGACAAGGCCTTTACGCCCGCGCAATGGGCGCTGACCTACCCGGCCCTGTTGCGGGCGGCGGGCTACCGCACCGGCTTCATCGGCAAGTTCGGCGTGGGCAACCCGCAACGGGTCGCGGCCATGGCCGGCGAGTTTGATTTCTGGCGCGGTCGGCCGGGTCAGGGCGGGTTGTTTGTGGACCCGAAGGACCCCACCCGCACCCACGCCACCGTGCGCTTCGGCGACGAGGCGATCGAATTCCTGCGCTCCCAGCCGCCCGGGCAGCCCTGGTGTCTTTCGATCAGCTTCACCGCCCCGCACGCGCGGGACGGGCAACCGCGCGAGTTTTACCCGCCCGATCCCAGAGATGCCGCGCTCTACCTCACCCACCCGCCGCCCGCGCCGCCCCTGGCCAACGAAGCCGAGTTTGCGAAGCTGCTTCCCGCCGTCCGGCGCTCCGAGGCGCGCACGCGGTGGCAGCGGCGGTTCGGCACCCCGGAGCTGGCCCGGCAGACGCGCACCGACTACTACCGGCTCATCAGCGGGGTGGACCGCGAGGTCGGGCGGCTGCGCGCGGCGCTCGAGCAACTGGGCATGGCCCCCAACACGATCCTCCTTTTTACCTCGGACAACGGCTTTTACCTCGGCGACCGCGGCCTGGCCGGCAAGTGGTTCCCGCACGAGGAATCCATCCGGGTGCCGTTCCTGGTGGCCGACCTGCGCCGGCCCGCCCGCGGGCGGGTGCGCCCGGAGTTGGTGCTCAACCTCGACATCGCCCCCACGCTGCTGGATTACGCCGGCGTCCCCATCCCGGCCGCCATGCAGGGGCGTTCGGTGCGTCCGCTGGTGGAGGGGCGGCGCGTGCGGGACTGGCGCACCGAGTTTTTCTACGAGCACCACTTCAATTACGGCGGCCGCATTCCCGACTCCGAAGGGGTGCGCACCGAGCGCTGGAGCTACTGGCGCTGGCTCAACGAAGACCCGGTGGTCGAGGAATTGTACGATCTGCGTCGCGACCCGTGGCAGCAGCGCAATCTGGCGTCCGAACCCCGCCACCGGCGCACCCTGGAGCAGCTTCGCGCCCGCTGGGCACGACTGGCCGAAGAACTCCGATGAACCTGAGGCACCGGGGGCGGGTTGCTTCCCGGCGCCCCCGGCCTTGAGAAACATCCCGCAGCCGGCGTCACCGCCTGGCTGCCGCGGCCTCTCCAGCCTTGACGGTCCGGTGGACCGCCGTGAGGGCCTTTTGACCGGCCGGGGAAAAACTCTCCCGCCCGGGATGGCCGGCGACTCACCGAGCTGGCCCGAAGACAGCCGCCCAACCGGAATCCGGCTGCCCGCCTGAGGGCAACAACGTGCCGGGGGAACCGCCCCGGGGTTTTGCCCATGCCCGGGGTCTTCCGGGAAGCCGGCTTGCAATGCGACGCCGGCCCGGCAATTTCGGACGGACATGCAGTTCATCCGCGATTTGTACGCCGCCGCACAGACGCAGGGGCGACCGCTGATTTCGATCGAGTTTTTCACCCCCAAGACCCCGGAGGGTGAAGCGGCCTTTTACACCCGCACACTGCCGGAGCTGGCCCGGCTGCGCCCGGGGTACTGCTCGGTCACGTACGGGGCGGGCGGTAGCACCCGGCAGAAGACCCTCGAGATGGTGCAGCGCATCCAGGACGAACACGGCATTCCGGCCATGGCGCATCTGACCTGCGTGGGGGCCACCCGGCCGCAGATTGTGGCCCTGTTGGAAGAGGCCCGGGCGCGGGGCATCCGCAACATCCTGGCCCTGCGCGGCGATCCGCCGGCGGGCAGCGGCGGGTTCCAACCGGTGGACGGCGGCTTCCGCTACGCGCACGAGTTGGTCACGCTCGCGCGTCACCTGAGCGGGTTTTCCATCGGCGTGGCCGGCTTTCCGGAAGGGCACCTGGAATGCCGCGAGGGCCGGCACGTGGACTGGGAGCGACTCAAGGCCAAGATAGATTGCGGGGCGGACTTCGTCCTGACCCAGCTCTTTTTCGACAACGCGTTTTTTTACGAGATGCGGGATTATCTGGTGCAACGTTTGGGCGTGCGGGTGCCAATTGTGCCCGGCGTCATTCCCATCCAGAGCGCGGCGCAGATCCGGCGCTTCGTGGCCCTGTGCGGAGCCACGATCCCGCCGCGACTGGCGGAGCGGCTGGAGGCGCTGGGCGAGGATGACGCCGCGACGGCGGCGTTCGGCATTGAGTACGCCACCGCCCAATGCAGCGATCTGCTGCGCCAGGGCGTGCCCGGCCTGCATTTTTACAGCCTGAACAAGGCCGGCCCGGTCACGCGCATACTGGGCAATCTGGGGCTGGCGTCGGCGGGCTGAGCCGGCGGCGGGACCCGACCAGGTAGCGTGCCTGCCGCCGCCGATGGCGGGTGCTCGGGTGCAAACCACGTCCACCGGTTCAAGGGTGAACCACCCGGTAGAATCCGAGGTCCGCTTCCCGCGCGACCGGGGAGGTAAACCGGCCGGTGTCGGAGCGGACCTGCCCCGCCGGTGTCCAGAGCCGGCCGTCGGCGCTGAACTCCACCGTGTAGGTCTGTTCCGGTACCCCCTCCCAGGTCAGGTGCCCATCTGCCGCCCAGGCCACGCGGGGCGGACGGATCAAGGCCACGGAGAACAGTTCCACCTCGACAGCGGCCGAGGTGGTGTTGTCCCCCAGGAAAATGAAGTTGGGGATTTCGTACACGTCCGGGAATCCGGTAAAGGCCGTGTAGTCCCGAAGCGGTCCGGTCAACACCACGGTGCGGTTCACAAAAAGGTGGTAGCGGTCGGCACGCACGCTGAGCGTCAGTTCCACCGGTTCGGCATCAAAAGGGTGCGGGGCGGATTCGGCCCGGGTGAAAAGCGGCTGGTCGGCCTGGGCAAAAACCTGATCACGCCAGAAGCCCAGTTCGATGCCCCGGCGGTCGGCATCCAGCACAGTCACCGAAAACCCGGCCCGGTCGTCGCGGACGTGGACCTCGCGCGGCAGCCGGAAGCGCAGCAGCACGTTGAACCCGGCCCGGCGATCCAGCGGCGGGTCCAGCCGCCGCGCATATCCGGCGGCCTCCCCGGGGGCCGCCGTGGTAATCAGGCGCCAGGCGGACCCTGTGAAATCCTGCGCGGCCCAACCCACCGCAGCCGCGTAGCTCCATCCCTGGTCAGTCGGGCCTGTACCCGGGCGGGCGTCGAACAAAACCTGAGCGTGCGCGCCGATCAGGGCCATTATCCCGGCCAACAGGTTGGCTCCGCGACGATTCATGCCGGGGAGGATGTGTCCACAACTGGGGAAGGCAACTACCTTCCCCGGGTCGAACAAACCTCAAGCGGATTTTGGGGCGCGAACTTGAATTTTCCTTTGACAAGTTTAGTCCAACCCACCTAACTCGAATCGCAACGATGCTTATGAAAACCTACCTGACTGCGTTCCTCACCTGTGCGTTCCTGGCCGGGGCCTCCGTGGCCGCGGCAGACGTCAAAGCCAACTGGGAAAAACACTGCCAGAAGTGCCACGGCGCCGACGGCAAGGGCCAGACCACCATGGGCAAGAAGCTCAAGGTGTTGGACTACACCAATCCGGAACACCAGAAAAAGTTCACCGATGAAGAGGCCTTCAAGATCACCAAGGAGGGCAAGAAGGAAGGGGATAAGACCCTGATGAAGGCCTACAAAGACGATTTGTCCGACGAAGAAATCAAGGAATTGGTCGCGTACGTCCGCAAGTTCGCCAAGAAGTAAGCCGTTTGCCTGCAACCGGAGCGACTCTCCTCCGGCTCTGAGTGAATCCCTTTGACGCCGCCCGGGAATTTCCCGGGCGGTTTTTTGTTGCCGCCGTTCCAACCACCGGCGGCTCGGTCCGCAACAAAAAAGGACAAGCCTTGGCCAATGTCGGGCAAGCCGGTTACGGGCCGGCATCTAAGCTGTCCACAATTTGAGGGCATTACCCGCCCGCGGATAGGGCAAAGCGGTTCAACGACGAGAATTTCGCCATGAACAACGAGGGAGCCACCGGCCTGCGTGCGCGTTTTCCGCGCCTGTGGAACTGGATCAGCCTCGCCGGCGCGGTGACGATCGCCGCCAGCATTTTCGCCGCCGGATTATTGTTCCTGGTGGATGCCTTCGGCAAGGGGTCCAACCCGTACGTCGGCGTGCTGACCTACCTGGTGGCGCCGGTGTTCACCTTCTTGGGACTGGGGTTGATGGTCCTCGGCGTGTTGCTGCGCCGGCGCGAGGTGAAGGTGCACGGCGAGTCCATCCCGCTGGTGATTGACCTGTCCCGGCCGCGGGACCGGCGGATCCTGGGGTACTTTGTCACCGGCAGCGCACTGTTTTTGGTGGTCACGGCGGTGGGCAGCTATCACAGCTACCACTTCACCGAGTCCACGGTTTTCTGCGGGCAGGTCTGCCACACCGTGATGGAGCCGGAAATGGTCACCTACCAGCACTCGCCTCATGCCCGGGTGGCCTGTGTGCAATGCCACATCGGCCCCGGCGCGGAGTGGTACGTGAAGGCCAAGCTCTCCGGCTTGTACCAGGTCTATGCCACGTTGTTTGACAAGTTTCCCCGCCCCATCCCCACCCCGATCAGCAACCTGCGACCCGCCCGCGACACCTGCGAGCAATGCCACTGGCCCGAGAAGTTCTCCGGCGACATGGTCCGCACCTACACCCATTTTCTGAGTGACGAGACCAACACCGAATACTCCGTGCGCCTCCTGCTCAAGGTGGGCGGAGCCAGCCCGCGCCTGGGCCGGGCCGAGGGCATCCATTGGCACGTCAGCAAAGATCACAAGGTCGAGTACCTGGCCACCGACGAGAAGCGCCTGAAGATTCCCTGGGTGCGCCTGACCAACCCCGACGGCACGGTGGTCGAGTACCGCGCACCGGATTTCACCGCCCCGGTCAACCCGGCCGAAATCCGGGTGATGGACTGCATGGACTGCCACAACCGCCCCGCCCACATTTACAAAAAGCCCAACGAGGCCGTGGACCTGGCGCTCGCCTTCGGCCACATTGACCGCACCCTGCCCTCGGTACGGAGCAATGCCACGTATCTCATCACCCAACCCTACACCAACGTTGCCACCGCGCTGGCCGCCATTGCCGCCGGTATGCGGGCGCGCTACCCCGACACCCCGCGAGTGAATCCCGCCATCGCCGCGCTCCAGGACATCTATCGCAACAATTTCTTCCCCGCGATGAAAGCCACCTGGCGCGACTACCCCGAGCACATCGGTCACAAGGACTGGCCCGGCTGCGTGCGCTGCCACGACGACAACCATCCTTCCACCGACGGCCGGCGCAACATCGGCTTCAAGGACTGCCACACCTGCCACGAAATCCTGGCCCAGGGTGCCGGCGAGGAACTCAACCGCCTCACCCCGGGCGGACAGGAATTCAAACACCCGGTCGAGGACTGGGACCCCGCCTTCGCCTGCCACGACTGCCACAGCGGCGGGCCGTAACCGTCCGCTACCTCCATGCGCGCTGGCTCTCCATTGCTCCGGTTGTACGCCTGGCTGCTGGCCGGCACCGCTCTTCTCGGTCCCGCAGGTTGGGGGTCCGCACGCGCCGCCGACACGCCCACCACGACGGAGGCGAGGTCAGCCCCGGCCTTCACCAACGCCGACTGCCTCGACTGTCACACCGACCCCACGCTCACCAAGACCCGGGCCGGCAGGGAGGTCCCCATGGCCGCGGTGGACACCAATCTTTTCACCCGCTCGGTCCACGGCGCGCTCAACTGCACCGATTGCCACGTGGGTGCCACGCCCGAGCACGACCCCGGCCTGCCACCCGCCACGTGTGGAGACTGCCATGAAGAGGCCGCCCGCGAGTATCCGAAGAGCATTCACGGCGTCAGTCATCAGCTCGGCGCCTCGGCTGCGGCCAGTTGCGCGGACTGCCACGGCGCGCATGAAATCATCCCGGTCAAGCACCCGGACTCGCCGGTCTTCAAGCTCAACCTTCCGCGCACCTGCGCCAAATGCCACAACAACCCGCAGCTCGTCGAGCAGTATCGCCTGCGTGAGCCGCAGGCCCCGGCGCACTTCCTGGACAGCATCCACGGCCGCGCGCTCTTAAAAATGGGCCTGATCGTGGCCCCGTCCTGCAACGACTGCCACGGCGTCCATAACATCAAACGCAGCCTCGATGAAGGCTCGCCCATCAGCCACGCGCGCATCAGCAAGACCTGCGGCCAATGCCACGTGAAGGTCGAGGCAATCTACGCCCGCAGCGTGCACGGCCAGTTGCTGGCCCGCGGCGATCCGGCCGGGCCGGTCTGCACCGACTGCCACACCGCCCACGACATCGAGCCGCCCACCACCAGCCACTTCAAAAAGGTCAGCGACCAGCGCTGCGGCCGCTGCCATCAGGACCGGCTCCAGCGCTACCACGAAACCTACCACGGCAAGGCCATGGAACTGGGCCGCGCACACCGCGCCGTGGATGTGGCCGCCTGCTACGACTGTCACGGGCATCATGACGTGTTGCCCGCCAGCCATGCCGAGTCCCGGCTCGCCCCCCAAAACATCGTGGCCACGTGCCAGACCTGTCATCCCCGCGCCAATGTTGGTTTCGCCGGCTACCTGCCCCACGCCGACCCGCTCGACCGGCAAAACTACCCCCAACTGCACGCCGTGTTCGTGTTCATGACCGGGCTGCTGATCGCGGTGTTTGCCTTCTTTGGCGGGCACACCGCCCTGTGGCTGGGCCGCTCGGTGTACCTTTATCTGCACGACTCAAAAACCTTCCGGGAAGCGAAGATCGAGACCCAGCGGGGCGACGAGTGGTTCACGCGCTTCTCGCCCTTCGAGCGCTTCCTGCACCTGCTGGTGGTCACCAGCTTCCTGCTGCTGGTCATCACCGGCATGCCGCTCAAGTTCTACTACACCGACTGGGCCAAGACCCTGTTCGGCTTCATCGGCGGCGCCCCCACCGCCCGCTGGCTGCACCGCTTCGGCGCGGTGGTCACGTTCCTGTATTTCGGCCTTCACCTGCTCCACCTGCTGCGCCTGGCTTGGACGAACCGGGGCAAACTGCGCGACCCGCAGACCGGCCGCTGGCAACCCCGCCGGCTGGTCCAGGCCCTGTTCGGGCCGGACTCGATGGTGCCCACGCTCCGGGACTGGCGCGACTTTGTCGCGCATCAGAAATGGTTTTTCGGCAAGGGACCGAAGCCCCAGTTCGACCGCTGGACGTACTGGGAGAAATTCGACTACTTCGCCGTGTTCTGGGGCGTGTTCGCCATCGGCCTGTCCGGGCTGATCATGTGGTTCCCCACGTTCTTCACGAGCTTCCTGCCGGGCTGGATCATCAACGTGGCGCTCATCGTGCATTCGGACGAGGCGCTGCTGGCCGCGGGCTTCATTTTCACCATCCACTTCTTCAACACCCATTTCCGGCTGGAGAAGTTCCCGATGGACACCGTGATCTTCTCCGGCCGCATCTCGAAGACCGAGATGCTCCATGAACGCCGCCGCTGGTATGACCGCCTCGTGGCCGAGGGCCGGCTCGACGACCACCGCGTGCGCGACGAATGGGAGCGCAGCAAGGGCATCGCCCGGGCCCTGGGTTACCTGTTCTTCGGCACCGGTCTGGTGCTCCTGGCCCTGATCATTTACGCCATGGCCACCCGGCTGGTACATTGAGGCGATACCTGCCGCTCCCGAACCCGATCTCCCCGGTGGTCCGGGGGAAACAGCCCGGCTCGGCTGATCACCGCCCCAATGGGGCAGCCACACTTTCCCTCCCGGTGGCCGCTGGCGTCCAAAGGGCACCGGCGGTGCCCCTGCCGCGACCGCCGCTGCTCACGCTGGGCCGGCCGCTTTTGCCCACAACCCGCCCACGCAATCACCCTCCTGAAAAGGTACATGCTCGGCGGTCAGCCCCTCGTGGGAAATGCGGTGGCCGTCGTCGCCGTGGCCTTGCCGGCCAAATTTTATCGCTTGTCCGAGCCTTGACCCATCGGGAATAGTCCAACCCATAGCACACCCTGAACATCTCAAACGCCCCATGAAACCCAGACTCCATTCCTACCTCCTCGGGCTGACCAGCCTGGTGGCCGGCGCCAGTCAACTCGCCGCCCAGGGCACGGCCTTCACCTACCAGGGCCGGCTGGACAGCGGCGGCGCGCCCTACAACGGCACGGCCGAGTTCCGCCCCACCCTCTGGGACGCGGAAAGCGACGGCACGAAGGTGGCGAACAACGCCCCGCCCACGGTGACGGTGACGGTGAGCGACGGTTTGTTCGCGCTGCCGCTGGACTTCGGCGGCGCGGCCTTCAACGGCAGCGCGCGCTGGCTGCAGCTTGAAGTGCGGACGGGCGGGCCGGCGTTCACGCTGCTGAGTCCGCGGCAGGCGGTGCGGCCAGCCCCCTATGCGCTGTACGCCCTGACGCCGGCAGGACCCCAGGGTCCGGCGGGTCCCCAAGGGCCGGTGGGAGCCACCGGGCCGGCCGGGCCTCAAGGACCCCAAGGACCTGTGGGAGCGACGGGGCCTGCCGGGCCGCAGGGACCCCAAGGTCTTCAAGGGCCGCAAGGGCCGCCGGGCCCGCCCGGCTCGGCGGATGCGTGGAGCCGCACGGGCAATGCCGGCACCACGCCGGGAGTCAACTTCCTCGGCACCACGGACAACCAACCCGTCGAGATCAGAGCCAACAACAGTCGCGTGCTACGCTTCGAGCCAAACGAAGGAGACGCGCCCAACCTCATTGGCGGATCGTCGGTCAACTTCGTCGGAACCGGGGTGGTGGGTGCGACCATCGGCGGAGGGGGCGCGGCCGAT
>CALFAV010000025.1 GCA_937946835.1 uncultured Verrucomicrobiae bacterium | reverse complement strand
CGAGTTGTTTGCCGGCTTGTGGGCCGGCCGGCGGGCCCGGCATCCCGAACTCCTCGAACTGGCCGCCGACCCGCGCGGCCTCCGCGAACACCCCGCGCCCGTTCCCGGCGCGCCCTGCCCGTTGTGCGGCTTCGCGGCGTTTCAGTGGACGGATGCGGGCCAGTTGCGACCGGTCGCCCTCGAGCGCATCCGCACCGAGTTTCCCGGCTGGCACGAAGGCGAACCGATCTGCGCCCGCTGCGCCGAGGTGTATGCCGGGCTGGCCCGCTAACCTCCAACCCCAATGGATTAATAATTAGTCAAAGCGAGCCTGCAAAGATTACAGATGTGTATTGTTTATTGTTGACAACGGAGTCCGCAAACCAAAGGCTGCGGCCGTGCAGGCTCAATGGGCGTCGCGTATGCTCGGCCTTTCCCCAACCAGCGGCCAGGCCATCCGGGCGCGGGGAAGCCTGAACAATTCCCCCGGTGATCGCCGTCCCGCGTCGGAATTCGCCGCCGCGCCCGGAAGCCTGAGCCTTACCCGGTCGGAAATTTTCAAACCCCGGTCAGTCCCGTTTTCGTCGAGGTGCGGAAGACGAAGTTTTACCGCCGCGCCCGCGTTTGCACCCGCTTAAACTGCCATGACCATGTGTACTTCCCATTGCCCTCCTCCACCCTCCCGGTTTGGCCTTCGAGCCGCGCGCAGCCCCGGGGTTTTGACGCTTGGGGGCCTGGTGCTGAGCCTTGGGGTTCAGGCCCAGGCCCCGGTGATCACGGAGTTCAAGTGGGAAAGCAACCGCCGGCTGACCCTCTCCTGGACCGGGGTGACCAATGGCGTGGTGGTGGAGACCAGCGCATCGCTGAGTCGCCCTCAATGGCAGGCGCTCCCCGGCACGGACTGGCCGGTCAGCGGCACCAACTGGTCGGGCATCGTGCCCGTGGAACGGGCCGCGGATTTTATCCGCCTGGTCAGCTTTCCAGCGGCCGGGGGTTTTGTCCCGTCCAAAACCCTTTCGCTGGATGTCATCGGCATCCACGATTCGGAATCAAAGGCCTACAACCCGGATTGCATCAGTTGCCACGGGACGCGGACCAACGAGGTGGCGCTGGACGGGGTCACCCCCATGGCGCATGGCACGATGTTGCCCTTCTATCCCGGACCGGGAAACGCGCGCTGTGTGGATTGCCACCAGCCGGGCCCGGACTTTCTGACCGGGTCGCGGGCCGCCCTCCGGGAGCAGGTCAGCATGACCTACTGTTTTGTTTGCCACGGCCGTCAGCCCTTGCTGGGGGCCGGATCGTTTTACGCGAAGTGATGGTCACACCCACACTGCCCACCCACCTGCCCTGCTTGCTCACGACTTTCCTCCGATGAAACCCACCGTCTCCAGCCCCTCGTTACCGAGGGTCGCCACGGCCCTCGAACCCGCGCGGCCCCGATCGGGTCTGTCCCGGCGCCGCTTTTTGAGCACCACCGGCCGGCTGGCGGCCGGGACAGCCCTGGCACCGGCCTTCTTCAACTGGAATCGCGCCCGGGCGGCCGACTTCGGCAACCCGGTGCTCGTGGACACCGATCCCCGGGTCGAGATCAAATACAGTGTCTGCCAGGGCTGTCATGGGCGTTGCGGCCTGAAGGCCAAGGTGGTGGACGGCGTCCTCGTCAAGCTCGAGGGCAACCCGTATCACCCCTGCAACCTCGAGGAACATCTGCCCTTCGAGACCGACCCCGCGAGCGTGCGCGCCGTGGCTGGCCGGATGTGCGCCAAGGGCCTGGGAGGCATCGAGTCGTTGTATGATCCGCATCGGCTCCGGCAGCCGCTCAAGCGGGTGGGCGAACGCGGGGCCGGCCAGTGGGAGGCCATCAGTTGGGAGCAGGCCTTTTCGGAAATCGCGGCCCAACTGCTCCGGTACCGGGACCTCTCCACCCCGATTGATCCGGAGGCGCCGGAGCTGGGGCCCAAGGTCAACCAGATTGTGTTCTCGGGCGGGCGGAACCAACAGAGCGCGTTCACCGACGTGTTCTTCAAGAACATCATCGGCACGGTCAACAGCCGCCACGACCACACCAGCATTTGCGAGGTCAGCCACCACATCGCGCACGAACTGGTGACCGGCTGGGGCGACGCGGCGCCGTTCCTGACCAGCGGCTACAAAAACCACAGCAAACCCGACCTGCCGAACGCCCAGTTCGTGCTCTGGTTCGGCACCGACCCCTGCGCGGCGAATTTCACCTTCGTGGCGATCGCGCGGAAGTTCATCGAGATGGCCCAACGCGGCGGCAAGATTTACGTCGTGGACCCCCGGTGCAACGTGGCCGCCTCGAAGGCCCACTGGATTCCCATCAAGCCGGGGACCGACGCCGCCCTGGCCCTGGGCATCGGCCGGTACCTGGTGGACAACCAACTTTACAACGCCGCGTTCCTGCGCCGGCCCCACGACGGGGCGGCCAATCCCACCGGGGAACTGAACGTCACCGACGCCACCCTGCTGGTGAAGTTGGAAGGGGGGCGGCCGGCGGCGTTTCTCCGGGCCAACGAGGCCGGCCTGGAAGGAGGTTCAGCCACGGACTTTGTGGTCTGGTCCGAAGGGGTGGCACGCCTGTTTAACACGGTGGACACCGCGGAGCTGCTGCCCGGGCGGGTGACCGTCAACGGCCACACCTGCAAGACCGCTTTTGAGCTGTATGTCGAGCGCGTCCGCGAAAAAACCCTGGCCGAGTGGTCGGAAATCTGCGGGGTGCCGGTGGCCACCATCCAGAAACTGGCTCAGGAACTGGCCGCGGCGGGGCGGCGGGGCAGCGCGACGATGTATCGCGGCGCCGTGCAGCACACCAACGGCACCTACACCGGCATGGCCATCCTCGCCCTGAACACCCTCGTGGGGAACTACAACTGGAAGGGAGGCCTGTCCTTCGGCGGCGGCGGCTGGAGCACCACCTACACCGGAGCGCCGTACAACCCCAACACCGTGCCGGGGGGCGTCAAAGAGTCCGGCGTGCAAATCACCCGCGTCAAATCCAAGTACGAAAGCAGCTCCGAGTACGCCCGCAAGGTGGCGGCCGGGCAAAACCCCTACCCCGCCAAGCGTCCCTGGTTCCCGCTGGCCGGCCATTACAACTACCAGGAACTGTTCCCCAGCATCGAGGATGAGTATCCCTACCCGGCCAAGGCCCTGATCCTGTACTGGCACGGCATGCCGTACTCCGCCCCCACGGCGCGGGAAACCTTCGAGCGCGTGCTGAGCGCGAAGGTCAACGGGGAGTACAAATTGCCCCTGGTGGTGGCCATTGACATCGCCCTGGGCGAAGCCAGTGCCTGGGCCGACTACGTCCTGCCCGACACCACCTATCTCGAACGCTGGACCGTGGTGGGGCTGACGCCGACCACCATCACCAAGGCCAGCCCGGTGCGCCAGCCGGTGGTGGGCCGCGTGGACCCGGTTACGGGGGATTACGGGGGCGTCCTGCCCCAGGCCAAAACCCTCGAGGACATCCTCATCGGTCTGGGCAATGCCATGCACGCGCTGGATCCGAGTGTGCCCAAGCCCCCTTGGCGCAATGCCTGGGATTACTGGCGCCAACACATCACCAACATGGCGGTGCAAAACAACGGCCCCGGGCTGGACGCCGTTTTGACCCGGGGCGGGCGCTTCGAGGATTCCACGGCCGCCTACGAGGGGGAGCGGCTGCGCCATCGTTTCAACGGCCGGATTTATTTCTTCTCGGAAAAGCTGGCCACCAAGCGGCATCCCATGACCGGGGAATGGTTCGATGGGCTGCCCCGCTACGAACCCATCTGCGACCTGCTTGGCCGGCCCGTGGCCGAGCTGGACGATGCCTTCCCCCTCCACCTGATCACCTACAAGATGTCCTGGCATTCCCAGATGCACACCATCCGCTATCCCTGGCTGGTCTCGGTGCAGCCGGAGAATTTTGTGGAGATGCATCCGGCCGATGCGGCCGCGCGCCAGCTCCGCACCGGCGACCGGTGCCGGATCGTCTCCGCCTCGCATCCGGAAGGCGTCATTGGCCGGGTCCGGGTGACCCCGACGCTGGCCCCCGGGGTGATCGCCGTCTCCCACCATTTCGGCCACTGGGAAATGTCCTCCCGCCCCGTGCGGGTGAACGGTAAACCGCTGCCCTATGACGCCGCGCGCGCCGCCGGCCTCAATGCCAACCTGGTCATGCGCGCCGATCCGGCACTGCCCAACGTCACCCTGCAGGACGTGGTGGGGGGCAGTTCCTCGTTTTACGACACCCGCGTTCAGGTCGAGCGCCTTTAACCCTCCGCCCCTCAAGCCTTATGAGCTCCGTCGGCTGGATCGTTGACCTCACCCGGTGCATCGGCTGCCACGCCTGCTACACCGCCTGCAAGGCGGAAAACCGCACCCCCCTGCGCACCGACTGGCGTCAGGTCATCATGCGCGAGCGCGGGACCTACCCCCACCCGGTCCGCGAGTTCATCTCGATGGCCTGCAATCACTGCCTCGAGCCCGCCTGCCTCAAGGCCTGTCCGGTGGGGGCGATTACCAAGCGCTCCAACGGTGTGGTGCTCATTGACCAGGCCCGCTGCATCGGCTGCCGTTACTGCATGTTCGCCTGCCCGTACGGGGCGCCGCGCATGGACACGCTCACCTCGAAAGTCAGCAAGTGCACGATGTGTGTCCACCGGTTGGATGCCGGGCTGCAACCGGCCTGTGTGGAGACCTGCCTGACCGGTGCCCTGCAATTTGTGCGCCGGCTCGACGGCCCCGCCGGCCCGGTCCCGGAGGGCTTCAACGATCCGGCGCAGACCCGCCCCAACATCCGCTTCATCCTGCCCGGTTGAGGGAGCGATGACCCTGCCGGGCGAACCTCGAGCGGACGCGCTCACCGAACTGGCCCCGGTCCGGGCCGCGGCGTACGCCTTTCTGAGTACCGCGTTCCACCGGCCCCCGGCGGCCGATTTGATTTTGTCCTGGGCCGATCCGGCCGACGTCGCGGAGTGGGCTGAATTTTTGGGCGAGGAGGGCGTGGCCCGGCTCCACCAGTTTGCCGCGGCGGAGGCGCCCCTGGCCGAACGCGCCCGGGAGGCCTCCCGGGAATTCACGGCGCTGTTCCTGGTCCCCGGGGCACAGGGGGTGGCGCCCTACGAATCGGTCTTTCGGGACCCCGCCGCGCCCAACGGCGGCGGCACCGGCCGCCTGATGGGCCGTCCGGCCCTGGAGGTGCAACGCTGGTACCGGCTCGCGGCCCAGGACATTGCCCCGGATTTCAACGATCTGCCCGATCACATCGCGCTCGAACTGGCCTTCGTCGCGAGGCTGGCGCAGTTGGAGGAGGAATTCCGCGTGGCGAGGGAATTCGAGAAACAAACCCGCGCCCGACAGATCGAGCGCGACTTCCTCGCCACGCACGTCGTCCCCTGGATGGCCCCGTTCGCGGAGGCAATCCGGGCACGCACCCGGCATCCCTGGTTTCTGGGGCTCGCGGCGATCCTGAGCACCTTCCCGGCTGCGGACCTCGCGCGGCTGGAAGCCGTCCTGGGGCCGGCCACGACCCGCGGATTCGTCACCTCCGGGCCGCTTTGAGCGGCGCGGGCCCCCGGCACCGCACCGCAGTGCCCGGAGCGTGCTCCGAACCGCAAAGCCGGTCTCAGGCCCCGAAGGTCTGACGCGGATGTAAGAGCGGCCATGGGGCCGGCTCAACTTTCACCCGGAACATCGGCCCCGGGCTGTCGAAAGCCGGGTGGCGAAAAGCAATCTCCTTCCCGGTGCCCGGCGTTGCGGGCGTCTCCCGCCGGGCGGCGAAGCCGGCGAATCCCGGGGGTTCGACGCGATAAACCCGACCGGGCCGCGTTGTGAATCGAAAGGGAAAATCGCCCGCGACCGGTCACGGCGCGCTCGAGGCGAACACGGAACGCGGGTCGAGCGGATTCGTGCCCTCCAGGTATTCCCCGAGCGTGCTGAGCCGGTCGTCATCCGCGTCGAGGCGAGCGTCCGCGGAATCGTCCTCGTTGAACCGGTGCACCTCTTTCCGCTTGTCCGGCAGGTCACCCCCATCGGCATCGGCGGGCGGCGGGGGCGGCGGATTCGCTTCAACGGCCCCGATGGTGGGCGGGTCTGCGTAGCAGCGTTCGCGCAGATCCGCTTTCACCGGGGGCAGCTTTCGGCCACGGGCGACCGCGGGGCTGTTGGGTGACACGGCGAAGTCGCCGTTGGCGGCGTCCCGCCAGAGTGGATCGGCGCCGTACACCCCGCGCTCCTCCGGCACGGGCAAATCCGGGCGAGATTGGTCCGGCTGATCGAAGGCGAACCAGAGGTTGTGGGCAAACCGGCACGAGGCCGCGTCCGTGTGCGGACCGATGTTCACCGGCGGGCGAAGCCGGCTTTGGTCGAAATACACCAGATTGTTGACGAACTGATTGTGGCCGCAGGGGGCGAAGCGGTGGTCCCCGCTCGACACCGTTTCCTGCAGGATGCGCAAAACCCAGCGGCGCGGTTCGACAAAGGTGTTGTTCGCCACCAGCGAGTCCACCGCGCCGACCCACGCGACCGGCACGTCCGCCCCGCGAAACAGGTTGGCGATGACGCGGATGTTTTTCGCCTCGACGTTGGGGTGGTTCGTCGAGAGCGGCGGCCGAAAATATGGAAAGCCGGTGGACCCGCCGAGGTTGACGGCGCGCGCGCCGCCGTTGAAGAAGCGGTTCCAGCGAATCTCGATGTCCTCGCTGCCGCCCTTGCACTGGATCGCGTTGCTCCCCATGTCGGCAAACGTGCAGCGGGCGATCAGGCCGTGATGGCACCCCACCTGATCAAGGCCACTGCCGCCGGCGCTCATCCGCGCCAGCTCGCAATCCAGCACGAAGTAGTCGTTCACCCCGGAGAGCTTCAGCCCGTCCTGGTTGCCGCCGGTGCCGATGTCGTGAATGGACAGGTGGCGGAAAATCACGTGCCGCGTCGCGTTCGGGTTGGCGTAATCGCCGCCGTCGTCGCAGTTCAACCCGTTGCCCGTCGCGCCGGTGATCTCGAGGTTTTCGATGATCAGGTAGCGCACGCGCGACAGGTGAAGGGCCTGGCTCCCGCCGCGGATCACCGGTCGGGTCTCCCCCGGGGCGCCGCCCAGCCAGATCGGCGCCTCCGCGGTGCCGGCCACTCCGGCGATGAACGTGCCGGGGGCGTAAGTGCCCGGCAGCAGCCGAATCGCATCGCCGGGTCGGACGCCCTGAAGCGCGCGGCCGGGGCTGTGAAAGGGTTTGGCCCGCGTGCCGTCGCCGGTCGTGTCGTTCCCCCCGGGGGAGACGAAAATTTCGCGCGCCGGCAGCCGGCCGTCGGCGAAGGTGCGGATCGGGTCGCAGGAAACCGCGGCCCGCAGACCATGGATCCCGTCCGGGATCAGCATCAGCGCCACCAGGAAAATGAACCGCGCGGCCGGGCGCATGGGACGGATCGTGCGGCGGCCCCCTGCAGCCGCCAAGTGAAATGTCCGGCGTGCCGGAGCGGGGTTTAGCCCCCGCACTGCGGCAATGCAGCACCGGGCGCTGGCGCGAACAAACCCCGGCGGACGCTCGGCGGGTCCGGGTGGCGCACCCTGAATTGAGGTGGTGCGCAAGAAATGCGCGGCCCAACGGCCGGCCTCGGTTTTTGGCGTTCAAGCCCGGGCCTTGACCTGCATCAAATTCCTTGGCCTGCAGACGGCCCAAATTGCGGGCGGTTACTGCGGTGCAATCGCTCGAACGACCGTTTGATTGTCGGCGCCCTCCGGTGCCCGACCGGGCCGACGAGCCTTTCCCGAATCGCCCGGCGAGCCGGTTCGGGCAGGGGAATCGTAACCCGCCCGCGCGGACGGAAACCGGGTTGTTGCGCCGCGGGCGTGGAGCAGAGCCCCGGGGCACCGGCAGGTTACGGCTCCCGGTTATTGGGGCATGGTTGCGGCCGTGCTTCGGACCTGAGGTGGGGCTCCGCCGACCCAAGGCCCCGGCCTCTACGGTCGCTGCCGGCCCTGCGCGGGAAATTACCGCCGACCTTCGCCGACGCGCCGTGGCGGCGCCAAAAGCGCGCCCGTTTTTCCTTCGGGCGGGCCCTGACCGCCGGCGGCCGCCGGGGGCCGCTGCGGCCGTTGGACGCCGGCGCCGGCCTGCTCACCCCGGAAACGGAGCGGTTCGCCCCAAAGAGATGGTTCCCGGCGCCGATTAGTAATTCGATTCGCCCCATGACCCCCTTTGAACAACCCAATTGTCCAACCGATCACCCGCCAGGACCTCGGCCGGCGGCGCCGCCGGTTCCGCCCCGCTCGTCGCCGTTGCTGACCGGATGGGGCGGCTGGCTGGTCCGGCTGTCGCTGGCCGCGCTGCTGTTTGAAACCTTCACGGGCCTGGCCATCACGCTGGCGCCGTTCCACGCCGCCGTGCAGTGGAGTGTGCTGCTCCACACGGCGGTGGGGGCGCTCACGCTGCTGCCGGTGGCGTGGTATTGCGCGCGGCATTTGCTCGACTACGCCCGGTACGCGGCCTCGCACATCACCGTGTTGGGCTGGGTGGCGTTGGCTGGCCTGGCCGTGGTGTCCGTGTCCGGCGTGGTGCTCACGGTGCAGGCGCTGTTCGCGGTGAAGACCGGCCCGCTCTGGCGGCAGGTGCACCTGATTTCCACCCTGGGGATGCTGGTTGGCCTGGTGCCCCACGTGGTGGTCGCCGCGCAGAAACAGCGTCGGCTGGGGCCGGTGCCGGGGCTGCGCCGCACCCTGGCCGAGGCGACCGGGCTGGCCGTGGCGGGCAGTCTGGCCTGCGTGGGGTTGGCGGCGGTTTATTCCGGCTCCCGGTACGTGAACCAATTCCCCGAGGACTACAGCTTCCTGTACGGCACGAACCGGCCGTTTGCGCCGAGTCTGGCCAAGACCGATACCGGCGGCGCGTTCGACGCCCGCTCGCTGGCCGGCTCGCGCTCCTGCGGCACCGCCGGCTGCCACGAGCAAATCCTCGAGGAATGGCTGCCCAGCGCCCACCGTTACGCGGCGATGGACGTCATCTTCCAGGGCATTCAACGGGTCATGGCCGAGCAGAACGGGCCGGAGTCCACGCGCTACTGTGGCGGTTGCCACGACCCCATTTCGCTCTTCAGCGGCACCAAGAACATCTTTGCCGAGAACCTCACCGGCCTGCACGGGTACCAGGAAGGGGTCTCGTGCCTGGCCTGCCACGCGATCCGCGAGACCGACATCAAAGGCAACGCCAACTACACCGTGACCCAGCCGCGCGAGTATCTCTGGCAGTGGCAGACCAACGGCCTGGCCCGGGTGGCGCGGGACTTCCTGCTGCGCGCCTACCCGGCCGAGCACAACAAGCTCGCCAAACGTTCCTTCAAGAAGCCCGAGTATTGCGCCGCCTGTCACAAGCAGTTCATTGACGCCGAGGTCAACCGCGTGGGCTGGGTGCAGCTCCAGAACCAGTACGACAACTGGGCCGCCAGCCACTGGAACAAAAAGGGCGATCCGCACAAGACCGTCGAGTGCCGCGAATGCCACATGCCGCTGGTCGAATCCCGCGACCCGGCCGCCGGCGACGCGCTGGACTACAACCGCACCCCGCGCGACGGCCGGCACCGCAGCCACCGCTTCATCGCCGCCAACACCATCATCCCCTGGGCCCAGCGCGACCAGCTCGAGGGCTGGCAAACCCAGCTCGAGCTGACCGAGAAGTGGCTGCGCGGCGAGCTGCCCATCCCGGAGATCGCTGACAAATGGGCCCACGGCCCCATTGTGAAGCTGGCCCTGTCCGCGCCCGAGACCGTGGCGCCCGGCGAAAACATCCCGCTGCGCGTGGTCCTGGCCTCGAACAAGGTGGGCCACGACTTCCCCACCGGCCCGCTGGACATCATCCAGAGCTGGCTGGACATCACGGTCACGGACGGCGCCGGCAAGGTCGTCTGGACCTCGGGCAAGCGGGACGAGAAAAACTTCCTCCAGCCCGGCACGTTCCTGTTCAAAGCCGAGCCGGTGGACCAGCACGGCAACCTCATTGACCGGCACAACCTCTGGGAAATGGTCGGCGTGCGCTTCCGCCGCGCCCTGTTCCCCGGTTACTCGGACACGGTCAACTTCACCATCCCGTGCAGCGGCACGCTGGCGGAGTCGGACGCCCCGCCACCCGCCCCCGGCGCGGACACCCTCGAGGTCCCCACCCCGGCCGTACCCGCCCCGACCGCGGCCGGTGAATATCGTATCGCGGTCGCGCTCCAGTACCGCAAGGTGGACCAGTTCCTCCTCAACTACCTGCTGGGCGAAACCAACACCCTGACGGCACCAGTCACGGAGTTGGTCCGGGCCGAAACCCGCGTGCAGGTGCGGCCGCGAGCGGAAGCCAGGACCGCCGGCCGTGATCCCCATGCCCCCGCGATGGCAAGCCACTCTGCGCCCGGGGGACCTGGCGGCGTGGTGGCGCGCGAGTAAGTCGAATGACCGGATTCGAGACAAACAGGTTTCAGAACAGCCGGGCGCATGGTGTGGCCCGGTTGCCGTGCGGCCTCCGGGCTTCAGATACCCTCCAGGCCGAGGGAGTTCAGGCTGGCATTCAAAATCCGCCGTTCCACGTAAAAGCCCGTGGCCAGGAGCCGCCGGTACAGGTCTCGCAGGTCGGCCACCCAGCCGCGCCGGCAGGCTGCTTCGAGCACGCCGACGGTGCCCAGCACGTTCAGTTGTTGCCATCGGGCCAGCCGCCTAGCCGCCCGGTCATCCATCAGCACCAGGTCTGCCGTCAATTTTCGGGCGAGCAACACGCTGGCCAATTCCCCGCGCCCCAGAGGATGCTGTTGACGCAACCCGGCCAGTTCGGGGGCGGGTGCCGGTGGATGCACTTGAATCCACGTCGCCGCGTGCAGGATGTCCGCCGCGACACGGCCAGCCCCGGCCACCACCACTTCAGAATGGACTTCACCGGCGATGTGAATCCGTCCAAACAGCCGCGGCGAAAGCTCCAGTTGTCCGGCTCGGCCCAGGCCGATCAACGGGGAAGCGTTGGCAACCACCCTCACAAGCCCAGCCTTGTCGTGGTCTCGCAGTCTTCCCGCCAGTCCGACATGGTGTAATGAAGCGGCACCTCGCGCTGCGCGGCGAATTCCATGAAGGCTTCAACCGAAAGTCCGGCCAGTTCAGCGGCGCGGCCCAGGGACACGCGCCCCTCCCGGAACAACTCCAGGGCGATGAGTTGCCGGGCGGCAGCGGCTCCGGTCAGGCCCGCCAGTTCCAGTGCTTCGGCCGGTATTTCCACGGTCACGTTGGCCATTCCCCGACACAATAGCGGCCGGCAGGGGCAACAATCAACCAGTGTTTGCCTCGCTTAAGTTCCTCACCATGGCCACGATTTCCACTCCCCTCAGCCCGCGGCGCCGCCGCCTGCGCCGGACCCTCGCCCTGCTGGGCGCGGCGTTCGTCGTCGGCCTCGTGCTCGGCGTCGTCTTTTACCAGCGCTCCCGCCCGGTCGCCTACCGGCCGGACGAACGGCCGGACGACATCACCAGCGAACTGGCGCGCGGCCTGCCGCCGGAGGCGCCCCGGCCGCGTTTCACGGACGTCACCCGCGCCGCGGGCCTGGGCGAGTTCCGCAACTTCACCGGCGCGCGCACCTCGCAGTTGCCCGAGGACATGGGGCCGGGCCTGGCCTGGGGCGACTACGACAACGACGGCGATGACGACCTGTTCCTGGTGTCGGCTGGCGGGGCGCTGAACGTGCCGGAAGATCAGCTCCAGCCCTGCGCGCTGTTTGAGAACCGCGGCAACGGCACGTTCCGCCGCGTGGCTGACTTCCCCGAGCTGCGTCTGCGCGGCATGGGCGCGGCGTGGGGCGACTACGACGGCGACGGGTTCCTCGACCTCGCCGTCGCGGGCTACGACGCGCTGGTGCTCTTGCACAACGAGGGCGGCACCGGCCGGTTCACCCGCGACCCGCGCCTCCCAAACCTGCCCGGTTTCTGGTCCGGTGTGGCCTGGGGCGACTTCGACAACGACCGCCGGCTGGATCTGTACGTGTGCCAGTACGTGCAGTACGTGGCCAACGACGCCGACCGCGACAAAATCTCCGACCAGCTCGGCACCGCGGTGCCCTACACGCTCAACCCCTCCTCCTACGCGCCCGGCCTGAACGCGTTGTTCCAGCAACAACCCGACGGTTCGTTCCGGGACGTGGCCGCCGCACTCAAGGTGCAAAACCCCGAGGGCCGCAGCCTGGGCGCGCTCTGGCACGATCTGGACCAGGACGGCTGGCTCGATCTCTACGTGGCCAACGACGTCTCCGACAACGTCTGGTTCCGCAACACCGGCGGCCGCTTCGAGGACCTCAGCCACCCGGCGCTCATCGCCGATTACCGCAGCGCGATGGGCGTGGCCGTGGGCGACTTCGACCGGGACGGCGACGACGACCTGTTCATCTCGCACTGGGTGGCCCAGGAAAACGCGCTCTACGAAAGCCTCCTGAACAATCCGCGCGGCGGCCCGACCGCGGGTTCCGCCGGGGCGCCCCCGCCGGCAACGCTGGCGTCCGCCGGCGCGCGGGCCGACCCGCCGCGGCGCCGCAGCCCGGTCCTGTTTTTGGATGTCGCCGACCGGCGCGGCCTGGGGCAGATCGCCCTGCCCTATGTCGGCTGGGGCTGCGAATTTGCCGACCTCGATCACGACGGCTGGCCGGACCTGCTGGTGGCCAACGGCAGCACGCTCGAGGCCGACGGCCCGCCGCCCAAGAAACTCCAGCCCCAGGAGCTGTTCCTGTTCTGGAATCAGCGCGGCGAGTTCTTCCACAACCTGGCTCCGCTCCACCCCGGCCTGGCCGAAAAACACGTCAGCCGCGGCCTGGCCTGCGCCGATTACGACCTCGACGGCGACCCGGACTTCGCCGTGGCCGACCTGTACGAGGGCGTGCGGCTGTTCCGCAACGACCTGGCCTCCGGCCGCTGGCTCAAGGTGCGCCTGCGCTCGCAAAACGCGGCCGGCGTGGCCAACGGCTTTGGCGACGGCTCCACCGTCACCGCCTGGGTGAACGGCGTGCCGCTGCGCCGCAGCGTGACCGGCGTGAGCTACCTCTCCCAGGGCAGTCACACGCTGCATTGGGGACTGGGTGCGGCCGCGCGCGTGGACCGGCTCGAGGTGCGCTGGCACGCCGGCGGCACGAATGTCTTCGAGGGCATGGAAGCGAACGCCGTTTACGAAATCGCCGAGGGCGAGACTTCTCCGCGCCGCCTCGCTTCGGCCGAACCGCCCATCGCCACGTCCAGCTCCCACCCGCCGGCTTCCGCGTCACCCACCGGCGTCACGCCGCCGGCCCCGCCGCCCGCCGACGACAAGCAGCGCCTGCTCCGGTTCTGGGAAATTCAGCGCGCGGCCATGAACGCCATGAAGGTCGAGCGCGACAACACCAAGGCGATTCGCCTCTTCCGCGAAGCCATCGAGTTGAACCCCCGCCACGAGGACTCCCGCTACTACCTGGGGCTGTGCCTCGCCAGCCTGGGCGACGTGGACGGCGCGCTGGCCGCGCTGGCCGCGCTGCAGCAACTCAACCCCCAGAGCCACCGCGCCTGGCAGCAGTGGGGCGTCATTCGCGCCCAGTTCGCCCGCAACGACGCCGACCTGGCCGCCGCCGAGCGGGCCTTGGAACGCGCCCACCAACTCAACCCGGAAGAGACCGGCGCGCTGTTGGTACTGGGCGAGGTGGCCCTGCTGCGCGGCAACCTGAAGCTGGCCGAGGAACGCCTGAACGCCGCCACGCACACCAACCCGAAGGCCGTGGGCGGCTTTTTCCTGCGCGGCTACCTGGCGTGGAAGCGTGGCGACGCCGACGCGGCCCGGCGCCTGCTCGAACAAGCCCGCGCGGCGCTGGGGCCGGACTGGCAGCCCCGGGGCGCGACCAGCGAGGGCGACGTGAAGCAAAAACAGCACGTCGAGACCTCCCCGCTCAATTCCTTTTGGGCCGCTTGGGACGGCCGGCCCGAGCCGGGTTCGGCCTTCGCCGCCCTGGACCGGCGCTTGGGCCCGAAGAACTGACCGCTGGGCGGGCTGAAGCAGGTATGAACTGTCGGGCAAAGGGGAGGCCGCAGGTTGCCTCTTATGGGGAGTTGATTCTCGTGGTGGGGCTGCCCCTTTCGCGCGTGCGCAGTGCGGTCACCGGGCCACGGCCGGCCCGGACCCGACCGCATGGTGGATAAAGGATAAAAAGCTCATCTTTTTTGTTGACCTAAAGGTCATCAGTCTGCTAATTGCGGTCACCAGTTTGACACTGGTTCGAAACCAATGGCGGGATTGGACAACAAGAAGAAGAACGCCGCGCATCCCCGGGGCGGTTGTCGGGAGTTGCAGGGCCCGGCATGGGCCGGGAACCAGCGATGGTCGTCCCGCGCGATGCCAATCATACCCCGAGGGGAACCTCCGGAGCGGCTTAGAAAGGTGTGTTCAGTGGGAAATCCAACACCATCCCAACCCAGGCGAGCCTTTGGCTCCATGAAACATTCGCACCAATGCATCCGAACCCTTGGTCTGGCCGTGGGGCTGGTTGTGACCCTCGGACTCCGCGCGGCGGAAGCCGGCAAATCGGCAACCCCGGCCGGCGCAACCCTCAACGCGTCCGAGGCGGAGGTGCTGTTGAACCTGTTCCAGGAAAAAGGCCTGATCTCCGCGCAGGACGTGGAAAAGGCGCGTGCTGAACTGGCCCGGCGTGCGGCCAGGGCTGCCGAGGCCGCGGCCGGCGAATCGAAAATCAAAATCGCCAAATGGATCGAGGGAGTGGAACTGTACGGCGACGCCCGCCTGCGTTACGAGTATCGGGGCGGCGAAAACGGTGATGCGGCTGGAAACGACCACCTGGAGCGCAGCCGCTGGCGTTATCGGCTGCGCGCCGGGGCGCGGATGGAATTTACCGATCATTTCCGCGCGGGCATCCGCGTGGAGACCGGACCTCGCGGCCGCTCCAGTAATGTGACCTTCGGGGATGACGTCGGACCTTGGGGAAAAGACTCCGACCGGATCCACCTGGGTTTGCTTTACCTGAACTGGGGACCGGCCTCGTGGTTCAGCGCCACGGCCGGCCGTCAGGAGAACCTGTTTCAGGTGACCAGTCTGGTTTGGGATCATGACCTGACGCCCGAAGGTTTGAGCGAGGCGTTCACCTGCAAGGTGGGCAGGTTCGATCTCTTCGCCACCTTCGGTCAGTTCATTTACGACGACTCCGAGCCCGGCAACCCCTTTGGCGCGGTCGGATTCAACGATGCCTTTCTGTTCGTGAACCAGGTCGGCATGCGATACCACTTCAACAAAGACGTGTCCGCGCAAATCGCGCCGGTCATTCATGTTTATTCAGACCAGGACAGTTCTCGCGGACCTTTTGTCGGCACGACCTTGGCCAACACGCCGGGCATCAATGACCTGCTCGTGCTGGGAATTCCCACGGAAGTGAAGTTCAAGATCGGCTCGGTTCCTGCCCGCGTGTTCGGCGATTTTGCGGTCAACCTGGAGGGCAAAGACCGCGCGCGCGCGGCCGGCACCCCGCAATTCGACGACGAGGTTTATGCCTGGCAGGCAGGCGCGGAACTGGGGTCGGCCAAGAAGAAAGGCGGCTGGAGCGTCAGGGCATTCTATCAGATGTCCGACCTCTACGCGCTGGATCCGAATCTGGTGGATTCCGATCTGTTCGATTCGCGTCTGAACATGAAGGGCTTCGTGGTGCAGGGCTCTTACGCCTTCACGGATTTCCTGAGCTTCACCGTGACCTACGCCAACGCCGACCGGAAGAACAAATCCCTGCCCACCGGGGCCGTGGGCGACCTCGGTCTCCCGTGGGGCACGTCATTCTTGGAGAACTACCAGCAGTTTCAAGCGGATCTGAATCTCAAATTTTGATCTCACCGTGAAAACCAATGAGAACACCCCGTCCCCGCCGGTAAAGCCGGAGAGCCCTGAAGACTTCGATCGCGCGGCGTTCATCAAAGCCGCGGCTATTCTTGCCGGAGCCGCGGCGGTGGGCGCGGTCGCACTCGTCAACGGCAAACGCACCAAAATCTCCAACGAGCCAACCGGCGAGGCAACCGTTCGCAAGCTGCCCCCGATGGAGACGATTCCGGTGGATCGGCACTCCGATCCGCTGCTGCGAATGCAAAAGGAATTGGAAATCGCGATGGCCAAGCCGGTCGAGCAGCGGCACTGGATGATGGTGATTGACACGCGCAAGTGCGTCGGGTGTCACGCCTGCACCATCGCCTGCGTGGCGGAGAACAAGCTGCCGCCCGGGGTGGTATATCGGCCGGTGGTGACGGAGGAAATCGGCCGGTTTCCAAATGTCGCGCTGCGCTTTACGCCGCGCCCCTGCATGCAGTGCAACGCGCCCCCATGCACACCGGTCTGTCCGGTCAAGGCCACTTGGAAGCGCCCCGACGGCATCGTGGCTGTGGATTACGACAAGTGCATCGGGTGCGGCTACTGCATTACCGCCTGCCCCTACAACGCCCGCACGCGCGACGCCGGCGAGTTTTACACCGAGGGAACTCCGGCGTTGCAGCCCTACGAGCAGGAACCCAACTTCGAATATGGCAAACACTGGAAACGGGAGGGGCACAAGTCGCCCATCGGCAACGCCCGCAAGTGCCAGTTTTGTTTGCACCGGTTGGAGGTGGGCATGTTGCCCGAATGCGTCACCTCATGCATCGGCCGAGCCACGTATTTTGGGGACGGCAACGATCCCGAAAGTCTGGTCAGTGAACTGGCGGCCAAACCGAACGCCATCCGATTGCTCGAAGAGAAGGGCACCAAACCAAACGTCGTTTATTTGATCTGAGGAAACCGCGATGAAAAAGCATTGGAGGATTTTGCTCTGGACCTTGTGGGTGATTGTGGCCGTGCTCGGCGTGCACGGTTTTGCCAGCCGGCTGATCGAGGGTCACCGGCACGCCAATTACGGCAGTTACATCATCTGGGGCCTGTGGGTTTCGGCCTACATCTACTTCATCGGCCTGTCGGCCGGCTCGTTCCTGCTGTCCTCGATGATTTACGTGTTCGGGGTGAAAAAACTGGAGAAAATCGGCCGGCTGGCGCTCTTCACCGCCATCATCACCCTGTGCATGGCGCTGATCTCCATCTGGTTCGACCTTGGTCAAATGTTCCGTGCCTACCGGATGGTCACCAGCCCCAACTTCGGCTCGATGATGGCCTGGATGGTTTGGCTCTACTCGCTTTACACCGTGATCATGGTTGTGGAGCTGTGGATGGCCATGCGCGCCGACCTGTGCCGCTGGCAAAGTGAGCCGGGTGTCAGGGGTTGGGTGGGCAGAACCCTGGCGTTTCATCGGGGGCCACTGCCGCCCGAGAAGGAAAGGTGGTGTCATCACTGGCTGAAGGTCCTGGCCATCGTGGGTGTGCCGCTGGCGATCGCGTTTCACGGTGGGGTCGGCGCATTGTTTAGCACGCTCTCGGCCCGGCCCTTCTGGCACACGCCGCTGATGCCCATCCTGTTTCTCACCGGCGCGTTGGTTTCAGGGGGCGGCCTGATGGCCTTCGTGGTGGCCGCGTTTTATCCCCACCGCAATGATGAGCAGCGTCAAATGGTGGCCTACATCGGGCGGGCGGTCCTGGGTCTGCTGCTGTTCGACGTGGTGCTCGAATGGGCCGAGTTTTCCGTGCCGATGTGGTATGGTGTTGGCCACGAATACGACCTGCTGATGCGAGTATTATTCGGCGATTTCTGGTGGGTGTTTTGGATCGTGCATGTCGGCTTGGGGTGTCTGGTGCCGATTTATCTGCTGGCGTTCCGAGGCGACAAGCTTTGGTCGGTAGGATTGGCAGGTCTGCTCATCGCGGTCACGTTCATGACCGTACGCCTGAACATCGTCATTCCCGGTCTGCTGGACCCGCACCTCCAAGGCTTGCAAAACGCCTTTTCCGATCACCGGCTGGTCTTCTGGTATGTGCCGAGTTTCTTTGAGTGGCAGGTGACCATGTTTATTGTAGCGCTGGGCAGCGCGTTGTTCTATCTCGGTTATCGCTTCCTGCCGTTGACCGCGAATCAGACGGAAAATTCTCCCGTCCGGCACTGAACCCCACCCGGAATTCTCAACAGCGAATGAACGCCAACAAACACGGCAGGAGTTACTCGGTAAGGCCTTCGCCGGTGAGGTGTCCGGCCAATTTTCTGGCACAAACTTCCAGTCGGCCGTATCGAGGATTTTCAGCCCGCAGACCGCGGGTAAGGCTGTGCGGTTCGGCTCCCGCCATGGCTTGCCGGCAGGAAGCCGGCGATATGGTTGGTTCGCAAACTGCTCTCCAGTACGGCGCACCCGCCGTACGCGCATCCATTGGCCTGTGCTCGCGCTTGAGTAAAGCGTCGCGCTAGGGATTTTCTTATGAACGCCAACTCAAATTCCCCGAACAACGGATTTTCGCGTCGTTCATTTCTCGGCCATTCCGGGGCCATGCTCGGCGGTGCATTGATGGCCCGTGCTACCGCGCCGGCGCACGCCGCCGAGGGCCGCATTCTGATCAGCAACCGGCCCGACGCACCCTATGACTTCGCCGTCCCGGAGCATTGCCTCTACACGACCTGCCTGAACTGCAACACGGGCTGCGGGATTAAGGTGAAGCTGCAGGACGGCGTCGTGACCAAGATTGACGGCAATCCCTACAACCCGTGGACATTGTTCCCGCATCTGCCCGAGTCGGCCTCGCCGTTCGAGGCCGTGCGGGTGGACGGCAGTATCTGCCCCAAGGGCCAGGCCGGGTTGCAGACGGCTTACGATCCCTACCGGATTCGCAAGGTGCTCAAACGCGCCGGCCGGCGCGGCGAAGGCAGGTGGATCACGATTGATTTTGACCAGGCCGTCAGGGAAATCGTCGAGGGCGGCAAATTGTTCGCTCACGTACCCGGCGAGGAAAATCGGCAGGTTGAGGGGCTGCGCTCGATCATGGCGTTGCGTGATCCGCAAGTCTCCAAGGCCATGGCCGCCGATGTCGAGGCGATCTGGAAGGAAAAGGACAAGGCGAAGAAGGCCGCCCTCGTGCAAGCCTTTAAAGACAAGCATGCCGCGCATCTGCACACCTTGATTGACCCCGAGCATCCCGACTTCGGCCCGCGTAACAATCAGTTCACGATTGCCTGGGGCCGGCTCAAAGGAGGGCGCCACGAGTTCATTAAGCGGTTCGGTTCTGCCTACGGCACGACGAACCTGCATGGCCACACCACTGTCTGCCAGGGCTCGCTTTACTTCACCGGCAAGGCCATGAGCGAGCAATACGTGGCCGGCGGGTTCGACGGGGGCCAGAAATTCTACTGGCAGGCCGACACCGAGAACGCGCGTTTCATCCTGTTTGTGGGGGCCAACCTGTTCGAGGCCAACTACGGCCCGCCCAATCGCGCCGTACGCCTCACCGACCACATCGTGCAGGGCAAGACCCGCATTGCCGTGGTGGATCCGCGTTTCTCGAAGCTCGCCAGCAAGGCCTGGAAGTGGTTGCCCATCAAACCCGGCACCGACGGTGCGCTGGCGATGGCGTTCCTGCGCTGGATGATCGAGCACGAAAAGTACGACGCGAAGTTCCTGGCGGCCGCCAACAAGGCCGCCGCCAAAGCGGCGGGCGAGACGTCCTGGACCAACGCCGCCTGGCTGGTGGAAATCAAGGAGGGCGTGCCTGGCGCGTTTGCGCGAGCGGCCGACCACGGCCTGGCCCGAGCCGAAAAACGCAGGGCCACCACCGAGAAGGGCGAGGTCGAATACGAGGAGAAGTTCCTGCTGGTCCGGCAGGGGGACCGGTTCGTGGCCTTTGATCCCAACGACACCGCCAACGCCGTCACGGGCGACTTGTTTGTGGACGCCATGCTCCCGGACGGCACCCGGGTCAAGTCCAGCCTCCAACTCATCAAAGAAGCCGCCTTTGCCCGCAGCTTCAGCGAGTGGTGCCAGGAATGCGGCTTGAAGCCGGAAGATGTCGAGGTGGTCGTGGCTGAGCTGGTCAACCATGGCAAACATGCGGCTGTGGACCTGCACCGGGGCGTGGCCCAGCACACCAACGGTTTTTACAACGTGCTCGGCTGGTACACCGTCAACGCCCTGCTTGGCAATTTCGACTGGCAGGGCGGCATGTCCGCGCTCAAGACCTACCCGTTTGATGGCGCCAAAGGCGGCCCCTACAACCTAGCTGCCACACCCGGGGCCATCCCAACGTTTGGCATCAGCATCATCCGCCACGGCGTGGCTTACGAACAAACGACCCTGTTCGAAGGCTACCCTGCCAAACGGAATTGGTACCCGTTGGCCAGCGATGTTTACGAGGAAATCATCCCCAGCATTGGCGACGCCTACCCCTACCCGACCAAGGTGCTTTTGCTCTACATGGGCGCGCCGACCTACGCCTTGCCCGCCGGACACACCAACATCGAAATCCTGCGCGATGTCAACAAACTGCCGTTGTTCATTGCCAGCGACATCCTCATCGGCAGTACCTCGATGTACGCCGACTACATTTTTCCCGACCTCAGTTACCTTGAGCGCTGGGAATTTCACGGCTCCCACCCGAACATGAACCTGACCGTCCAGCCGGTCCGCCAACCGGTCATGGCCCCCGTTCCCGAGACCTGCAAAGTGTACGGCCAGGAAATGCCCATTTGCCTTGAGGCGCTGCTCATGGCCCTGGCCGAGCAACTCGACCTGCCGGCCTTCGGTCCGAATGCCTTCGGCCCGGGCGAGCCGCTCACCCACTATGATCATTTTTACCTGCGCGGTGTGGCCAATCTGGCCGCCGGCACCAAACCCGACGGCTCCGAGGCGGTGCCTCCCGCGGATGCGCGCGAGCTGGAACTGTTCGTCCGGGCACGCCGGCACCTGCCGAAAACCGTGTTCGACGTGGAGCGTTGGCGCAGCGCCGCCGGGGAGACACACTGGGCCCGGGTGGTCCACGTGCTCAATCGCGGCGGCCGTTACCAGGACCCCTCGGCGATGCAGAAAGCCGCCCCGCGCCTGCCCAATCCCTACGGCAAGCTGCTGTGCCTTTACCAGGAAAAGACCGCGAAGTACCGATACAGCGGCACGGGCAAACCCTACCTCGGCCACGCGGCCTATGTGCCCGTCGCCGATTACCACGGCCAACCCGTGGACGCGTTTCGCCAGGGCCACGACCTGCACCTGATCACCCACCGCGTCATCAACGCCACCAAGAGCCGCACCATCAGCAACTACTGGCTGCGCCCCCTCATGCCGGAGAACGCCGTGTTGATCAACCCGCGCGACGCCCACCGGCTGGGCCTGCGCGACGGCGACGCTGTGAAAGTCGTCAGTGCCACCAACCCGAAGGGCGAATGGCCGCTGGCCGAAGGCCGAACCAAGCGGATGATTGGGCGAGTGCAGTTGACCGAAACCATTCGCCCCGGCGTGGTGAGTTTTGCCCTCGGCTACGGCCATTGGGCTACTGGTGCCAGTGACGTGGTGATTGACGGCGAAGTCATCAAAAGTGACCCGCGCCGCGCCGTCGGCCTGCACGCCAACGCCGCGATGTGGGTGGATCCCGCGCTCAAGAACACCTGCCTGCTGGACCCCGTCGGCGGCAGCGTGAGCTTCTACGACACGAGCGTGCGCCTGGAGAAAATGCCCGCGGGAACCTTGCCCCCGCAACGCGGCCGATTGCTGCGCGAAGCCCACGCCTGAACGCGTTACGCAGCGCCGGTTGCCAACCCGCGCTGTCGCGGGCCTCCAACCGGCGGAGCGTGGGGCTGACCGGACCGCAGGGGTTTGCCCGGCACTTGCGGATTGGTTGTCCGCGATGCGGCAGACTGGCGGGCTGCGCTCCGGTTTTGTAAATTGCCGCGCGTGAAAATGAAACCCGCCTCAGCGAAAAAGAGCCAGTTACCCGCGCCTTTCCGGCGCTTCGGCGAGAAATATCCCGCCGTGATGCGCGCCTACGAGACGCTCGGGCAGACTGTCGGGCAGGTCGGCCCCTTGGATGAGCCCACCCGCGAATTGGTGAAACTGGCCCTGGCCATCGGCGCCGGCCTCGAAGGCGCGGTGCACAGCCACACCCGTCGCGCCCGGGCAATCGGATGTTCGCCCGAGCAAATCCGGCATGTGGCGTTGCTCGCCACCACCACCCTGGGTTTTCCCCGGATGATGGCGGCGTGGACGTGGGTCGAGGACGTGCTCGGCCGCCATTAACGCCGGCCCTTATGCGCATCCGCCACCTGTTCATCTCGCCCGGCCACAACTACCGGGGCCACCACGGCGGCCCGCCCGGGCAGCATCCCATCCTGGCGGTGGAGGCGATCGAGTGCGTGGCCGGACGCGGCATCCGGGGGGACCGTTACTTTGACCACCAGCCGGACTTCAAGGGCCAGATCACGTTCTTCGCCTGGGAAACCCTCACCGCCCTGTGGCAGGCTCTGGGTCTTCCCCCGGACCAGCGCGACCCCGCGGCCACTCGCCGCAACGTCCTCACCGAGGGGGCGGACCTCAACGCCCTGATCGGGGTCGAGTTCGAGATTCAGGGGGTGCGGTTTCTCGGCACCGAGGAATGCCGGCCGTGTTACTGGATGAACCAGGCCTTTCGCGACGCACGCGCCGAGGCCTGGCTCAAGGGCCGGGGCGGCCTGCGGGCCAAAATTCTTTCCGATGGCTGGCTGCGGCGGGACGCGTGAGCAGGCTTCTTTCATGAAAACCCCGGCCGGGTGGGAGCCTCCACCTTACAGCGCCGTGATTCTTGCCGGTGGGCGCTCCACGCGCATGGGGCGTGACAAGGCGTTCCTCGAATTTCGCGGGCAGCCCTTGCTGGCCCGGCAAATCGCCCTGGCTCGGTCGCTCAAACCGGTGGAAGTGGTCGTCTCCGGCCGGGCCGACGCGGACTACTCCGGGTTCGGTTGCCCGGTGCTCCGCGACCCCGTGTCCGACGCCGGACCCCTGGCCGGGATCGCGGCCGCGCTGGAAGCGGCCCGGGCACCCCTGGTCCTGGTGTTGGCGGTGGACCTGCCGTGCCTGACGCGCGAAGTCGTGGCCACGGTCTTGGCCGCCGGTGAACCCGCCCGCGGCGCGGTGCCCCGGGTGGCCGGCCGCTTGGAGCCGCTGGTCGCCGTTTATCCCCGCAGCGCCGCGGCCCTGGCCGGCGCGCAACTGGCCCAACGCCGGTTCGCCGCGGGCGAGTTCGCGCGGCGGTGCGAGCAGGCCGGTCTGGTGCGGTGGTTGGACCTGCCACCCGAGTGGGCCGGCGCCTTTGCCAACTGGAATTCCCCCGCCGACCTCAGCCCCGGTTCGGCTCCGCCCCGGTCCGCGAGCTGACCCGTCCGCCGGCGTTGGCTCCCGGTCCGGGCGGGGAGGACTTGTCTGGGTGGCGGCCCCGCGCGGCCAGCCCGAGGGAGGCGAGGGTGTTGAGCAGGAACAAGCCGATGGCCAGGGTATTGCCCACCGCGCCCCAGGAGCGGCCGGTCGGCCAGTTCAGTGCATCGCCGCCCAGGCGCAGGAGCAGGGAGGCGTGTAACAGGGCCAGCGGCACGTAGGCCGTGGGCAGGAACCGCACCGGCAGTCCCAGCACGCTGGGAAAGATCACCGGCGCGTGCCCGAAGATCATCGCAAACACGAAGCCCAGGAAAAAGGCGTGCAACGCCGCGTCGTACCGAATGCCGCTGGTTTGTGGCCATTGCCAGGCGATCAACAACCCGGCCGCCAGCAGCCAGCCGTAGCCGCCCAGCAGGCAGACCGCCATGAACCGCGGCAACCCCGGATGCCGCACGGTCCGCCAGGCCAGGTCAAACCGCAGGAGCCAGGCCGCCAGCGCGACCGCGCCCACACCGAGGAGCGGGCCGCCCCAACGGGCCGCCGCGTGGCCCAGGACCAGGCCGCCGCCCAGCACTCCCAACGCCCCGAACAACCAGGGGCGCGCCCGGGGATCGGGCTTTTGAAAGCGCGTCAGTTCGATGCGCTCGCCCACAATGGTCAGCAGCAGAAACGCCAGCCACCACAGGACCACCTGCGGCACGGCCAGGTCCAGCGCCCACAACACGTTGCCGACCAGCCAGCAGCCGGCTCCCAGTCCCATCACCCGATTGGACAGCGCCGGCTGGATTTTCAAAATGCGCAGGGTCACCAGCACGAACACCACGCTGCCCGCCGTCAAGGTCCAGCGCGGGCCGGGGCCGAGCACGCCCGCCGCGACGGCCAGGCCGCTGCCCCCGGCGAGGGCCGGCGCGAGAAACGTCCACCACCGCCGCAGCCCCACGGCGCGTTCCAGGCTGATGAGCGTGCCCAGAAAGCCGCCCACCATCAGCGGGCCGTGAAAGGTCACCCAGTTGGCATGTTCGACCGGCAACGGCACCCCGCCCACCGGCACCCGCAGCAGCCCGCCCCAAAGCCCGGTCACCAGACAGGCCATGCCGCTCAGCAGCAGCACCACCCGCAGCCCGAGGGGATTGAACACGCCTTCCGTGGTCACGCCGCGAGCTTAACGGCCGCAGGGGGACGGATGCATCTCTGTTTCGCGCGCCGGCGGTGAATCGGGAGAGCGTCCAACGTCTCGCCGGCTGGAAGCGGCCGCGACGCAGCGCGGTTCTACCCGCGTCGCACGGCCGACCGCTCGGCGATGCCAAAACCAAATGCGCCCAGAATGAGCCGTTCCCCAACCGGCGCGTTTGCCTCCCGCCGTCCCCAGATTCATCTTCCGCGCGGCCCCACGAAGAAAACGACGGCTCTGACGTGGGCGAACCTGTGGTATGGATCCGGATTCTTCACGATCGAACCATCCGCCGGGCGCGTTTCCGGCTCCGAGTGCGTGCCCGACACCGGCGGACAGCCCTTGTGAGATTTGCGGTCGCCCCGGCGTGCTGGAGTGCGGCGGCCGTCGCCTCTGCCCGGATTGCTACCATCTCAGTGGCGCCTGCTGCCCCGAGTTTGGCGCCTGGGACGCCTGGCGGGAGGTTTTACCGGCGCCGCCCCGGAACCCCTAGCCCGCTCGTGCCCGTCCCGGACAGTCCCCGCCGGGGCCGGGGCCGGCCAAACTTGCCGCAGGTCAAGGCCCGGCCGCCGCGGAGACGTTACCTTGCTTTCGCCTGGTTTTGCGGGTCAAATGCCGGGCTGATGGGCACGGTCACAGTGCAATGAACCCCGTCCCGCTGACGCTGCTCTCGGAAACGGCTGCTTCCCGCCCGATGGCGACGTGGCGGTTCAACCGTCACGAGCTGGCCGGGGCGTTTGGCGATCTGGGCACGGACCTGCCGCTGCTGGCCGCGATGATTGTGGCGGCGGGGCTGGATGCGGCCAGCGTGCTGATCATGTTTGGGGCGCTGCAGGTGGTCACCGCCCTGGTTTATCGAATGCCCATGCCGGTGCAGCCGCTCAAGGCCATGGCCGCCCTGGTCATTACCCAGCAGCTCAGTCCCGGGGTGCTTTACGGTGGCGGCCTGGCCATTGGCGTCCTGGTCCTGCTGCTGGCGCTGAGCGGTTCGTTGAGCTGGCTGGCGCGGGTGATCCCCGGGCCGGTGGTGCGCGGCATTCAGTTCGGGCTGGGCCTGCAATTGGCCCTGCTGGCGGGCCGCGACTTCATTGCCCGCGAAGGGCCGGTGGGCTGGGGCCTGGCGGCGGGCGCTTTTGCGCTGGTGATCCTGCTCTGGGAAAACCGGCGCTGGCCGGCGGCGCTGGCCGTGGTGGGGCTGGGCACGGCGTACGCGGCCGCGGTCAAGCTGGATTGGGCCGCGCTGAGCGCGGGGGTGGGATTGGCCCTGCCCACCTGGCACGTGCCCACGGCGGCCGACGTGTGGACGGGCCTGGTCCTGCTGGCCCTGCCGCAACTACCGCTCTCCCTGGCCAATTCCCTGCTCGCCACGCATCGCCTGGCGGCCGACCTGTTCCCGGACCGCGCCCCCTCGATGCGCAAGCTGGGCCTGACCTACGCCGGCATGAACCTGCTCGCCCCCTGGCTGGGCGGGGTGCCCGTCTGCCACGGCAGCGGGGGCCTGGCCGGGCACCACGCCTTTGGGGCGCGGGTGGGGGTCTCGGTGCTGCTTTACGGCGGCTTGTTTTTGGCGGCGGGCCTGTTCTTCAGCGGGAGCTTTGACACGTTGATTCACGGTTTCCCCCGCGCGGTGCTGGGGGTGCTGCTGTTTTTCGAGGGCCTGGCCCTGTTGCGACGGGTGAGCGGCGCGGGGCTCGACGCCCGCGGCTGGCTGGTCACGCTGGTGACCGCGCTCTGTGCGGCGGGCCTGCCCAATGGTTATCTCACCGGCCTGGCGGCGGGTTGGCTCACGCACGCCTGGCTGGCCCGTCAGCCCGCTTCCGCCCCGGTCCCCCGCGCCTGAATCTCCCGACCCATGCGCATTCTGTTTTTTGCCCACCTGCGCGATGTGACCGGCTGCGCCGAGCTGGAGCTCGCTTGTGGCGAGACCGACGCCGACGGCCTCTGGCGCCAACTCCTGGTCGCCCACCCGGAATTGGCACGGTTCCGCGGCTCGGTCCGGCTGGCCAAAAACGCCGAGTACGCCCCGCCCGACGCGCGCTTCGGCGATGCGGATGAAGTGGCCCTGATTCCGCCGGTCTCCGGCGGCTGAACCTGAAGCGCCATGCACCTCGAAGTCCGGCTCACCAGCGATCCCATCCCGGCGGCGTGGCCGGTGCCGGCCGCCGCGCGCGGCGCGGGGGCGTGGATCGAGTTCCGCGGCGTGGTGCGGGGCGAGGAAAACGGTCAGCCCATCGCCGCCCTCGAATACGAGGCCTACGCGCCGATGGCCGAGCGCGAGATGCGACGCATCTTGGACGAGCTGGCCCGGGAGCATCCCTGCCTGGCGGCGCGCGTGGTGCACCGCGTCGGCCTCATCCCGGTGGGCGAAGCGGCGATTTACGTGGGCGTGGCCGGCCGCCACCGCGCCGAGGCGTTGGCGCTGCTGGCCGCTTTCATGGACCGGCTCAAGCAGGACGTGCCGATCTGGAAACGGCGGGCGCTTGCGGCCGCGGCTTTGGCCGGTCAGCCGGGCACGCGGCCCGGGGGCGCAGACTTCCAGACGGCGACAGCGCGGGTTTTCAACCCGCCGACCGCCGTTGCTGCACCGGAACCCCGCCCATCGAAAGTCGGGGGAACCGCAGGGGGCGAAACCTGCGCTCCGGCCCGGGCCGGCATGGTTCCTCCGGCCGGGTCAACTTCCGACCGGCCGGCCTCCGCCGACGAGGTGCGTGAGTTGGTCCGTTCCCTTTGTCGCCCCTTGGAGCCGGAACGCGTCCCCCTGCCCCGGGCCCTCGGGCGTGTCCTGCGCGAGCCGGTCCGCGCGCCGGAAGACCTGCCCCCCTTTGATCGCTCGGCGGTGGACGGCTTCGCGGTGCGGCTGGACGATCCCGCGGAGCAATTTCAGGTCGTGGACGAAATCCGCGCCGGGGACTGGAAGCCGCGTTCGTTGCATCCCGGCGAAGCGGTGCGCCTCGCCACGGGCGGCGCGCTGCCGGACGACGGGTTGCAGGTCCTCCTGCAGGAGGATACCCGCCTGGAGGGCGACCGGGTGATGGTGTTGCGGCGGGAGCGGGCACGGAACATCCGCTTCCGCGGCGAGGATGCCCGGGCCGGCGGGGTGCTGGTCGAGGCCGGAACGGTGCTGGGCGCGGGAGCGCTCGGCCTGCTCGCCTCCGCGGGCTGCGCGGAAGCGCTGGTCAGCCGGGTGCCGCGCGCGGTGCACCTGGTCACCGGAAACGAAATCGTGCCGCCGGAGCAAGCGCCGGCTCCGGGGCAGATTCGCGACTCGAACTCAGCGCTGGTACGGGGCTTCCTGGCGTCGTGGGGCGTGGTCCCCGTGCAGCGCCGCCTGCCCGAGGACGCGGCGGCCCTGGCGACCGCGCTGGAGGACCCGTCACTGGCCGAAACGGACCTGCTGCTGATCTCCGGCGGGGCGAGCGTGGGCCGGCACGACTTCACCCGGCGCGCGCTCGAGACGGCGGGGTTCGTGATCCTGGTGAGCAAAACCACCGCCCGTCCCGGCAAACCCTTGATCGTGGCGCAGCGCGGCGCCACGCTGGCCTTCGGCCTGCCCGGCAACCCGCTGGCGCATTTTGTGTGCCTGCACCTGTACGTGCGCGCCGCACTCGAGGCCTGGTCGGGGCCAGCCGCCCGGAACGACTTTACCTTGGGCACGCTCGCCGCCGACCTGCCGGCCGAGGCCCACGACCGCGAGACCTTCTGGCCCGCCCGCTGGCAACTGGCCGGCGGCGAGGTCGGGCTGATGCCGCTGCACTGGCGCAGTTCGGGCGATCTCACCGCGCTGGCGGCGGCCAATGCGTTGTTGCGCCTGCCGGCTGGCGCCGGAACACTGGGGCGCGGCAGTCGCGTGGAATTTCTCCGCACGGACCTCGGCCCATGAAAAACCCCCGGGATTTTTCGCATCTCGACCCCGCCGGCGGTGCCCGCATGGTCAACGTGGGGGCCAAGCCGGTCCAACACCGCCGCGCCGTGGCCGTGGGGCGGCTGGTGTGCGCGCCGGCGACCATCCGCGCGTTGCGCCGCCGCGCCCTGCCCAAGGGCGACGTGCTGACCGTGGCGCAGATCGCCGGCATTCAGGCCGCCAAGCGCACCGCGGACCTGATCCCGCTCTGCCACCCGCTTCCCCTGAGCCACGTGGCGGTGAATTTCCGGGTGAAGCGGGACCACATCCACATCGAGTGCGCGGCCGAGACCGGGGCGCAAACCGGCGTGGAAATGGAGGCGCTCACCGGGGTCACGGTGGCGGCGCTCACCCTTTACGACATGTGCAAGGCGGTGGACCCGGCCATGCGCCTCGAGGGCGTGCACCTGGTCGAGAAAACCAAGCGATGAAAATCGGCCGCGTCACCATCAGCGACCGCGCCAGCGCGGGCGTGTACGCCGATCGCAGCGGGCCGGAAATCGAGTCGGCCCTGCGCGAGGTCTTCGGCGGGGAGGCGGAGTTTGTGGCCGTGCTGGTGCCGGACGAGGCGCCCCTCATCACCGCCCGTCTGCGCGAATTGGCCGACCAGGCGGGCTGCGACCTGATTGTGACCACCGGGGGCACGGGCCTCGGGCCGCGGGACGTGACGCCCGAGGCCACACGCGCCGTCCTCGAGCGCGAGCTGCCCGGCTTCGGCGAGGCGATGCGCCTCGGCTCGCGGGGCCGGGTCCCGACGGCCATTCTTTCCCGCGCCACGGCCGGCACGCGGGGCCACACGCTCATCGTCAACCTGCCGGGCAAACCCGCCGCCGTGCGCGAATGCCTCGAACTCCTGGCCCCCGCCCTCCGCGAGGCGGTGGCCCATTTGCGCGGCGAAGCCCCGCATTGAATCAAACCCCGTATGGACCCTTTTGGCCGCCGCATTGACTACCTGCGCATCTCGATCACCGACCGGTGCAACGAGCGGTGTTTGTACTGCATGCCCGAGGGGTATCGGGGCTGGGCGCAACGCCCCGACCATCTGACCACGGCCGAGATTCTGGCCCTGGTGCGGGTGGCGGTGGGGCTGGGTTTCCGCAAGTTCCGGCTCACCGGGGGCGAGCCGCTGGTCCGGGCGGACGTGGTGGAGCTGGCCCGGGGCATGGCGGCCATTCCCGGCGTGGAGGTCATCGGGCTGTCCACCAACGGCACCCGGCTGGCCGGTCTGGCGCGGCCCTTGCGCGCGGCCGGCGTGCGCACGGTGAACATCAGCCTGGACGCCCTCGATCCGGCCCGGTACCGGCGCATCACCGGGGGCAACGTGGCCGACGTGCTGGCCGGCATCCGGGCCGCGGTGGCCGCGGGCTTTGAGCGGGTGAAGTTGAACGTGGTGTTGCTCCGGGGCTTGAACGAGAGCGAGTGGTGGCCGCTGGTGCGGTTCGGCGCCGAGCACGGCCTGCCGGTGCGGTTCATCGAGCTGATGCCCGTGAGCCACGCCGACGCGCTGGACGCCGCCCGGTTTGTATCCGTCACCGAGGTAATGGCGCACCTGGACGCCCGCGATCGGCTCGTTCCCCAACCGGACCCCCGGCTGGGCCACGGGCCGGCCAAGTACCACCGGTTGGAGCGCACCGGCGCGCTGGTGGGCTTCATCGGCGCGATCACCACTCAGCACTTTTGCGAGACCTGCAACCGGGTGCGCCTGACCGCCGACGGCAAAATCCGCCCCTGCCTGGGCCAGCACGGCGAGGTGGACCTGCGCTCCGCCCTGCGCCGCCATGCCACCGAGGCCGAGCTGGCCGCGCTGCTCCGCCTGGCCATCGCCCAAAAACCCGCCGGGCACACCTTCGGCGCGGACTTCACCCCCTGCCGGCCGATGGTTGCGGTGGGGGGGTGAGTCTGGCAGGCTGGAGCCATGACCACGTTGCGCCGCTGTCTGTTGTCGCTGCTGCTGGCCGCGGGCCTCCGGGCCGCCGAGCAGCCGCCCACGCTGCCCCTGGGTGCGCCCGCACCGGACTTTGACCTGCCCGGGGTGGACGGCCGGCAGTACCGGCTGGCGGACTTTGCCCACGCCCGCGTCCTGGTGGTGGTGTTCACCTGCAACCATTGCCCCACCGCGCAGTACTACGAGGAGCGGCTGAAACAGATCGTCACCGACTACCGGCCCCGCGGCGTGGCCCTGGTGGCCATCTCGCCCAACGACCCGCGCTCGGTGCGCCTGGACGAGCTGGGCTGGACCGACCTGAGCGATTCGTTCGAGGAGATGAAGCTCCGCGCGGAGCACCGCGGCTTCAACTTCCCCTACCTTTACGATGGCGACACCGAGACCGCCTCGCGCGCCTACGGACCGGTGGCCACGCCCCACGTGTTCGTCTTCGACACCGCGCGCAAGCTGCGCTACGTCGGCGCGGTGGACGACTCGGAACGGCCGCAACACGTCAAGGTGCACTACCTGCGCGACGCGCTCGACGCCCTGCTCGAAGGCCGGGAACCACCCGTCCAACAAACCAAGGTCGTGGGCTGCTCGGTCAAATGGGCCGGCAAGGCGGACGCGGTGAAGGCCCACCTCGACAAGCTGGCCGCCGAGCCGGTTACGCTCGAAAAGGCCGACGCGGCCGCCCTGGCGGCCCTGCGCCGCAACGGCTCGGGCAAGTTCCGGCTGGTCAACTTCTGGGCCACGTGGTGCGCCCCCTGCGTGGCGGAATTCGGCGACCTGGTCACCATCCACCGCATGTACCGGCACCGCGACTTTGAGTTCGTGAGCGTTTCGGTCAACCGCCCGGACGAGGAACCGGCGGTGCTGGCCTTCCTCAAAAAACAGCAGGCCTCGAACCGCAACCTCCTGTTCGCCTCGACCGACCGCGAAGCGCTCATGAACGCCTTCGATCCGGACTGGGCCGGCGCCGTGCCCTACACCGTGTTGCTCTCGCCCGAGGGCGAGGTGGTGTACCGCCAACTGGGCAGCGTGGACGCACTGGCCCTGCGGCGCGCGATTGTCCGGGCGCTCAACGAGCGCAAGCCCTGGTGACCGCGGTCTCGGCCGCGCGGGCGGGGGGCGGATGCGGCCCGCGGTTGGGGCTCAAAAGCGCTCCTGCACGATCGCCGCCGCGGCCTCGAGCGAGAGGTCCGGCGGCAGGTGGAAATACACCGTCACAAAAGAGCGCCCGCGCACCGAGCGCGCCTCCAACCCGTGGATGTTGCCGCGCAGGTGGCGAAAGACCTTGTAGGTCAGCGCGTAGAGCAGGCCGCCGGCCTCGCTGGCCGTCTCGAAGCGCAGCCGATACAGCCCGGCCCGCCAGGCGCTCAGGTTTTTTTCCCCGCGCAGGGCGGGCAGACCGGCCTCGTCGGCGGGGTGGATGTGGCGGTGTTGGAGCACGGCCTGTTCGAGGGTATGCGGCAGTTCGGGCGGCAGCGCGCGGGTGTCCGGCGCCACGTGGAAAAAGTCCAGCGCCAGGTGGTGGTGGGTGGCGGAAAAGAGGTGAGCCTGCTGCAAGACCACCTGACAGCTCCAGAGCGAGCCGGTGAGCGTGGCCGCCAGACCGGGGTAGTCGCACGCCGCCACGCCCACGATGACCGAGGCGCCGTCGCGCAGGACCACCACCTTGGGCGGCGTGGTCTCCGGCGCGGCCGCCAGCCGCAGCAGGTGCGAGGCAAAGCGGCCGAGGTACTGGCGGTAAACCCCGCCGAAAAACGCCTCGCCAAAGTCGGCGATGATGGCCTGTTCCGACGGGGAGAAACCGGCCGCGCCGAGCGCAGCCCGGGCGTCCAGCCCCGGCCGGAAGCGCTTCATCGCCTTGTCATACAACTCGCGGGTGTTGAACCAACGGGCCGGGTCCTGCTCGGCGGATTCCCACGCCGCGCGGTCCGCCCCGGTGAACACCAACAGCGCCCGCAGCAGGTTCTCGTCCCCGCACAGGGTCACCAACTCATCCACCTTGTCGTCGGTGTTGAGGCCCGACTCGGACCGCTCCTTGAACTCGCGCCGGTGCAACTGCAGGAACTCGACGATGCGCAGGGTCTCCGGCGTGAACTCGCACAGCGTGCGGTAGCGCTCGTAGTACTGCGCCAGCGGGATGCCGGACAGGCCGCTGGAAAAGCGCTCGTGCAGCGGTCGGGCTTCGTCCGCGCGCGCGGCCTCGTCCTCGGGCAGCACGGGCAGGCGCTTGGTTTTGAGCGCCAGGCGGATGGCCGCCAGGTGTTCGGCGTCCAACTGCGCGGCCTCCAGGCGCAGGAGGTCGCCCAGCGCCAGCGGGCCGTCGGGGCTGGAGGAAATGCGGCGGGCGGCCAGTTGCCGGCCCTCCTCGACGAAGCGTTCCAGCGCGGCCAGTTTCTCGCGCTCGAGGGCGCTGCGCAGGAGCCGGCGTTCGCTCATGACCCGGCCGTCCAGGGACGCCTCGAAGCGGGCGTAGCCGGGGAAGAGCCGTTCCTCGGCGCCCTCGATCTGGGAGAGAAACGCGAAGGTCCGGGCCAGGCTGCCGCGCCGCTCGTAAAACAGGGCCGCCAGTTCGGGCACCGGCTCCAGCCAGTCGCCCGCGTTGCGGAAGGTGGTCTCCAGCTCGGTCGGGTCAATGGGCACCTGGTAGCGCTGCGCCGCCAGCAACAGGCTTAGCGCGGCCCGGCTTTTTTCGCGCGGGGTTTGGCAGCAGTGGGCCGTGGTGTGGGACAGCCCGCCCAGGCCGAAGACGATGGGACTGCCCGGCGCCACCGGCCGGCCAGCCTTGAGCACGCGCTGGATGACGCTTTTGGCAAAGCGCGCCACCCGGCGGCGGGCGGCCAGGAGCCGGGCGCGCACCTCGTTGGCGAATTCGAAGCGCTCGCGCTCGCCGGCCTCCGGCCCGAGCAGTTCGCCGAAGGCCAGAAAATCCTCGAACCGGAGCACATCCTCGGGATGGTTGCCGCCACCCAGTGGACGGTGCCGGCCGCGCTGGCGCAGGTGCACAAACGCCCGCACGCGCATCAGAAACTCGTAGGCCGCCAGGTCGCGCGGGTCCTCCAGCGCGGCGTAAATCTCGGCGCTGTGCTGGAAGCGCTGGCCGGCCAGGGTCCAGATGCCCGCCAGGAACAGACGCAGGCCGTCGTTTTTGATGTCGAACCGGTCCAGCCGTTCGCATTCGTCGGCCGCCTTTTCCCAGTGGTCCTTCCAGAAACCGCGCACGTGCAGGAAGTGCTCGAAGGTGTCGCACGTGGCGCGGATGCGCTCGCGGAAGAGGTCCGCCAGCCCGTGCGGGTCGTACACCGGGCGCATGTCCAGGAAGGCATTGAGCTGCTTGCCGGCCAGGTCCGGGACCGCCTCGAGGTTGAACGGGAGGGCGTTGCAGACAAAGCCGTGCTCGCGCTCGAACCGATCGCTTTGCAGGATCTGCTGCTGCAGGTGGGCGAGGAAGGCGTTGCCCTCGAGCTCGTCGTCAAAGAGCAGCGCAAAGTCGTTGTCCGAGCAGGGCGCCATTTCGCCCCGACCGGTGCCGCCAATGGCCACGACCGCGAACGGCCGGTCGTAGCCGAACGCGGTCCGCTCCCGCTCGGCCCACGCGGCCACGGCGGCGAGGTAGATGGCCGTGCGCTCGGTCGCCAGCTCGCGGCCGTTGTCCAGCTCGGGCTGACGGATGCGGGCGTCGTTGGTCGCCATCCAGCGCTCGAACGCCACGCGGGGTCCCTCGCGGTTCAGGGCCTCCCGGGCTTTCCGAATCCACGCTTCCATGCCAGTGCCATGCCCCGCTCGGGCGGGGTCTTTTCGGCAAAAACATCCTACCGGAGCCGGACTGCCGGGCAATCGGGAAAACGGATCGAACCCGGTGCGGGTAACCATCCTGGCCGAGGAGGATCCGGCCAATGGGGTGGCGGCAGTCGGGGGTTGTGGGGGTACCCCCCCGGCAGGCAGGCGCGAGCGCGGACGGACCAGTTGGGTCCGGCGTCGGCTCCACAAAAAATTTTCCCCCCAATCGTTACGAGTGAGATTAAAGCTTGCCATTTGGGGTGAATTTATTTCGGCGCGTTTTGTCCTGGAAACGTATGCCTGCCATCACCAAGAAACACACCTGGCTCAAGCTGCAGTTTGTCGCCAACACCGATCAGTCCATCCACGCCGGCCTGGTCGCCGTCGAGGCCATGGCCCGGCGCTTCGACCTGTGGAACAAGCTGCGCCGGCTCTCCTGCCTCGATCCCCGCAAGGACAAGCGGCGGGGTTACGGGCCGGAGGTGATCATCGGCCAGTTGATCTATGCGCTGTGCTCGGGGGGCGGTTGCCTCTCGGACAGCGAGGCGCTCAACGACGATCCGCTGGCGCGCGAGCTCTTCGGCGTGGGCAAGTTCGCCGATCAATCCCAGGTCGGCCAGTGGCTGCGCGAACAGTCCGAGGAAAGCGTCGCGGCGTTGCGGCGGCTCTTGCATGAGTTCGTGGCGTGGGTCTGGCAGCAGGCCGACCGCCGGCGGCGGCTCCACGCCGGCCAGCGCGAGGTGTTCTTTGACGACACCCAACTGGCCCGGGTATTTCCCCCCGGACGAGCGCGAAGCTCGGTAGCGCAGACTGCCAGTCTGCTGGATCGCGGGTTTCCAACCCGCAGACCGCTGGTCCGGCGGCGACCTCCTGCCGACTGGAAGTCGGCGATTGGCTCGCTCGTTCCCGCTCGCTCGGCCCTTCGGGCCTTGCCATCGCTCCGCTCTGGCAATCCCTTTCGCCGCTGCCACAGCGGCTCAAGTCAGCAGGTTGGAAACCTGCGCTACGAGCCGAGGGCGCGGCGATCAACTACCGGGGCCACCTGGCGCTCTCGTGGCAGACGCTCTGGGTGGGGCCGTTGCTCTGCGACAGCCATGTGGGCAGTCCCAAGGACGTGAGCGACCAGCTCCTGCCCATGCTCGATCGGAATCGTTCGCTCTGGCAGGGCCAGCCGGCGCACTGCTACGCCGACAGCGGCAGCAGTGCGGGCGTTTACCTCAACGCCA
>CALFAV010000024.1 GCA_937946835.1 uncultured Verrucomicrobiae bacterium | reverse complement strand
CAGGAGAGCCGGCGCAGCTTGTTCCACAGGTCGAAGCGCCGGGCCATGGCCTCGACGGCGACCAGGCCGGCGTGGATGGACTGATCGGTGTTGGCGACCAACTGCAGCTTGAGCCGGGTGTGTTTCTGGGTGATGGCAGGCATACGTTTCCAGGACAAAACGCGCCGAAATAAATTCACCCCAAATGGCAAGCTTTAATCTCGCTCGTAACGATTGGGGCCTTGCCCGCTCCCGCCGGCTGCGCGGGCTGAGGTGGGCACCCCGACCCCGCGGCTCCCGAGTCGGTTGCCCTCAGCTCACCACCAGCGCGCAACCGCCGGCCGGCGCCGCTTCGCGCATCCAGTCGTCCAAGAAGGCGAGAATTTGGCCGCTCAAACGGCGGCAGCGCGGACACCAGCGCCGGGCTCCGACCAGGTCTTTGACACAGGCGCGCAGCCCCCGCAGTCGAAGGATGCGGGGCGCGGCGGCCAGCCGGATGGTCAGCTCGCCGCGCAGCCGGTTGAAAAAGCCCAGTTCAAAACCGCTGCCCGCCTCGCGCGCCAGCGCCCGCAGGTCCAGCGGCGCGGCGTTTTTTTCCGGTCCGGGTTGCCCCGCTCCGGCGGGTGTGTCTTCCGTGACGACCTGGATGCCGAAGGCCTGAAGCACCCGGGCCAGGGCGTGAGAAAATTCATCCACCGTGACCGATTCCCGTCCCAGGTCGTCCCGGAAGTAGCGCAACACCCCGGCGGCGGCCTGTTTCAGGATTTCGGGGTCCACCCAGGAGGCGGCCTCGCCCAGGAGCTCGTCAATCACGACCTCGACCGGGCAGGGCACCCCGCCGCCGCGGGTCTCAAAAACCAGGCAGTCGGTACGTAGCCGTATCATGCGGCACCTCCAGATGCTTGACCGCTTGCAGGAAATCCGTGGCCTCTTCGAACCGCCGGTACACGCTGGCAAAGCGCACGTAGGCCACCGGGTCCAACCCGCGCAGTTCGTTCATCACCCGCTCGCCGATCACCGTGGCCGGGACCTCGCCGTCAAATTCGTTGTGCAGGTCGCCGCTGAGGCGTTCGACCAGTTCTTCAATGGCCGCCGGGCTGATCGGGCGTTTGTCGCAGGCGCGGCTGATGCCGTTGCGGAGCTTGTCCCGGGAAAACGGCTCCCGTCGGCCGTCGCGCTTGATGACGGCCAGGGGACGGTTCTCCACCTGCTCGTAGGTGGTGAAGCGGTGGCCACAGGCCAGGCACTCACGGCGGCGCCGAATGGTCGCTCCTTCCCGGGACGCGCGGGAATCCACGACCTTGTCCTCACGGCAACCGCACTTGGGGCAACGCATGGGTGCTTGACTACCGCTAAATGTGGCCAAGCGGCAGCCTGCCCACAAAATCTTGAGGTGTCAAGCGACGTCCCCGGACGGCAAAAAACCCGCCGGTCTTGGGCAGACGCGGCGGGCGGTCGGCAAATGGGTTCCCCGTTCCTAGCGCTTGCTGAATTGGAAGCGTTTGCGGGCGCCCGGTTGCCCGTATTTCTTGCGCTCCTTCATCCGGGCATCGCGAGTGAGCAGGCCCTCTGCCTTGAGCCGCGGACGCAAATTGGGGTCGGAGTTCAGCAGCGCCCGGGCAATGCCGAGACGAACAGCGCCGGCCTGGCCGCTCAGTCCACCGCCATCCACGTTGACCCGGACGTTGAATTTGTCCGCGGTTTCCGTGACCACCAGGGGCTGGGTGGCCCAGACCCGTTGCGACTCGAGCACGAAATAGCTTTCGATGGGCCGGCCGTTGATGGTGATTTTACCGGTGCCCGGCGCCAGCCGCACGCGGGCGACGGCTTCCTTGCGCCGGCCCGTACCAAGATATTCGACAACCTGGGACATGGAGCTTGAGCTTTAGGCGGAAAGGGGAGTGGGGATTGGTTTCTGCGCCTGGTGGGGATGGTTGGGGCCACGATAGACCTTGAGCTTGGTCAGCATCCGGTCGCCCAGGCGGTTTTTGGGGATCATGCCCTTGACGGCGTGCCAGATCAGCCACTCGGGACGGCGCGCGCGGACCTCGGCCACGGTGCGGTAGCGTTCCCCGCCTTTCCAGCCCGAGTAGGACATGTAGCGCTTCTGGGTTTCCTTCTTGCCGGTCAGGCGCACCTTCTCGGCGTTGATCACCACGACAAAATCGCCGGTGTCCAGATGCGGGGTGTAGATCGGCTTGTCTTTGCCGCGAAGCAGGTTGGCCACCGTGGCAGCCAGCCGCCCCAGCACCATGCCGTCGGCGTTCACCACCCGCCATTGCCGGGCATTCAAATCCACTTTGGGCAGATAGGTCTTCATCAACATCCGAAACAAAGAGCGGCGAAGGTACCAAAGACATTTTTTCCGTCAACTGGCATTCTGGGCGAAGAAGAACCGGGTCCCCCGGTCAATGACCCCGGGCTGGTGCCGGTGGTGGGACTCGAACCCACACGGCCAATCCTGGCCAAGGGATTTTAAGTCCCTTGCGTCTGCCATTTCGCCACACCGGCCGGCTCGGGACACTCAACCTGACTCGCGCCGAAAGTTCCTTCCGCATTGACGGCGAACACCGCACTGCAACCAATCCCCCCGGCTTCAGCTTTCCGGGCCTTGGCCGCGCGCGGCGCGCGCTCACCGCACTTCGCTTTCTTCCAAACGGCGGATGATCCGGCCGTGGGCGTCCACCAGGTAGTATTCGGGCACCTGGATGGTCCGGCCATCCGGCGTTTTTTCCTCGTGCCAGTGGCAAATCACCCGCTTGGTGGGGTCGTGCTTGAAGGGTTGACTGGCCGCGGCCGCCGCCCCTTCTCCCACGCCCACCACCGCGCCGGCCACGTTGCCCGCCACCGCCCCGACGCCGCTGCCCACCACGTTACCCACGGCGGGGCCGGGGGCTTTCGGATTGGTGACACGCGCTTCCGGGCTGCGACAGCCGGCCAGCCACGGCACGGTCAGCGCGAGCCATACCCAGTGAATTTTCATGGTTGAACCTCCGGGCGGCAGCCCGGTTGGGGATTCAGAATCCCACGGCCGGGCGGCTGCCCTGTTTGACGATCGTCTTTTCGTCCTCCCAGACCGCGATGCCCTCGGGCGTCTTGGTCAGCGAGAGCTGGAAGATGTAAGCGGCCTGGCGAATGTTGCCCGCGCGGGTGCGGTCCTCGATGATTTTGCCGGACAGCGTGTAGTCGGGCCGGCGGTTGACCCCCGCGGCCGAGCGGCCGAGCAACTGTTGCTCCTCGGCAGCCAGCGGGTCTTCCGGGCCGCCGTAGGCGATGGTGGTGCTGGTCCAGACCTTGCCGGTCCGCAGCAACGCCACGCGGATTTTCTTGACCAGCAGGTCGGTGTCGAGCTGCTGGCCGGTGTTGTTCTGGATGCGGCTGATGGCCAGCAGGGCCGGCTCGCCGGGCACCCCGGAGCGGAGCTGGCCGGGGTTGATGAGGTTGTCAATCAGCGAGGCGACCATCGTGTCGGCCGCCTGCGCGAAGTCCTGGATGTTGACCTGGTCAAGGGTGGTGACCAGGCGCGAGCTGCCCGGCTCAACGTAAGCGGTCTTGGGCGCCGAGCAGGCCGGCAGCAGCGCCGTCAGGGCCACCGGCAGCAAAACACGGAGGGAGGTGTTCATGGGTTACCTTGTGACCGGTTCGAGGAAGAGGATGCGGAAATCTTTCGCCTGGGGGGTGGGGGCGGTGGTGGTGATGTAGGCCACCTCGCGCCCCTCCAGCGACCGCGGCGTGGCGGTGGCGGTGGGCAGGTGGATGAGCATGCCCCGGGCATCAAACCATTGCACGCGGTAGGTGAACTGTTTGCGGCTGCGGGTGGTGTTTTCGATTTCGATCTGCACCTTCAGGAAGCCCTGGGCATCCGTGGCGGTGTTGACCCCGCGCACGCGCACGGCCCGGGCGAGCGAGGCGTCGGTTTGCACCCGTTGGTCGGCCAGCATTTCGCGCGACGCGCTGGGCACGGCCGGTTCGGTGGTGTTGACGGTGGTGGTACTGCAGCCGGGGACCAGTGTGCCCAGTGTTCCCAGCAGACCCGCGGCGAGGAGAGAAAACCGATTCATCGCAGTCGAAATTGGTTAATCCACAGCGGGCCTCCGGCCCGCATTGATTTTACATAAACAACATTCACCGTGCCGTCAATCAGCGCCACGCGACGCGGGACCTGGCCGGGCGCGGTGAGGGTGACGGCCCGCTCCGGGGGGGTATTCAGGCGGGCGACCTGAAACTCCTTGGGCAGGGTGGTCCAGGTGCGCGTGTCGGCGATGTTGACCGCTGCCTGCACGGCCGCGGTCACCAGCCGGGCCAGCAACCCCAACCCCTCGTCCTGCCGGCGGGCGGCGTCGCTCACCGCCCAGCCGGCCGCCGCTTTGGCCGCGGTGGAAATGAGCGTCTTGGTGATGATGGCCGGCAGTTCGTTGCGGAAATCCTCGGCCACGACGGCATCCATGCTGGCCACCAAGGCGGTGGACTGGCGAGCGCCGCCGGCCTCGACGTGCAGGGTGCGTTCATGGTCGTCGTGGAACACCAGTTGCGGGAAAGCCGCCCCCACGTACGCGACATCGGCCACGAGGATGGGGATGTCCAAACGCACCTGCTCGCGGCTGGCAGCGCGGCCGGTCTCGAAAATCACGTAGGTCAGCGGGCCGGTTTCGACCGGCCGGCCGGCGGCGCGGGCTTCGGCCAGCGCCAGGTCTGCAACCACCGCGGGATTGTCGCCCGCCACCTCCCGGACGCGCCGCAGGGACTTGAGCGCGCGTTCCAGATCGGCGGCCCCTTCACCGGCGTGCAGGAAGTACAGGCCATCCAGGTACACCGTGAACGGATTCACAAAATCGGCATAGGCCCGGAACCCCTCGAGACCACGGCTCAGGCCGGCGACGGCCCGGGTGAATTGGGGGTCGGCCTGGGTGCGGGCGATGACCTCCCGCTGCTCTGAGTTGCGGGCGGCCTCGAACGCCTCCTCGATGCGCCGGCGGTTTTCGGCCACCGCGTCCTGCTGCCGTTGGTAGGCGCGGATCAACTCCGGCCGCGCCCGATCCGGTTGCCCCAACGCCAGGTAGTTCAGCGCCTTGTAGGTGTGGAGCATGATCTTGTCGTAGGCGCGGCCCTCGTAGGGCAGGTTTTGCTGGTTGGAAAAAATCGCCCCGGCCTCGTTGCCCAGGCGCAGCTTGGGCCGACTTTCGTACTCCCGGATCCGAGCCGCAGCGGCGTCAAAGTGCCGATTGCTTTCGGAAAAGTCGCCGGCGGCGCGCGCCGCGGCCCCGGCTTCCAAATGCCAGATCACCGCATCCTTTGAGTTGGCCTTCTGGTCGGCCCGTCGGCCGAAGGTGCGCGCGGCCCCGGCCGCATCGCCTGCCGCCCAGGCGCCGGTCATGTTGCGGCTCTGCGTGGTGTAGGTTTGACACCCCGTCGTCAGGGCGATCAGGGCGATCAACAACAACCCCAGCCCCACTCCCGTGCAGGTAAACGCCCGGGGGTGGGACCGCTCCGGTCCGGCCGGCGCGCGGCTCGGCTTGGCGGGCATGTCCATGCGGAAGAAGGTGACGCGGGCCGCCGGCGGGCCGTTCAATCCGAGCACCGCTTCGAGTCGGCTCCCCGGCTTCAGCGCCGTGACACCCCAGCCTTGACGGCCTCCCGACCAAGTCAAGCCCGGCCCGGATCCGCGGCCGTCCGGCACCTACTGCGCCCAAGCCCTCCGCCGACCGTTCGGCTTCGGCTCCCTGCTTGCCGGACGCGGTGGGACGCGAAAAGCTGTGGGTGCCATGCAAGACTCCGGTCATGACCCCGGGACCTCGCCGCCGCCCGGACCTCTGGTTTGGTGGGCCCTGGGGGCGTTTGTCTGGTGCGTGCTGGGGGGCTGGACGGTGGGCGCGCTGCTGCAGACGTGGCGGTTTGGGCCGGGGTTTGTGTTGTCGGAGTTGTTGTTTTTCGCCGCCCCGGCCGCCGCGGTGCTGTTGCTGGAGCGATGGTGGAGCGGCGGCGCCCGGTGGTGGGCGTTCGCGATGCCCGGGGGCGCCGACATGGCGCGCGCCGCGTTGCTGGGCGCGCTGGGCGCGGGGATGGTGGTGATCACGGGCGTGACCGTGCGGCAGGGCTTGAACCTGCCGTTGCCCCGGCACCCTCCCGGCGAGGTGTGGGTGCTGGCGCTGACCGTGCCGGCGGCCCTGGCCGAGGAGCTGTTTTTCCGGCCGGTGTTGCAGCGGGCCTTGAGCACGGTCTGGCGCCCGGGCACGGCGGTGGTGGCCGCGGCTTTGTGGTTCGGCCTGCTCCACGGCAGCTTTGTGCGGTTTCCCGAGATGTTCCTGATGGGGGTGTTGAACGGGGTGGTGTACCTCAAGAGCGGCAATTACTGGCTGTGCGCGCTCAGTCACGCGGCGGCAAATCTGCTGGGAGCGGGATTGTGGGAGGGCGCGGCGCAATCCCCGGGACTCTTTCACCCCTTGATTGGGGCGGGTCTGCTGGTCCCGGTGTTCGTGCTGCTCGGCTCCTGGAATCCGCCCCAAACGGCGGGGCGGCGCTGGCGGGACCAACTGCGCGCCGCGTTGTTCGGCGTCCCTGTTCCACGCCCGCAGGCGCGCGGGCGGGCGGCGCTGCTCGGGGCTTTTGGGGGGATCACCGCCCTGCTGCTGCCGCCGGTGGGCGCGGTGACCCGCGCGGAACTGCAGGCCGCGCGGGACCGGGCGGGCGGTCCGGAGGTGCGCCAACGCGATGAATGGGTCCTGGGGACCAACGCGGTGATTACCGTGCGGTCGCGCCTGGAGTTTGCCCGCTGGTCGGAGAACCGGCCGACCTGGGTGCTGGCGTTGGCCTATCCGGAAGCCACGCTCCTGGGGGTGGAACTGGCGGGGGAAGTCTTCGACACCCGCCCGGTGGGCCGGGGGACGTTCGAATTGCTCTGGCCCAAGCCGCGGCCGCCGCCGGGCACGTTGGAGATTTATTGGGAACTGCCGCTGGCGGCTCTGGAAGCGCCGGAGCACGGCTATCGGGTCCGCCTGCAGGCGGTGGTGCCCGTCCATGCCTACGCACTGCGCCTGGTGTTGGAGCCGGGGTGCGGGTACGTCTTCGACCGGGCCCCGGAACGGCCGGCGGATACGGTGTTTTCCACCTCGGGTCATCACCCGCCGCGGCGGGATTTCGGGACGTGCGGGCTGGGGCTGCGCCGGCTCCCACCGGAAAGCTCCGCTCCTTGAGGCAACTTTGACCGCGCCCAGGTCAGCCCCCCTGACGGCGGCGCCAGAGCTACCGGCCCCATTCCTTTTTGAACTTCCGCACCTTGGGGGCGATGACCGCCTGGCAGTAGGCCTGGTCGGGGTTGCGGCGGAAGTAATCCTGGTGATAGGCCTCGGCCGGGTAAAACCGGGTCAGCGGGACGATCTCCGTCACAATCGGCCGGGAGAAGTGCCGGGCCGCCGCGGCGCGGGAGTTTTCAGCCGCGGCCTTTTGAGCCTCGTTGTGGTAAAGGATGATCGAGCGGTACTGCGGGCCGACGTCGTTGCCCTGGCGGTTGAGGCTGGTGGGGTCGTGGCACTGCCAGAAGATTTCCAACAGCCGCTCGTAGCTGACCCGGGCCGGGTCGTAGGTGATCCGGACCACTTCCGCATGGCCGGTCTGGCCGGTGCAGACCTGTTTGTAAGTGGGGTTCTCGACGTGGCCGCCGGCGTAACCGCTGACGACGTCGAGCACGCCGTCCACCAGTTCAAACACGGCCTCAAGGCACCAAAAGCAACCGCCGCCCAGGGTGGCGTGTTCGGTTCGGGCGGGAGCGGGAGACGATTCAGGCATGGGGGCAGGGGCGGAGTCGCCGGCCCGGAGCATCCAGGCGGAAAGCAGGAGCCAGAGACCGAAGACACCGCGTTTCATGTTCGCTTTGGAGGGTAGCGCCCCGGGGGTGCGGGGCAACCCGCTCAGTCGGCGGGGGCCGGCGGCGGGGGGGTGGCCTGCTTCTTGATCTGGTGGCGCACGTCGCGGCCTTCGTAGAGGTAAATCACCTCCTCGGCCAGGTTCGAGGCGTGGTCCGCGATGCGTTCGAGGGCCTTCGAGATGACCATCAGGTTCAAGCAGCGGGTGATGGTGGCCGGCTTTTCGATCATGAAACTGGCCAGCTCGCGGTGAAGCTGCTTGTTGAGGGCGTCCACTTCCTTGTCCCGGAGGACGATCTCGCGGGCCCGGGCGGTATCGCGGCGGATAAAGGCATCCAGGGCTTCGTGCAACATATCCAGGGCCAGGCGTGCCATGCGGGGGAGGTCCACGTACGGCTTGAGCTGGGGCTCGCGGCCCAGTTCGATGGCCCGCCGGGCGATGGTGGTGGCCTCGTCGCCGACGCGCTCGAGGTTTTGCGAGAACTTCATGGCCACGGTGATCAGGCGCAGGTCGCTGGCCAGGGGCGCCTTGCTGAGGAGGTTTACACCCAGTTCGTCAATGGCCACCTCCAGCTCGTCCAACTCGGCGTCCTCGGCAATGACCTGGCGGGCCAGGTCGTCGTCGCGCTCGACCAGGGCCTTCATCGCCCGCTCCACCGCGCGGGCGGCCTTGCTCATCATGGCGATGAGCTGCTGCTTGAGCGTCTCGAGACTTTGATCGAAATAAACGGACATGGAAGGCGGGGGTGGAAAGGCCGGGCGGGACTCGGGGCGGCTCAGCCGAAGCGGCCGGTGACGTAATCCTCGGTTTGTTTGCGGGCCGGGTTGGTGAAGAGGCGCGCGGTGGTGTCGTACTCGATCAACTCGCCCAGGTAGAAAAAGGCGGTGTAGTCCGAGATGCGCGCGGCCTGCTGCATGTTGTGGGTTACGATGACGATGGTGTAGTCGCGCTTCAAGTCCAGGATGAGATCTTCGATCTTGGCCGTGGCGATCGGGTCCAGGGCCGAGGCCGGTTCGTCCATGAGCAGGATGTCCGGTTGGACGGCGATGGCGCGGGCGATGCACAGCCGCTGCTGTTGGCCGCCGGACAGCCCCAGCGCGCTGGCGTGCAGGCGGTCCTTGACCTCGTCCCAGAGCGCGGCGGCGCGGAGGCTTTTCTCGACGACTTCATCCAGCTCACGACGCCGGCGCACCCCCTGGAGCCGCAGGGCGTAGGCGATGTTCTCGTAAACGGACTTGGGAAAGGGGTTTGAGCGCTGGAAGACCATGCCCACCCGCCGCCGCAGCTCGATGACATCCACCCCGGGGGCGTAAATGTCCTGCCCGGCGATGCGCACCGTGCCGCTCAGGCGCACCCCCTCTATGAGTTCATTCATGCGGTTGAGGCAGCGCAAAAGCGTGGACTTGCCGCAGCCGGACGGTCCGATAAACGCCGTGACCAGACGCTCCCGGATGCCGAAGGAAATGTCCTTGAGCGCCTGTGCCGCACCGTACCACAACGAGAGCCGATCGAGGGTGATCAGTTCCGGGTGGGCGACCGTCACCACATCCGTCGGGGCGGGTGGCTGGAGGCGAACGGTGGGGGAGAGCGAGGCCATGAAATGATCGAGACAGGGTCAACCCAACTGACGCAGGCGCCGGCGCACGCGGGCCCGGATCAGAATGGCCACCACGTTCAGCGCGAAGGTCAGCAACAGGAGCACCACCACCGTTCCGTACAGGATCGGGCGGCTTTTATCCACGTCCGGCGCCTGGGTGGAAAGCACGAACACGTGGTAGGCCAGGTCCATGAATTGGTCGGTCAGCGAGCGGGGCAGGCTGGCCATGTAGTAGGCCACGCCGGTGAACAGGATGGGGGCCACCTCGCCTGCGGCGCGGCTGACCGCCAGAATGCCCCCGGTGAGGATGCCGGGCAGCGCCTGGGGCAGCACGACCCGCACCACGGTCTGCCATTTGGTGGCCCCCAGCGCCAAGCTGGCCTCCCGTAAACCCACGGGGATGGCGCGCAGGGCTTCTTCCGTGGCCACGATGACCACCGGCAGTGTCATCACCGCCAGAGTCAACGAGGCCCAGATCAGAGCCGGCTTGCCCCAAACCGGCTTGGGATTGCCCGGATAGATCAACGCATCCAGGCTGCCTCCCACGGCGCTCACGAAAAATCCCAGACCGAACAGCCCAAAGACAATCGAAGGCACCCCGGCCAGGTTGTTTACGGCACTGCGCAACCCCCGCGTCCACCAGGAGGTGCCGCGCGCGTACTCGGTCAGGTAAATCGCCGTGGACACCCCGATGGGGATCACGAACAACGTCATCAGGATCACCCGCGCGGCCGTGCCAAAGACCATCGGCCCCACCGCGGCTTTCGCCGGATCGAACATGTCCCGGTCCGCGCTGCCAAAGATGAACCGGGGCGAGAGCGAGCCGGCGCCGTGCCAGGCGATGTTGGCCAGGATCAACCCCAGCATGGCCAGGATCAGAAGCGTGGCCAGGCCGGTCAGGCCGGTGCAGAAAAAAGACACCGGCTCCCGGTGGCGGGTGGTCAACTCACCGCGCAAGCGGGCGGTTGGGGCGGGGTTCATCGCTGGCCCTCCAGGCGGGCTCTGAGGCGGTGGATGAACCACTCACCGGCCAGGTTGGACAGAAAGGTCACGGCGAAGAGCAACACGCCGATGACAAACAGCATCCGGTAATGGTGGCCCCCCACCACCGTTTCGGCCAGCTCGGCCGCGATCGTGGCGGTGAGGGTGCGCACCGAGTCCAGCGGATTCCACGACAAGATGCTCGCGTTGCCACTGGCCATGAGCACGATCATCGTCTCGCCGATGGCCCGGCCGAAGCCCAGCACCACGGCCGCAAAGACCCCCGGCAGCGCGGCGGGCAACACAATTTGCCAGGCGGCCTGCCAGCGGGTGGACCCCAGGGCCAGGGCCGCCTCCGCGTAGCTGCGGGGCACGCTGGTCAGAGCATCCTCGGCCACGGAGAACACCACCGGGATGACCGCCAGACCGAGCGCAACGCCGGCCACCAGCGCGTTCAGCCGTGAGGGATAGCCGAAGAGCCGCTGCATCAACGTGGCCAGGACGATCAACGCAAAGAAACCCAGCACCACCGAGGGAATCCCGGCCAGCAGTTCGATGCCGGGCTTGAGCCACTCGCGTGCCCGCGGATTGGCCAGTTGGGAGACGTAAATCGCCGCCGCCAGCGCCAGCGGCACGGCAAAGGCCAGCGCCACCAACGTGGCCTTGAGGCTTCCCACCACCAGCGGCACCAGGTTGTATTTGTGGATGGCCGAAACCGGCTGCCAGATGTACACGGGCCGGTCGTAACCGGTCCATTGATGGGGGCCGATCAGGTAGCGCCAGCGCACCGTGTTGAGCAGGGCATCCTTGTCATCGGGAATCTGTTCACGGGCCTCGATGCGCACCTCCATCAGCTCACGCAGCGTGTCCCGGTCCATCGCCGCAAACTGCTCACGGGTCAGCCCCAGGTACAGCCGCAGGCGCTCGGGCGGGGTCTTGTCGAGGTCTTCGGGTGGGATTACGTCCTGGAGCTCCCGGGCCAGCGAACTGTCCACCCGGCCGGCAAAAATGGGCCAGGCTTCGCGGCCGACAAAGAGGAAGATCAGGCAGATGACCACGAGGGCGGTGAAGGCCAGCGCCATGAGAACCCGTTCCGCCAACCATTCCAGCGGCCGAACCCGCCGGCCACGGGCCAGGCTGGTCCAATCCGGGACACGGGGCGTGCCGTGGGCGGGCGGGGGCATGGGCGGGGCGGCGTTCACCCGGGGTTACCGGGCGTCGGAACGATCGGCAACGGGAACGGGCGGGACAACCGTGGCGCAGCCGGCGGCCGCCCGCCCGTTCGGGTTTGATCGCAGGAGGAACTGCGGATCGGATAAAAATAGAACCTGCTTGATGCCCATGTGCAACCCAAATCAACGGGTCCGCAGCTCCGGTGGCAGGGGATAATAGCCGACCTGTTTGACCACTGCCTGACCCGCGTCGCTGCGGATCCAGCGGAGATATTCAGCCACCGGGCCTTTGTCGAGGGCGGGGTTCACGTAGATGTACAAGTAGCGGGAAATCGGGTAGCTGCCGTTGATGACGTTTTCCTCGGTGGGTTCGACGGCCGGAGCGCCCGCGTCCTTCCGGATGCGGAGGTGCTTGGCCCCCACCCCATAGGCCGCGCCGCCGTAACCGATGCCGTACCGTTCGCGCGACACCGCCTGGAGCACCGCCGCGGTCCCGGGCATGGTCTGAGCCTGGGCGGCGAAGTCCTTGCCCTGGAGCACGTGGTCCTTGAAGAACTCATACGTGCCGGAATTGTTCTCCCGACTGTAGAGGATGATGCGGGCATCCGGGCCGCCCAACTCCTTCCAGTTGGTGATGCGGCCCGTGAAGATGGCTTCCAGTTGCTCCATGCTCAGTTCCTCGATGGGATTGTCCGCATGCACGTACACCGACAAGCCGTCCAGCGCCACGCGGTATTCAGTGGGCCGGCGGCCGAACGCCCTGATGCAGGTCTCGACCTCCTTGGGGCGGATTTTCCGCGAGGCGTTGCACAGGTCGGTTTGCTGGTTTTGCAACGCGGCAAATCCGGTCCCGGTGCCGCCCCCGGTGACCTGGATTTTCACGTCCGGATGCTGACTCATGTACACCTCGGCCCACTTCTGGGCCAGAATCACCATGGTGTCGGAGCCTTTGACCGTGATGGTGGCCGCGTGTGCGCCGGGACACGTGCCCGCGGCGAGGACCACCAGTGTCGTGCCCAGGAATCTCCGGGGAACCCAGCTTGTCGTGGACTTCATTTGCATAGCGTGATGATGTTTGCGGGCCGCCGGCAACCGCTTGCGGAACTCCCGCCCGCTGCAGACCGGAGCACGGCCGCACCCCCAAACTTCAGCCGGCGGGTTACGAATTTCCTTCCGCCAGGTTACAATCCCGTGACAGACCTTCCGCGGCTTTCCGTCATCTTGGACGGCGCGAGCTGGATCCGGCCGGCCCATCAGCCCGCAACGCTGCGCGGGGGCCCCTGCCGCTTGCGCCGCTTTTATCGCAGCGCCGGCGGGGTGGGGGTAAAGAACCTCAGCCGGTAGCCCGCACTCGAGACCTCACCGGCAAACACGCTGATGTAAAAATACCGGGCCACCTGCTCAAAGGGCGGTAGCAGCGAGAAGTCCAGCCATTCAGACAGGGTTTTTTGAAACTGCTCCTCTTCCCCGAGGGCCCCCTTGAGTACGGGATTCTGACCGGTCAGCAGGTCTGCGAACAGGTTCTGGTTTCCCCGCAGGGCGTTCCAGAAGGCCCGCAGCGACTCGGCGTCGTTTTGAAATCCAAACAGGCCGTTGGCGGTGCCGCCCACCCGGTCCGCCGCCTCGCGCAGCCCGGGCAACCCGGCCAGGGGTTTGACGCCCGAGTCAGCGCGGCGCAGGTACTCCTCGAGGATGGCGGTGTCGCTCGACACCGCCAGGTACCCCCCACTAGCCGCCAAGTGGATCGAGGTGGGCTGGCCGCCGCCGGTCATGTCCGGAATCGTCAACGTGTAAATGCGCTGCCCGACAAACTCCCGCTCCTTGATGTCCATCGTGGCCAGTGGGCCGGGCAACAGGCTGATCGCCGAACGCAGCGCCCCCAGCAATTGTGCCGGATTTGGCGAGCCGATCAGGGTCAGGGACGGCTGGGCCAGCAGGTCGGCCGGAGCCGGGCTGCGCGGGGGCTTCTGGTACACGATCAGGTCATCGCCCAAGTTCATCAGGAAGCTGCGTTGGAAACTGAGGTCCGGGTTCTTTTCCTTGAGCGCCGCGTCCAGTTGGGCGGTGAAAAAGCCCGCCATGCCCGGGGAGATCTCCTCCACCATGGCCTCCAGGGAGGCCCAAAACCGCTGCCCATCCAGCCGCCAACGCCAGAACGCGGAAACATCGGCCGGGACGAAGCCCGGGATGCTGGCATCCTTTGGGTCGGTGGCGAGCAACCGTAGCAGGCCCTTGCGCTCCAGCCGGGGCGCGTTCAGGTTCAGGTCCACGTAGGCGCCCTCGGGGCCCTGGCGCAGCGCAAAGGCGAGCGACTTCAGCCCTTTCACCCCCAGCGCTTCGAGCAGCTTGTCCGGTTGAGGTGCCGGGGAATTGTCCCTCGCTCCCGCGCTGGCACCCCGGGCGAGGGTACCGAGGACCTCCGCCAGCGGGCTGAAGTAAATCCAGCCATAGCCGTACGCCTCGCGGAACAGCCGCTGGTAGTCTTCACTGAAGACGCCTTCTTCGGACAGGGTCGGCAACCCCCCGCCCTGCAGACCCGCCACCACGCGGTCCAGATCGCGCGTCACGGTCCCCGCCACCAGCACCGCCCCCACCTGACCAAAAGTCAGACTCAGCCGCGGCCCGGGGGCATTTTCCTCACTCAGGGGGAGGCTGGTGAACTCCACGTCGCGGATGCGCTCGGCCTTCAGGGACGGTCCCGCGTCGGTGATTTTTTTGCGCAGTTCCGCGAGCCGGGACTTGAGCTGCTCGGCCTGGTCGCCGGTGTCCAGGATGATCACCAATCCCGGCAACGGGTTCGTCGTGCCCTGCCAGCCGTTGCGCGTCACGGCCAGGGTCAACTGCCCCTGCAACAGCGCGGCGTAGTCGGCCAGCTTGATTCCCGCCTCGCGCTCCAGCTTGTCGAACACCTCGGTTTGAAGCTTGGCGGTGAGCTTCTCCCGAAACGGCCGCAGCGCGGGGTCGTTCCACAGTTGGGCGACCGGGCTGGCCTTCTGGGCGGCCCGCAATTGGACAAAGTCCGGCACGGCCAGCAGGGCCAGGGTGTCCGGCGGCAGCAGTTTGGGGGCTGGTGGGGTGGCGGCAAGGACCGCGGTGGCAGCAACCACCAGCAGGGCCCAAGGGGCGGTACGATGGAGGCGATTCATGACGGGAGGTGGGGATGGAGGGTTCTCGGAGGTCTTGGTGCAAGAGGCCGGGCGCAAGGGGGTCGGGGGCAGTCGAGACAGAGGTTACTGGGGCGCGGGGACCACGTCCCCGGCCGCCCGTCGCAGTTTGCGCGGGGGTTCGAGGTACCGGTAGCCGCTGCTGGGGTTGTTGTTGTCGTAGGCAAAGGCGTCGCGATTGACCAGGAAATCCCGGACGGCTTTGACCGGGATGGCGAATCCCAGGCCTTCGCCGAAGCTGATCTTCATGTTGGTCACCCCGACCACTTCACCGCGCAGGTTGAACAGCGGGCCGCCGCTGTTGCCCGGGTTGATCTGGGCGGTGGTTTGCAGGTAAAGATCTCCCTGCATTTCCCGGGTCTTGGTGCTGATGATGCCCTCGGTGACCGTACGCTCCAGCCCCAGCGGACTGCCCACGGCAAACACCCGCTCGCCCACGGCCAGCGTGTCTGAGTCGCCCAGCGGTACCGACACAAAGGCGGGCGCGCCGGGGTCTTCCACCCGCAACAGCGCCAGGTCCCGAAACTTGTTCATCGCGATGATCCGCACCTGCTTGTAGGTGCGGCGTTCCAATTGTCCGGATCGCTGATGGTACACCTCGACCGAAATCTGGGTTTCACCCTCGATAACGTGAAAATTGGTGATCAAGTACCCCTCCGGACTGATGAAAAAGCCCGATCCCAACCCGGAAGGCGTGCGCACTTGCACCACTGCCTCCCCCACTTCAGCCACCAACTCCCGCACCGCGCGTTCCCGGGTGCGCTCGCCCGCCGTACGAAACAACCGGGCCGGGGAGGCAGGCTCGGCGGCGGCTTCCGGGATCCCCCCCACTGTCCCGGGCTCCGGTGCCTGCGGTTCGGTGGGGCCGGGGTTGGTCGTCGCCGGGGCATCACGTCGCACCTCCACCACTTCCCGCTTGGGGATCAGGAGAACGGTGTAGCCGACATCCACAACATACTGATCGGCTTTTTCCGCCAGGACGCGCCCGCTGACCGCCGCCTGATCCTTGAGCACCAGGGTGTCAGCCGGCCAGCCTGCACCGGAAGCCACTCCAATGGCTGCGGCCAAAGCCGGCATTCGCCGTATCATGGCGGGAGCTTACCGGCGACTTACCCCCACGGCAAGTCCCGGCTCCCAGCCAGACGCCCTGGAAGGCACCGCGGTCAGGCGCTGCGGTCCGACCACCGTCCGGTGGGGTTGGCCCACGGCGGAAAACCCTCGACGTCCCGGCGGGGCTGATCGCAGACATTGCACCATGGCAAAAACGGTCTGTGCGAACCCGGAGAGGAAAACGGGGAAATGGGTTGGTGGAGTCGAGGGGAGTCGAACCCCTGACCTTCTCATTGCGAACGAGACGCTCTACCAACTGAGCTACGACCCCAACCCTTGCCCGGTGCGTGAAACACCGAACCACCCCGAAATAGTGGGAGCGAGCAGCGGCGGGGCAAGCCCAAAACCAGTTTCCCCACCCGTGACGAGACCGTTGTTCCCGGCCCGAAACCCGGGGGTTGACCGGCGAAACGCCCACCCGTCCGAGCCGGGGTGGCTCTCCGCCTGTCGGTTGGGGACGGCTCCGGGCGGGCCGAACCGGCATGGGCGGCACGGCTCCGGAAACGGCGACCCACCGGCCTCACCACTGCGGTTCCCCGCACCGGTAGGACCACGCGGTGTCCCGGTCCGGGGAGACCGGTTGCCCTGCCGGGAACCGGAGGCACTGCTCCCGCGTGCCGTTCCATCTTTGGATTTTACCGGCCCGGGTTTCCGAGTATGCTCGGTCACTGCCCGCGGCCACCGGCGGCGGGCGGTTCCCCCAGCGTTATGGCCGGACACAGCAAATGGGCAAAGGTCAAGCACTTCAAGGGCGCGATTGACGCCAAGCGCGCGCGCCTGTTCGCGAAGCTTTCCCGCGAGGTCACCATCGCCGCCAAACTCGGCGGCGGCGACCCCGACCTAAACCCGCGCCTGCGGTTGGCCCTGCTCAAGTGCCGCGCGGCCAACATGCCCTCGGACAACATCGAGCGGGCCATCAAAAAGGGCACCGGGGGCGGGGAAATCGGCACCTATGAGGACCTGATCTACGAGGCCTTCGGCCCCGGCGGCGTGGCGTTGCTCATCGAGGTGAGCACCGACAACCGCAACCGCACCGCGGCCGAGGTCCGCAGCCTCCTCACCCGCCACGGCGGCACCATCGCCACGGTCGGCGCCGTCAGCCGCCTGTTCCAGCGCCAGGGGCAAATCATCGTCACCCGCGACGCCGCGGACGAGGACCGGCTCATGGAAATCGCCCTCGAGGCGGGTGCCGCGGATTTTCGGGCGGAGCCCGAGGGTTACGAAATCCTGACCGAGCCGGCCCGGTTCGAGGCGGTCCATCGGGCCGTCGAGGCGGCCGGGATCAAACCGGCCAGCGCGGCGGTGACCTACCTGCCCCTGAGTCCGGTCCCGGTGAACGACCCCGCCACGGTGGCGGCGGTGGATGAGCTGGTCGAGGCGCTGGAGGACCATGATGACGTGAAGGAAGTGTTCACGAACGCGGCGTTTCCCGCCGAGACCTCCTGATGGACGTCCCAGGGCAAACCAGCGTCCGGCCCGCCACTTCGGCCTTCTCCCCCGCGGTTGCTCCTCCCCCGGAACGTCCCTCCCGCCTGGCACGCGCGCTGGCGGCTCTGGCCGGGGCGGTGTACCGGTTTCCGCGGGCCTTTTTTTACCCGCAGGCGCTGCTGTTTCTGGCCTCGATCCTGTTCACCGTGTGGCGGCTGGACTTCGACACCAACCGCAACCACCTGGTGGGCGAGGACAAGAAGTACCACCAGGCCTACCTCCGCTACCGGCGCGAGTTCGCCGCCCAGGACGAGCTGGTGGTGCTGGTCGAGAGCGAGGACATCGAGAAGAACCGCCAGTTTGTCGAGCGGCTGGGGGCGCGGTTGGAGGCCGAGACGAACCTGTTCACGGACATTTTTTACAAGGGCGATCTGAAGCTGATGGGCCCGAAGGCCCTGCTGTTTGTCACCAACGAGACCATCCTGCGGGAAATGGCCCAGCGCCTGCGGGAGGCCCGGCCGATGCTGGACAACTTCGCCCGCGTCACCAACCTCAACTCGCTCTTCCAAACGGTCACCGCCGGCTTCCGCAGCGCGGCGCGCGACCCGGACGCCGCCGCCCCCGTCCTGGAAGAAACCCTGCCCGCCCTCGGCCGCATCGCCGAGCAGGCCGCCGATGCCCTGCGCCGGCCGGGCACGCCGCCTTCGCCGGGCATCACGGCCCTCTTCGGCGGGGGCGATCGGGCCGAGGAATCCCTGTACCTGACCTTTGCCTCGAACCGAATTTACCTGGTCACCGCCCGCCCGCTCCACGAGCGGCTCAATGAAGCGGCCGTGCAGCGGCTGCGCACGCTGCTGGAGCAAACGCGCGCCGAAGTGCCGGGCGTCAACGCCGGCCTGACCGGCGGCCCGGTGCTCGAGGTGGACGAGATGGCCCAGGCGCGTCGGGACAATCTCCTGGCCTCCCTCGTGGCCCTGGGCCTGTGCGCCCTGCTCTTCATCTACGGCTACCAGGAGACCGGCCGCCCCATCAAGGCCGTGGCCTGTCTGATGGTGGGCCTGGCATACACGCTGGCCTACGCCACGGCCACCATCGGTCACCTGAACATTCTCACGGTCACCTTCCTGCCCATCCTCATCGGCCTGGGCATTGACTTCGGCATCCACCTGGTCAGCCGCTACGAGGAGGAATTGCGTCTGGGCCAGAGCGAACTCCGGGCCATCACCCTCGCCCTGAGCCAGACCGGTCGCGGCATTCTGACCGGCTGCCTCACCACCGCGGGGGCGTTCCTGGCCATGGGGTTCACCGACTTCAAGGGGGTGCGGGAAATGGGCCTGATCTGCGGCGGCGGCCTGCTGCTGTGCCTGATTCCCATGATGACGCTGCTGCCGGTGTTGCTGTTGCGCGGGCGGCAAAACCTCCTCGACCACGCGCGTCACCCGCCGCCGGAGACACGCGCGCGCCTGGAGCGGCTCTGGCTGGACCGGCCGGCCCTCACGCTGGGTCTGACCGGCCTGCTCACGGTGCTGGCGGGTGTGGCCCTGCCCCGGGTCCGCTTCGACTACAACCTGCTCAACCTCCAGTCCGCCGGCCTGCCCGCGGTCGTGTTCGAGCACAAGCTCATTCAACACGCCGGCCGTTCGGTCATCTTCGGCGTGGTCACCGCCGCGTCACTCGAGGAGGCGCGCGCGCTCCAAAGCCGGCTCGAGGCCCTGCCTTCGGTGGCTGGCGTGGACTCGATGGTGAACCACCTCACCGAAGACCAAACCCACCGCCTGGCCCTGGTCCGCCAGATTCGCGCCGAAGTGGCCGGGTTGAGCTGCCCCGACGTGGACCCGGAACCGGTCAACCTGGGCGAACTGCGGCTCACCTTGCGCCGGCTCCAGGCCTATCTGGGGCTGGGCGCCAGTCTCTCCGAACGCGGGGGGGAGGAGGCGCTGAGCGAGACCCTGCGCGAGGTGCGCGCCGCGGTGGCCCGCTTGAACGCGGCGCTGGCCGCGGCCGATCCGGAGGCCGCCGCGCAGAAACTGGGCGCCTTTCAGCGCGCGCTCCTGCACGACCTGCACGAAACCCTCCGCGCCATTCAGAATCAGGATGACACCGCCCCGCTGCGCCCGGAGGACATCCCCGCCCCGCTGCGCCACCGGTTCATCAGCAAATCCGGGGACCGCTACCTGCTCCAGGTCAACCCCCGCTCGAACGTGTGGGAGCGGGTCCCCCAGGAAGTTTTCGTGCGCGAACTGCGGCAGGTGGACCCCGAGGTCACCGGCGAGCCGGTGCAACTCTACGAGTACACGACCTTGCTCAAGGACAGTTACATCGAGGCCGCCTGGTACGCCCTGGCCGCCGTGATGGGGCTGGTGTGGCTGCACTTTCGCCGCCTGCTGGCGCTGGGGCTGGCCCTGCTGCCGGTGGGTCTGGGCATGGTGTGGCTGGCCGGCGGTCTGGGCTGGGTGAATCAGCCCTTCAATCCGGCCAACATCATGACCCTGCCGCTGGTGGTGGGCATCGGCGTGACCAACGGCATTCAGGTCCTGCACCGCTTCGCCGAAGAGGGCCGGCCCACCATCTTCAGTCGCAGCACGGGCAAGGCGGTGTTGCTCTCGGCGCTGACCACCGTGGCCGGTTTCGGCAGCCTCATGCTCGCCCAACACCGCGGCATCGCCAGCCTGGGTTTGGTGATGTCCCTGGGCACGCTGGCCTGCCTGGTGGCCGCGGTGGTGGTGTTGCCCGCCGCCCTGACCCTGCTCCAGCGGCGGGGCTGGCATTTGGGGCACCCGGCCGGACGCGGCGCCGAGACCTCGGCAACCACGCCGGTTTCTCTCCGGTAACTCCGGCAATCCGGGGGGAGGCAGTTCCGAGCGGACCACCGGACCGGCGCGGCGGCTGGGCCGCGCGGGTGCCCGGCCCAGCCGCCGTCCGGGGCGGGGCCGGGGCGACGTTCAGTGGTACTCCTGGAGGGTCTTGACCCCGTAGCCCTGGCGTTTGAGGGCGGCGATGCCCAGAGCCAGGGCCCGCGCGCCGCTGAGGGTGGTCATGATGGGTGTGCCGGTGTACACGGCCGTGGTGCGGATTTTGACCTCGTCCGCGCGCGGGGCCTGGCCGGAGGGGGTGTTAATGACCAGTTGAATTTCGCGGTTGATCAACAGGTCCACCGCGTGGGGCCGGCCCTCCTGGAGTTTGAAGATGCGGCGCACCCGCAGCCCGGCCTCCTCGAGCACCCTGGCGGTGCCGCCGGTGGCCACCAGTTCGAACCCCAGGTCCACGTACAAGCGGGCGATCTCGGCCACCTTGGGTTTGTCGGCGTCGCTCACGCTCACGAACACCCGGCCTTCCAGGGGCGGCGGGCTGCCGGCGGCCATCTGGGATTTGGCGTAGGCGATGCCCAGGTCGGCATCCAGGCCCATGACCTCGCCGGTGGAGCGCATTTCGGGGGAAAGGAGGATGTCCTGACCGGGGAAGCGGTTGAAGGGGAAGACCGATTCCTTTACGGCCCAGTAATCGGGCCAGATTTCCCGGGTGAAGCCCAGTTCGCCCAGGGTTTTGCCGGCCATAACCTTGGCGGCCAGCTTGGCCAGGGGCACGCCGATGGCCTTGCTGACAAAGGGCACGGTGCGCGAGGCGCGGGGATTGACCTCGAGCACATACACGGTCGCGTCCTTGACCGCGTACTGGACGTTCATGAGGCCGACCACCCGCAGTTCGCGGGCCATGGCGTGGGTGTATTCGCGGATGGTTTGGATGGCGGCGGGCGTGAGCGTGTGCGGCGGCAGCACCATCGCGGCATCGCCCGAATGCACGCCGGCGAACTCGATGTGCTCGAGGAGGCCGCCGATGACGATGGTGCCCTGCGCCGGGTCGTCGAACCGGCCGACGTCGGCGATGCAGTCCACGTCCACCTCGGTGGCGTCTTCGAGGAATTTGTCCACCAGCACGGGGCGTTCGGGCGAGGCCTCGACCGCGTAGCGCATGTAGTGGCGCAGCTCGGCATCGGAAAAAACGATCTGCATGGCCCGGCCGCCCAGCACGAACGAGGGCCGCACCAGCACGGGGTACCCCAGTTGGCGCGCCACGGCCAGGGCTTCGTCCTCGTTGGTGGCGATGCCGTTGGGCGGCTGGGGGATGTTCAGCCTGCGCAGCATGGCCGCGAACAGTTCGCGGTCCTCGGCAATCTCGATGCTCTGCGGGGTGGTGCCCAGGATGTTGACGCCGTTGGCCTGGAGGCCCAGGGCGAGGTTCAAGGGGGTCTGGCCGCCGAACTGGGCAATGGCACCCCAGCAGCGCTCCCGCTCGTAGATGTTGAGCACGTCCTCGAGGGTCAGCGGCTCGAAGTACAGGCGGTCGCTGGTGTCGTAGTCGGTCGAGACGGTCTCGGGGTTGGAGTTGACCATGATCGTCTCGAAGCCCTCCTCCTTGAGCGCGAAGGCCGCGTGCACGCAACAGTAGTCAAATTCGATGCCCTGGCCGATGCGGTTGGGGCCGCCGCCCAGGATCATCACCTTGCGGTGCGCGGAAGGCCGCACCTCGTCGTCGCCCCGGTCGTAGCTCGAGTAGTAGTACGGGGTGTAGGCCTCAAACTCCGCGGCGCAGGTGTCCACCAACCGATAGCCGGGCACCAGGCCGAGTTGTTTGCGCCGGGCGCGCACCCCCGCCTCGGTCTGCCCGGTCAGGTGGGCGATCTGGCGATCGGAAAACCCGAGGGACTTGGCTCTGGCAAGCAGTTCCGGATTCATGCGTGTGGCCGTGGCCCGCCGGCGCGGGGCAAGCCCGCGCAGTAAACCCCGGGAACCGCCCGACGGCAAGCGCGACCGCGGCTTGGGAAGCACCCGGAGCGCACGCCCGGCCACAGGTGCGCGGTCACCGGCAAATCAAGGGACCACCCGAATCTGGTCGAACACCGCCGCATTGCCCAGCCCGGAGAAACCCGAGCTGGCCGCCAGTCCCACGTAAACCTCCGTGCCCGGGTTCAGCGTCACCGGCAGGCTGACCGGGGTCCAGGCCGCGCCGTCGGCGGAAAAAAAGGCCGTGATCGCCGAACCGGAACGACTCAGGCGCAGCCAGTTGTTCGGGGCGGGCTGCGGCCAACCGGCATAGGCGCTAAAGGCGTAGCTGCCCGGATTCACGCGCCATGTCAGCCCCACCTGGTACGGGCTGATGTGCAGAAACACCATGCGGGCCTCCGCGGTCAGGGCTTCCCGGAGCATCACGCCGGCCCGGGGGTTGAGCGTTCGCCGTTCCAACTCCCGCACCCGCACCGTGATTTCGCCGTCGCCGCTCAAGCGGCGATAAACAAACAACCCCTCGTCGGAAAAACCGCCCAGGTCCCGGCCGCCCGCCATCAGAGTAAAAACCCCGTTGGCGTGCTCGGCCCGGCCCGCCAGCTCCGGGGAACCCAGGTCGGTGGCCCGCCATGGCGACGGCAACCGGGGAACCACCTCCAGCCAAAAGGCCCGGGCGGCGGTCATCGCCCCGTCGGATACGTACACAACAATGAGGGCCCCACCTGATTGCCCGGCCGCCGGGGTCACCGTCAGGGTGCGGTTGGCCCCGCTGCCCCCCAGCACCAAACCCGCCGCCGGCACCAGGGTCGGATTGCTGCTCACCGCGCTGACCGCCAGGGTCGCGGGATCGTTGTCCACATCCCCCACCGTGAAGGCAATCGGCCCCGTCGAGGTATCCTCCCCAATCGTGCGATTGGCCAGCACGCTCAGACTCGGTCGGTCGTTGACCGGCGTCACCGTCAACTCAAACGAACGCACCGCCACCAGCGCCCCGTCAGAAACCCGCACCGTGATGGTCGCCCTGCCAAACCGATCCGCCGCCGGGGTCACCGTCAGGGTGCGGTTGGCCCCGCTGCCCCCCAGCACCAAACCCGCCGCCGGTACCAGGGTCGGATTGCTGCTCACCGCGCTGACCGCCAGGGTCGCGGGATCGTTGTCCACATCCCCCACCGTGAAGGCAATCGGCCCCGTCGAGGTGTCCTCCCCAATCGTGCGATTGGCCAGCACGCTCAGGGTGGGCGCCTGATTCGGGGTGGCAACCGGCACGGTGTATTGGACTTCGTTGGAAAAATCGCTTTCCAACCCCCGGGAGGCGTAGGCGGTCGCCGCAAAATAGTACGTGGTACCCGCGCTCAACTCCCTGATCGTGGCGGTGGTCACCAGCCCCACGTCCACGGAGCGCGCGTACTGACGGCTTTGCGTGCCCCAGTACAACCGATACCCGATCACTTCCGGACCGGGGCTGGGATCCCAGGCCAGCCGCACCTCCGCGGCCAGTGCGGTCGCGCTAGCCAAGAGCAGGCCGATCAGCGACATGAATGCCGGCCAAAGCTGGCGTGAAGGAGGGCCAAGCAGCCATCGGGGCTGATCAGCAACAGCAACAACAATGGTTGAGTGGCTCATGCGTCGTGCACGACAAAGTGGTCGTCAAAAGGTGGTTGTTTGAGTCCCAGAGCCGCACCCCTTTCCCAGAAACCCGGGCACAACCGCCGAACGGCGTTTGTGTCCAACTTGGTCTTCCCGTTGGCCGGTGCCGTCGAATCTGGCACGTCGCTTCCCGCAGGTCGCCCCCCACCGACCTGTGCCGCCCTGCCAAGCGCTCCCCCCGTCTGCAGCGTGCTCGAAGGGAAGTCTCAAAACCCGGGCCATGCGTCAAGGCACGTTTCACCGCCCGCCCCAATTCCCCCCGAGAACACAGGCCCCGGGGCCGACCCTGGCGCAATCACCGCCCGTGCCGGGCTTACCGCAGCCGCACGTCGAGTTCCTCCAGCTTGAGCCGGACGCTCACGATGTAGGGCGGCTGACCGGGCGTCCAATGGCCGTAGGTGGTGGCCACGATCGTGCCCTCGGGCAGCACCTCGACGCCGGGATAGGCGCAGTCCCAGGCATGGTGGTTGTCCATCAGGCGCACGCGGTATTGGCCGGCACCGCCGCTCCCCAGGTCCTCGTAACGCCCCACCCACGCCACCCAGTCCCCCTGCGTGGGCGAGCCGGGCGCGGTGTCGCGGAACGAAACGAACAGCCGGCCATCGGGCGTGTACTTCGGGGTGTGGCGGTCGCCGGTCAGCGTCAGGGGCAGTTCGCGCGGGGCGGACCAGGTGCGGCCCTCGTCGTCGGAGAAGATGACGTGCGAGTGGCGCACGCGTTTGTTCTCGCGCAGCAAGGCGGCCAGTTGCCGGCCGTCGGGCGAGCGCACGATGCCCGGCTCGCACAGGTGCTCCTCGGTCCCGCGCCAGATTTCCCGCGGTGGGGACCAGGTCAGCCCGCCGTCACTCGAGAGCGTTTGATAGAGCCGGAATTCGACCGGGTTGCCGGGCCGGCCGTCCCGGGTGAAGAACCGGCCGTCGTCATGAAACATTGCCAGGTAATGCCCCGCCCCGGTGTGCCGCGGCACGACCGAGCCCATGACCACGATGCCGCCCCAATTGCCCACCGGCCGCAGCGGCGTCCAGGTCTGCCCGTCGTCCTCGGACACCGCCAACCGCGCCGGGTACAGGCCGGACCAGACGATGAGGCGGCGTTTGCCGGCGGCGTCCACGACCCGGTGGATTGTGGGCGTTTCCAGGCTGGTGGCCCAGTTGTCGGGTACGGGCAGACGCGCGCTCCAGGTGAGCCCGCCGTCGGGGGAGCGTTTGAGGACAATCGGCCCTTTGCCGTGGCCCTTCGGGTACACGCAGAGAATGGTCCGGCCGTCCTCGAGCAGCACGGTCGAGGGGTGGCCGAGATACTGGCCCGGCTCCCGGTCCACGATGACCTGCCGGTGGGTCTCCCCGGCGAGGTCCAGCCAGGGCAGCCCGGCCCACGTCGGTACTGGCGCCGCCGCGGACGCGGCCGAATCAAGGTCCGGTAAATCGGCGGGCGCGGTTGGAGATGGCGCGGGCAATTCAATGACGCTGCGCAGCGCGCGGCTGGGGCGGGTGTCGCCGCCCGTGGCCAGGTAAAACCGGCCCTCTGCGGCACCCGCGTCAATGGTGTCCCGGGCTTCCCACTCGGCGTCGGAGGCGGTGAACCGGGCGCGGGTCAGTGGTTGCCATTGCCCGGCGGGGGTCTTCACCCAGCCGTTGAAAAACCACGCCCGGCGCGCCTCGCGGGCGCTCCGGCCGTCGCGGCGGAAGTCTTCGATGAACGAGTACAGCCCGCGCAGCGGCTGGCCGCCGGTGCGGGTGCGGAAGGTGACCAGGTGTTTCCATTGGCGGGTTTCGGGCCACCACAGCCAGCCGGCGTAGGCGGTCTTGTTGCCCTGCACGGTGGCGGTGACCAGGAAACGGTTGGTCCGGCCCGGCTGCCAGTCGAAGTTCGTCATACACTGGCCACCGGTGCCCTCGCCGCCAAAGCGCCGAATGCGCACGCCCGGGGCTTCGTGCAGGACCTCGACGCGGTCCTCCGGCGCCACGGCGGCGGGGTCGTCGCCCTTGGTGGGATCCCAGACCGAGAAAAGTGCGACTTTGCGGCCGTCGCCCAGTTCCTGAATGCCGAAGTAGCCGGTGCTCCAACCGCAGGCCATGAAGTAGCTACCGGGGGTGGACTCAGCCACGACCATCTCCAGGTAAAACGCCGCGGCGTCCGGAGCCGGGTATCCCAGGTGCACCGAGCGGGCGGCGCGGGGGGCCGGGTCTGCGGCGGCCACGCCCGGAGTGGTCAGGGCGAAGAGAAATCCCGCCCCCAAGCCGGCCAGCCACGGAAGGGTGCGTCTGGGCAACCGGGGCTCGCGCAAGTCGGCCGGCCGGGAAGACCGCCCCCGACGCCATTCTGCGGCTTTAGCGTGACTGCCAACCATGCCCGCAGGGTAAACGGCATGGGTTTTCCGCGCAGTGGTTTTTTGCGGCTCACCACTGTGAACCGACGAAGCCGGCCGGTCAGGGCGCCACGGCCTCGAACCGAACCAGCGGGCCGTCCCGCCGCACGTTCACCAGGCGCAACGTCGCCGCGCGTGCGCTGACCCGGTAAAACCGGGCTTCGCCGGGCAGCGCGCGCAGCGTGACCGTGCGTCTGGTCACGACCGCGCCACGGTCGGGACGATACGGCCCGGCGGGGTCAGGGGCGGACACCACTTCGAGGCACTCGGCGGCGTCCGGGGCAAACACCAGGTAGTTTTGGAGGATCTCGCTGTCCGGCGGGGCCGGGGTCAGTTGGCACAGCCGGAGGGTTTCGATGCCCTCCAAATGCACCCTGACCGGCCGGCCTCGGGTTTGGGGGCACGGCACTCCTGGGTGGCGTCAACGGCAGGATAACTATGCCGTTGGCATGTTTGAGCAAAGGGCGGGGCCTGGTTGTTTTAGCCAAGTGGCTCTGACCCGTCTGGTGGGCGTACAGCGATCCAGATGGCCCCTGCTGCGGCCCCGCACAGCGAGGAAGTCAATTAGCCGGGGGGGAATCCCAGGAGCCGTTGGCGTCCGGGGAAATGCCGGGTTAAACTGCCGAGCCTGCCGGAAAAACGGGGCTGGCGCGGGGCTTGCTGAATTTGTGCCATGAACGCACGCCGGAACACTGCTTTTACCCTGATCGAGTTGCTGGTGGTAATGGCCATCATCGCCATCTTGGCGGCGTTGCTGCTGCCCGCCCTGGCCTCGGCCAAGGAGCGTGCCCGGCGCACCACCTGCAAGAGCAACGTTCGCCAGTTCATCCTCGCCACGCACCTCTATGCCGGGGACTTCGGCGACCGCCTGCCCAGCGGCCTGACCGACGCGCTGGACCCGGACGACACCCACACGCCCATTCTGTCCACCAACAGCCGCCGCCTGGTGCTCGAATACAGCGGCGGGCTGGACGTGCTCGACTGCCCAAACCTGGCACCGTTCTTCCGGACCAAGCGGGACTGGCGGGTGCACGAGGGGTTCGGATTCGCCATCGGTTACCACTACCTGGGCGGGCACTCGAACACCCCCTGGCAGGTCACCGCCCCGGCCAACGCGCCGTGGGTTTCGCCCCAACGCACCGCCGAGGACCCCACGCTGGTGCTCGTGGCCGACCTCAATGTGTTTTGCCACCCCTACCTGCGCATGGTCGCGCCCCATGCCGGTTCCGGGCCGGTGGTCCGGGAAGAGGCCTACTACGAGAGCAACGACAACGCCCCGAACGAGACCTGTGTGGACCTCGGGGCCCGGGGCGGCAACGTGGGGCGGGTGGACGGCAGCGTGAGCTGGAAGGGCATCCGCGAGATGAAAATCTACCGGGCCTCGCAGAAATACGACACCTACGGTATGTGGTGAGCGCCCAGCCAGGCGAGCACCCGGGCCACCGCCGGCCGCGGGGCCGAACTGAGCACGTTGTGGTCGGCGGCCCCAATCAGGCGCGCACCTCCAAAACCCGGACAATGTCGGCGCAGCCAGCGCCGCACCGGCCAGGGCGGCACAATCGGATCAAAGAAACCGGCCAGGTGAAACACCGGCCGGCGCAACCGCCGCACCAGCGGTCGCCAGTCGGCCGCCGCAATGAGTCCCAGGCGATGCGCGGCCGCCAGTTTGTCCGGTTCGGTACGCCGGGCGAGGAATTCCTCGAGGTCGGCGGTAAAGGCCCTCGAGCGATGCCGGAGCAATTGGACCGCCCGGGCGTAAAGCCGCAGCCCACGCTGCAAGCGGGCCGCCGGCATCCGGGTCAGGACCCGCTGACCGAAACGAACCAGCCCCGGCGGGCTGTAACGGACAAATCCACCCGCCAGAATCACGCCCTCGACCGCGAACCCGGAAGCCGGCTCTGCGAGCATCGCCCAGGCCACCTGCGAACCGAAGGACTCGGCCAGCAACCAGCCGCCCTCCAGTCCGTGCCCGCGCAACAGGCCGATGACGGCTTGGGCGTAATCGGCGAGCGAGGCGCTGAGCGTGCGCGCGTAGGTGATCTCCGCGAAAGTCGCCCGCCCGGCCAGCGCGGCCCGAAACGGCCCCACCAGGGTCCAGTCCCCGTGCAAACCGGGCAGATACACCAGCACCGGGGCATCGGGGCCGGTTCGGGCCGGATGCACGCGCAGTTGCCAGGCGTCATCACTGCCGGGGGCGCTGGGCGGCCGCGGCTTCACATCATGCTCAGCGGCTGGCCCGTCACGCCCAGCACGCTCAACCACAGCGGGCCGGTGGGGTCCACGCGGTTGCGCTGCGCAATGGCGGCGGCGATGGGCACGTGCACCAGCCGGTTGTGCCACTGACCCAGCAGCATCTCGGTCTTGCCCGCCATGCCGGCGTGCACGGCGTTCAACCCGAGCGTGGCGCAAAAGACCGCGTCCGCGGGATTGGCCGGCACGCTGCGGATGATGTAGCTGGGGTCAATGTACTTGAGGTTGACCTCGAAACCGGTCGCGCGGAAGTGCTCGGTGATGCGCCGGGCCAGAAACGCGCCGATGTCGTGCAGCTTCACGTTGCCCGAGGCATCCCGCTCGGCGGCCTCTTCGGGAAACAGGTCCTGCCCGGCGCCCTCGGCCACGACAATGACCGCGTGCCGGCGGCGCTCCAGGCGCCGGCGCAACACCGCCAGCAGGCCGTTGGGCCCTTCGAGCCGGAAAGGCACCTCGGGGATGAGCACGAAGTTCGCCTCGCCGGAGGCCACCGCCGCCGCGCACGCGATGAACCCGGAGTGCCGGCCCATGAGCTTGACCAGCCCGATGCCATTGGGCGCGCCCTTGGACTCGGCGTGCGCCGCGTCAATGGCCTGCACCGCCTGGCTGAAGGCCGTCTCAAACCCGAAGCTCTGGTCCAGAAACCGCAGGTCGTTGTCAATGGTCTTGGGAATACCCACCACGGCGACCTTCAGGCCGCGGGCGCGGATTTCCCCCGCAATCGCCAGCGCCCCGCGCATCGTGCCGTCGCCCCCCACCACGAAGAGGATGTTCACCCCCAGGTCCACCAACCGGTCCACCATCCGCGCCGGATCCTGCGGCCCGCGCGAAGAGGACAGGATGCTGCCCCCCAGCCGGTGGATGTTGGACACCAGTTCCGAATCCAGCTCGATCCAGCCGTTCGACTGCACCAGTCCCGCGTAACCGTGGCGGAAGCCGAAAATCTTCTCCGCCCGGTAGTGAAACTCGGCCGACATGACCACGCTGCGGATGACGTTGTTCAAGCCCGGACACAACCCGCCGCAGGTCACGATGCCGATGCGCACCCGGCCCGGCTCGAAAAACAGTTGGCGGCGCGGGCCGGCCAGCTCCAGCGCGGGAAATCCGCCGCCGGCGTCGCACCGGTCGCTCACGCGGCACAGGCGGTCGTCCACCAAGATGCACTCCCGGTCGTCCACGAACTCGATCGTTCGACCCTCGTGATCGTGGTACCGCGCCAGCGGCGAGGGCACGGTGCAGGGACCCAGGCTGGCCACGTCAAACTCGCTTGGCATGGCGCAAGGCTAGCGCACCGGCCGGGCCGCCTGGCAAGCGGCAAGGCATGCCCGGGCGACTCCGCACGATCGTCCGACCGCCCCTCGACACAGTCTCATCGGAAACGCCCGCAGGTCGCCCATGGGACCGCGGGGGGACCTGGACGCGGGACGTGGCCCTGCATATGTCGCGGGGCGACCGGGACGCGCTTGTGAGCGGCGCTGGGGGTGCTTGACGAGGGATGAAGCGCGTTCAGCTTAGCGCCATGAATTCGGAGTTCCGGTCGCTGTTCCTGGCCCTGGGGTTGTCCCTCCTGGCGGCGGGCTGGGCGGATTGGCCCAAATGGCGCGGCCCCGCGGGCAACGGCATCTCACCCGAGCCTGGTACCTTGTCAGCCTGGCCCGCGGAGGAAGGCCCCCGGGTGCTCTGGCGTGCCGAGGTGCACACCGGGTTTTCCGGGCTGGCTGTGGGCGGAGGGCGGGTATTCACCCTCGGCAACTCCAACGACTGGGACGTGGTCACGGCCCTGGACGCCGCCAGCGGGCAGCCGGTGTGGCAGTTCCGCTACCCGGCCCGTTTGGACCCGAATTTGTATGAAGGCGGGCCGGGCGCCATGCCCACCCTGGAGGGCGACCGGCTCTACACGTTGAGCAAGTGGGGCGACCTGTTTTGCTTCGAGGCGGCCACCGGGCGGGTGCTCTGGTCCCGGCACCTGACCAACGACGCGGGAATTGCACTGCCCTATTGGGGGTTGGCCAGCGCGCCCCTGGTGTTGGGGGATCGGTTGTTCGTAAATGCCGGCCGGAGCGGTCTGGCCCTGGACAAGCGGGACGGCGCCCTGCTGTGGGCCAGCACGAACGGCCTCAACGGCTACTCGGCTTGTGTGCCCTACGACCACCGCGGCACACCCGCGTTGGCGCTGCTGGCCCATCGCGAGGCCGTGGGCGTGGCGCAAGCCGACGGCCGCCTGCTCTGGAGCAAACGCTGGTTCACCCAGTACGACATGAATTGCCCCGACCCGTTGCCCGTGGCCGGCGGCCTCCTGCTCAGCGGCTACAAACGCACCGCGGAGTTGCTGCAATTCGAGGCCAATGGACCGGTGACCCGTTGGCAAAGTCCGGGGCTGTCCACTCACCTCAGTCCGGGCGTGGTCTGGGAACACCACCTCTACACCTACGTCGGCGACGCGGAGCGGTCCGGCGCCTTTGTGTGCGCCAACCTGCTCACGGGCGACATCCGCTGGCGACAGGACAACGTGCCCCCCGGATCGGTCATCGCCGCCGGCGGGCACCTGTTGTTGCTCGAGGGCAAGGGCCGCCTGATTCTGGTCCGGCCGGACCCCGCCGGATATCGTGAGTTGGCCCGGGCGCAGATTTTGCCCGAAGGCCGTGCCTGGACGCCGCCCTCGTTCTCCAAGGGGGTGTTGTACGCCCGCAACGCCCGCGGCCAGGTTGTGGCCGTGGCCCTGCCCTGGACACCGCGTCAGGAAGCCCGTCCCCGCCTCGAAATCCAGCGAGCCGATAACGCCCTCGAGGTGTTCTGGACCGCGGAAAGCCTCGACTGGACGCTGGAGCAATACCTGCCCGCACGGCCCGAACCGGGCTGGCACACCCCCGCGGACGGGAGCGGGGAATTGACGCCCGGTCGCTACCGGACCTTGCCTGTCGAGGCGGCCGCTTGGTTCCGGTTGCGCCAACCTTGAACGCCCCGGTTTTCGCACCGCCGCCGCTTTGACGCGGCTTGCGGCAGTTTGCCAATTCAGCGCGTCCCCGGTGTTCGGCACCACAACGCCTCCGGCCACGGCGCAGTTCACAGCGCGCCGGCCGGTTACTCCGAAGGCCGCATCCCGTGCACCCGATCGGCCTCCGGTTGCTCTCTGCGGCTGACCCGGCCGCCCGGCCAGTGGACCTCCACCGCGGCCACGGCCGGGTCGGCGCCCAGGCCGAAATGCACCAGCGCCGGGTGTTGGGTGCGATGTGAATCGCCGGTCACGCAGGTCTGCACGGCGCGGCGGCCGTCCGGGCGCACCAACACCACCCGGGCACCGATGGTCGCGGCGGTCAGTGCGGGCTCCGGTTGCACCGCCACCCAGTGACCGGTGTCCGGCAGTTGGTTGCGGTAGATGCGCACGGTTTGGCGCGGCGCGGGCCAGGCCTCGAAGGTGGTGAGCACCAGGTCCGGCCGGCCATCGCCGTCGAGGTCCGCAGCAGCCAGGTTGCGCGAGTCCTCGAGCAGCGCCACGCCCAACAAGTGCGCGACCTCGACAAATCCCGCCGGGCCGCGGTTGAGGAAGAGGCGGTTTTGCTCCCAACCACCGTAGGAAAGGCCGCCGCCCCGGAGGCGGTTGATCTTGGCGGCGAAGTACTGGGCAGCGACCGGGTTCTCCCGCGAGTCGGCCGCGTAAAGATCGTGCAGCCAGAACTCCGGTTCGTACTCGCGCACGGACTGGCGCGTCTCGTGGCCGTTGGCGATGGCCAGGTCCGGCCGGCCGTCGTTGTCAAAATCCGCCGCCGCGCAACCCCACGACCAGCCCGTGCGGTCCACGCCCGCTTCGGCCGCGACCTCCCGAAAAGCGCCGTCGGCCTCTTGGAGGAACAGCTTGTTGCCGCGGATCATGTCCGGGATGGCGGCCAGGTAGTCCGGCCGTTCCGGGCGCGCCAGGCCCAGATGCGCCAGGCGCGCAGCGGTGGGGCAATGCATGCCCGTCACAAACAGGTCGAGGCGACCATCAGTGTTGAAGTCGGCAAAGGCGTGGGCCATGCCGAAGGCCCGGGGCCGGGCCAGGTGGCGCGTGGTGACGTCGGTGAAACGACCGCGCCCGTCGTTGAGGTAAAGGTCCACGCCGGCGAAATCGCTCACCACCACCAGGTCCAGGTCGCCGTCGCCGTCCAGGTCCACCAGGGAGGCGGCGTAGGTGCGGCGCCAGCGTTTGGCGGCCAGGCCGGCCGCTTCGGTGGCGTCGGTGAACCGGCCCCGGCCATCGTTGAGCAACAGGTAGGACGGGTGGCCGTCGTTGGCGTCGTAAAACGGGGTGGGCATTTGCCCGCCGTCGTAGGGGTTTTTGTACTGGCCGAGCCACACATCCAGGTCGCCGTCGCCGTCCACGTCCCCGCAACTCAGCACCTGGCCGTAGCGGAGACGCGCCGGGGCCCCCCACGCCGGGCGGGCGGGTGATTCAAACCGCCCCCCCGGGCGACCGGGAAAAAGCAGGAGCCCCTCGAATTTGGCCACGAGCAGGTCCGGGGTGTGGTCGCCATCAAAGTCCGCCAGCACAGCGGTGAAAATCGCGCCGGGCGGTTCGGCACAGAGCTGTTCGCCGGCGTAGTGGCCATCCGGCTGCCGGCGGTACACTCGGTTCGCCGACGCGAGGATGACCTCGGGCCGGCCATCGCCATCCAGGTCATGCAGGATCAAGGGGTCAATGAAATGCGAGCGCGGCGGGGGGGAGACCGGTTCGTTCAACAGCTCGACGAAGCCCGGCGGACCGGTGCGCATACTCAGGCGCAACCGGTGCGCATCGGCCTGCTGGACCCGGGGTGGGGAATCCTGGCCCGCCCCGGCCGACCAAACCACCTGCAAGTCGCCCTCGAGCGCCGCGCGGGTTTCGGCGGCGGGGTCTGCGCCGGCGCGCCGGGTCAGATGCGCCCGGAAACCGAAGTCGCTGCGGGCGGGTTGGCCGTTGGTGGCGGGGGTGAAGCGGTGGTGACGGAATTCGAGCTGTTCCAAGGCCCAGCCTTCGGCGGCGCGGGCGTGGAGCCAGTCACGCCACTCGGAAGCGGGCAGTTCCCGTCCCGGATGAGCCGGCACCGGGGTCCACAAACGGATGCCGTGGGGCAGGGTTTCGGGGGCCGCGAAAACGGGCAACACCACCCGTTCAAGCGGGAAGGCCGCGGCGGCCGCGAGCCGGTTGGTGGACCGGTTCAGCGCATCCCACAAGTCCTCGAAGACCCGCCCATGCTGCTGGGCCAGAAGTTCCGCCCGCCAGACCGTTTCGGCGACGGCCGCCTCCCGCGCCTCCAGGGCCATCAAGGCCGTCAACAAGTTGGTGGAACCGGCGGCACGGCCCGCGGCAGCCGGGCGGCTGGACAGGCGTGAACGCACCAGCCACGCCGCCGTGACCACCAGCCCCAGCAGGGCCACCAGCAACCACAAGCGACCGCGCGGTGCATGAGCGGGAGCCGTCACAGCATCAATGACGGCATCTTCGCCCGTTCCACCGCCGGAACGTCAAGCTCCCCGGAGCGCCTGCCATCCGGCCCGGGCAACCCGTTCTTCACCCGGGCAGACCGGCGACCGGTTCAGTACAGCATGAGCAACAAAACCCAGACCGGCAGTCCCGCCAGAGTTGCCACCCCGGCAAACCAGAAGAACGTCTTTGGCCTTTTCATCGCAATGCAGTTGACCCGGGCTCTCCTTTTTCCCTGAGTCTCCTTGCCGATGAGGCTGGACCACGACGCCGGCTGGCGCAAGAGAAAATTGTCCAAAAATTTCGCGTCAAGGACGGTGCGATTTTTGGACAGCCCTCAGCCCCCCCGTGGCTTTCTGAATCGCTTGGGCAACTGGCTCGGAGCGCACATGTTGCAGCTTGAGCCCCCCGGTTCGGCGACCCCAACCCTTGCCCACAACACCTCGGCCATCGTCCGTTGGGTCGGTCAATTTCCCCCAGCCGGGACAGGCGTTGGCACCTGCCCGAACCGGATTCCGCCCGGCCGCGAAACCCGGTAAGGGGACTTGGAACGGCGGGTTGGTCGGTTGCTTGACGGGCCTTGCCCCTCACCGGAATCTGCGCGCGGCGCGACACCGCCACCAGCCCATGATCGCCCGGGTCACGCTCGACTTCGCCCTCGGGAAGGACTTCGACTACGCCGTCCCACCGGAGCTGACCGGGCGGGTGGTGCTGGGCGCGCGGGTGAAGGTGCCGTTCGGCTCGCGGCAGGTGCTGGGCAGCGTGACCGGCCTGCTCGAGGCTGTCCCAGCCGCCGAGGGCCGCCGCCTCAAGCCGATCCTCCAAGTGCTTGGCCAGCGCAGTCTGCTCACCCCCGGACTGCTCGCCCTGGCCCGCTGGCTGGCCGCTTACTACGTGTGCCCGCTGGAAGTGGTTTTGAAAACCGTGTTGCCGGAGGCGGTGCGACGCGAGCAGGCCGGCTGGCGCGAGCGGCTGTTTGTGCGCCCGCTGCCGGCCGATGGACCGTTGCCCAAGCTGACCCGACGCCAGCTTGAGCTCTGGCATCTGATCGAAGAGCGCCAGGGGCTGCCGTTGCAGGAGTTGCTGCGCCTGACCGGGGCCACGGCTGACACGGTGCGCCGGCTCGAGGACAAGGGCCTGGTGGAAATTGCGCCGCGGATCAGCGAGCGCGACCCGTTGGCCGGGGAACAGTTCCTGCCCACCGAGCCGCTGCCCTTGAACGAGGGCCAGGCGCGCGCGCTGGCGCAAATCGTGGCCGCGCTGGATGACACCGGGCCGCCGCCCGGCGGCGGGACGGAGCCGGGGGAGCCGGCCGCCGGGCGCGTGTTCCTGCTGCACGGAGTCACGGGCAGCGGCAAGACGGAGGTGTACTTGCAGGCCCTGGAGGCGTGCCTGGCGCGGGGGCGCGGGGCGATTGTGCTGGTGCCGGAGATCGCGCTGACGCCGCAGACCATCGAGCGGTTCAAGGCCCGGTTTTCGCACGGGCCGCGCCGCACGTTGGTGGCGGTGCTGCACAGTCACCTCTCGGCGGGCGAGCGGCACGATGAATGGCACAAAATCCGCGACGGCCGCGCCCGGATTGTCATCGGCGCGCGCTCGGCGGTGTTCGCGCCGGTCGAGCCGCTGGGGCTGGTGATCGTGGACGAGGAACACGAGCACACCTACAAGCAGGAAGAGGCCCCGCGCTATCAGGCCCGCGACGTGGCGGTGTGGCGGGGGTGCCGGGAAGGTGCGGTGGTGGTGCTGGGGTCGGCCACGCCCTCGCTGGAGAGCTATTTCAACGCCCGCCGGGGCAAATACACGCTGTTGGAGTTACCCGAGCGGGTGGATCATCAGAAGCTGCCCCTGGTGCGGGTGGTGGACCTGCGTCAGGAGGCGCGCCAGGGGCAGGGGGTGCCGGTCTTTTCCCGGCGACTCCGGGAGGCGATCGCCACGCGACTGGAGCGGCGGGAGCAGACCATCCTCTTCCTGAACCGGCGTGGCTACGCCACCGCGCTCCAGTGCCCGCGGTGCGGTTACGTGGCGGGCTGCCCCCGGTGCAGCGTGGCCCTCACCTACCATCGCCCGGAGCAGCAGTTGCGCTGTCACTTCTGCGGCCACGCCGAGCCGGCACCGGCGGTTTGCCCCGCCCCGGGTTGTGGCAACCCGGGCATCCGCTACGCCGGCCTGGGCACGCAGCGGGTCGAGGAGGTCCTGCGCCGGCTCTTTCCGCACGCCCGGATCGAGCGGATGGACTCGGACCGGCTGACCCGCAAGGAGGAGTACCGCCGCATCCTGGGGGAGTTTCGGGCCGGGCGGATTGACATCCTGGTGGGCACCCAAATGATTGCCAAGGGCTTGCACTTCCCCAACGTGACCCTGGTGGGAATTATTTACGCCGACCTGAGTTTGCATCTGCCGGATTTCCGGGCGGCGGAACGGACGTTCCAATTGCTCACCCAGGTCTCGGGCCGGGCCGGCCGGGGCGAGGTCGAGGGGGAAGTGGTGGTGCAGACCTTTACCCCCTTCCACCCGGCCATCCAATGTGCGCGCCGGCATGACTTCGCCAGTTTTTACGAGGAGGAAGTCGAGTTTCGGCGGCAGTTGCACTACCCGCCCTGGAGCCGGATCGCCCTGGTCACCCTGCGCGGCCGCAACGAGGACAAGGTCAGGTTCACGGCCGAGCACCTGCGGCGGGAGTTGGCGGCGCGGACCCGGGAGCTGGCGGACCTGATCCTGTGCGGGCCGGCGCCGGCGCCGGTGACGCGCGTGGAAACCTTTTACCGGTACCAGTTGATGGCGCGGACGCGACACATGTCGCGCCTGAGTCCACACCTGGCCGAGCTGCTGGCCCATTTCCAATCGCCCGAGGGCGTGACACTGAGCGTGGACGTGGACCCGGCGCAGTTGCTCTGAGCAGCCCGCGGGGAACCCCCGGCACCTGGCAGGGGCAGCCGCCTTGCCGCGAGGAGCCGGTTGGATTTCACACTTGCTTTTGCCGGCCAGGTCCGGGAACGATGCCGCGCTAGCGGATGAACATGGCGACGCTCGGCAACTTGGAGACCCAACGGCCAATGACCGAGTAACTCGCGGTTAACACATCTCAGCGATGAAGGTTCAATACAAACCGGCAGGCGGCCGGGGACACCCCGGCCGGGGCGATAACTGGGGACGGGCGCCCGGGCCGCTGGCCGCGGTGCTGGCGGCGGCGGGAGCCCTTGGCCCTTCAAACGCCGGGGCCTTTGAAGCGCGGGACCTGCTGGCCTTCAGCGCCGGACCGGTGGTGCTCAAGCCGCGGTTTACGTTTGTCGCCGGTTACAGTGACAACGTGTTCAACCTGCCGGAAAACTCTCCGGTCGAGCAACTGGGGCTGATCGAGAGCCGGGACGATTTTAACTTTGTGCTCAGCCCCGAGCTGCAGGCACGGCTGGGGCGCGCGGGGGGCGACCGGGAACTGGATTTCCGCTATCGCTTCGACCAGTACCTGTTCGTGGAAAACACGGACGCCGATTCCTCCAACCACTTGATCAACCTGGGCGCCCGGATTTCCGGCAGCCGCCTCGAATACGACACCCAAAATTCGGCGCAGTTTCTGAACAGCATCGTCGGGGGGTACGAGTCCGTCGAAGCGGGCATCGTGATTCCCGGCGGCAACATCGAGCGCAATTTTTACAGCACCAGCCACAATCTGGCCTACGTGCTCTCGGCCAAGAGCCGGCTGCGGCTTGAGGGGTCGTACAATTTCCGGGAATACCCCGGTCAGGGTTTCCAACAGGCGCGGTTTTACGATTCGACCGACTGGCGCCTGCGCGCGGGGTACGATTACGCGCTGAGCCAGAAGCTGCGCCTGGCCGCGCTGGCCCACTACGGCCAGCAGTTGCGCAGCGGCCGCGGCAACCTGCCCAGCCTGACAGACGCGGACATCTTCGGCGGCTCGATCACGGCCAGCGGCTCGTTTACCGCCAAGTTGAGCGGCAACGTGCGCGTGGGCTACGAGCACCGGGAGTTCGAGCGGGGCCCCTCCGACGGGTATCCCCTGGTCGGGTTGGGACTGACGCAGCAGTTCACCGAAAAAACCAGCGCCTCGCTGAACTACAACCGCAGCGGCAGTGTGTCCGCCACCACCGGCGGCGGCACGGTGACCGACTCGGTGGGGCTGGGGGTGCAGCAGGTGTTGGGCACCGCTCGGCCGTGGTTTTTGACCGCGAACGTGGATTACCGGCACACCGAGTATGCGAACCAGGACCTCACCCTGGAACACTTCCGGGTGACGGTGGGGGCGGCGTACCGGTTGCGTCAATGGGCCACCACCTTTATTAACTACAGTTTTGAACTGGGCGAACGCCAGCGCTTTGATTACGAGGTCAACCAGGTGAACCTGGGGCTGACCATCGGCTTGTGAACATGAAAACCCGATTCGGAAGTTTGTGGCTGGCGCTGACCCTGGCCGTCGCGGTCTCCGCCCAATCTTCCGCCCCGCCGGAGGTTTCAGAAGACCGCCCCATTGCCCCGCAAGACCTGCTGGGGATCGTCATTGTGGGGGAAGCCGGCCTGCCCACCGACTACCGGGTCTCGGCCAGCGGGGAAATCCAATTTCCCTTCATCGGCATCGTGAAGGTGAGCGGGCTGACCCCGCGGGAAGCGGCGCGCAAGCTCGAGCAGGAGCTGTCCAAGGATTATTTCGTCAAGCCCGAGGTCCTGGTCACGGTCAAGGAGTACCGCCTGGATTACGTGATTGTGATCGGCCAGGTCAACCGCCCCGGCAACCTGCCGCTCTCGCCCGAGCAACGGATGGACATCCTCGATGCCATCGCCCGGGCCGGCGGTCTGACCCGGCTGGCCAAGAACGAGGTGGAATTCACCCGCGACGGCAAACGGGAAAAATTCTCCCTCGATCGCCTCAAAAAGGAGAGCGACCCGGCCAAGAAAATCTGGCTGCGGCCCGGGGACATCCTCGAAGTAAAAGAAGCCGTGTTTTGATATGGATTACGATTACGACCGGACGGGGACCATGCCAGGGATGGCCGGTGAAACCGAGGAAGCGACGGGACCCAAACTCAACCTCCGTCACTACTGGTACGTCCTGCTGGAGCACCGGTGGTTGGTCATCATCACCTTTGTGGTGGTGTTGGCTCTGACCGGCGTTTACCTCTACGCCGCGCCCAAAATTTACCGCGCCACCACCCGGTTGCAGATTGACCCGGAGGCCGAATCGGCGGTGAACCTGGGCGGGCTGAGCGTGCAAAACCTTCAGGCCCAGCAGGAGTACCTCCAGACCCAGTACCGCAACCTGCTCAGCCGCAGCCTGCTCAACGTGGTCATCCGCAAGGAACGGCTGACCGAGGATCCGCGGTACCAGAAGCACGTGGACATCGCCAAAGCGCTGGCCGAGGACATCACCGTGTCGCCCATCCGCATGACCCGGCTGGTGGACGTCAGCGTCGAACACACCTCCCAGACCAAGGCGGCCGCCATTGCCAACACCCTCGCCACCGAGTTCATCGAATGGATGGCCGGCCAACGCCAGGAGCGCACTTCCCGGATGCTGTTTTTCCTGCGCAACCAGGCCTCCGGCCTCGAGGGCGAGGTTTCCCAGGCGGAATCCGACCTCCACAACTACCGGATGCGGACCAAGTTTGTCTCCCTGGAAAAAGGCGACAGCATCATCGCCGAGGCCCTGAGCCAGGCGCAGAGTCGCTACGTCGAAGCGAAGGCGCGCGCCCAAATCGCCCAAACGATGGTGGACGAGCTGGACAATCACATCAAGGAACAGAAGCCCTTGGAGTCCTTCCCCCCCATCGCCAACGATTCCCAGGTGCGCACGCTCCAGGCACAACTGGCCACCTACGAAAACGAACTGGCCGGCCTGCTGCAACGCTACAAGGACAAGCACCCCTCCGTCATTCAGGCCCGTGCCCGCATCGCCGACACCCGCCAGGCCATCGCCAACGCCGCCGGCAAGGTGGCCGACGTGATCCGCACCACCGCCCGGGTCGAGAAAGCCAATGAACTGGCGCACGCGGCGGCCGTGGCGGACTTCGAGAACCGCCAGATGGAATGGAATCGCGCCAAGATGGAATACGACATCCTGGCCCGAAAGGCGGAGACCAAAAAAGCCCTCTACAACGCCATCCTGGTCAAGCTCAGCGAAATGGACATCGCCCAGCGGGACCGCATCAACAACATCCGCCAGGTGGACCCGGCGGTGCCGCCGGCTTTTTACGTCAAACCCAACATCCCCCTCACCCTGGCCGCCGGTGTGTTGGGGGGCCTGGCCGTCGCCCTGGGACTGGCCCTGTTCGTGAACTACCTGGATGATTCCATCAAGAGCCAGGACGACGTCGAAACCTACCTGCGCCTGCCCTTCCTGGGCTATGTACCCAATATCAAAGCCAACAGCCTTGCGGAGCGGTATCAAACCGCCCATCTCCACGCTCAGTCCAGCACGGCCGAAAACTTCCGCACCATTCGCGCCGCCATCACCCTCGGTTCCCGGGCTGAACGCTACCGCCTGCTCGCCCTGACCAGCAGCATGCCCTCGGAGGGCAAATCCACCGTGGCCGCCAACCTGGCCATCGTGATCGCCCAAACCGGCATGCGCACCCTGCTGGTGGATGCCGATCTGCGCCGCCCCACCGTCCAAAGGGGTTTTGGTGTGAGCGGCAACGCCGGCCTGGCGGCCTACTTGAGCGGCACGGCTGCCACGATCGAGGAGGTGGCTCAACGGACCGAAGTGCCCAACCTGGACGTGGTTTGCAGCAGCAACACGCCCGCACAGCCCTCCGAACTGCTCAGCTCCCGGCGCCTGACCGAATTCCTCCAGGAGGCCGGCCGGCTCTACGACCGCGTGGTGATTGACTGCCCGCCCGTTTCCGCGGTGAGTGATCCCCTCATCATTGCCGCGCAGGTGGACGGCGTGGTCATGGTGACCAAGTTCAACAAGGTGCGCCGGGAGATGGCCCGCAAGAGCATCCAGCGCCTGCTGGACGCCGGCGTGCATCTCTGCGGTGTGGTGATCAACGACATCGACTTCGAGGGCCGCGACGCCTACTACTACTCGTACTACTACTACCAAAACCGGTACTTCAAGGGCTATTACCAGGCCGGCGCCAAGCCCGCGGCGCGCCCGCGGGAACAGACCGCCCCGGAGCCGGAACCGCTGGCCAGGGCGTAAGCCCGCTCCCCCGCCCGGCCGCGGCCTTCTCTGGGGACGTGCCGCGTTCTCCGCGACACCCCACGACGGGAAACCTTCAAAAGCCCAGCAACCGGCCCAGGCCGTTGAGCAGCGCGTCCACCCCCCGCACGAAGGGGTTGGCGTGACGCGCCGCCGCCGTCGCGGTGGTTTGCCGCAGGACCCAGTGCCCGCCGTCGAAGCGGTAGTCAAACAGCGAGGTCCGGTCCCGCAGGTACGGCCAGAACGTCTCGGTACGCACCGTGGCAAAAGCGGCGCGCGCGTCGTAGCCCAGCACCAACGCCTCCTCGAGCACCACCGCCGTGCGCGCGCCACAGGCCTCCACCCCGCCGTGCCCGGCCACGTACACCGTGCCCGTGCCGCCGAAAAGGATGTGCCGCACCCGACCCGCGATCCAGTGATGCAGGCTGTTCACGTGCCAGCGCGGCCGCATCGTGACCGCGCCGGACACGGCCACCACCGCGCCGGGTTTGAGCACCACGCCGGGATGGTTTTCCAACTCCAGCGCCAGCAAGTAGGCATTCGGGTCCGTGCCCGAACCCAACCCCACGGTTCCGCCCTCGCCGGGGGTGCGGGCGGACAACTCGGTCAACTCGGCCAGTCCGGCCGCAAAACTGGTGAACGGGGAATGCCATGAGAAGAGCAGGCGCGTGCGCTTGGCCAGGCCGGGCGCGTACTGCTGCACCCAGTCCATGCGCGCCCGCAACGGGCGCTCCGGCGTGACCACCACGGCCAGCACCTTGCCAGCCGGCCCGGGGCGCAGTTCCCCGGGGGTTTCCGCGGGCAAAAGGCGCGCCGGTGGTCGCGCCGTGGCCAGCGCGGCCAGGCCGTAATACCAAAAGGCCCTCCATCCCGGCGGCCCCAACAACACCAGCGCCACAATGCCCAAAACCTGCCAGCCGGTGCGGCGCGCGGCCGCCCAGAGGGCGGTCCAGGCCGTGTCCACCTGCTGTTCCACCCGCGTCAATTCCTCCACCGCGCGTTGCCAGGCGGTGTGGGCCTGGTCGCGCGCGGCGCGCGATGTCTGAACGGCCTGCTCGAGGGCGGCCACGCGGGCGTTCCACTGCACCCGCTGGAGGGGGCGGTACCAGGGCGGTTCGGCGGCGCGCAGTTGCGCCAACCGGCGCTCCAGGTCGAGCAGTTCGGTCCGCGCGGCGCGCCACTCTTGGCGGGCGGCGTTGACCCGCAACCGCGCTTCCTCGACGCGCTGGGTCACCCGCGCCTGGGCGCGTGCCCAGTTCCACGCCAGCACCGCCAGCAACAAGGCCAGAAACAGCAGCGTGGCCGCCACCGCCTTGCGGGCCAGCACACCCAGAATGGCCAGGAGCAACTTCACCGCAGGGCGGTCCGGCGGGTGCCGGGTTTCAGGCGCCGGGCAGCCCCCGCTCGCGCCGGACCTGTTTCACGCCGGCGACCAGGTTGACAAGCTTCGCGCGGGCGGCCCAGCGGGCGGTCTGGCTCAGGCCGCAATCGGGGGCGAAGACCAGCCGCTCCGGCGGCGCGAACTCGAGGCAGCGCCGGACGCGGCGGGCGATGTCCTCCGGCGTCTCAAGGTAGGAGCTTTTGACGTCCACGATGCCCACGGCGACATCCCGGCGGCGGGCGATTTCGCCGATCAATTCCAGCTCGGCGAACTCCCGGCTGGCCATCTCGACGTGCATCTCGTCGCAGTGGAAGTCCAGGAAGGCGGGGAACATCGGCGCCAGTTGGCGCGGTCCCACCGCGCGCCCCTTGTAGTTGCCGAAACACAGGTGCGTGCCCAGCCGGGTGCGGGCCACCACCGGCGCCACCGTGCGATTGAACAGGTCCACGAACCGGCGCGGGTCCTCGCGGTGCGCGTAGCAACTCATGCTCGGCTCGTCCACGCTGATCTCGGTGCAGCCCGCGGCCACCAGGGCCTCGAGTTCGCGCTGAACGAGGGGCACCAGGGCCTCGGCCAGCGCCCAGCGGTCCGGGTAGCCCAACGCCGGGTTCGGCACCAGCCGGCCGGACAGGGTGTAGGGGCCGGGCACGCTGGCCTTGAGGGTGACGCCCGCAGCAGCGGCGCCGAAACCGGCGGCCAGCCGTTGAAGCCGTTGAAACTCCTCGACCACGCCCAGCCCCCGCGGGGCCGCCAGCGGCGCCACCACCCGGTGCTTGCCCCGCTGGTCGTGGGCGGGGGGACCGAAGCGTCGCGGCGGCGCGGACTCCAGTTCGATCCCTTCGAGGTAGCCGTAGAACGACAGATTGAAATCCAGGCGCGTCTGCTCGCCGTCGGTTACCACGTCCAGACCGGCGGTCAGTTGGTCGTGGAGCGCGCAGCGCACGGCGTCGTCCTGCAACTCCGCGCGGTCGTCCGGGCCGAACCGGTCCAGGTGTTGCGTGGCGAATTCCAGCCAGCCCGGAAACGGGTAACTGCCAATGACCGTGGTGCGCAGCGGGCAGGTTTGCATGGTCAGTCGAAGATCACGGTGCGCCGGCCGCAGAGGAACACGCGATCCTCGAAGACCAGCTTGAGGGCGCGGGCCAGCACCAGTTGCTCGATGTCCCGCCCGGCGCGTTGCAGGTCCTCGGCCGTGTGGGTGTGGTCCACCGGGATGACCTGCTGGGCGATGATCGGGCCTTCGTCGAGGGCCTCGGTCACGAAATGCGCCGTCGCCCCGATGATCTTGACCCCGCGCTCGAACGCCTGGTGGTACGGCCGCGCCCCCACGAACGCCGGCAGGAAAGAATGGTGGATGTTCACGATCCGCCGCGGGAAGCGGGCCACAAAGGCCGGGCTGAGGATGCGCATGTACTTGGCCAGCACCAGATACTCCGGCTGGTAGCGGTCCAGGACCTCGAGCACCGCCGCCTCGTGCGCCTCGCGGCTCCGGTTGGTGGCATCCACGTGGTGAAAGGGCAGATCGAAGCGCCGGACCAGCGATTCGAGGGTCGCGTGATTGCCGACCACCGCCAGCACCCGGGCGTTCAGTTCGCCGAAGGCATGCCGGACCAGAATATCCCCCAGGCAGTGGTGTTCGCGGCTGACCAGCACGACCACGCGCTTGGGTTCCAACCGCGAGAGCCGGACCTCCGCCCCGGCCGGCAGGCGCGCGCGCACCCCCTCCACCAGGGCCGCCGCCTCGACCTCGCCGTCGAACTCGGTGCGCATGAAAAAGCGCTGCGTGGGCCGGTCCACAAACTCCTGGTTGCCCACCACGTTCACCCCGTGACGGAACAACTCGCCGGTAATTTCGTGCACCAGCCCGGGGCGGTCGGCGCATTCGACCAGAAGAATGTGCGGGGAGGTGTTCCGTTCGGCCATTTTGCAAGGCGCTTGCGGACACCGTGACACAACCCGGCCCGGGGCGGCAAGACCGGCGCGGGGCGCGCGCGGGGAAATCCGTCCCACCCCGCTGGCGACGGCCGCCCCCGCGCCAGCCCCCCGGCCAACCGGCACCCGACGGACAACGACCCGTCCGGCTGTCTTCCCCGGCCCGGGGATTGGGAACCGCCTCCCCACGCGTCACCCCGTGCACCTCGCCATCCCCCTCCCTGCCCCCGCCGGCGGCCGGCCCGTTGCCGAGCCGGCTGGATGGCAATTCAGGTTTCCGGCTTGGATTCAAACTCCAAGTTTCCATGCAAAAAGCCCGGTTCGGTTGCCAACCATGTCCAGTTGGAATTCGCCTGAGGGAGCAACGTCCGGGTCACCCTTGACGAACCCGATCCAGCCGCGGATATTGCGGGGCTATTTTTTTGCCTCCCGGGGTAGCCTCCGGGCCAAACAGTCCCATATGTCGAAAAAGAAAATCTCGAAACCGGAACGCAAAAAAACGCGGGGCGGTGACGCCGCCCCCGCATCCCACCACACCAAGACGGCCTCCCCGGCCAAATCCCGGGATTCGCGGCCGCGGAAGGCCTCCACGCCTCGGAAGCGTTCCGCAAGGCCGGACCACCCCGCTCCGGCCGCCGCACCCGAGGCGTCCCCCGACCCCGCAGTCGCCGCGCCGCCGGCGCCGGCTCCGACCGAAAATGCGGGCGCCCACGCCACCACCGCCCCCAACGCGGAAATGCACACCCAGTCCGGGCTGGATCTGACCGAAAAGATCAAGGAGCTGGTCCGCCTGGCCCAGGAGCAGGGCTACCTGACCTACAACGACATCAACGACATCCTGCCGGACAGCGTCATTTCCCCCGAGGACCTGGACGAGGTGTACTCCAAGCTCCGCAGCCTGGAGATCGAAATCGTGGACCAGGCCGAGGTGGACCGCGTCAAGCAGCCGGAGCCGGACGAGGAAGACGAAAAGGCCCGCCTGGACATCCTCGACGACCCGGTCCGGATGTACCTCAAGCAGATGGGGCAGGTGCCGCTGCTGACCCGCGAGCAGGAGGTCGAAATCTCCAAGCGCATCGAGGACAACGAAAACGAGGTCAAGCGCATCATTTACAGCTTTGGCTTCGCGGGCAAGGAACACATCGCCCTGGCGGAAAAGCTCATTTCCGAGCCCCCCAAGGAGCGCTTTGACCGGGTGATCCTGGACAAAAAGATCGAAAGCCGCGACAACCACCTGCGCGCCCTGCGCAAACTGGTCAAGGAGGTGCGTGCGCTGGACCAAGAGGTGGACGCCAAATACGCCGCCTGGCTGCGCGAAACCAACCCCGCCCGCAAGGAGAAGCTCTTCGCCGAATTCCGCAAGGCGGACAGCCGCCTGCAGGCCACCTTCCCCAAGTTCTACTACAAGCAAAAGGTCATCGAGGAGATGGCCCTGGTGGCCGACAACATCCACGACAAAATCCAGGCGGGCCTGCGCACCCTCCAGGAACTGGAGCCGCAATCCGGCAACCCGCAGGTCGAGCCGATTATCCAATCCGAGCGGCAAAAAATCCGGGCCCTGGAGGAATTTGTCCGCATGCCCCACCAGGAATACCTCCAGGCCTACCAGCAACTGCAGCACTTCGCCAAAATGGCCCACCGGGCCAAGACCGAGATGGTCGAGGCCAACCTCCGCCTCGTCATTTCCATCGCCAAGAAATACACCAACCGCGGCCTGTCCTTCCTGGACCTCATTCAGGAGGGCAACATGGGCCTCATGAAGGCGGTCGAAAAATTCGAGTACCGCCGCGGCTACAAGTTCTCCACCTACGCCACCTGGTGGATCCGCCAGGCCATCACCCGCTCCATCGCCGATCAGGCCCGCACCATCCGCATCCCGGTGCACATGATCGAGACCATCAACAAGCTCATGCGGGTGCAGAAACAGCTCCTCCAGGACTACGGCCGCGAACCTACCCCGGAGGAGATCGCCGACGAGATGCAAATGCCGGTGGACCGCGTGCGCGCCGTCCTCAAGATGGCCCAGCAGCCCATCTCGCTCCAAAGCCCGGTCGGCGACAGCGACGACACCAGCTTCGGCGACTTCATCGAGGACAAGTCCGCGGAAAATCCCTCGGACATGACCAGCTACAGCCTGCTCAAGGACAAACTCAACGACGTGCTCAACAGCCTCACCGAGCGCGAGCGCAAGGTGCTCGAACTGCGCTTCGGCCTGGTGGACGGCTACAGCCGCACGCTCGAGGAGGTGGGCAAGCAGTTCAAGGTCACCCGCGAACGCATTCGCCAGATCGAAGCCAAGGCCCTGCGCAAGATGCGGCACCCCACCCGCCTGCGCCAGCTCCAGGGCTTCCTCGAAGGCGAAGACCTCGAAGCCTCGCTCGCCGGCCTGCTCGCCGGCAATACCCCCTGAGGCCCGGCGGTGCCGGCGGTGTGCGGGCCCGATTGGCCCGACTCGTCCGACTCGTCCGACCACTCGCACCAACAAACCGCGGCCCGCTCCCCCGCGGGGGCCCGGCCGGTGTCGGCTCGCGCGGCTCGAAGCGAGGTTTTCTCGGGCGGGCCGGCCGGCCGGTGTAACCCCGTCTCCCGGCCCGGTGTAATCCGGTATGGCAACGCGGGACCTTGATCCCGCCAAACCCAAAAAAACATGCCTTCCGACACCATGAAAACCTGGACCCGAATCCTCCTGGGCTTGAGCCTGAGCTCCGTCGCTCTGGCCGGCCCGCTTCAACCCGCGCACATCTCGGCGGACGCCCGCTGGCTGCTCCACCTGGACGTGGAAGCACTCCTGGCCACCACCGTCGGCCAGACCCTCGCGCGCGAGGCCATCGAACCCAAAATGAGCGAAGTCGCCGCGGCCCTGAAATTCCACCTGGGCTACGATTTTGACTGGCGGCGCATCCGTTCCCTCACCCTGTACGGCTCCGAGTACGGCGGCCCCGAGCGCCTGCGCGGGGTCTTGCTGGTGGACACCGACCTTGATCTGGCGGCCGGGTTCGCCGCCGCCCTGCAAAAACAGGCCGCCCTGGGCCACGCCCAGGACGGCGACCTCCAACTCCTCGAGGACGGCCCCCAGCCCCTGTACTGCATCAAGGAAGACCTCTACATCGCCCTCCAACCCGGCGCGCCCGCCATTGTGGGCAAGGCCCGCCGCACCACCCTCAAGGCCCGGTCCGTCCTCGTCGGCGGGGCGCCGAATCTGAACGCCGCCCCCGCCCTCGCCGCCCTGGCCGGGGCCGGACGCGGGGAATTCCTGCTGGTGGCGGCCGAGGGCTTCAGCGACGCCGCCCCCGACGCGCCCCAAGCCCGGGTCTTGAAAATGGCCGAGGCCCTGCGATTCAGCCTCACCGAGTCCCACGACCAGGTGCAGGCCTCACTGGCGCTCACCGCCCGGACTCCCGAAACCGCGCTGCAAATGCAGCAGGTGGTTCAGGGCATGACCGCGCTGGTCGCGTTGAGCCAGGTCGAAAACCCCGACCTCCAGAAACTCATCCGCGGCCTCCAGGTCGCCGTCGCTGACCGCCGGCTTCAACTCACCCTGTCCCTGCCGGCGGCCGAAGTGGCGCAGAAAATCGTCGAAGACCAGCGCCGCAAGCGCGGGCAAAACACCGCCTCTCCGCAGCCTTGAGCCGTCCCGTGCTCGCCTCCGCGGCCACCGCCCCCCCGGCCCTCCCGGCACCGGCCACCCGGCCGGTGCCGCCGGTGTCGCCGCCCGCCGGCATCACTGATCCACTGGCCGCGCTGGCCGCCCGGGCCGGGGCGGGGGACGACGCCGCCTTCGCGGCTCTGGTGCAAGCCGCCGGCGAGCGGCTCTTCAACTTCCTCCACCGGCTCACCGGCCAGGTCCAGGACGCCGAGGACCTCAGCCAGGAAACCTGGCTCAAGGCTCACCGGGCGTTGGCCCGCTACCAGCCCCACCGTCCCTTCCTGCCCTGGCTCTTCACCATCGCCCGCCGCACCTGGCTCAACCACTGCCGCGCCGCCCGGACTTTTGAACCGTTGGATGAAAACTGGCCCGAAAGCCCGGGTGCGGCCCGTGACTCCGACACCGGCGACCAACTTGACCACCTCTGGCGCCTGGCCCGGCGCCTGCACCCGCGCTACCACCACGTGCTCTGGCTCTACTACGCCGAAGGCTTCGACACCGGCGAGGTGGCCGCCGTCCTGCACACCCGCCCCCTCGTTGTCAAAGTCCTCCTGCACCGGGCGCGCCGGGCCTTGTTGAAAGCCCTGCGCCGGGAGCAATCCCCCGCCGATTTCCAACCATGAAAACGCCCGCCCTCTTCTGCCGTGGAGTCCAACTGCGCCTCGCCCTCACGGGTGACCCCGGGGCGCGCCTCCCCGGGTGGTGCCGACGCCACCTCGCTCATTGCGCCTCCTGCCGGGAAACCCTGGCGGCCGAATGCGACCTGGTCCGCCGTCTTCGGGACACCGCCCCGGCTGCGCGTCGCTCCGCCCCGGCCGGCCTGGTCCCGCGCACGCTGGCGCGGCTTGGCTCCACCCCGCATCCCGAACCGGTGCACACCGCCCCGGCCGTCCCCGGGTTCAAGCCCGCCTGGGCGCTGGCCGCCATCGGTTTGTTGATCCTGGCCGGTTGGTTCCTGCGCCCCGGCCCGACCCAACCCGCGGGCCGCGAGGCCACCGCCCGGCCCGCACCCGCCCTGCCGGTGCTCTCCGCGACCCTGGAGACGGACCCGCTCACCACCCTGGTCGCCCGCTTCAACGACCCCCTGCAGGACGAGTGGAATCGCGTGCTGGGCGACCTGCGCACGGCGGGCAACTCCCTGGCCGCCGCCTTCCTGCCCGAACGCCTGCCCCTCACCACCGGTCCCGGGCCTTGACCCGCGAGGTGGCCCCCGCTGCCGGGCGCCACCGGCAACCTTACCGGGAGGGTCGGGTTCCACCCCGATCCGAAGAGAACCGCTGAACCTGAGCCGAGCGGCGCGCGCGCGTTGCGTGATCGGCAGATCATCACGGTCACATTTAGTGTGTCCGCTGAACCTGAGCCGAGCGGCGCGCGCGCGCAGGAGGCG
>CALFAV010000023.1 GCA_937946835.1 uncultured Verrucomicrobiae bacterium | reverse complement strand
ATGGCCGCGCGTGCCCGCGCCAGCCGGGCGGGGTCGGGCAGTACCCGGTCGCGCCGCGCCTTGCGCCACAGGATCACGGCCGGGCCGACGGTGACATCGAACGCGCCGTCGGTCCGACGCGCCAGGGCTTGGGCGCGCTCCAACACCCGCCACAGGTCATCGCTCACGGGCACCGCCCGACCGGAGCCGGCCGTGGCCGAGAGGCGACTCAATTCGCTGTCGCTGTCGTAGTCGCTCATCACCGCGTTCAACTCGGCGATGCGCGCAAAAGCGGCCCGGGCGGCGGCCTCGGCCCGGGCGCGATCGGGCGCATAGAGCACGATGCGGAACGGCACGCCCATTTGGGGCGTGGTGAACTCGCACCGTTCCAGCGGGCGGGTGTCCGGCTTGGGGGTGCGGCACCCGGACAGTCCAAGCAAGGCCCAGGCGGCGATCCGGCCACAGGCCTGACGCCGCGTTATTCCGCCTGACCCGCACGGGCCCGCGCCGTGGGCCGCCCCGGATTGAGCAAACTCCGAAAGCCCGACGGAGGTTGGGAAAGGGGGGGGATTCATGAGGGGATGGTCCCCTTGTTTGGGGCGACAAAAGGCAGCGGAACAATCCGCACCGGGTTTTCACCCGCGGGGCCGCGCCGGGTCAATTCCGTGCCGGGGGCGTGGCACTCGCGGCGCACATAGCCCAGAGCGATTGCCGCGTTCAACTCCGGCGAGTGCGTGGCGCTGGTGATCCGTCCCACCTCGTGTCCCTTCCAAAACAACCGCTCTCCGCGTGCGGGCAGCGGGGCGGCGGCCTGGCCCAACCACAGCCCGCAGAGCGTGCGGTTCACGTGACCGTAGGTGCGGAGGCGGGCGATGACCTCCTGGCCGATGTAGCAGCCCTTGGTGTAACTGATCGCGCGCGCCTCCAGGCCCGCCTCCGGCGGCAGGGTGGTTTCATCCAGGTCCGCCCCCCAGCGGGGGATTCCGGCCTCGATGCGGGCGGTCTCGAGTGCGTCCCAGCCGGCCGGGCGGCCGCCGAACCGCTCCACGGCCCACCGGAGCTTCTCGGCCACCGCCTCGAGGGCCGCCATGGGCACAAAAAGTTCCCAACCCGGCACACCCGTGCGGGGCTGGTTGACCACGTACCCCTCGCCCCAAGCCGCGGGTGAGACCGTCGTCAGGCTCAGCGGCTCCGGGGGCGGTTCGACCCTCAATTCCAGCGCGCGGACCACCTCGAGCGCGCGTGGTCCTTGCACACTGAGCAGACCGTAGTGCGGCGCGGCGTCGGCGATTTGCACGTCATCGGCGATCACGTAGCGTTCGAGACGTTGGGCAAGAGCGGTGCGGGTGCCCGGTTCGCAGTCCAACAGGAATTCCCCGCTGAGCCGGTACACAAAGGCATCGCCCTCCATTCGGCCCTTGGCGTTGACCACGGCCGTGTAACAACCCCGGCCCTCCGGCAGGGCGCGCACGTCGTTGGTCACCTGGCCGTTGAGGAAACGTTCCCGGTCGCGCCCGAGCACACACAGTCGGCCACGACCACTCAGGTCCAGCACGGCGGCGGTGTGGCGCAGGGCGGCGTGCTCGGCCCGGGGGTCGCCGTAGTGTGCGACCACTTCGACACCGTTCACTTCGGCGAACGTGGCGCCGTGGCGGGCGTGGAATTCATGCAACGGCAAAGCCAGCACGCCGACAGCCTACCCGGTTTGCCCGGCGCCGACCAGCCGCGGGTCAAGGGAGGGCGCGGCGGCGGATGCGGAAGTCGGTCAGGCGCGCCCAATGCTCGCGGTCGGCCGGCCCCTGGTAGGCGTGCAGGGAGATTTTCGGTTGGCCGCCGGGTGGCGCGGGCAGAGCGCATTCGCCGGCGAAGGTCCACTCTGCGGCGCCTTCGGCCCGGTATTCGCCCCGGATGCGGTTGCCGCGCACGATCAGCCGCAACTGGTACCACCGTCCCGGCACCGGCACTTTGGCCAGGGTCCGGCACTGGTCGCGTTCTTCCCGGCCCATGACCACGCAGACCGGGCCGTCCACCACCTCCCGGCCCAGTTTCACCATGTGCCGGTCGTCATAATACCAGGCCAGGTTGACCTGTTCGTATTGCTCGGTGGGGGTGTTTTCGATGGTGACGGTGATGAGCAACTCGCCATCACCCGGGTCCGGTGCGGGGCGGACCAGCACGTTGCGGGCGTTGTTGGCCCCGCCCCAGAGGTTGCCGGGCAGGACGCGCAACTCGAGGCCGCTGTCGCGGAGCCGCCAGGCGCCGGGGTCCTCGCGAATCCACGCCCAACCCGGGGCCAGTCGGTCCTGAAAGGTTTCCTCAAACAGCACGGTTTCCGCGGCCGAAGCCGCCGGGATTGCCATCCACACCATCCACCAATTCCGGGCAAGGCGCATACGGTTTGGCGGGGAGCATTTCCGCCGGGGCCGGCACCGCCAAGTTTATTCCGGGCCGGGGTTTGTGGAAGATACCTCCGGCGAGAAGTTGCGGAACCGGCTTGAGCACAATCCCAGGCCCTTGCCCGCGCTGGCGGAACAGCCGCCGGGGGAAACTCACCGCGCCGGGTTGAAGTCTCAACCGCGCGTCGCGTCGGGGCGGGCACAAGAGGCGCTTAAAAACTGCGCCGCGGCAGCTCGAGATTGAGCTTGATGGAGTGCACCCCACGGCGCTCTTCGGTCGCGGAAGGGGCGGGCAGGCGAAGGTCCGGACCGGATCCGGCCGGGGCCACGCTGCTCAACGCCCCGGGGGAACCGCTCAACATGCGGCTGCGGGTCGGGGCAGTTTCCAAGCCGCCCGGCCCGGAAATGGTCAGCCCGGGTTCGGGGCCCGGACCGGATTTGACGGGGGTCACCGGGTTGAGCAACTCCCGGGTGGGGTCCGGGTAAGCGGTGACCGGGTCCAGGCTGGAGAGCGGGTTGGCGGCGAGCGCATTGCCGGCGAGGGGACTGGCAATCGGGTTTTGGCCCAAGATGCGGGCCACGCCCTCCAGGGGAGGCGTGCCCGGGGGAGAGGCCGGACCGGCCAGCGGGCTGGCAGGTAACCGAACCCGGTCCATCGCGCTGGCACCGCGCAACCAGGCCGGGTTGCGTGTTTCCTCCTCGACGCCGGGGCGGGTTTCCCGAGCCCGCTCCGGGGCAAAGGCGGCCGGGTTGCGCGAGATCGAAACGCCCGGGCTGAAACCGGCGGCTTCCACCGGCTTTAAGCTCTCGCCCGTTCGGGCCGAGGGCTGCCCGTCCCAAGCGGGGTTCTCGAGCGACAAATCGGTCGGGCGACGGCGCTCGCGTCCGGACCGCAGCGGGTCGCGGAGCGGTTCGGGCACGGCCGATTCAGCTTCCGAGCGGGCCTTGCCCAACTGCTCGTAGTATTCGACCAACCAGCCCTGCCGGGCCCTGGGGGAGGTGGAGGACGGCTCCGACAAATCCGTTTGGTTGGACTCACGCACGCCCAGCAGCCCGGAGGCATCCCGCTCCGGCTTGCCGAGGTCTTCGGGCTGGCGCTGAATCCAGTTCTGGCGCTTCCACAGTTGCTGCCACTCTTTTTCGGTCAGGGGGGGGACCGCTCCGGGGTCGGGCGTGGCGGTTGCAAACGGCGGGGGCGCCACCGCCTCGAGCGAGCCCCCTCCCCGGGGGCGGCTGATCTGGTCCAGGAAATTTTCGAGGCGCCGCTTTTGCGGTGTGGCGGTCTTGGTCTTGGTGGACTGCTGCACCCGCGGCGCCGCGTCTTCCGCGTCGGTGAACGTGACCTTGTCCCCCGCCCATCCCGGAGTCCCCCCGCCACACACCAACACCAGTCCCATTCCGAGCCAGAGGCGGAAACGGGTATGCAAACCTGGCGTGCGCATCACCCCGAACTTGTACGCGCCGAGCCGGCGCGAGTCAAACCGCTTCTCGCCCCGGGCAAGTTGCCCGGCAAGGCCCCGGGAATTGTGTCCCCTTTGGGCTCCGGGCAGAATTTCGGGCATGCGCACCCTGGTGTTGGCGACCCGCAACCGGCACAAGGCGGAGGAAATCCGGGCGTTGCTGGGTCCCGAGTACCGCTGCCCGACCCTGGCCGATTGGCCCGACGCTCCGCCGGTGATCGAGGATGGGGAGACGTTCGCCGCCAACGCCCGGAAAAAGGCCCTGTGCCTGGCTGGCTGGCTGGGTGCGGCGTGCCCGCCCCCCGGCCCGGCGTCCGCCGCGGGGGAGGTCTGGGTGTTGGCGGACGACTCGGGGCTGGAGGTGGACGCGCTCGACGGCCAGCCCGGAGTGCATTCGGCCCGGTTTGCGGCGTTGGACTCGGGGCATCCGGGCAACGCCACCGACGCGGAAAACAACGCCAAGTTGCTGCGGCTGCTGGCGGGCGTGCCGGCGGAGCGGCGCGGGGCACGATTTCGCTGTGTTGTGGCGCTGGCGCCGGTTTCCCGGAGCCGGGCCCCGGCCGGGGAGGTGCACCTTTTCGAAGGGGTGTGCGAAGGGTGGATCGGATTCGCGCCCCGGGGTGAGGGCGGTTTTGGCTACGACCCCTTGTTCCACCCGCAGGGCTTGGATCGGACCTTTGCCGAACTCAGTCCGCAGGAAAAAAACCGGATCAGCCACCGCGCGCGGGCACTGGCCCGGATGCGAGCGTGGTTGGAATCCCGGGCATGAGGCGGTCGAGCACCGGACCGGCGGTGGCGCGTCCGGCAGGACTCGAACCTGCAACCTTCTGATCCGAAGTCAGAAGCTCTCTCCAATTGAGCTACGGACGCCCCCGCCGTTCGCCCAGCCGGGCGGTCTTCGAGAGGCCCCACCCTGCCCGGCCGGCCGGGTCCGGACAAGCGTGAACCGCGCGGGCCGGCACCCTACTCGGCACGCACCAGGTCCATGTCCGGCGTGTAAAACAGGATCCGGCCGCAATTGGGGCATTGGACCACTTCCTCCTGCGCGCGGCAGGCAATGACCACCTGGGCGGGCAGGCTCACGTGGCAACCGCCGCAGGCCCCATGCTCGATGCCCACCACCACGCGCGGGCCTTTGTTACGGCGCAACCGCTCGTAGCGGCTGAGCAACCCCGGCTCGACCGAGCCGGCCAGGCCCTCGCGGCCGGTGGCGAGTTCGGCCCGCTGCTGTTGCAGGTTTTGTTCCCGGGCGGCCAGGTCGGTCAGGATGCGGTGGGTGTCCTGTTGAACCGCCTCGAATTCCCGACGGCGCCGGGCCAGTTCCGCCTGGACCTGGTCGTGCTGGTCCATCAGTTCGAGCTGCTGGTCTTCCAGCCGGGAGATTTCCGCCTTGCAGGTTTCGATCTCGTGGCTCAGGGCGCGGTATTCCTCGTTGCGCTTGGTCTGGAACTGCTGGAGGGAATACTTCTGGATGAGCTGCTGGCGTGACTCGACCTCCAGTTCCAGCTTCTTGCGCTCGGCCTCGAGCTGCAGCCCGCGCTGGCGGGTGGCCTCGACCGCCGCCCGCGCCGCGTCCAGCCGTGCCTGCGCCGCCGCGCGCTGGCGCGGAATGGCCACCAGCTCCTCCTCCAGGCGGGCAAGCTGGCGGTCGCGCTCCTGCAGCACGATGAGTTGTTCAAGGCTGGTCAGCATGAGTTGCACGCCGCATGTTTGACGGCACGTTATCGGCGGGCCGGCGGCGCGTCAACGAACGCGACCTGCCTTCCGGGCGCGGGCACGGTCGGAATTCAAAATCAGCAAAAGCCAATGAACCGCGGAATTGAGCGAGGAACCAAGCTTTCCCGAACCCTGGGGTGGGCCGGCGGTCTGGCCCTTTGGGCGATGGCGGGCAGTGCCCCGGCGGCCGGGCGCGACGCGGAGCCGCTGGAGCTGGCCCGCCGGCTCAACGAGGCGTTTGTCCGCGTGGCCGAGGGGGTTTCGCCCGCCGTGGTCGTCATCTCGGTGACGCGGCGGGCGGAGGACGGAGCCGCCGATTTGGAATCCAGCCCCTTTTGGGAATGGCTGCCGCGGGAGTTCCGCCGCCAGTGGGAGGAACGTTTCCGCGGCCAACCGGAAAACCCGCGCCGCCGCGCGCCGTTGGACACCGGTCAGGGCTCGGGCGTGGTGATCCGCGAAGACGGCTACATCCTGACCAACGGCCACGTGGTCGAGGACGCGGAACGGATCAGGGTGCGCTTCAAAGACGGGCGCACCCTGGGTGCGGAGGTACGCGGGGTGGACCCGCAATCAGACCTGGCCGTGCTCAAGGTGGACGCCACCGGGCTGCCGGTCGCCCGGTTTGCCGATTCCGACCGGGTGCGGGTGGGCGAATTCGCCATCGCCATCGGTGCGCCCTTTGAGCTGGATTACAGCGTCACCTTCGGTCACGTCAGCGCCAAGGGCCGGTCCTATATCCTCCCGGATCCGAGCATGGACCAGGATTTCATCCAGACCGACGCGAACATCAACCCGGGCAACAGCGGCGGGCCGTTGGTAAACATCGAGGGCGAAATCATCGGCATCAACACCCTCATCCGCGGCCTGCGCAGCGGCATCGGCTTCGCCATCCCCAGCAACCTGGCCCGGCAGGTGGCCGACCAGCTCATTGAACAGGGCCGGGTGCCCCGCTCCTGGCTGGGCGTGGAAATCCGCGCACTTCGGGATGATGAAGAATTCCGCACGCTGGCCGACGGCGTGCGCGAGGGTGTGGTCGTCCGGGGCATCGTGCAAAACGGGCCGGCTGCCAGGTCCTCCCTCAAACTCGGGGACGTGATCACCGCCGTGGACGGCAAACCCGTGGCCACCGCCCAGGAGCTGCGCAACCAGGTTCGCTCCAAAAAGCCCGGTTCGACCGTGACCCTCGAGGTGGTGCGCGCCGGCCGGCCTGTTCAAGTCCAGGTCCAGCCCGAACCCTGGCCGGAAACAAGCGTCACGGCCGCCCCCCGGCGCCCCAGCCCCCCGCCGGCCGCAGAGACCTCGGGGCTGGGGTTGACGGTCAAGCCCCTGACGCGCGAGCTGGCCCGGGAAATGGAGCTGGAATTCAAGCCCGGTCTGGTGGTGACCGCGGTGGAACCGGACAGCGTGGCGCAAGCGCGGGGGATTCGGCCCGGCGACCTCATTACCGAGATCAATCAGAAACCCGTGGCCACCGTTCGTGACTTCGACAACGCCCTGCGCGGGAGCGATTTGCGCCGGGGAGTGACCGTGCATCTGACCCGCGAGGGTATCAGCCGCCTGGTCATCCTGAAAGAGACGGAGAACTGACCCGGCCCGGGGGCTAGCCGACCGCAGGGCCGGGCCTCTTTTCCGGCTTCCCACGCCCGCGGGTTCGGCGGCCTTGTAGCTGCAGATTCCGGAGCCGCGAACCTCGTTCCGACAGGAAAGCGCCCCGAGTCCGGGGCGGCCGGAAGTGCGAGAAATCCGCTTGTCAGGCAAGCTCGACTCCCTAAAGTGGAGCGCTTGCCGGGGCGCCACGAGGGTGGATGCCCACTCGCGGCTGAGAAACAACAGTCAACGCAGAACCTAACTTCAACCTCCGTTGCCACGGCAACGCCGGTCCGGTTAGGCAATGGAGCCGTCGCCGGAAAGCTTTCCCGACCCGGTCTCCCCTGTTCGTCACCGTCAGTCCCAACGTATGCTCACCATGGAAGAAGCCCTGCGGCAGAGCGCCCCGCGCTTTGCCCCGGGCGAGATCGTCAAAGGCACCGTGATCGAAGTCCGTCCGCGGGAAGTCCTCGTGGACATCGGCTACAAAAGCGAAGGAGTCATCCCCCGCAGTCAGTTTGAAGACCTGCCCGACCTCAAACCCGGGGACGTGGTGGATGTGTACATCGAGCGGCTCGAGGACCGCGAGGGCATGGTCGTGCTCTCCCGCGAAAAGGCGGAATTCAAAAAGAACTGGGAACGCATCCTGAGCATCTGCAACGAGGGCGGCACCGTCGAGGGCAAGGTCAAGGCGGTCGTCAAGGGCGGGCTGCTGGTCAACATCGGGGTCGAGGCCTTCCTGCCCGCCTCCCAGGTGGACATCACCTCCCCCAAGAACCTGCAGGCCTACGTGGGCAACACGTACCGCTTCAAGGTGGTCAAAATCCACCCCGACCGTCAAAACGTCGTCCTGTCCCGCCGCGAGCTTATCGAGCAGGAACGCCAGGAGCGGCGCACCAAGCTGCTCAACGAACTGGTGCCCGGCGACATCATCAAGGGCACCGTCAAAAACATCACCGATTTCGGCGCGTTCATTGATCTCAACGGGCTGGACGGCCTGCTCCACATCACCGACATGACCTGGGGCCGGCTCAATCATCCCAGCGAAATGCTCAAGGTGGGTCAGGAGATTGATGTGGTGGTGCTGGACGTGAACCGCGAAAAAGAGCGGGTCAGTCTCGGCCTCAAGCAGAAGACGCCCAATCCCTGGGACAACATCGAAGCCAAGTACCCCATCGGCACGCGGGTCAAGGGCAAGGTGGTCAGCCTGGTGCCCTACGGCGCCTTTGTGGAACTGGAACCCGGCGTGGAAGGCCTGGTTCACGTCACCGAATTGTCCTGGACCAAGCGCATCGCCAAGGCGAGCGACGTGCTCAAGCAGGGCCAGGAGATCGAGGCCATGGTGCTGGGCATCAACCGGGAGGAGCAAAAAATTTCGCTGGGCGTGCGCCAGCTCGAAGCCAACCCCTGGGAACAGGCCCGCGAGAAATACCCCCCCGGCACCCGCGTCAAGGGCAAGGTGCGCAACCTCACCAGCTACGGCGCCTTTGTCGAACTGGAGGACGGGCTGGACGGCATGGTCCACGTCTCCGACCTGTCCTGGACGCGCAAGGTCAACCACCCCTCCGAACTGCTCAAAAAAGGCGACGAAGTCGAGGCCGTGGTGCAGGAGGTGGACGTGGTCAACCAGCGCATTTCGCTGAGCATCAAACACCTCACCGAAGACCCCTGGGAGCACATCGAGAAGTACTACAAGGTGGGCGACCTGGTCACCGGCAAAGTCACCAAGCTGGCCAGCTTCGGCGCCTTCATTGGCTTGGAACATGACATTGACGGCCTGGTGCACATCTCCCAGGTCAGCGAGGAACGGGTCGAGAAGATCAAAAACGTGCTCTCCATCGGCCAGGAAGTCACCGCGCGGGTGATCAAGATTGACCGCGCCGAACGCCGCATCGGCCTGTCCATCAAGGCGGCCAATTACACGCCCGAGCAGCTCAAAATCGAGCAGGCGCTGCTCGATCAGCTCAAACCCGGCGAAGATCTCGTGGCCCTCCAACGCGCCTTCGAGGCCGCCGAGGAGAGCAAAGCCGCCGAGCAGGACGAATCCCGTTGATCAGACCCCGGTCGGGCTCCGGCGGGTGTCCGGGGCCATTCCGTTTATTCCCGGGTCAGGGGCGGGCCGCAAGCCCGCCCTGTTTTTTGCCGGCTCACGAATTCGGGCAACGGCGATCCGCCGGTCCCGCGCGTCGTGGGAGCGGCCGTGACGCGCGCGCATTAAGCCGTTTTCCAAAACACCCAAGCCCGCTAGAATCCCGCCCATGACAACGCGCACACAACCCTCCCAGGCCACGGCATCCCGGGAGGTGACCGGGCCGATCGGGGCGTTCCTCGAACACCACTTTCGGCACTTCAACGCCGCGACCCTGCTGGATGCGGCGCGGGCCTACCGCGCGCAGATCGAACAGGGCAACCAGATGATGATCACGCTGGCCGGCGCCATGAGCACCGCCGAGCTGGGGTTGTCGCTGGCGGAAATGATCCGTCAGGACAAGGTGCATCTGATCTGCTGCACCGGCGCCAACCTCGAGGAGGACGTCTTCAACCTCGTGGCCCACGACCACTACCTGCGCGTACCGCACTACCGCGAACTCACCGCCCGGGACGAGGAAGACCTGCTCCGACGCCACCTCAATCGCGTCACCGACACCTGCATCCCCGAAGGCGAGGCCATGCGGCGCATGGAAGCCGCCATGCTCGAGGTGTGGACCAACGCCGACCGTCGGGGCGAGCGCTACTTCCCCCACGAGTTCTTTTACCAGGTGCTCCGCAGCGGCCGGTACGAGCAGTACTACCAGATTGACCCCAAAGATTCGTGGGTGCTGGCCGCCTGCGAGAAAAACCTGCCCTTGGTTGTGCCCGGCTGGGAAGATTCCACGCTGGGCAACATGTACGCCGCCGCCTGCCTGCGCGGAGACATCAAAAACGTGCACACCGTCCGCACCGGCATCGAGTACATGACCTGGCTGGCCCGGCATTACCAGGAAGTCACCCGCCAGCGCGGCCTGGGCATGTTCCAGATCGGCGGCGGCATCGCCGGGGATTTCCCCATCTGCGTGGTGCCCATGTTGCACCAGGACCTCGGCATCGAAGTTCGCCTCTGGTCGTACTTTTGCCAGATCAGCGACTCGACCACCAGCTACGGCTCCTATTCCGGCGCCGTGCCCAACGAGAAAATCACCTGGGGCAAGCTGGGGCCGGACACCCCCCGGTTCATCATCGAGTCCGACGCCACCATCGTCGCCCCGCTGATCTTTGCCTACGTGCTGGGCTGGTAAACCGCCGGCCTCCGCCCGGAGCGCGGCCCGACGGTCCCATTGAGCGACGCGCCGGTCACGCAGACTTGCCAGGCGAGGAACGCTGCCGTTGCATACCGTCCATGAACACCTCCGTCCGCTTCGCCGCAAACCGGCTTTGCCTCGGCGCGCTGGCCTGGGGGCTGACCACGGTCCCCGCCCGGGCCGAAGCCCTGACCTACGCGGACCTGGTCCGGCGCCTCACCGACCTGGAGCGGCTGGCCCTCCTGCCCCCGCCCGGCGAGCGGTGCGCGCAATGGTCCAGCTACGACCGCGCCAGCCGGTACGACGCCGCGACCGGCCGGTACCTGAACTGGGACGCCAACGGCGATGGCGACGGCTTCATCCGCCGGGAGGGTGACCAGTTCGTCCTCGCCGAGATGGAGGGGCCGGGGTGCATCTGGCGCCTCTGGTCCGCCGCCCCCAAGGAGGGCCGCGTGCGCATTTACCTGGACGGCGCCGTCGAGCCGGCCGTGGACCTGCCGTTTCACGGCTACTTCGACGGCAAACACGAGCCGTTCACGCGCCCGGCCCTCGTCCACACCGTAGCCCTGGGCTGGAACAACTACACGCCCATCCCGTATCAAAAGTCCTGCAAGATCCTGGCCGAGAAGGGGTGGGGCGCGTACTACCAGTTCGTTTACACCACCTTCCCCAAAGGCACGCAGGTCCCCACCTTCCAGCGCCGGCTCGGCGCCGAGGAAAACGCCGCGCTCGACGCGGCCAATGCCCAACTGGCCCGGCCCGGCCCCCACCTGCCCCCGCAGTCGGGCGAGGAGGTTCAACACCGGCGTCTTACGACCGCTGGCGGCGGCACGGGCGTCCTCAACCTGTCCGGCCCACGCGCCATCAAAACGATCCGCGCCCGCGTAGAACCACCGTTCACGCCCGCGGACCGGGTCGCCGTCCGTGAGTGGACGATCCAGATTCAATTCGATGGCGAAACCCAGCCCGCCGTCTGGGCGCCGTTCGCCGATTTCTTCGGCACCACCGCCGGCGCTCACGCGTATCGTTCCCTCCCCGCCGGGTTGACCGAGGACGGCGTCTGGTACGCGCACTGGTTCATGCCGTTCATCCGGGCCGCCGACATCACCCTCGGAAACGACGGTCAACAAAGCCGCACGGTGGACCTGGAGGTTGTCACCGTGCCGTTGCGCGAGCCGGTCGAGCGCTACGCGCGCTTCCATGCCAAGTGGCATCGCGACGCTCTCCTGCCCGAAGACCCCGAGCGCCGAAAAATTGACTGGACACTGCTCCGGACCACCGGCCGCGGCCGCTTCCTGGGCGTGATGCTCCACGTGTGGAATCCGCGCGGTGCCTGGTGGGGCGAGGGCGACGAGAAGTTCTGGGTGGACGGCGAAAAATTCCCCTCGACCTTCGGCACCGGCTCGGAGGACTACTTCGGCTACGCCTGGTGCAATCCCACACTTTTCCAGCACGCCTTCCACAACCAAACCATTTCGATGAACAACAAGGGCCACATCAGCGTGAACCGCTGGCACGTGGCCGACAACGTGCCCTTCCAGCACTCCTTCGAGGCCGCCATCGAAAAGTACTTCCCCAACTCCCGTCCCACGCTCTACGCCAGCACCGTCTTTTGGTACCTGGCACCGGGAGGCGAGGACCCCTACCCCCCGCAGCCGACCGAGGCGCGCACCGGGTATTGGAACGACGCCGAGATCCAGACCTGGCGCGCGCCCGGCGCCCTCGAGGGCGAGCGGCTCAAAATCCTGTCCAAGACCGGCGGCAACCCGCACGAGCAGGACCTGAGCCTGTTTGAAGGCCGCTGGAGCGGCGACGCCCACCTGTGGTGGATCGAGGCCAAACCCGGCGACCGGCTCGAACTGGCCCTGCCGGTCGGCCAAACCGGCCGCTACAAGCTGCTGGCCGCGCTGACCCGGGCCGTGGACTACGGCATCGTCAAACTCACCCTCGACGGCCGTGAACTGACCACGTTGGACCTGTTCAACCCCGCCGTCGTATCCACCGGCGAACTGGACCTGGGCACGCACGAGCTGACGGCCGGCGAGCACCGGCTGGGCGTCGAAATCCTCGGCGCGAACGACCGGGCCGTGAAGAGCTACATGTTCGGCCTGGACTACGTGCGGCTGGTGCCGGAATCCTGACTCCGTCGCTCGGCGCCCCCACGCCTCCCGGGCCGGGCGCCGGCCTTTGGAGTGCGCCAGCTTGCTGGCGCTTTCTGGGACCGAGGCGGCTGGAAGCCGGCGCTCCGGCGTGGTGGCAGCCGTCGCGGCTGCCGTAGCGGGCGACACCTTGCCGCCCCGGGGAGGCAGCGGGCCGGCGGCAGGCGTCGTGTCCGTGTCGGAGTCGGATTACGGTCCGGCGAGGATCACATCGGCTCGCCGGCTTTCCGGCGTCACGCGCAACGTTTCCAACTTTCCGGCCCGGACCACGCCCTCGACCACCGTCTGCGCGGGCGCGTGGAGTTTGAAGTCCACGTCCCAATCCCGCGGCCAGGCCGGCAGCAGGAAGATTTGGTTCCCGTCGGTTTGCAGCAGCATCGCCTGCAGGGTTTTCATCAGCACTCCGCCGTGGTCCTGGTCGGGGGTCCAGTCGTAGTTCGGTCCCCAGAAGGCGGGGAAACGCTCCTGGCGGTCGTGACGGCGGGCGCGGCTGACCAGGGCGCGGCGCGCTTCCTCGGCCCGGCCCAGGTAGGCGAGGAAAATGTCGTCCTGGCGCCAGCCGAAGTGGCCACGGTCCCAGCGATGCTCGAGGGCGGCCAGCGCCCATTCGCGGTGGGGTCGGTTGAAGGCAAAGAGGCGGAACGGGAAGACCGCGTACAGCTCCGGGTTTTCGATGTTGCGCTTGTCGGCGAAGAACTCGGCCGGCGCGAGGGCCAGTTGGCCGTTGACTTCGCGCAGGGGCAGGGGCGGCAGCTTGGCGCGCAGCCGTCGGGCCAGGGTTCGGTCCGACTCGGACACCAGCTCCGGGGGCAGGGTCAGGAGGCGTTCAGTGAGGGCGTGGCAGCCGGCCAACTCGGGCGCGGCGTTGGTGCAATGCCACCAGGTCTCCAGGGCCTGGGAGGGATGCATGACCAGCCTGCCCGCAGCGTTGGTGGGGTGGTGCTGGTCGAAGAAGGTCAGCACCTCCCGCGTCACCGGCAGGGCGCGGGTGCGCAGAAACTCCCGGTCGCGGGTGTGGTCGTAGTAGTCGAGCGCCATCCAGGCCAGTTCGAGGCCGCCCACCCATTCCCACTTGTGCCAGCCGCTTTCCTGGAGCTTGTCGGTGCGCTGCGCGAAGGGCGTCCAGCCGTAGGTCTCGCTGAAGATCGCGCCCCAAAACATCAGGCACTCCGGGTAAAACGCACCGTCGTGGCCGAGGTAAAGCCGGGTGCGATACCGGCACAGGGGCAGCAACTGGTCCACGTACATCCGAAACAGCGGCTCCTGGAGATCGAAGTCCCCCGAGGTGTTCAGGCTGATGTAGGGCAGGCGGGTGTTTTGCCACCAGTATCCCGGTCCCCAGCGGCGGTAGTCAGGATCGGCCTCGGTCGGTCCGGGCGGGACGGTGAAGAGCGAGCCGTTGAACTTGATCGGATGGGCGCCGCGCCCGGCACAGGCCGTGATGAACCGCTGCAGGTGATACATCTGGCTCACGTACGCCGCTTCATCCCGGGCCGCGGCCAGGGTGGTGTCCGCGACCGGCTGACCATTCACGTACAATCGGCAACCGGCCCCCTCCGGGTCCGCCACCGCCGCCACGTGGGTCCAGCGACCGGCAGGGACCGCGTGGGCCAGCGTCAGCTCGTGCTCGCCGCAGATGAACCGCAGGCTGTGGCCGGGGTGGGTGTCGAACAAGAAGCCGTCCCTGCCGCCGGGCGTAATTTTGTCCACCAGGCGCGCGCCGCCCGGTCCCAGGGCCGCGGGCCTGACCCACGCCTCGACGGTGAGGCCGGCGGGGAAGGTCCAAGCGGCCGAATTCGAAAGCCCCTGCGGGGTCAGGCTCGTGCCCGAGAACAGCAGACCCTCGCGCGGCGCGAGCGGCTGACCCGGCCGGGAGCGGCTCAACTCTGCAATTGCCCCGCCGCTCAGCGCCCGGGCCAGGATGCTCACCCGCCCCAGCTCCCCGGCGAATCGGGTGGCGCCCGCCTGATCCATGCCCACCCGCACCGGATGCGCGTTGGTCGGCACCGGCGCGGAGACGACCGGGGCCGCGCCGGGGGCCAGCGTGGCGCGGATCCAACTGCGGTCCCAGAACGCGCGCCACCAGTTCGTGTGCGCCGCCCAGCGCGCCGATGCCTCCAGGCCTTCCACGCGGCGAATCGTTGCCTCCATGGCCGCCTGCCACTGCTCCGGGGTCGCGGGATGCTGCGTCAGCACAACCACGCGCAGCCGGTGCCGCGGGCCGGGGGGCAAACGCAGGGTACGGTTGTTCGGCGCCTCCCCGCCGGCCCCGCTCACCACCGCCCCAAACGTCCGGTGCAACAGCGGGTCCGCCTGAGGAAAGCCGGTCAACCCCTGCACCTCTGCCAGCAGCCGGGGGCCAACGGATTTCCCGTTGTGGTGGTACCAGCCGACACGTCCGGGCCGCGCGGGCAGAAGCGTGTCGGGTTCCACCCAGGTGGGCGCGTGTTTGCGGTCCGGTCGGGCGGGGTCATGAAGCACGTCGCTGACCTCGAGCGCGGCCAGTTCCTGCCGGTTGGTCCGCCACAACTCGACACTGGCCGTGGCGGTCAGCGGCGCGGCACTTTCCGCCTCCATCTCGACGACCGGGTGATGCGCGTCCACCCAGAGCCGGAGCTTGAACGCCGCGGGTGCGGCAGCGCCATCGGCCGTGGAGTGTGGGCCCGTGGTGATTTCCAGGCAGCCCTCGCTCAGCTTGAGCTCCTGTCGAAAGGCGCCGTCCGCGGTGACCGGATTCGGTTCAAAGCGCACCCGCACCTTGCCCACTTTGACCAGCCGGGCGTTGTCGTCCCAGGCGTCGCTCTTGCCGAGGTAAAAATGCAGCTCACCCGCGGGCGTGAACCAGGCGTTCACGGTCAGGTCGCCATTGCCCAGCGGCATCGAGCCGTGGTGACTCGTGCTGGGGCTGTCCCAAACCACATTGTAGGCGTCCACGCTGGCCGCGGACGCGCTCAGCCCCAGCCCCAGGCCGGCCAATAACAGGGGGAAACGCATGGCTCATTGTGCCCGACGCCGGACGCGCTGACCAGCCCCAGTATGGGGCCGGAGCGGCGCGGGGACATCCCCCACCTTCGGGAATATCGCCCGCCCCCCGCAAGCGCCGCCGCTCCCGTGTTGCTTGACCCGACCGGCGTTACCTCTACGCTGTACGCGCCATTATGACGGACCGCGACGCCCTGCCGCTCCTGAATCCACCCGCCGAACTGGCGGACATCCTGAATCATTGCCCCGGCTATGTCGTGGCCCGCCACGCCCGCCAACTGGCGGACCTGGCGGTGCGGGACCTGCGGGAGGGCTACCACGAGGTGGCTTACGAAGTGCCCGGCCGCGGGCGGGTGGTGGAGGCGCGCGTCTGCCGGGTGCGCAACGGCATCGCGGCCAACTACCTCGAGCCTTACATGCGCCGACGGGACCCGGACTGCATGGTCATCGGGGACGAACAGCCCACCAACAAACCCACCTTCCACGCCCGCTTCGGCGCGGAGTTCGGGCCGTTGCGCGAGCAGACCTTTGCCTGGCTCAAGACCCAGGAGCTGGTGGTTTTCGGCTTCGAGACCGGCGTGCCGGGCAAGGGTCTGGACGCCGTGGCGGTGGCGCCGGCCAATGCCGGCTTTTTCGCCCTGGGGCTGGCATTGCTCCAGGGCATCGTGGACCCGGCGGAGTTGGAACGCCCCTTTGCCCCCGGCGCCGTGGTGTATGTGGCGCCGCCCTTCCGCCACACCGTCTTTGGGGGCAAACAAATCGTGGTCCACAACCGCCGGCCCGGTCTGCACGAGTTGTTCAGCTACAACCTCTACCCCGGCCCCAGCGCCAAAAAGGGCGTGTACGGCGTCCTGCTCACCCTGGGCGAGCAGGAAAACTGGGTGACCGCCCATTGCTCCACCGTGCAGGTGATCACCCCCTACGAAAACAAGGTCACCTTCATGCACGAGGGCGCCAGCGGCGGCGGCAAGAGCGAGATGCTCGAACACATCCACCGCCAGCGCGACGGCAGCCTGTTGCTGGGGCGGAACCTCGTCACCGGCAGCACCCGCACCCTCATTCTGCCCCGCGCCTGCGAACTGCGCCCGGTCACTGACGACATGGCGTTGTGCCATCCCAGCCTGCGGCGGCCGAACCAACCGGATCGGCTGGTGCTCATGGACGCCGAAAAGGCCTGGTTTGTCCGCGTCAACCACATCACCCGCTACGGCGTGGACCCGCACCTGGAAGAGCTGACCATCCACCCGCCTCAACCGCTGCTGTTCCTGAACATTGACGCCCCGCCGCACAGCACGGCCCTGATCTGGGAACACATCGAAGACGCCCCGGGCCAGCCCTGTCCCAACCCCCGGGTGATCGTGCCCCGGGAAATCGTTCCCGGCATTGTCCACGGCCCGGTCGCGGTGGACATCCGCAGCTTCGGCGTGCGCACCCCGCCCTGCACCCGCGAGCACCCCACCTACGGCATCCTCGGGTTGATGCATCTGCTGCCGCCCGCGTTGGCCTGGTTGTGGCGGCTGGTGGCCCCGCGCGGCCACTCCAACCCCAGCATCGTCGAGCGCGAGGGCATGAGCTCCGAAGGCGTGGGCTCGTTCTGGCCCTTTGCCACCGGGCGGCGCGTGGTCCAGGCCAACCTGATCCTCCAACAAATCCTCACCACCCCGGCCGTGCGCTACATCCTCTGCCCCAACCAATACGTCGGCGCCTGGGAAGTGGGGTTCATGCCCCAATGGCTGGCCCGCGAGTACCTGGCCCGTCGCGGCGGGGCCCGCTTCACGCCCGCGCAGGTGCTCCCCGCCCGCTGCCCCCTGCTGGGCTACGCCCTGCGCTCGATGGTGATCGAAGGCCAGAGCATCGCCGACGTGTTTCTGCGGGTGGACGCCCAACCCGAGGTCGGCCCCGAGGCCTACGACCAGGGCGCTCAAATCCTGCGCGATTTCTTCCACCGCCAGGTCCGGAAATTCCTCGAGCCGGACCTCGACCCGCTGGGGCGGCGCATCATTGAATGCTGTCTGGCCAACGGCTCGCTCGCCGAGTACGAGGCGCTCATCCCGCACGAAGTGACGGTCCGGGACGAGTAACCCCGACAACCTCGCTCCCCGCCCCGCCCGGCCCGGACTTGCCCGGCTCCGGCCGGCCCGGCCACACTACCCGCCGCAACCGGTCGGGGTAAATTGCCGCCCCGGCCGGACCGCCCACGCATGACACCGGCCCAGTTGCTCCGGGAACTCATCCGCCGCCCCAGCGTCAACCCGGCCTTCCTGCCGCCCGGTGACCCCCGGGCGGGCGAGGCGCGCGTGGCCGATTTCCTGGCTCACCTCGGGCGTTCTCTTGGTCTGCGCGTCAGCCGTCAACCGGTCGCCCCCGGCCGCTTCAACCTCCTGTTGACCCTGCCGCCCACCGGGCGCGTCCGCCAACGGGTGCTCCTGGCCCCGCACCTGGACACCGTGGGCGCGGAACCGTCCCAACTGCGGCCGCTCCCCCGCCGCGGCCGCCTGCACGGCCGGGGCGCCTGCGACACCAAGGGCAGCGTGGCCGCGATGGTGAGCGCCCTGGCCGCAGTGGCGCGCGCGCTGCACCGACCCGCGCAAACCGAAATTGTTTTCGCCGCGCTCGTGGATGAAGAGGACGCCCAGCGCGGCTCGCGCGCGCTGGTGGCGTCGGGGTTCACCGCGGACCTGGCCATTGTGGGCGAACCGACCGGCCTGCGCGCGGTCACCGCCCACAAGGGCAGCCTCTGGTTGCAGCTAGAAACCCGCGGCCGCGCCGCCCACGGCGCCCGCCCGGAACTGGGCCGCAACGCCGTCCTGGCCATGGCCCGCATCGTGACCCTGCTCGAAACCGAGTACGCCGCGGCATTGCGCGTGCGGCGGCACCCGTTGCTCGGCCCGGCCACCGTCAACGTGGGCGTCATCGCCGGCGGCCGGCAGCCGAACATCGTGCCCGACCACTGCGAAATCCGCGTGGACCGCCGCACCCTGCCCGGTGAAACCCCGGCTGGCGTGCAGCGCGAAATCCGTGCCCTGCTGCGCCTGCACGGCTGCCACGCCATGCTGGCCAACCTCAAACCCGTGCCCTGCCCGCCGCTCGAGACCGATCCGGACCTGCCGCTGGTCCGGCGATTCCTCGACGCCCTGGGCCAGCCCGGGCCGGCGGGGGTGGACTACTTCTGTGACGCCGCGGTGCTCGCCGCCGGCGGCATACCCAGCGTGGTCTTCGGGCCGGGCAACATCGCCCAGGCCCACACCGCCGACGAGTGGATTGCCCTGGACCAACTGAACCGCGCCACCGGGTTGCTCACCCGCTTCCTCACTGCCCTGCCGTGAACCGGCCGGGCGGTGGGCGATTGGTGGGATCCGCCCGGGTTGCCTCCTGTTTCCCTGTCGGCGCGGCCTCTGCAGCCGCCGCAGTTTCGGGTCCCGGCGCCGCCTGGAGCCGGCGCACCTCGGCCAGGAGGAAGAACATTTCCCGGGCGATTTCCCGACAGCGCGCGTCGTAGGCGGCCGTCTCGGTGGGCAGGTCGTCGCACAGGCGCGGGTCGGCGTAATGGATCGCAAACCGGGCGAGGGCGCCCTCCACCGTGGGGCAGGAGCGGTCCGCCACGCTGCAGGTCATCAGGGCGATGAAGCCGTGGCGCGGGTTGCCGGCCGCCCGGTAGTGCTTCGAGTAGGCCAGCACCGGCGGGCGGTTCGAGGCGTAGCTCACCCGGTACACGGGGTTGTCCCCGGGGCCGGTGGTGGCGCTGAGGGCGAAACCCGCCCGCCGCAGGGCGGTAACGGTGCGGCAGTTGCAGGCGGTGACCTCGGTGCCGCCCGAGTAGGCCCGCACGCGGTCCAGGCCGTACCAGGCCGCCGCGGTTTGCAGCCAGATTTGGGACAGGTGGCTGCGGCGCGAGTTGTGGGTGCAGATGAAGGTGAGCCGGGCATCGCGGCCGGCCTCCAGTTCCCGCCTCATCACGGCGGCGATCTCGCGCAGCACTTCCTGGCGCTCGGGCGGCACCAGCGCCAGTTCGGCGGTGACCTCCTCGATGTAGGCCCGGAGACGGGGCGGGAACGCGGCCGGCTCGGGCTTTTCTTGGGGAGTGGAACACCCGGCCGCCAAACCGAACAGCAGGAGGCACCAGGCGCGCGGTTTCATCGCCCTGTCACCGCTGTTTCGCTCAGGTCCAGGCACATCACCCGCTCGCCGCCGCGCAGGTAAAGTCGCGAGCCGACCAGGGCGGGGTGCGAATAGACCTCCACGTCTTCGTCAAAGACCCGCACGCGCGACAAAGTCCGGCACTCGTTGGCGCGTGCGTCCACCAGCCACAGTTCACCGCCCAGGGTGACCACCAGCACCCGTTCATCATCGGCGAGCAGCGTGGCGTGATCGCCCAGCGCGTCGTCCGCCCGGCGCCAGATCGGTTCGAGGGTGCGCAGGTCCAGGCAGAACAGCTCGCGATGCACGCCGAACAACCGCCCGGCGGTGGCCACGGGCGTGGCGGTGTCAGGGGCCAGTTCGGCAAAGGCCGCTTCGGGCCGCGGCTCGAGCCGGCCGGCGGCGTTGAAGCGGTACCGGCGCGTGCCGTTGTTCTCAGTGGCCACGATCAGGCCGCCGTCCACGACCAGCGGCGTGGGCACGTTGAAGTCACCCGGCTCCGGCGGCACCAGCGTCCACAGGCGCCGGCCGGTGGCGGGGTCCCAACCGCCGAGGGATTCCTGGTCGTAGCCCACGATCTGCCGGCGGCCGCCGGGGGCGGCGGAAACCAACGCGGCGTAGGCCGCCGGCCGGCCGGGCGTGGTCCAGCGGGTCCGGCCGGTGGCGGCGTCGAGGGCGGCCAGGGCGGCGGGCTTGCTGCCGGGATTGACCACGAGCAGGTCGTCCACGAGCAACGGTGTCGAGCTCCAACCCCAGGTGGGCAACGGGGCCTGAAAATCGCGGCGGAGGTCCCGTTCCCACAGCAGATGTCCATCGGCCAGGCGCACGCAACGCAGGCCCCCAAAGGCGCCCAGCAACCAGGCGCGCCCATCGCGAAGCACGGGCGTGGCACGGGGCGACTGGCCGTAGTCCAGCCGGCCGCGGGCGGGGAACTCGATCCGCCAGAGCACTTCCCCGGTGCCGGCGTCCAGGCAGCGGTACACGTCATGCTCGTCGGCGAAGTCGCGCTCGGCCAGCACGAGCCGGCCCTCACTGACGCTCAATCCGGCCAGGCACCCCGGCATGGCCGGTTTCTTCCAAACGAACCGGGCCGGATCGGGCAACCGGGCGGGCAGGCGGGGCACGCGGCCGTCGCGGTGGGGACCGCGCCAGTCCGGCCACTCGACGGCGGCGCGGGGCGACGCTCCCGGAGTGGATGGTTCCGCAGCCACGGGTTTGAATCCCTCCTTGCTTTCCAGCTCGCGCAGCAGGCGGGCGTCTTTGCCGAGGTCGAACAGGGCCTTTTCCAACCGCGCCGCCAGTTCGCCGGGCAGGTCCCGGCTGACAAACACGGTGATGAACGGCGCCGGCGCGGTGCGGCCGAGCACCTTCAGGTCGCCGGGGGTGATGCTGCCGCAGCCCTCGAGCAGGGGCAGGGCGTAGTCCGGGATGACCGCCACGGGCGGTGGCGTGGCGGTGCTGTCCAGCACGTCCAGCGCGGCGTCGTTGCCGGGGCCGCGGGTTTCAAGACGGGGCGGCGGCTCCAGCGCCAGCGCCGCCAGCGCGGTGCGGGCCGCGGCGTGGCGCGCGTCGGCCTCCGCCAGCCCAAACAGCACCCGGCGGCCGGCCAGGTCCGGGAGCGCGCGGGCGGGGTCATCCTTGCGGGCGACGAACAGCGCGGCGGCGGTGGTGCGGCCCTCGCGGTCGGTCAGTTCGCCCACCGGGCGGGCCGGCCAGCGAGCCTGTTGCGCGGCGTGGGTCACCAGGGCGCGGTCGCCGATGACGACGACCCGCTCGCGCGCGGCGGCGAAGGCCAACGAGTCGGCGAGGTCGTCGGAAAACTCGACGGTGACGGGGTGTTTGAGGGAGGACTGCAGTCGGGCGGCGAGCTTGCGGTAGTCCCGCTGGCCGTAGCCCTGGACGCAGGCGCAGGCCAGTTCTTTGGCCAGCGGGTCCAGGACCACCAGCAACAGGGGCTCGGCGGCGCGGGCGGCCAGGGCGGCGACCAGGCACAGAGCCGGAGCCAGCCGGGTTGAGATCCTGCCCGCGGCCAGCGCGGCTCTGGTCTGATCGGCCATGGCGTGCTCGGGTTTTGGCGGGTTGCGACTCGGCGTTCGGCCCTGTCCGGGCCGGGAGGGTCTCAGTCTTTTTTCGCGAACACCCGGATGGCGTCGCGGCTGGTATCCAGCAGGTAGAAGCGGGAGCCGTCGGGGCTGGGAGCGACGGTGACGCGGACACAATCGCCGGGGGTCTCGTTCAGAGCCAGCACCTCGAGGAAGCGGCCCTCGGCCGAGAATCGCTTGATGCAGGTGGGCGGGCCGGATTCGGCGGCGAGGATTTCGCCGTTGGCCAGCACGCGCAGGTTCTTCGGCTCGCAGCAACCGCCGAAGTCCTCGGCCCGAACCCGGCCGGACTTGCCGAATTTGCGGAGCAGTTGGCCGTCGCGGTCGCGGCATTCGACCGTGTGACGGGCGTTGTGGGCAATCCACAGCTCATCGTTGTGGCTCTGGATGTCCATCTGGCCGCAGCAGCCGCGCAGTTTTTCCACGATCAACGTCGGCTCGGTCAGGTCGCGGGTGAACCGGTACACCCGGTAGGTGAAGTCGTTGGGCGCGGGCACGGCCACGAACACGTCGCGCTCGGTCACGGCCAGGCCGGTCACATCCGCGCGCCGGCTTTCAAGGCTCACAAGCAACTTGGCGCGCTCGTCTTGGGGGTGTCTGCCGGTTCGCCGGGCCTCTTGTTTGACCATCTCTTCGACCTCGGGGGAGAGGGAAACTTCGGCGTCGGCCACGGGAGTGGGCGCGCTGCGCCGCACCTGGCCGGAGGGGTCAAGCTGGAGGACCTTGCCGCTGCCGCCCACGTAAAGGGTGTCGTCAGGGGCCACGGCCACCGCCTCGGGTTGAATGTTCAGCGGCCAGGTCTGCCGGAGCTGTCCTTCCGGGGAATACACCCGAAGGGCGCCTCCGCCGGCGGATGCTCCGGAGGAGGTCGGCACGGAGGCGGGATCCACCCCGGGCACCCCGGCCCGGGTCGGGGCGACACAGGCCAGAATCTCGCCGGCGCGGTTGACGGCGTAGTTGCGGAGGGCGCCCGGCCGGGAGGGGTCGCCGACCTGGATTTTGGCCACTTCCTGGCAGATGGGTTTCCAGGCCGGGTCTTTGGCCCGGCGCTCGGCCGCCTCGCGGAGCTGGGCCTGGTAGGACTCGGCCGGGCGCGAGTCGTGGCTGAACCATCGTACGACCGTGGGCAACCAGCTCGTGGCCGAGAGGGCCAGGCCCGCACTCGCCACCACGATGAGGATCAGGGAAAGACTGATTCGGGGTTTCATGGAACGACATGTTGTGTTCAAAATTGACTTTGCATCCCAGGTTGTCCAGTCACGGCAGCTTCGGGAGCCTGCCAAATAAGACACCGGACCCGACGGAGTGGCACGAAAAAATGTCGTCTGCCTCGATCGGGGCATCGAGTGCCCCCGTGGCAGGCGTCCTGCCCGGCGGTTACCCGGGCCGCAGTGCCGGCGCCGCTGGTCGCGGGCAGCAAGAGGCCGCCCTCAACAGCCGCCGAGACGACTACCGCGACGCCGGGAGCGCCGGCTTCCAGCCGGCGGGTGAACCGGGCATCCCGCCCGGCGGGAAGCCGGCGTAGCGCAGATTGGCCATCTGCCGTATCACCGGCTGGCAGTCGGCCGGCGCGGGCGCAGGCTCCAGCCCGCCCTGGACGCGGCGCAGCGCGGCCCTTCCGAGTGCCAATCACGGGTAGGGCGCCGCGGCGTCGGCGCCGCAAGCCCACCCGGACCACCCCCGCTCCGGTCCTGCCTCAAGCGGCAGTCCTCCGCGGCTGAATACCCCAACACCGCTTGCTGGTGAGTCGCCGGGGAAGATACTGGCGCTGCCCCCCTACGGGGCCCGGGTAAACGTGTGGCTGGGCGGGGCGCAGCCCGGCGCGGAGACCAAAGCGGTTGGTCACGGTCACCTCGTCACTGGCCCAGGGACCGTCTTCGGTGAAGGTGCGCAGACCATTGCCCAGCACGGCGTAACGGTACTGCGTCTGGCCCAGCCCGCAATTCCTTACACCGTTTAAAGGGACACTGCGCGGGGACTTCAGCCCCCTCACTTTGCACTGAATATCAGCCGTTTCGAAGACATGT
>CALFAV010000022.1 GCA_937946835.1 uncultured Verrucomicrobiae bacterium | reverse complement strand
AACCTCAGAGCAAGAAAACAAATTCTGAGTATGGCCCTGGCATTCAGTGCGGTGCCTTTGGCGTTTCCCGCATGGTGGAAAAACGCTGCCTCCGTTCAGTGTCCACCGACTTGGAATTACGGCGGAACGACCTGTACCTTGAAGCGCCCCGATCAGCAGTGCATGTGTGCCAATCAATGCGGAGAGGGTTCAGGCACCACGGGGAGCAGGACGCAAGATTACTGCAGCTACGATTGTAATGGTCACTCGTATTGGAGACACAACATGAGAATTCAGTACGGTGGCACGGCCTGTGAATTGCCGAAATGCGGCGGCTCAGGTTCGGGGAGGTAAGCCGGTCAAGGGGACTTAACCGACCAAGCGGCCCGGTGGAAGGGGTCGAACACTCTTATCGCTCTTGGGCCCGGACGGCAGCAACCGTGCTGGCCGTGACGGCCCTCGCCAAGCTCGCGGGTATTTTCCTGAAAAATCCACTCCTCCAAGGGGCGGAACCCCTGACGGGCTTGACGCTGGCTTTGGTGGCCGCGGTCGTCACCGTGGCGGAGTTGGGACTCGCGGGTCTGCTGGTTCGCCCCGGAACGGTGTTGATCGGGGCATCCCTGACGGTCGTTTTTTGCGTGGGGGCAGTCGGTTACCGGGTGCTGATTTTGTCTCCGCAGGCTCCCTGCTTCTGCTTGGGCGGTCTGAGCCGGTGGTTGCCCTGGCTGGCGCTTTACGAACGGAATCTGCTCCTGATGATCCTGATCTGGCTTTTGGTCACGGCGGGCGGTGTGCTTCTGCATCAGCAAACCCGAGCGGCTTCCAAGGGTGACGCTTAAGCAGCCATTGCCGGTGTGGATCGGCCCCCTCGCCGCGCTGGCCCTGGCGGGTTGGGTGTGGGTGGATGTGTTGCGGCAGGGGTATGTCGAGATCGGGCCGGATGAGGGCATGGAAATGGCCAAGGCGTTGTTGCTGGCCAAGGCACCCGGCGAAGCCGGCCGCGCGTGGACCGACCAACCGTGGCTGTACGCCCGGGTGCTGGCCGGTTTGTGGCAGCTTACCGGTGGTGAATGGTTGGGGGGACGGCTTTTCAGTGTGGGGGTGGCCAGTGCCTGGCTGCTGGCTCTACCGCGATTGATGCCCCGGGGCGCTTCCGCCGTGCATGGCCTGTGGGGGGGCTTGTTTCTGCTGAGCTGGCCGCAGTTTATGCCGCTGGGTTGTTCCATGATGGTGGAGGTGCCGTGTGTGGGAATTGCCACGCTGGCCCTGGCGCCACTCATGGGCGTGCGGCGGTTAACGCCGTGGCATTGCGCGGCCTCGGCCTTGCTCGCAGGGTTGGCCACCAGTCTCAAACTGGTGGCCCTGCTGTTTTTCCCGGCCTGGCTGGTAGCGTTGGGAGTCGCGCTGCATCGCCCGGGTCGCCGCCTCGGTTCGTACCTTGGTGAACGACGGCTGTGGGTTTGGGCGGCGGTTTTTCTGGTGACCGTGGCGATTCTTTTGCCGTGGGGATTGGAGGGGCCGGAGCAGGGACTGATCCTGCCGCATTGGCGCAGCGAACAGGTGCTGTGGGAGGCGGGCGGCGCTCGCTACGCGTTTTCCCCGGTGTGCTTGCTGTCGGCTGCCGCCACGCTGGGTGCCTTCGGCGCGGGGTGGGTGCTCCTGGGGCAGGCGGGGCGATGGCGAGAGGGGCTTGTGCCGGGAGTGCTGTTGGCGGTCCCTTTGCTGGTCCATCTGGTGCACCGGCCGTTTTGGAACTTTTACCTCCTGCACTTTGCCCCCGGGGCAGCCGTCCTGGGCGGTTGGGGCATGGGAGAAGCGTTACTGCGGACGTGGCGCGCGCTGCGTCAGCCGGAATCCGACGCGACGGCCGGGGCCCGTTTTGAGCGCCTGCTGATGGTGGCCGCGGTGTTGTTGGCCGGCTGGTTCGGTTTGGACCTGGATCGTGCCCGGCGCGAAGTGATCCGCATCCGGGGCAATCCGCGGGTGCGGGAAAATCCCCTGGTGCTGACCATGCGGGAAGCGGCTGCCCGGATTCGCTATTGCTATTCCCGGAATCCGGCCTTCCCGGCCCAGGCCAACTGCCTGGCGGTGCCCGAGTTAACCATCATGCCCTGGAAGCGCTTTTGGTCCGGGGATCTTACAGAGCCACGGGTGCGGGAAATCGTCGCCCGGGAGCTTCCTGATGCCCTGATCCTGCGCGTGGCGAGCGAACTGGCGGACCCGGCATGGCAGGGGCTGATCGCGACCCAATACACCCACGTCCTGACCGATTGGGGCTTGGCGCTGTATCTGCGCGGCACCAATGGCGTCAACGTACCCCGCGGCTTGGGGGGATACTTGCGGGCTCTTGGCCTGTGACGAGCCGGACGCGTTTCGGCAATACCAGCGCAGGAATACCAGTAACCGGCCGGGTTCGTCGAGGGAGCGGGACGCTTTGCGGAGCCGGCGCGACGCCGTGCCGGGGCTTCAGGTGCCGCCCACCAGTCGGGACGTCCGTGGGTTGCAGGAAGCCGGCGGGGGTCAGCTTGCTCCCGTATGCTGAAACCGCCCGCGGCTGGTCCCGGCGCCGAACCCGGCTTTGACATCCGCCCGGCGCGTGCCTCTGATTGGGTTGCACGCACTAACCATCATGGACCTCCTGGCCAAGTACCTGAAGTTTTGCCTCGTGGGCGGCTCGGGTGTGCTGGTGGACATGGGCGTGTTGCATGTGCTGCACGCGCCGGGCTGGCTGGGCTGGGATTTGAGCCTGAGCAAGGCGCTGGCGGCGGAAACGGCGTTGATCAGCAACTTCGTCTGGAACGAGCTGTGGACCTTCCGCGGCACGGCGGTGCCGGCCGGCGGGCGCGCGCGCCTGGGGCGGCTGGCGCGGTTCAACCTGATCTGCCTGGCCGGCATTGGCTGGAGCGTGCTGCTCGTCAATCTGTTCGTCCGCGGCCTGGGCTGGAATGTGTACCTGGCCAACCTGGTGGCCATCGGCCTGGTCAGCCTGTGGAATTTTGGGCTGGCCTGGCGCTGGGGATGGCGCTTGCCAGCCCCGCAAAAACCGGAGACGCCCGTTTCCCGGTAAGGACCCCGCCCTGATCCCGCCGACCCGCGCGCCGGGGAAGACCGTCGCCGTTCGAAGGAGGGCCCGTTGCGCGTTGCGGAACCGCGCCGATCAGGGAAGGCCATGCCGGTCCCGGGCGCGGATGGCCGACCGACTCGGGAGCTGCGAACAACCCGGTGAACAAGCCCCGCGGCGGGGAGGTTTGCCGGCCGGAGCCCGGGCCGATATTCTGTGCGCGTGCGGTTCCGAAGAATGTTGATCCCGGCCCTGGGCGTCGGCGGGTTGTTGGTGCTGGCCGCTTGTCGCGCGCCCCGACCGGGGATTCCGGTCGCGGCGGCGCCGGGGTTCCACGCCGCCAAGCTGGCGGAGATGGACGCCGTGATCACCAATGCCATCGCCGAGAAAAAACTGCCCGGCGGGGTGTTGTGGTTGGAGCACCGCGGCGTGGTGTACCGCAAGGCGTACGGTCAGCGGGCGGTGGTGCCGGCGCCGGAGCCGATGACCCTGGACACGATTTTCGATCTGGCCTCGTTGACCAAGGTGGTGGCTTGCACGCCGGCGGTGATGTTGCTGGTGGAACGCGGCCGGCTGAAGCTGGATGACCCGGTGTGCCGGTACCTGCCCGAGTTCACCGGCGGCGGTCGCGAGGCGGTGACGATCCGGCATCTGCTCACCCACACCGCGGGGCTGCGACCGGACATCAGCCTCAAACCGGACTGGTCCGGGTACGAGGCGGGGCTGCGGTTGTGCCTGGCCGAGGCGCTCACCGCCCGGCCCGGCGAGCGGTTCATTTACAGCGACACCGGGCCGATTTTGCTCGGGGAGATCGTGCGGCGGGTGACAGGGCGGCGGTTGGACGAATTTCTGGCCGAGGAACTGTACCGGCCGCTGCGGATGCGGGACACCGCGTTCAACCCGCCGCCCGGGGTGCGCGGGCGCGTGGCGCCCACCGAGGTGGAAAACGGCGCGCCGGTGCGGGGCGTGGTGCATGACCCACGCGCCCGGCGCCTGGGCGGGGTGGCCGGGCACGCGGGTCTGTTCAGCACCGCCGCCGACCTGGCGCGATTTGCCCGGATGCTGCTCAACGGCGGGGAACTGGAGGGAGTACGGATTTTCCGGCCCGAGACGGTACGGCTGATGACCAGCGTGCAAACCCCGCCCGGGCTGCCGCGACGCGGGCTGGGCTGGGACATAGATTCGGCCTACGCGGGGCCGCGGGGCGAGCTGTTCCCCATCGGGTCCTACGGGCACACGGGTTGGACCGGCACGTCCCTGTGGATTGACCCCTTTTCGCAGACGTTCGTGATCTTTCTCGCGAACCGGAATCATCCGACCGAGAGCGGCAACGTGAGCGGGTTGCGCCGGCAACTGGGCACACTGGCGGCGCAGGCGGTGCGCGATTTCAACTTCAGTTTCGTGCCCGGGGCGCTGGCGGCCGAGACCGCCCCGCGGGTTGCCACCCCCCGGCCCGCCGTGACTGCGGGCGCGCCGTCCGCCCCGGCGACCGCGGTGCGCCATGGGATTGACGTGCTGGCCGGGCAAAATTTCGCCCCGCTGCGCGGGCTGCGGGTGGGCCTGATCACCAACCACACCGGGCACGACCGTGCCCGGCGGTCCACGATTGACCTGCTGGCGGGCGCGCCGGAGGTGAAGTTGGTGGCGTTGTTCAGCCCCGAGCACGGCCTGCGCGGCACGGCCGATGAACCGGTGGGCGATGGCGTGGACGAGCGGACCGGCCTGCCGGTGTTCAGCCTCTATGGCCAGACGCGCGCGCCCCGCCCGGAGCAACTGGCCGGGCTGGATGCGCTGGTGTTCGACATCCAGGACATCGGCTGTCGGTTCTACACCTACATTTCCACGCTGGGGCTGGCGATGGAGGCCGCCGCCCGCGCGGGCAAGAAGTTCTTCGTGCTGGACCGGGTCAACCCCATCACCGGCCGCGCGGTCGAAGGCCCGGTGCACCAGGGCGCGTCCACGTTTGTCGCCTTCCACCGCCTGCCGCTGCGGCACGGCATGACCGTGGGCGAGCTGGCCCGGATGTTCAACGCCGAGCGGGGCTGGCAGTGCGAGCTGACGGTGATCCCGGTCGAGGGCTGGTCGCGGGCCCGTTGGTGGGATGAAACCGGCCTGCCCTGGACCAATCCCTCGCCGAACATGCGCACCCTGACCGCCGCCCTGCTGTACCCCGGGGTGGGGCTGCTGGAAAGCGCGGTGTCCGTGGGCCGCGGCACCGACACACCCTTCGAGGTGGTGGGTGCGCCCTACGTGGACGACGTGGCCTTCGCGGAGGCGGTAAACCGCGCGGGCCTGGCTGGGGTGCGGGCGGTGCCCATCCGGTTCACCCCGCAGGCCAGCACGTTCAAGGACCAACCCTGCGGCGGGGTGCGGCTGGTGGTGAGCGACCGCGAGGCGCTCCCGGCCGTGGACCTGGGGTTGACGCTGGCGCTGACGTTGCAACGGCTGTACCCCGGCCAGTTTGCCGTGGACAAGATGCTCCCGTTGCTGACCGACCGCCCGACGCTGGACGCCATCAAGGCCGGCAAGCCGCTGGCGGAAATCAAGCAGGGGTGGGCGACGGAGTTGGCGGCCTTTCAAAAGCGGCGCGCGGCGTTTCTGCTTTACGAATAACGGCGTCCGCGCGGCCGGGGTTGGGAAGAGAGGCGGGCGGCCGCGCGCTCAAGGGTTGCCCCCCACCGGCACGGAGGCGTGCTCGGCAATCCAACGGCGGTCACGGTTCTCGTACAGCCAGAGGGTGAGGTGGTTGGGCAACCAGTTGGTGCGGGCCAGGGCCACGGTTTCCGTTTCGATCCATCGGCGGCTTTCCACGTGACCGTCGGCGAAGGCCAGCCCCCCCTGTCCGAGGTGCGAGGCCGCGGGCAGGTGCATGAAAGCGCCGTCCAACCAGCCCAGCCCGACCAGGTAGGCGGGCATGCAGACGTGGCCGGGGGCGGTGTCCACAAACGTGAGCAGCGCCGCGGGGTTGGCGCGGGCCAGGTCGCCGGACCGCGTGAAGGTGACGTGGGTGCCGCTGTTGAACGAGCCGATGGTCGGCAGCCAGCCGAGGTAAGCGTTGAGGGCGTAACTGCGCACGTGCGGGTACAGCCGGCCCTCGAGTTCGACCTGCCCGCGGTCGCTGGGGCACTTGTACACCTCGGCGGCGGCCAGGTACGGGGCGAAGCCCGCCAGCGCCGGGTCCACCAGGTGGGCCCGGTTCGTGAACGCCTCGGGATGGATGTGTTCCTGACCGGAGACCCAAAGTTTCTCGCCGCCCAGCAGGTTGGGCGTGCCGTAGCCGTTGAGGGCCAGGGCCTCGCGGTGGTCGGAGGGGTACATCGCCCAGGCCACGTTCAACTGACGCAGGTTGCCCAGGCAGGTGATCCGGCGCGCCCGTTCCCTGGCGCCAGAAAGGGCGGGCAGGAGCAAACCGATCAGGAGCACGATGATGGCGATGACCACCAGCAGTTCAATGAGTGTGAACCCGAGCGGTCCCCCGGGCCGTGTCCCGGCTCGAGCCGCGTGCCGGCAGGCAGAGGAAAATGTCGGCCGCTTGTCCACGTTGTGGAAAAACTAGCAGAACGCGGGCCGGGCGAAAAGGCGGGCAGTACTTGCCGGGGAGGCCGGGCCGGCTTCACCCTGCCGGGGCAACATGGCAGGCAACCCCGATTCGATTTGGAAACAGGCCCTGGCAGTGCTGGGCGCCTGCGCGGTGCTTTACTTTGGCGGCTTTTGGGCGATGCAGCACTGGCGGACCCGCCGCGGGCCGTGGGAAGTGAATTTTCAAACCACGGCGGAAGGCACACCGTGGCTCACCATTGCCGCGCCGGATCTGGGTGTGACGAACGTTCAGGTGCTCTTTCCCGGAACCAACCTGCCTCCGCTCAGTGCCCCGGTCACAGTGACTTTTGACGAGCCGACCCGGGGTGCGGCCCTGCCCTTCGGGCGGGTGAAGTTCCTCGACACAACCTTTCTGCCCGGCACGGTCACTTTCGACCTGTTTGGCCACGAGATTGAACTGCTGCCCCGGACCCTGATCGTGAACAAGCGGGAGCATCCGTGGCGGAGCGGCGAGCGACTGGAGCTGCCGGCCCGGTGAGCGGTGCGGAGCGGCCCCGCTGCGCCCCGGATCTGTTGAGCCGGGAGGGCGCTGTCTGGCCGGCCTCTCAGTGTTGAAGCAGTTCGCCGACGTCCACCCGGGCGTCGGGGAAGGCTGCGGGGCTGCCCTGGTCGCCCGCCCGCCACACCTGCCGGGAGGCGTAACCGGCCGAGTGGGGGGTGCGATAGACCTCAATCGTGTGTTCGAGGAGGTTCACGATCCATACTTCCGGGATGCCGGCTCGGCCGTAAGCGGGCAACTTTTCCTCACGGTCCAGTTCGAGGGTCGTATCCGCCACCTCGATGAGCAGGAAGACATCTTCGGGATGGGGATGCCTGTGGATGTAATCGTCCGGGGCGGGCTTGAGCAACATCACATCCGGCTGCAGTTCGGAGTAGGGGTCCAGCCGGACCGGGTTTTGGACGGAGAGCAGCCAGCGGTCCCGCGCCAAACGGTGAAACAAACGGCCGAGCCGATTGACCACCCCGCCGTGAAAGGGACCGATGGGTGACATGTCAATAATCCTCCCGTCGAGCAGTTCCACGCGCGCATCCGGACGCAGGACACCCGTTTCCGCCAGGCGGTGGTAATCCCCAACCGTAAACCGATGGAACGCCTGAACCGGCATGCACCAACTGTGCGGGATCAGATCGGCATTTGCAATTGCAGCTGGGCCGCCGCCTGCGCCACGTCCTTGTCGCCGCGGCCGGAGAGGTTCACCACGATGAGCGCGTCGCGTGGCATCTGCGGGGCGCGTTTGAGGCACTCGGCGATGGCGTGCGCGGATTCGAGGGCGGGGATGATGCCCTCCAGCCGGGCCAGACGGGCGAAAGCCTCCAGCGCCTCGGCGTCGGTGGCGTAGGTGTATTCGACCCGGCCCTGGTCATGCAGCCAGGCGTGCTCGGGCCCCACCGCGGCGTAATCCAGCCCGGCGCTGACGCTGTGGGTGAGTTGAATCTGGCCGTGTTCGTCCTGAAGGAGGTAGCTGCGCGTGCCCTGGAGCACGCCCAGGGAGCCGCCGTGGAAGCGGGCCGCGTGCTTCCCGGGCAGGATGCCCTCGCCGCCGGCCTCGACGCCGACCATCCGCACCGCCGAGTCTTCGAGGAAGGGGTAGAACAGCCCGATGGCATTGGAACCGCCGCCGACACAGGCGAGGAGCAGGTCCGGCAGGCGCTCTTCCTTTTCGAGAATCTGCCGCCGGGTCTCGTCGCCGATGATGCGCTGAAAGTTCCGGACCATGACCGGGTAAGGGTGCGCGCCGTAGGCCGTGCCGAGAATGTAGTGGGTGGTGCGGACGTTGGTGACCCAGTCGCGCATGGCCTCGTTCACCGCCTCCTTGAGCGTTTTCTGGCCGGCGTGGACCGGCACCACCTCGGCACCGAGCAGCTTCATGCGATAGACGTTCAGGGCCTGGCGCTCGCAATCCACCGCGCCCATGTAGATGACGCACCGCAGGCCGAACATGGCCGCCACGGTCGCGGTGGCCACGCCGTGCTGGCCGGCGCCGGTCTCGGCGATGATGCGCGTCTTGCCCATGCGCCGCGCCAGCAGCACCTGGCCGAGGGCGTTGTTGATCTTGTGCGCGCCGGTGTGGAGCAGGTCCTCGCGCTTGAGGTAAATCTTCGCCCCGCCCAGATCGCGGGTCAGTCGCTCGGCGAAGTACAGCGGGGTGGGCCGCCCGCAGAACTCGCGCAGGTAGTAGGTCAGTTCCGCCTGAAAGTCCGGGTCTTGCTGGGCGCGAAAATACTCCGCCTCCAGCTCGAGCAGCGGGTGCATCAGGGTTTCCGGCACGTACCGACCGCCGTAGGGGCCGAAATGGCCGCCGGCGTCGGGCAAAGGAGGGGCTGGCGCGGGCGCAGACATGGGCGGAAGCTAGCCGGAGAAACCGGGGGCGTCGAGCCGGCGTGGACCGGGGGCGGGGGCGATGGCGAAGCGGCGTTCAGGTCTGGGCGGGTGCGGCGGCCCGCCTGGCGAGGATGGCCTCGACGATCTTCCGGGCCAGTTCGGGTTTTTCCACGAGCACCTTTTGGGCGGCATCACGGCCCTGGCCGAGGAGCTCGCCGCCGAACTGGAGCCAGGCGCCCTTTTTTTCGACCACGCCGTGTTCGAGGCCCACGTCAAGGATGTTGCCCTCGCGGTTGATGCCGTGGTTGAAGAGGATGTCGAATTCGGCCTCGGCGAAGGGCGGGGCGACTTTGTTTTTCACGATCTTGGTCTTGACGTGGTTGCCGATGACATTGCCGGCGCTGTCCTTGATGGCGTCCTTGCGGCGGATGTCAATGCGCACACTGGCGTAGAACTTGAGGGCCTTGCCGCCCGGGGTGGTCTCGGGGTTGCCGAAGAGCACGCCCACCTTTTCGCGAATCTGGTTGGTGAAGATGCAGGCGGTTTTGGCCTTGGCGAGGATGGCGGTGAGCTTGCGCAGGGCCTGGCTCATGAGCCGGGCCTGCATGCCCATGGTGGCCATGCCCATTTCGCCCTCCAGTTCGGCCTTGGGCACGAGCGCGGCCACGGAATCAATGACAATGACGTCCAGCGCGTTCGAGCGGGCGAGGGTTTCGCAGATGGTCAGGGCCTCCTCGCCGCTGTCGGGCTGGGAGACCAGCAGGTCATCGAGGTTGACCCCCAGTTTCTTGGCGTAGGCCGGGTCAAGCGCGTGCTCGGCGTCAATGAAGGCGGCCAGCCCGCCGGCCTTTTGTGCGTTGGCGATGACATGCAGCATCAAGGTGGTCTTGCCCGAGGACTCGGGGCCGAAGATTTCCACGATGCGCCCGCGGGGGATGCCGCCCACCCCCAGGGCCAGGTCCAGGCCGAGGGCGCCGGTGGGGATGACCTCGATCTTGAGCTTTGCGCGCTCGTCGCCCAGGCGCATGATGCTGCCCTCACCGTAGGTTTTGGTGATGGTGGCGATGGCGGCGTCGAGATCGCGCTGGCGTGCCGCGGTCTGGCGGGTGGTTTCGGCGGCGGCGACGGGGTTTTTGTCGGGGGCTTTGTCCGGAGCGGGTTTGTCGGTCACTTTGGGCGGCATAGGATTCTGCTTTGAAGGGGTAGTTAACCGGGCCGGGGCGCCAAGTCAATGACGGGGCAGCAGCAGGGGCGTGGGTGAGCGGGGGGCGGTTTATGCGTTCAAATTCGCTGAGACACAGCCGGTGGCACCGGCAAAGGCCGGGGTGCCGGCCGCTCGCTCTTCGTTTTCAGCGAAGCCCAGACTGGCATGGGAATGGCTTTTCAGGGTGGTTAAAAAGCCGCGCGCTTGGTGTTTGAAATGCCGGGCCGTTCGGCTAGGCTCGAAGCAATCAAGCGAAAGCAAACCCATGAAGGCCCAAAGACTTATCCGAAAATGGGGTGGAGGATTCATCGCGGGGCTGGCAGCGGGCGCCCTGGCTCAGGAGCCGGTGACCATCACCGCGTCGGACTTTTTCAACCAGCCCGGCCAGTACTTCCGCGCCCACGCCAACGCGCCCCGGACCACGGTGGACGTGTCGGGCCTGCTGGGCGAGGCCGGCAACCAGCCCCAGGCTTGGAATTTCCTGGTCGGCCCGCGCGACGTGATTTATCGGTTCGACTATTTGGCCGCGGCGGAGGCGCCGCAAAGCGTGCATTTCCCCGGGGCCACCGTGGTGGAGCGCAAAAGCGATGAAGCCGGGGTGTTAAGCCCGGCCTGGCTTTTTTTCACCCAGGACCCGGCCCGTGGTCGGGTGGTGCAGGGGTTTTGGGACAGCAGCCTCGGGGCGGTTGACTTGCTGGGTATCAAGTTCCGGCTGGAGCCGCCGGCCGGTGTCTTCAATCCCCCGCTGCGCGACTTCCCGGCGACGATTTCCTTCGGCGATCAATGGACCAGCACCACGGTGTACACCAACCTGCTCACCCTTGATGATGGCAGCGGCGGGGGCGAGGAGGAACCGGGCGGGCTGTTTGATCTGCCCCAGCAAACCACCTACACCGCCACGGCCAAGGTGGACGCCTTTGGCGTGGTGAACAGCCCGGGGATCGGCTTTGGCGAATGCCTGCGGATCAACGAACTGGTCCAGTACGACCTGGCCGTGGACCTGGGCAACGGTTACGAGCACTTCGGCACGGCCTACGTGCGCAACTACTACTGGGTGCGGCCCGGCCGCGGCATCGTGGTGCAAATCACCTCCGAGCAATCCCAGTCCGGACCGCCGCCGGACAACTTCCCCACCGCGGCCATCGTGCTGCGGATGTTCGAGACCAACCACCCGGACCCGCAGCCGCCGCCCCCGCCGCGTATCGAGGGTCTGACCATTACCCTGGGGCCGCAAGGGGCGTTGCTCACCTGGAACAAGCGCTCGGGCTTGAGCACCTACCGGGTGGAATACACCACCAACCCAGCGGCCAACGACTGGCAACCGCTGGGGGCACCCACCACGGGCAATTTCCTCATTGACCCGGCGGCGGCCACTCCCGGGGCGCCCAGCCGGTTTTACCGGGTGGTCGGCTTCCCCTGAGCCGCCCCATGCGCCGGCGGGCCATTGCACCCGGTCGGCCGCCCGCGGGGCCGCGGTCCCGGCGGGTGCGCCGCCACGGGTTCACCTTGATCGAGCTGCTGGTGGTCATCGCCCTCATCGCGCTGCTGGTGGGGCTGTTGCTGCCCGCGCTCACGGCCGCCAAAGAGTCCGGTCGCACGGCCCGCTGCCTGGGCAACCTCAAGCAACTCAGCCTTGCCCTGAGCCTGTACGTGGACGACCACCGCGCCTACCCGATCTACACCTACGACCAGGACGGGTTTTTGATCCCGATCAGCTTCTGGCCCGACGCGCTGCGGCCCTACACGCAGCACGACTGGACCAACGCCCTCTACCGCTGTCCCTCCTACAAGGGGCTGACCCTGGCGCGCACGGACATCGGCGACCCGCTCGGCAGCTACGGCTACAACGCCAACGGCACCCGGTTCGCCTTCAGCCCCCTGGGCCTGGGCGGCTACCTCACCGAGCCGGACAACTGGGACTCCGTCGAACCCATCCGCGAATCCCGGGTGATCCGGCCCGCCGACATGATCGCGCTGGGCGACGCCAACCTCATGTGGCTCATTCCGCCGGTGCTCAAGGCCTACTACGGCATTGACGGCCCCAGCACCTACACCGGCTTTTCCCGGTTGGACATTAATTCCTGGCTGCGCACCACCGCCCCGGGCTTCGGCGGCCGCGAGGGCATTCTGCGGGCCACCGAAGCCCGCCATCGGGGCCGCTTCGAAGTGGTTTTTTGCGACGGACACGCGGAGGCCCTTCACCACACGAGGCTCTTCGAGAAAAGCGACGCCGCCCTGCGCCGCTGGAACAACGACCACGAGCCGCACGCGGACCAACTGGTCAAGTGACGCGCCCGGCCCAGGCCATCTGTTTTGGTTCGACCGGGGAAGCCGGGTAGAGCGGAGCGGGATTCAGGGACGCCCCCCGCGGCGTTGCCGGCCCGGATTCGGCGGAGCCGCGAAAAAAAGTCAGCCGCGTCCCGCCTCAGCTTCCACAGGTCTCGGCCAATACCCGGCCCAGCCGCCTGAGGCCGGTCCGGATGGCCTGCTCGCCGGCGTGGCCGAAGCTCAGTCGCAGCTCGTGGTCCGGAGCCCGGCGCGTGGGGTCCGGTGCGTAACACAACCGCCCCGGCACGTACAGCACGTCCGCGTTCAGCGCCCGTTGAAAGACCGCCGATCGGGGGCCGGTGTGCACCCCGCGCGGCAGCCGTGCCCACACGTACATCCCGCCCCGGGGTTCGACCCAGGTCACCGCGGGTGGGAAATGGCGGCGCATCGCGGCGCGCATCCAGCCGGCCTTGGCCGCGTACCGGGCGCGCAGCCGGGCCACGTGCCGGTCGTACACCCCGGACTCGAGTGCCGCGGCCAGCAGATGCTGGCCCAGACTGAACGTGCCGAAGTCGTGGTTGCCCTTGACGCGCAGCACCACGCGGCGCACCGGCTCGGGCAACAGGCCGAAGCCCACCCGCACGCCGGTCGCGAACGGCTTGCTGTACGTGCCGGCGTAAATTACCCGCGCCGCGCCACCCGGTGCGACCAGCGCCGAGGTGGTATCCGGGCCGGCGAAGCGCAGCTCCCGGTAGGCCGCGTCTTCGAGCAGGTAGATCGGATGCCCGGCCCGCCGTTCGTAATGCCGCAACAGCTCCAGCATCGCGGCCTTTTTGGCGAAACTGGTGGTCGTGCCGGTCGGGTTCTGGTGGTAACTCACCAGGTACAGCAGCTTCACCCGGTCCAGGCGCCCCGCGCGCCGCAGCCGGTCCAGCACGGCCGCCAACCGGGACAGGTCCGGTCCGTCGGCCTCCAGCGCCACACCCCGGGTTTGCACCCCGTGGCTTTGCAGGATGCCCAGGAAAACGAAGTAGGTCGGATCCTCGACCAGCACGATGTCGCCCGGGTCGCAGAGCACTTCGGTCACCAGGTAGAGCAGTTGCTGCGAGCCATGGGTGATGAGCACCGCCTCCGGATCGAACCGCGCCTCGGGCAATCGTTCCGCCCCCGCCGCGGCGTCCTGCGCCCGCACTCGCGCCGCGGTCTGGCGCCGCAGTGCCGGCAGACCGGGGGTCGAGCCGTATTGCAGGGCCGGCTCGCCGGTGCTGCGCCGCGCCAGCAGCCGGCCGAGCACGCGGCGGGTTTCGCTCACCGGCAGGGTGGCGTCGTCGGTGAACCCCGCGGCCAGCGAAATCAGCCGCGGCCGCGCGAGCACCTGCGCCATCAGCCACGAAATCGGGGGCGGCGCGGTGCGCCGGCCCAGGGCGGAGAGAGCGGTGGCGTTCAAGCGGTCCGAGCCTACGCCGGGCCGCCCGCGCGACGCAATCAGGGCGGGAAGTTGCCCGGCGGGGACGTCTCCGGTCCGGGCACCGGTGCGGGGGCGGCGGGCAGTTCGCGCAGCCAGCTTGCGATGCCCTTGTGGAACAGTTCGCGACCCACATCGAGGAAGTCGTTGTGGTCCCCGGCCAGTTCCACCAGTCGTTTGGGCGGGTTGGCCGCAGCGAAGTTTCGCTCGGCATGGGCAAATCGGACCAATGTGTCCTCCCGGCTGTGCAGGATCAGCACGGGTACCCGGACACGGGGCAGCTTGGCGAGGGTGTCGTAGCGGCAGCGCGCCAACCATCGCACGGGCAGGAAGGGGAACAGCTCCGCACCCAGGTCGGGAATGCTGGTGAACGTGCTCTGGAGCACCAGGCCGGCCAGGGGCGCGCGCAGGGCCAGCTCCGCGACCACGGCGCCGCCGAGCGATTCGCCGAAGGCGATGAGGTGGGTGGCGGCAAAGCCGCGCGCCACCAGCCAGGCATGGGCCGCCTCGGCGTCCCGGTAGGTGCCCTCTTCGGAGGGACGACCACTGCTGCGTCCGTAGCCGCGGTAGTCGAAAAGCAGCACGTTCACGCCGCTCGCCAGCAGGGCGTCGGCCACGTCCAGCCGGTGACTGATGTTGCCGGCGTTGCCATGCGCGTGCAGGACCGCCAGGTGGCGGAGGGGTGAATCCGGCGCGGCGGGGAAAAACCAGCCGTGCAGGCGGGCGCCGTCCCGCGTCGTGAAGGTGACCTCTTCAAAAAGCCGGCCGAGAGTTGCCGCGCTCAAGCGCAAGGCGCGCGCGGGCTGATACACGGTGGCCCGCTCAAACCAGCGCAGCAGCAGGAACAAGCCCAGGGGCACCAGCCCCAGACCGAGCCGGCGCCGCCAGGGGTTGGGTCGGGGGAGGCTCATGCCGGGCGCGCGTGAACGGGGAGTGCCGCGGTTCAACTCCGAGCCGGGATCCGGAGCAGCTCTTGCACCTTGGCGAGCAGTGCTTCGGGTTGGATCGGCTTGGCCAGCAAGTGCACATCGGGCGGCAATGCCTCATTCGAGGTTGGGGCTTCCTCCTCCGGGTAACGGCTCAGCAGCAAGGCGGGCAGGCCCGGGCGTTCCTGGCGGGCGCGCTGCACCAGGGAGGTCCCGTCCAGGCGGGGGACCACCACCTCGCTCAGCAACAGATGCACGGTCGCGGGGTGCCGACGCAACAGGTCCAGGGCCGTTTCCGCGTCGGGTGCCGTCAAGACCTTGTACCCGGCCCGGGTGAACAGTTCGCTCAGGAGCCGGCGCACGGTGGCGTTGCTCTCGGCGACGAGGATCGTGGCGTGACCGTTCTGGGTGGAGGGAGCCGGCGCCACCGCCGGAGGCGTGGCGGTGGGGAAAAACAGGGTGAAGCGGCTGCCGCGGCCGGGGGCGCTGTTGACCGTGATGTGCCCGTGGTGTTGCTGGACCAGGCCGTGCACCGTGGCCAGACCCAGGCCGGCGCCCTTGCCGAAGGGTTTGGTACTGAAAAACGGCTCGAAGAGGTGGGACTGAACCGTCGCATCCATGCCCCGGCCCGTGTCTTCCACCTGCAGCACCGTGTAACGGCCCGGAGTCAGCTCCAGGGCCTTGGCCAGCGGGAGGTCCACGTCCTGGTTGCGGGTGCTGAGGGTGATGGTGCCCGCGCCGGTGATGGCGTCCCGGGCGTTGGTGACGAGGTTGAAGACGATCTGCTCCAGGTGGGTGGGGGGCACGCCGATGGCCGGCACCGCGGCTTCCAGGCGCAGCTCCAGGCGAATGGATTCCGGCAGCAGGCGCGCCAGCAACGGGTGCAGGTCCCGGAGCTGGGCGTTGAGATCGCACCCCGAGCCGGTGGTGGGACTGCGCCGGGTGAAGGCGAGCAGTTTGCGGGTGAGGTTGGTGGCCCGCAGGGCTGCGTGATAAATCTGCTCCACCGCGTGCGCCGTGGCTTCTCCGGGGGGCGGGGTGATCCGGAGCACTTCCGCGTAGCCGATGACCACCTGGAGCAGGTTGTTGAAGTCGTGGGCGACCCCGGCGGAAAGCCGGCCCACCACCTCGAGCTTCTGCGACTGACGCAACGCTTCCTCGACCTGCTGGCGGCGCAGGGCCAGGGACAGGTTCAGCGAGGCATTGAGCAAGAACTCCTGTTCCACGCTGCTCCACAACTGCTCGCTGTGGCAGTTGTCGAAACCGATGAACCCGGCGAAGCCGCGCTCGGTTTGGAGGGGAAAGACCAGAAGGGCCCGGATTTGCTGCGGCTCCAGCACGGCGCGTTCCGGGGCCGGCAGGTCCGCGACGCGGGCGTGAATGGTCTTGCCCGCTTCCAAGGTTTGGCGCCACCAGGTCAGATTCCATTCATCGTAGGAAAAGTGCTGGAGCTGCGGATTGTTCAACTGCGGGGTCACGCCGGGGGCACACCACTCGGCCACCTGCGAGCAGCACAGGACCCCGTCCTCCCGGTATTCGTTGAGAAACACGTAGCACCGGTCGGCGCCGGCGGCCCGGCCCAGCACCTCCACCACGGCAGCAACATTCGGCTGCTCAGGCGTCTCCAAGAGCACACGGGCGCTGTCGGCCAGCGCGGTGAGCAGGCGTTCCCGGCGTTGCAGTTCCGCCTGCACCCGCACCCAGTCCGTGACGTCGTGCAAGAGCACCACCAGCCCGCGGCGGCGGGTTTCCGGCCCCAGGGGGGTCAGCGTGGCTTCGAGCACCGTGGACTCGGACGCCCGGGCGCTTTTCCACGACCGCGCCGGTTCACCCCGGCGGATGGCGGCGGCCAACTCCGGCCAGATTCCGGGCGACTCGGCCAGCGATTGCCCGACCCGGAGCGGGCCCAGCAGATTCGTGGCCTGGGGATTAAAATCCACCACGCGGGTTTGTTCATCGCCCACCACGACCCCGTCCCGCATCTGCTCCAGCACGCGGGAGCGCGCCACGCCGATCAGGTCAAACAAGCCGCTCTGAAGCGCCCCCCACGCGAGGATGATCCCGGAGAGCGTGAAGCTGAACGGCGTCAAATCCAGCACTCCCCAGGGCCGAAGCCCAAAGGTGTAGGCCAGGTTCACCACGCCCGGAATAATGATCGCCAGAGCCAACACCGTGGCCTGCCGGCGAAAAGCCACGCCCAGGGACTGCCGCGCCTGCCACAAGAGCGCCATCCCCGCCACCACCCCGGCCCAGTTGTACGACCAAATCAACCAGTAGCCCGGGCCACGACGGAACTGCAGCAGGGGCACCGGCCCCGCGGTGCTCAACATCAGGTCGGTGTGAACCACGTGGTGGTAGCGGTTGGTGATGGCCAACAGACACAGCACCACACCCGGCCCCAGCAGGGCCAGCAAGTTCCGTTGAGACAAGGGCGGTTCGCCGGTCAACTCCCGCACCAGGAAAAACCAGCAAATCCCCAGAAACGGGATGCCCAGGTATTCGATCCCCAGCCAGAACTCCATGGCCTCGAGCGTGGCCGAGGACAATTCGGCCCCGTAGCCCAACGACCAGATCCCCGCCGCCAACGTCAGCCCCACAAACGGCTGGCTGCCGGGAAACCGGGTGCGACTGACAGCCCAGAAGGCCAGTGCGATGGCGACGACGGCCGAAACCGCCAGCAAACTGGTTAAAAGCCCTGCCATTGCCTGCGATCTACTTTTACGCAGTTGCCCCCGCGCTTGGCAATCTTGAAGCAACTTCGGGCCTCACCCCCGGGCTTTTCACCCGCGGACCGCCGGGGTCCGGGGCGGTCCGAGTGGTCGCCGGAAAGCCGGCAGGGCGCCGCGGCGTCGGCGGCGGTAACCCGGGCAGCGAGACGCCATCCCCCTCGACGGCGGCCGAGTCGGTGGCCGCTGAGCCGGAGCGCCGGCTTTCCTGCCGGCGGAAAACGGCGTAGCGCAGATTGGCAATCTGCCGTAACGCCGGCTGGCAGCCGGCGGGCGCCTTTCTCCGACAGCCAAGACGGCGACCAGTGCATCGGGATGGCCGCCGCCCCGGTCGGCGGCCCAGTTCCCACTTGCATCGGCCGGTGTCCTGGGTCTTACTTGCGGCAGTGCGGGTGTGGTTCAATGGTAGAACGCGGGCTTCCCAAGCCTGAGACGAGGGTTCGATTCCCTTCACCCGCTCCAGGAGCCAGGGTAGCTCAGAGGTAGAGCAGGGGACTCATAAGCCCTTGGTCGGGGGTTCAATTCCCTCCCCTGGCACCAACCTTCCTGCGAGCGCGTTCGCCCCCTCCGGCTTGCGGGCGGAAACAACCCGGCGGTCAATTCACCGACGGATCCTCCGGCGAGTGGGCCAGCAGGACGTAGCCCGGGCCTTTTTCCAGCAACACCACCCGCCACAGATCAGCGGGCGGCACGTCGAACACCAGACGCACCGAGGCGGGATGCACCAGCCAGGCCTTGCGCTTGATCTCGTCGTCCAACTGCCCGGGACTCCATCCGGCGTAGCCGGCGAAGAGGCGGATTTTTTGGGTTGGCGAGAAAGACTCGCCCAGCTCGATCAACTCGTCCAGCGAATGGCCCACGTTGAGGTTGGGCAGGACGTTGGCGTCGGGCAGGTAGTCGTCGGTGTGGAGGTAGCTCATCGCGGTGGGCTGGACCGGGCCGCCGATGTACAGCGTTTGTTCCTTGATCCGCTCGGGCAGGTCGGCCACAAGCGCGTCGCCCACCTTGCGGCCACTGTCGCGGTTGAGCACCAGCCCAAACGCCCCGTCGGTATCGTGCTGGCACACCAGCACCACGGTGCGATGAAACCAGGAGCCGCGCAGATTGCCCCCGTCCAGGAGCAGGTAGCCTTTGAGCGATTTGTGTGTTTTGGCCATGGCGACCAGGTCTGCCTCTGCCGACGTGCGCCGGGGGTTCCGGCCACGCCGTTACTGTGCTTCGACGCGGGGCGGCTGGCAATGCCGGCTTGAGGGGTTCAGGACAGCAGACCCAGGCGGCGGGCGGCTTCGGCGGCGGGCACTCCGACGATGGCCAGCACCTTGTGCCCGCAGGTGCGCCCGTGAACCAGTTGGACCGCAGCCCGCGGCAGATCGAGGGTCTTGGCCAGAAAGCGCAACAGCTCCTCATTGGCCGCCTCGTCCACCGGAGGCGCCGCCACGCGCACCTTCAACTCCCGGCCCAGCAGCCCGGCCAGGGCGGTGCGGGCGGCCCGGGGTTGCACCTTGACGCGCAAGAGCAATTCGCCCCGGCCGCTCACTTGGAGGCAGGCCGGAATCACAGCGGCAGGCGCTGAAAAAGCCGGATCAGCCCCGCGCGGAGCAGCGCAAAGCCCGCCAGGGCCAGCCCCAGCCCCAGCACGGGGGTGAAATCAAACCGGCTGGTGCGCAGGGGCAGGCGCGCCAGGGGCCGGAGCAGTTGACGGCCGGTGTGGCTCACCCCGCGGAGCAGTTCGTGGTTGCCGAGGTAAAGATGGCTGTTGAGCAGGTGCAACAGGAGCACCCCCACCACCAACGGTTCCCAGACCAGCACCGCGCCCAGACCGACCACCCCCGCCTGCTGCACCAGATGCGCCGGGTGTCGCGCCGGCGCCACCAGCCCCGCGTCGGCCAGCAGCGGATGGCCCGCCGCCCACGCGCTGCCGAGCAGAAGCACGGGCAGCAGCAGCGCCACCGGCGCCGGCAGCCGGTTCAACCAGCCGAGTTGGCCGGTGATCGCCCGATGCCAGGGATGCGGCGGGGCGTCGGCACGACTCAGCGCAGCCAACAGGAGCAGCCAGGCGAAATAAGCCCCCAGGAACAAGGCGAAACTCACCAGGGAAAAGACCTCCATGCGCCCCGGCCGGCCGCTGTGAAAGTCCAGGCGCACCGCGCCCAGGTCCAGCGCGGCGATCCAGTCCACCTCCCGCCCCAGTTGCCAGTACAACCAGCCGCGGCCCGTCAACAACACCGCCAGGGCCGCCAGAAACACCCAGCGCCCGCCGGCGGGCAGGGAATGGACGTTGGGGAAAGGGCCGGATCGCCACCCCCCCGTCGGCTCAAACCCGGCCGGCCGCCAACACCACCACAGCACCAGCCCCGCGCAGTTGAGCAGGAAGTGCAACAGATTCACGGACCGGTGACCCGCCGGGGCCGGCACCCCCGGGGCGTTACAGGAGTTTCAAGAGCGTGTCGGCCATGACCGCCGGGGTCTCGGCCACGGCCACGCCCGCCTCGCGCAGGGCGGCGATCTTGGCCGCGGCGGTGCCCCGGCCGCCGCTGATAATGGCGCCGGCATGGCCCATGCGACGGCCCGGCGGGGCAGTGGCGCCGGCAATGAAGGCGGCCACGGGTTTGCGGCAATGGCGCCGAATCCAGGCGGCGGCCTCTTCCTCGGCGCTGCCGCCGATCTCCCCGATCATGATGATGCCATGCGTGTCGGGGTCGTCGTTGAAGAGCTTGAGGATGTCCAGGTGCGACATCCCGGGCACGGCGTCGCCGCCGATGCCCACGCAGGTGCTCTGGCCCACGCCCCGGCAGGTCAGTTGCCACACCGCTTCATAGGTGAGGGTGCCGCTGCGGGACACCACCCCCACAGGGCCCGGGCGATGAATGTAGCCGGGCGCAATCCCCAGGCGGCACCCCCCGCGGGAATCCGGACCCGGTCCCGGCGTGACAATCCCGGGGCAGTTGGGCCCGATCAACCGGGTCTTACGCCCCTCCAGGGCCCGTTTGACCCGCAGCATGTCATTTACCGGGATGCCCTCGGTGATGCACACGACCAGTTCCAGGCCCGCATCCGCCCCCTCCAAAATTGCATCCGCGGCAAACGCCGCCGGCACAAAGATCACTGAGGCGGTGGCGCCGGTGGCCTGCACGGCCTCGGCCACGGTGTCGAAAATCGGGACCTTGGCGTCCTGATGGGTGAAGACCTGCCCCCCCTTGCCGGGGGTGACTCCGGCCACCACGCGGGTGCCGTACTCGAGGGACAATTGGGCGTGGCGCGCACCGAAGCTGCCGGTGATGCCCTGGATGAGCACCCGGGTTTCAGGAGTGACCAGAATGGACATGAGAGCAGGGCTGCCGGCTCGGCAGTTCAGGCGGTTGGGCGGCGTTGATGTACACAGAGGGTGTTGCCCTCCGGGTCAAAGACCAGGGCCATGCGACACACCGGCGTGGCGAAGGGCTCCGCGCGGAAGCGGACGCCGGCGGATTTCAGCGCGGCCACGGTGGCGTCAAAATCCGCCACCTCCAACGCGATTACGCCCCCGTCCGGTCCGGGTTTCCAGCCGGGCACCCGGGCCAGGGCGAGGGTGTGGGGGCCCAGCTCGTACTCGACCCATTGTCCGTCCGGCAGGTCCAACACCGTGGCGGGCTTCAGGCCCAACGACCCCTCGTAAAACGCGCGGGCGCGGGCCATGTCGTTTACCGCGTAAGCACTGAAGGCGATTTCGGTGGCCGGAAGCATAAACGGGACGGACTGTTTACGGCCAACGGCAGGGAAACTCAAATCTTTTCCGGCGCGAGCGACGTCTGCAGGGACAACATTTTTGCGCCCGCCGTGTTGAGATGCCGACACCACGGCGCCCCGCCGGTGGAGGGCCGCATTCCACCGCGGCCCGACAACCTGCCAGACGGGACGCCCGCCGAAGGCTGTAGCGGAGACTTCCAGTCTGCCGCATCGCGGGTTTCCAATCCGCCAACCACTACACTCCGGCCCCCCGCTCGCCGGCGGGAAGCCGGCGCTCCGGCGTGGCGGCAACCATCTTGGTTGCCGTCGAGGGGGGCATCCTGCCGCCCGGGCCAGTGGCGCCGGCGCCGCGGCGCCCTACCTTGTCTTGGTAAGGCCACGCCGCCGCACGGCCGAAGGGCTTTATTCCCGCAAAAGAAAAGGCCGGACGGTTGCCCGTCCGGCCGGTGAGACAAGCGGCGAGCCGTTTACTGCCTGGCCCGGTAGAATTTCTTGGCGGCGCTGGGCGCCGTGTTGAACGGACTGCCGGCGGCCACGTCGCTCCACGGCCCGGTGATGTCATCGGCGGCCTGGAGGGTGCCGGTGAAGTTGATCACCACGTTGTTGCCCTGCCGGCCGATGGCGATGGTGGGCGCGGGCACGAAGGTGCGGGCGCGGTACGTCTTCAGTGCGCCGGGCGCGGTGTCGTTGAGCAGGACCTTGGTGCCGTCCTTGGTCACGGTGAACCACTCGACGTTGGCGCCGCCGCCGCCCTGCATGTAGAAGCAGCGGAAGGGATAAACACCCGCCTGCGGCACCACGAACGAGAAGAGCGTGTCGCTGGCGCCGCGGCCGTTGCCGTTGAATTCACCCACCAGGAAGGCGGTGTCCTTGCCCAGGCGCAGGCGCAGGCCGGCGTTGGCGTTGTTGATGAGCTTCTGGCCGTCGGGGTAATCCACCATCATGACCGGGATGGTGATGTCGGGGCCGTCGCCGCCCATGACGATGGGGAAGTTGCCGGCGTTGGCCTCCTGATTGCAGATGACCACGGCGATGGCGCCCTTGGCCTGGGCGTTGCGGCACTTCTCCACGAAGGTGCAGCCCCCGCGCAGGATGACGGCGATCTTGCCGGTGAGGTCTTCGGTGATCGGGTTCGGGGCGGTGCCGCAGGCGAGGTCCACGTACACGGCGTCCCCCTCGATCGGGGTGGTGGGCAGCGGGCCGCCGAAGCCGGGGGCGACGTTCATGCCGCTGGAGGTGGTCACGGCGGCCATGCCCCCGGCGATGGACGCGGGCGCGACCACTTCCAGGTACTGGCGGCCGACCTTTTCGGCCACGGTCACGCGGAAGTTGTCATCGCTGTTGACGCCCATGGTGTAGAACCCGGGCTGCTCGAAGGCGATGTAGGTGAGGAATTCGGACTCGTAGTTGTCCGTGCTGCCGGTGAGGCCCGGGATGCCGGGATGCTGGCGGTCCGGGGTGAAGTTGCCGTTCTGGTCACCGGCGGTGTGGGCATAGTTGATGGTTTCGGACTCGGCGTAGATGCCGTTCACGAAGCCGGTGAGGTCGGCCACGTTGGGTCCCACCAGGCCGGCCAGCACGCCCTCGGCCCATTCGTTGTTGTTGGCCTGGGTGTTGCCGCGGGATTCGAGCTGCCAGGTCTTCACGTTGAAACCCGGCTTGCTGCGGTCCTCGCTGCCCAGCGGGCTGCGCAGGGCGGTGGGCAGGATCACGTAGTGGGCCACGGTGAACTGCCAGGCGTAGTCGTATTGGACCGGGGGTGAGGCGGTGTCCCTGAAACTCAGGCTCACCCGGTGCTGACTGTTGGGCGGCAGGAGGCCGGTGACCGGATAGCGCACGGTGGTGACATTGCCCACGGTGCTCACGGTGGGCGTGACCGCCGTGCCGTCGAAGGTCATTTGGACCGAGCCGTTGTCAATGGCCGAGGTGCCGCGGGTGATGCCCACGGTGATCTCGACATCCGCCGCCACGCCGGTGGCGTTGGGACCCGGGTTGACGTTGCTCACGTAAGCCGGGGTGACCGCGCTGGTGCGGTAGGCCCGGATGGCGTTGGGGTTGGAGGTGTCATTGACGAGGATTTTCTGGCCCTCGTGGATGGTGAACCACTCCAGGTTGGCGCCCCCGCCGCCGTTCTGCCAGATGAGCCGGAACGGGTAGATGCCCGGCTGCTCCACCAAGAGGGTGAAGATCGTGTCCGCCGCGCCCCGCCCCCCGTCGAAGAAGCCGCAGACCACGCCAAGCTTGTCGCGCGGATTCTTGGCGCTGGAGACGCGGAAGCCGTCGTCACTGTTGACGCCCATCTGGTACACCCCCGCGGCGGGGAATTCGAGGTAGGTCAACACCTCCTCGGCGGCGTTGCCCGTGCCGCTGTCCCGGGTTTGGGAGCCGGGGAAGCCGGGGAACGGCTCGTCGGGAAAGTCCGGCTGCTGGAAGTTGCCCGCGCCGGCGCCGATGTCGAAGTTGATCACGGTGTCCCGGACATAGAAGCCGTTGGCATCCGCGCCGGAAAGGTCGGCCAGGTTGTCCCCGTGCTTGCCTTCCAGTTGTTCCTCGGTCCATTGGAGGCTGTTGGGGTTGTTGGCCTCGGTGCCGTAGGGGCGCATGAGGAAGCCGGGCTGGCTCTTGTTGACGCCGGTGGCGGCAAAGGCGGCCGGAATGACCACGTACACGGGCACGGTAAACGTGCCGCTGCCGGAACCCCGAATCCCGCGGGTGTCGGCAAACTCCAGTTCCACCGTGTGCTGGCTGCCGGGATTCAACCGGGCGGGAGCGGTGTACCGAAGCGAAGTGGTGGTGCCGCTCTTGGTGATTTGGAGTTGGGCATTGGGAATCGCCGTCCCGTCGAACTTGAAGACCACCGTGGCGGGGTCCAGCACGCTCGGGCCGGCATCGTCCAACGTGGCCACGCAGCCGAAAGGGTTGCCGGTCACGCCGGTGAACAGGACCTTCTCGGCCGGGATGGTGGTGATGCGCAGGTTGTCAATGTGGGTGTTTTCGTTGGCCCCGCCGGTGCGGCCGGCCAGCACGATGCGACCGGCGCTGGGCAGGAAGCCGGTCTGCACCTTGTCCACGATCACGGTGCCCTTCCAGGTCACGGTCAGCTCGCCGTTTTCGGCCAGCTCGACCTTGAGCGGCGCCCAGCACAACTCATCGGGCGCGCCGGCCAGGTCGGGATTGTAGGGGCCGGTTTGGAGGCTTTGGGGGTTGTCGCACGCGCCGTTGCGCACCGGCATGGGCACGCGGGCCTTGGTCACGTTGTCCACGCGGACGATGATGCCCTCGATGTCGCCCTCGCCGCTGGGGTAGGTGTTGCCGCTCCAGGTGTCGAAGCAGATCGAAAGCCCGGTGGTGGTGCCGCCCTCGGGCGCGCCGGGGATGGCGAACTCGTTGCGCGGGTCCTGGGGAGGTTCCTGCGACAGCATTTGAACGACCGGGTCGTTGGCCCGCGCATAGTTGATGCTGAAGCCGTCGGCCGGCCGGCCGTCGTTCCCGGTGGCGTTGCCGATCCGCAGGTCCACCTCGAAGGTGAACGCCTTGACGATCAACCCGCCGTCGAAGTCCGGGAGCATCACGGCGGCGTACTGACCGTTGATGGCATCAAACAGCGCCACGTAACCGCTGTTGTTTACACCGCCGCTCGGCCGCCAGCCGGCGTCGGCTTGGGAGAGCACAAACTGGAGGTTTGGCTCGGTGTTGAAGTCGTAATTGGCGGAGCCGCCCAGGGCGGTGAGCCCTGCGAGCGCGCCGGCCGCCAAGCTTACGAACCGTCGGGTCTTGCAGTTTGGCATAGGCTGGTGAGTTGGATTTTTCGCCCGGCGCGCCCGATCATGGAGCGCGAAGGACACAACGGAATTACACCCGGTGCAACTTTTTGTGAAGCACCGATTTGGGACGCGGGTCGGAAGGGCACAGTTTGGCTTCCCGGCAAACCGGAGGCCCGCCGCTGGCCGGAGCGCAGACTTCCGGTCTGCCGTGTTGCGGGTTTCCAACCCGGTGGAACTGCGGTGGCAGGCTCCCGGCACGGGAGCAGTGGCCGCGCTGCAGCGCGGCCCTACCGGGTAGGGCGCCGCTACGCCCTGCCGGTGGAGGGCCGCGTTCCACCACGGCCCGGGGCAGGCTGAGCGCCTGCACTAACCGCTGCGCGACCTTTCACCGCGTGCGCGGAGTGCCCGCCGTGGACCCGGGTCTGTTTGCTTGAGGGATTTTACCTGCCATTGCCTGCCGTGGACGAGCGGCGCGTCGGCGGGGGGGCGGGCCGCGGCGGTCCCCCGATTCAAGGCTGGCTCCTGGAAAAACCTCGCGAGTCCGGGGCCGGACTTGGCAAGCTGGGGCGCCGGCATGTTCCAGTTTCTCGGCCAGTTGCTGCGGTGGGCTCGCCCGTACCGGGTGCGCCTGGCGCTGGGGGTGTTTTTGGGGCTGATCGCCGGGGTGAACGAGGTGCTGGTGGTGCTGGCGGTGTACTTCATTTTCGCGGTGATTTTCCCCCAAACCGGCGCCGCGGAAATCCAGCAGGCTCTGGCGCAACTGGGCACCTACCTGCCCGGGCTGGCGGCCTGGCTGGGCGAGCGGCTTCAGCACCTGGCCACCGCGCCCACGCTGCCGGTGGTGATGGCGGTGGTGGCGGTGTTGCCCGCGGTCATGGCCTGGCGCGGGGTGGTCAATTACCTCCACCAGTACCTGCTGCACTGGGTGGCGGTGCGGGCGGTGGCGGACCTGCGCGGGCAGCTGTTCGAGCATCTGCTGCGGTTGCCCCCGAGCTTCCATGCCCGGACCAGCACCGGGGAGTTGATGTCGCGCCTGGCCAACGACGTGGGTGTGCTCCAGGCCTCCTTCGCCGAGTCGCTGGTTTCGGTGATCAAAGACCCGGTGGCCCTGATCGCGTTTGTCATTTACCAGGTCACCCAGCAACCGCGCCTGACCGGGCTTTCCCTGCTGATCTTCCCGGTGTGTCTGGTGCCGGTGATTGTCTATACCCGGAAAATCCGCAAAGCGGCCGTGGCGATGCAAAACGAAACGGCCACGGTCTTCCAGGGCCTGCAGGAGGCGCTGAGCGGGGTGCGGATCGTGCAGGCGTACAATCTCGAGCCGATCGCCGCCGCGGATTACCGCCGGAACATGAGCCGGTTCATCAGCCAGTACATGCGGCTGGTGCGCGCCGGCGAACTGCCCGGACCGCTGATCGAGTTCTTTGGCGCGGTGGGCGCCGCGGTGTTGCTGGGCTTTGTGGCCCTGGGTGCGGAGTCCCGCACCAGCGCCGCCGGGTTCATGGCCTTTGTGACGGCCATCATGCTCATGTACGCCCGCATCCGCACGGTGGTGAAGGTGTACAACCGCCTGGTTCAGGCCCGGGCCGCCAGCCAACGGGTGTTCGCCCTGCTGGCCACCCGCTCGGACCTGCCCGAGCCGGCCCACCCGCGGCCGTTGCGCGCGGCGGGACGGGACATCCGCTTCGAGCATGTGGACTTTGACTACGGCGACCGGCCGGTGTTGCGGGACATCCACCTCACCATCCCGGCGGGTCGGCTGGTGGCGCTGGTCGGGGCCAGCGGTGCGGGCAAAACCACGCTCACGCACCTGCTGCTGCGGTTCTACGATCCCACCGCCGGCCGGGTGTGCATCGGCAGCGTGGACCTGCGGGAAGTCTCCCTCCGGGATCTGCGCCGCCAGATTGCCGTGGTCACGCAGGAAACCGTCCTGTTCAACGACACCATTCGCCGGAACATCGAACTGGGTCGGCCGGGGGCGACCCAGGCGGAAATCGAGCGCGCCGCGCGGGCGGCCCACGCCCACGAGTTCATCCTGGAAAAACCGGCCGGCTACGACACGGTGATCGGCGAGCGTGGGGTGAGTTTGTCCGGGGGGCAGCGCCAACGGTTGGCCATCGCCCGCGCCCTGCTGCGGGACGCGCCCATTCTGATCCTCGACGAGGCCACCAGCGCGCTGGACACCGAGTCCGAGCGCCTGGTGCAGGAGGCCCTGGACACGCTCATGCAGGGGCGCACGACCATCTGCGTGGCCCACCGGCTCTCCACCGTGCTGCACGCGGACCTGATCGTGGTCCTGGCCGAGGGCCGAATCGTGGAAACCGGCCGGCACGCGGAGTTGCTGGCCCGCAACGGCACCTACCGTCGGCTTTACGAACTGCAATTCCAGCCCGCCTCGCCAAACCCGTGAACCGCCTCCATATTGATGCCCGATTTCGACGGCCCCCGCCGCGGTCCCCGGCCAGTGGCCTGCGCGCCCCGGCGGACCGAGTTTGGAGCCGCAACTTTTGGCCGGTGCCGCTGTTTAGCAAAAGGCGCCGCGCCTGAACCGATGGCCCTGCCCAGCATCAAAAATCTTCTGAGCCAGGCCGGACTGGTCAGCCCCGACCAGTTCGACGCCTGGCGTCGGGAGTGGCTCGATCAGCCCGAGGGCGAGACGCGCGCCCCCAACCTGCTGGCCCATCTCCAGCGTCGCAGCGAAGTGCCCGAGCCGGTCTTCCTGGCCCGACTCGGCACGGCCCTGGGTTGGCCGTTTCTGGACCGGGTCAGCCTGCCCCAGGATGAGGACACCAAGCGCGAACTGCGCCGCCGCCTCTCCCCCAAGGTCGCCTTCACCCACCAGATCACCCCGGTGAAGCTCGAGGACGACCACGTCTGGCTGGCCACCGCCAATCCGTTCGACCCCGACCTGGTCAGCGCGGTGCTCTTCGACGCCGGAGACCGGGTCCGTTTCGCGCTGGCCCCCCGGGACGAGGTGGACAAGGGCCTCAAGGGCATTTACGGCGTGGGCGCCGAGACCCTCGACGGCATGGCCCGGGACGACCCCGGCGAGGAAGAGGCCGCCGCGGAGAAGGACATCACCGCCGACGACCAGGAGGCCAGCGTCATCAAGTTCGTCAACCAGATCATCTGGGAGGCGTACAACAGCCGCGCCACCGACATCCATTTCGAGCCGATGGAGACGGACCTGCGCATCCGTTACCGCATTGACGGCATGTTGTACCGCGCGCCCGTGCCCGATGAGCTCAAGAAGTACCAGGCGGCCATCCTCTCCCGCATCAAGGTCATGGCCGGCATGAACATCGCCGAAAAGCGCCTGCCCCAGGACGGCCGCATCAACGTCCGCATCAAGGGCCAGGAAATTGACATCCGCGTCTCGACCGTGCCCACGGTCTATGGCGAGAGCACCAGCCTGCGTCTGTTGCAGCGCGGCAGCCAGCTTTGGACGATGCGCAGCCTGGGCCTGCCCCCGCGCGAGGAGGAGGCCATTCAACAACTGATCCGCAAACCCCACGGCATCTTCCTGGTCACCGGCCCCACCGGCTCGGGCAAGTCCACCTCCCTCTACACCTTCCTGAGCGAAATCAACGTGCCCACCAAGCGCATCATCACTGTCGAGGAACCCGTCGAGTACGAAATCCCCGGCATCAACCAGATCGCCGTGCGGCCGGAGATTGGCCTGACCTTCGCCGTGGGTCTGCGCCACATCCTGCGCCAGGACCCCAACGTGGTCATGGTGGGCGAAATCCGCGACCTGGAGACGGCCGAGATCGCCATCCGCGCCTCGCTCACCGGCCATCTGGTCTTCAGCACCCTCCACACCAACGACGCCCCCAGCGCCTTCACCCGGCTCATTGACATGGGCATCGAGCCGTTTCTGGTGGCCTCGTCGGTCGAGGCGGTCATGGCCCAACGCCTGGTGCGGCTGGTCTGCCCGCAGTGCCGCACCCCCCAGACGGTCGAGCCGCGCTACCTGCTCAAGATCGGCTTCCCCCGCGAGCGAATCGAGTCGGCCCGGTTCTTCAAGGGCGCCGGCTGTGACGAATGCCGCTTCCTCGGCTACCAGGGCCGGACCGGCATTTACGAACTGCTGGTGGTGACCGAAAACCTGCGCCCGCTCATCATGAACCGCGCCCCGGCCTCAAGCATCGCCGCCCACGCCATGGCCGAGGGCATGAAAACCCTGCGCATGGCCGGCTGGGAACGGGTGCTTCACCCCGAGCGCCCCACCACCATCGAGGAGGTGCTGCGTGTCACCCAGGTCGAGGAACACCTCGCCGCCCTGATCGGCGACGACAAATCCTGAGCATGGCCGCCCCCGCCCCGCGCTGGACCACCTGCAACGTGCTCGCCTCCGAGGGCGAGGGCCGCATCTTGTGGCAGTTCACCCGCCGCGGCGACACGGCCCAGCCCGCCGGCGAGGCCCGCTTTGGCGCCAGCGAACGCCTCCCCGCCGACCGCGTCCAAAAGACCTTCCGCCACACCTGGCAACCCCGGCTCAACCTCGCCTGGCTGCCGGCCGACAAGGTCTTCCTCCGCGTGGTGGAACTGCCGCCCGGGGACCCGGCGGAAATTCCGGCCCTGCTCGAGTTCCAGCTCGAAAAACTCTCCCCCCTGCCGGTGGCCCAGGCGCTCTGGACCTGCGAGGCCCTGCCCGCCGCCCCGGGTGAGCCGCTGACCGCCGTGCTGATCGTGGTCGAGCGCGCCGTCGTGGAGGCGTACCTGCAGCAACTCGAGGCCGTCGGCTACCGGCCCGACCGACTGGACGTGCCCCTCCTGCGCGAATTACTGGCCCTGCCCCCGCCGCGGGACGGCGTTTTCGTGCTGGCCGGGCGCGAGGGTGCCGGCGGGATCACCTGTCTGTCCGCCTGGTGGAGCGAAGGGCGGCTGCGCCACCTGAGCCTGGCCCGCTTTTCGGATGAACTGCGGGCCGGCGACGCCCTGGCCGATGCGTTGCGCCGCACGGCCTGGGCGGCCGAAGTGGAAGGGTGGCTCCCGGCCCTGCCGCCGGCACTGACCTTGTGGGCGCCGGCCGAGGTGGCGGCGCATTTGGAACCGGCATTGCGCGACTTCGCCGGGGGAGCGTTGAGCGTGCGGGAACGCCTCAGCCCGGCGGAGCTGGCCGCCGTGTGCGCCCGCGCCCCGGCCCGCGCCAACCTGGTGCCGGCCGAGGTCCTGGCGCGTTACCGGCAGGAGTTTGTGGACCGGCTCTGGATGCGGGCGCTGGGCGCGGTGGCGCTGGTATATGTCTTTGCCATGCTCGGGTACCTGGCGTGGTTGAGCCTGCTCGATTACCAGAAACTGCGCGTGGACCAGCAGATCGCCCTGCGCCAGGCCCGGTACAACCAGGCCCTCCAACTCCGGGCCCGCCTGGACGTCCTCCAGGAGCAGATCAACCTCAAGTTCGCCGCCCTGGATTGCTGGAAGGCCGTCGCGGAGACCCTGCCCGAGGGGCTGACCCTCAATTCCCTGAGCTTCCAGCGCGGCAAACGCCTGAGCCTGACCGGCAGCGTGCCGCCCGACCAGCAGGGCAAGGTGACCGAGTTCAACCAGGCCCTGGCGGGCGTGCGGGCGGGCGACCGGCCGCTGTTCAGCCAGGTCACCACCAAGTCCATCCAGGGGCCCGCGCCCGGACGGGCCGACCTGCCCGCGGCCTGGAGCATTGAATGTGAGCTGAACCGCCGGGACCAACCATGAGCCTGCTCGACTCCCTGAACCTTCGCCCCCAGGAAAAACGCCTGGTCGTGGTCAGCCTGGCGGTCGGCGTGCTGGTGCTCAGCGCCCTGTTCATCTGGCCACGGCTGGATGACTGGCGCAAGGCGCGCGCGGCGCTCGAAAAATCCCGCAAGACCCTCCAGACCTACGAGGCCGAAATTGCCCGCATCCCCGACTACGAGGCGCGGCTGGCCGCGCTCGAGGGGCAGGGCTCCGCGGTCTTGCAGGAGGAGCAGGCGCTGCAGTTGCTGCGGACCGTCCAACTCCAGGCCCAGCAGCATCAGGTCATCATCACCAGCACCCGGGCCGGTGTGCCCGGGCAGACCACCAGCACCAACGCCTTCTTCGACGAGCAAACCGTTCAGATCGGCGTCAGCACGGGCGAAAAGGAGCTGGTCCACTTCCTCCACGCCCTGGGCAGCGGCGGCTCGATGATCCGCGTGCGCGACATGGACCTGCGCCCGGATCCGCCCCGCTACCGCCTCAACGGCAGCATCACCCTCGTCGCCAGTTACCAGAAAAAACCCAAGATCGTCCGGCCCGGCCTGGCCGCCGCCCCGGCCCCCACCGCCGCCACCAATTCAACTCTCCGAAAACCGTGAAAACCGTGCGCCTGCTCCTGAGTGCTCTTTGCCCCCTGGGCCTGAGCGTTTGTCTCCACGCCGCCGAGCCCGAACCGGCCGAGGAAGAAACTCCCCCGGAACCGGCGGAGGTCACCCCCCCCACCACCCCGCCCGAGTCGGTCCCGGTCCCGCCCGAATCCACCCCTCCGCCGGTGCCCGCCCTGCCGCCCGCGTTGCGCGGCCGGACCAACGTGGGCGCCGTGCCCACGCTCCCGACGCCGCCCGCCATTGCCCCGCGCATCACCCAGCCCGCGCCCGGACTGGCTCCCCAGCCGGGACCACCCACCCCGACCCCGAGCCTGCCCGCGCCCTCAATTACCCCCGGCGCGCCCGCCGGCCCCACTCTACCCGGGGGGACCACGCTGGGCGGGGCCATTGCCCCCGGCACCACCAACGCCCCCGGCAAAAGCCCGGACGGCACCTACGCGCCCGGCGTGCTCACGCTGCAAATGGCCGACCTGGAGGTGGTGCTGACCTTGTACGCGGAACTGACCCAGCGCACGGTCTTGCGGGCCACCGCGCTGCCCAAGGTGCAGATCATGCTCAGCAACCAGACCCCCTGGACCACGGAGGAGGCGGTCCAGGCCCTGGACACCGTGCTGGCCATGAATGGCATCGCCATGGTCAACATCGGCGAGAAATTCGTCAGCGCCGTGCCCGCCAACACCGTGCTCCAGGAAGGCGCGGCCTTCGCCCGGGGCGAGCTCAAAGACCTGGCCGAGACCGGCCAGTTCGTCACCAAGATTCTCAAGCTCAAACACGTCCTGCCCTCGGAGGTGCAGCAGGTCATCGCCTCCTTCGCCAAAACGCCCAACGGCATCCTGGCCATTGATACCACGCAGACCATCGTGCTGCGCGACTACCCGGCCAATGTCAAGCGCATGAGCGAACTGATCGAGCAGCTCGATGTCGAGGTCGAGAACGATTACAAGCTCGAGGTTATCCCCATCCGGTACGGCATGGTGACCGACATTTACAACACCATGAGTTCGTTGGTCGGCGGTGCCGCCGGGGGGGCCGCGCCGGCCGCCGGCGGGGCCGTGGCCCGCACCACCGGCATTCAACGCACCCCCACCGGCCGCGGGGCGCGCACCCCGATGGGCGGTTTGGGGGCGGGAGGCATCGGCGGCTACGGTGGCTATGGCGGCTACGGGACCACGCCGTTCCGCCCGGGCGGCTATTACCCCCAGGACGCCGCCACCGCGCCGCTGGAGCGGGAAATTCAGGCCGAACTCGAGGCCGGCCAGTACCGCCCCCAACAGGCCAGCGCCACGCCGGTCAACCCGGCCGCGCCCCGGCCGGTCACCACCCCCACCACCGCCGCCAGCACGTTCAACCAACGCTTCCAGCAAATCCTCAGCCGCGCCGGTCAGCAGGCCGGCCAGGTGCAGTTGCTGCAGGACGCGCGCATCGTGCCGGACGAGCGGTCCAACTCGTTGATCGTCTTCGCCAACAAGCAGGACATGAAAATGATCACCAACATCGTGGCCAAGGTGGACCAGCTCATGGCCCAGGTGGTCATTGACGCCATCATCATGGACGTGCAGTTGTCCGATTCCTACTCGCTGGGCGTGTCCTGGCTCATGCAACCGCAGCGGTCCGGCAACTGGACCCAGACCGCCGGCAGCAACACCGGCAACCTTATCACCTCCCTCACCAACATCGCCGGCAGCAGCGGCTTCACCTACCTGGCCAAGTTCCGCGACGACCTCAACGTGGCCGTCAGTGCCCTGGCCGGCAAAAACCGCGGCCAAATCCTCGCCCGGCCGCGCATTCAGACCACCCACGCCACGCCGGCCTCGTTCAGCGTGGGCGAGACCGTGCCGTTCATCTCCGGCACCTACCAGGGCGGCTCGATCTACGGTCCCAGCGCCTACTTCTCCCAGTTGAGCGTGGACACCACGCTGGACGTAACGCCGTTCATCACCCCGGATGACCTGGTGGTCATGGAGATCACCCAGCAAATCTCGGAAATCTCCGGCTTCGAGGAATTCCCCGGCGTGGGCAAACAGCCCCGCACCATCAACCGCTCCGCCTCCTCCACCATCTCGGTGCGGGACGGCGAAACCGTGGTCCTCGGCGGCTACATCCGCGCCTCCAAGAGCAAGACCAGCTCCGGGGTGCCCCTGCTCAAGGACATCCCCCTGCTCGGCGCCCTCTTCCGCTCCAAAAGCTCCGACGCCAAGCGCAGCGAGCTGATCGTGCTCATCCGGCCCACCATCCTGCGCACGCCGGAGGACGCCGCCCGCGAGGCCGAGGCCACCCGCGACCGCCTGCCGGGCATCCGCGACATGGAGCAGCACATTGAAAAGGAGGAAAACACCGGCGCCCGGCTCAACACCCTCTTCGGCAAATAGCCCGTCCGGCCCGCCTCCGTCCGCAGTTGCCGGTCTGGTGCTTTGAGGGCATCGTCTTCCACGGGCAGCCCAAGAAAATGCCGCTTTGGGTGTCGTGCCCTTGGATGCAAATCACTCGAACGGCCGTGAAACCGCTCCTCACCCTCTTGCTCCTGGTTATGTTCGCCCCCGGAATCCGCGCCGCGTCCCCGCGCGAGGCCGACTGGAAAAAGGTCGAGGAGGCGCAACAGCAGGGCCTGCCCCAGAGCGCGCTGGCCGCGCTGGAGCCCATTCTCCGCGGCGCCCTGGCCGACCGCGCCTGGGCCGAGGCGGTCAAGGCCCTGTGCCGCCAAATCACCCTCGAGGCGCAAATCCAGGGCGGCGCGCCCGAGGAAAAAATCACCCGCCTGGCGACCGCGCTGGAAACCGCCCCGGCGGAAATCCGCCCCCTGCTCGAGGCCATCCTGGCCCACTGGTACTGGCAGTACTTCCAGCAAAACCGCGGGCGCTTCCTCCAGCGCACCGCCACCGCCGCGCCGCCCGGACCGGACTTCCGCACCTGGGACCTGCGCCGCCTCTTTGCCGAGATTGACCGCCACTTCACCGCCGCCCTGGCCGACACGGACCGGCTTCGCGCCACGCCCGTCACGGCCTTTGACGAGTTCCTGGTCAAGGGCACCCTGCCGGACACCTACCGGCCCACGCTCTACGACTTCCTCGCCCATGAGGCGCTCAAGTTCTACACCGCCGGTGAGCAGGCCGGCGCGCGGCCCGAAGACGCCTTCGAGATCCGCGCCGAAGACCCGATCTTCGGCCCGGTGGAGGCGTTTCTGGCCTGGCGTCCCGCCACCCCGGACACCAACGCCCCCGCGCTCAAGGCCGTCCGGCTCTATCAGGAGCTGCTGCGCTTCCACCGCGACGATGCCGATCGCACCGCTTTTCTGGACGTGGACCTGGCCCGGCTGCTCTGGGGCGGCAACGCGGCCGCCGAGGAGGGGCGCGCCGAGCGTCTCAAGGCGGCGCTGCAGCGCCTGGTGGAAAACGCCGCCGGTCACGAACTCGAGTCCCTGGCCCTCTACCACCGGGCGCGGCTGGAGCGTGAGGCCGGCAACCCGGCCGAGGCCCACCGCCTGGCCAAGCGCGGGCGCGCCGCCCACCCGGACAGCCCGGGCGGCAGGCTTTGCGCCCACCTCATCGCCGAAATCGAAGCGAAGTCCGCCCACCTCACCACCGAGCGGGTTTGGAACGCCCCCTGGCCCACCCTCACGGTCCGTTACCGCAACCTTACCCAGGTCTGGTTTCGGGCCGTGCCCTGGGACTGGGACCAGTTCCTCAAGCGGGAGCACAGCCGGCCGGAAAATCTCAGCGAGGAGGAGCGCCGGGCGGTGCTGGCCAAAGCGCCCGCGCTGGCCTGGTCGGCCCCGCTGCCGCCCACACCGGACTTCAAGGAGCGCACGGTCGAGTTGCCGGCGCCCACCACGCTCGCGCCGGGGTTTTATTTCCTCCTCGCCAGCCACAAGCCGGACTTCAGCGAGGTGGACAACCAACTGTCCCTGACCACCGTTTGGGTCAGCGACCTGGCCCTGGTTACCCGCACCCGCGCCGGGCAGCTCGAGGGCTTTGTGCTGGAGGCCGCCAGCGGCGAGCCCATCCCGGGCACGCGCGTTCAGGGTTGGTATTTGAACGCGCGCGGCGACCGCGTGGCCGTGCCGGAGGTGGTCACCGACACCAATGGCTTCTTCACCGTGAATGCGCCCCGCGGCCGCGGTGTGTTGCTCAAGGTCAGCGCACACGGGCAATCCCTGGCCACCGACTCGGAGTGGCAGGTCTGGGAGTCCCCCCGTCCCGAGCGCCCGCATGAACAGACCTTTCTGTTCACCGACCGCGCGATTTACCGGCCCGGCCAGGTCATCCGGTACAAGGGCATCTGCCTGCGCGCCGACCGGGCCAACGACCGATATGAGACCCTGGCGCGGGAGTCGGTGACGGTCGCCTTCTACGACGTCAACGGCCGGGAAATCTCCCGTCAGCACCACGCGGTGAACGACCATGGTGCCTTCAGCGGCAGCTTCACCGCCCCACGCGGCCGGCTCACCGGCTCGATGCGCCTGCAGGTGGTCGAAGGTCCGGCCGGGGTGACCCACTTTACCGTCGAGGAATACAAACGACCGAAGTTCCAGGTCACCCTCGAGCCGCCCGCCGGTGCGGCCCGGTTGGGCGCGGAGGTGCTCCTCCCGGGCCGGGCCGTGGCCTACACCGGGGCCGCCATTGACCGGGCGGAGGTCCGGTACCGCGTGGTGCGGCGCACCCGGATGCCCTGGTGGTGGGGCGGCTGGCGCATCCCGCCCCGGCGCGGGGCCGAGCAGGAAATCGCCCACGGCCAACTCCAGACCGACGCGGACGGGCACTTCCAAATCCGCTTCCACGCCCGTCCCGATCCCAAGGTGCCCGCCGCGGACGAGCCGGTCTTCGAGTTCGAGGTGCAGGCGGACGTGACGGACAACACCGGCGAGACGCGCTCCGACACCCGGGTCATCCGCCTGGGATACGCCGCGCTTCAGGCCGACCTCTCGACCTCCGAGTGGCTGACCGAATCGCAGCCCGTCCGTCTCGAGGCCCGGATTACCACCCTGGACGGCGACCCGCAGGTGACCGCCGGCCTGTTGCGCGTACACGCCCTCCGGGCACCAGACACCGTCCAGCGGCCCGGGCTGGCCGAGCCCGTCCGCCCCCGCTTTTTCCCCGGTCGGCTCGGACTGAACGACGCCGCCGAGGGGGAAGGGCAGGGGGAGCCGCCCGATCTGTCCGACCCGGCCCACTGGCCGCTGGGCGCGGTGGTGGCCGAACAGGCGTTTACCACCGACACCAATGGCGTGGCCGCGCTGGAGTTCCGGCTCCCGGCGGGCGCGTACCGGGCCGTGTTGGAGACCCGCGACCCCTTCGGCCAGGCGGTGACCGCGCGCCGGCCGTTGACCGTGGTCAATCCCGACGCCGAGCACTTCCCCGTCAAGGTGCCGCAGCACCTGGCCGCGCGAGCTTGGGAGGTTCAGCCCGGCGAGGAATTTCTCGCGGTCTGGGGCACCGGCTACGAGACCGGGCGGGCCTTTGTCGAGATCGAACATCGCGGCCGGTTTCTGCAGCGGTACTGGACCCGGCCCGGCGCCACGCAGGCGCAAATCAAACAGGCGGTGGGTGAGGCCCACCGCGGCGGGTTCAACCTGCTGGTGACCTTCGTGCGAGAAAACCGCGCCCACCTCACCATCCGGCAGGTGCAGGTGCCGTGGAAGAACAAGGAGTTAACCCTGCGCTGGGAACGCTTCCGCTCGAAGCTCGAGCCGGGGCAGCGCGAGACCTGGGCATTGGAAGTGCGCCCTCCAAAGCCCGATGCAGCGGACTCCGAAGGAGCCGGGGCGGAACGCTGGGCTGCCGAACTGGTCGCCACGCTCTACGACGCCTCGTTGGATGCCTTCGCTCCGCTGCACTGGCCCGCTGGTTTCGGGGTCTTTCGCCAGGAACCGCTGTTGGTGACCGCGGGCTTTGCCAACTCGGCGAATCCATTGCAACCGTTCACCCATTGGACCTGGGAACCCATCTCGGTGGAACTGCGTTACCGCGATTTCCCGCCGGAAATCCGCCAGGAGTTTTTCGCCCCTGTTCCCATGGCGCTCCGCTACGGTTTGGCTGTCCGGGCTGTCGGTACCGAGACGGACCGGTTGGTCATGCCGGCGGCCGCGCCCGCCGCGGAGGCGGCCCTCACCGCCCACGCGGCGCCGGGCCCGGCCGCGCAGGCCAAGGCCGGCGTAGCCGGTTCGGGCGTGGAGGCGACGTCGGAATCCCCGGCGCGCGGCCCCGACCTGAGCCGCGTGGCGGCGCGGAAAAACCTGGAAGAAACGGCCTTTTTCTTCCCGCACCTGCGCAGTGACACCAACGGCCTGGTGCGCCTGGAATTTACGATGCCCGAGGCGCTGACCGAGTGGCGGTTTCTGGGCTTTGCCCACGACCGCGCCCTGCGCGCCGGCCTGCTCGAGGGGCGCACGGTCACCGCCCGCGACCTGATGGTGCAGCCCAACCCGCCCCGCTTTGTCCGGGAGGGCGACGTGCTCGAATTCACCGTCAAGGTGTCCAACCAAAGCGACCGCCCGCAGCGCGGCACGGTGCGGCTGACCTTCACCGACGGCCTCACCGGGCAGCCCGCCGACGCCGCGCTGGGCCACGTGCACCCGGAGCAATCCTTTGAACTGGGGCCGCGGCAGTCGCGCGGCTTCGCCTGGCGGATCGGGGTGCCCGACGGCCTGACCGTGCTGGCCTTCAAGGCGGTGGGCGCCACCGAGTCGGTCTCCGATGGTGAGGAGGGTTTCGTGCCGGTGCTGGCCCGGCGGGTCCTGGTCACCGAGTCGTTGCCGCTGCCCGTGCGAGGGCCGGCGACCCGGCGGTTCGAGTTCAAAGCGCTGGCGGAGTCCGCCGGCTCCCCCACCCTCCGGCACCAGAGCCTGACGGTGCAGATGGTGTCCCAGCCGGCCTGGTACGCGGTGCTGGCGCTGCCGTACCTGATGGAGTTTCCGCACGAGTGCGCCGAGCAGGTCTTCAACCGCTATTACGCCAACGCCCTGGCCCGGTTCATCGCCAACTCCGACCCGAAAATCCGCCGCGTCTTCGACCTCTGGAAAAACACGCCGGCGCTGGACAGCCCGCTGGAGAAAAACCCGGAGCTGAAGGCCGTGGTGCTGGAGGAATCCCCCTGGGTTCGGCAGGCGCAACGGGAAAGCGAGGCCCGCCGCAACGTGGGCGTGCTCTTCGACGCCAACCGGCTCGAGGCCGAACTGGCCGGCGCCCTCGAAAAACTCCGCCAGACCGCCCGGCCCGACGGCGGGTGGGCGTGGTTCCCCGGGGGCCCGCGCGACGAGTACATCACCCGCTACATCGTGGCCGGCTTCGGCCGCCTGCGGCATCTGGGGGTGAACACGCCGGTGGACCTGGCCCTGATGGCGTTGGAGCCACTGGACCGCCGGGTGGTCGAACAGCACGCCCGGATTCTCAAAGACTGGAAGCAGCCGGAGGACTATGTGCCCGATCCCGCCGATGCGTTGTATTTGTACGGGCGGAGCTTCTTCCTCAAGGACCGGCCGCTGGCGGAACCGGCGCTACGGGCGGTGGAATTCTTCCTGGCGCGCGCCCGCCAGCACTGGCTCAGGACGGGGCGCCAGACCCAGGGGCATCTGGCGCTGGCGTTGCAGCGCTTCGGCGACCCCGCCACCGCCCGGGCCATCGCCCGCTCGCTCAAGGAACGCAGCGTCACCAGCGAGGAGTTGGGCCGGTTCTGGCGCGACCCCCAGCCCAGTTGGTGGTGGTATCACGCGCCGATCGAAACCCAGGCCCTGATGATCGAGGTCTTCGCCGAGATTGCGCAGGACGCGGCGGCCGTCGAGGAATGCCAGGTCTGGCTCTTGAAGCAGAAGCAGACCCAGAACTGGCCCTCCACCAAGGCCACGGCCGACGCCGTGTACGCGCTGTTGCTGCGCGGCCGCAACCTGCTCGGCAGCGACGCGCTGGTCGAGCTGACCGTGGGCGGCCGAAACATCACCCCCTTAACCACACCCGGGGCAGCGACGCGGGAGCCGGGCACCGCGGTGGAACCGGGCACCGGATTCTACGAAGTCCGCTTCGCCGGCGCCGAAGTGACGCCCGCGATGAGCACAATCACCCTCCGGAAAACCGACCCCGGCGTGGCCTGGGGCAGCGTGCACTGGCAGTACTTCGAGGACCTGTCCCGCGTGCAGCCCTACGAGGGTACGCCGTTGCAGCTCAAAAAGGCGCTGTTCGTCAAACGCGCCACCACCGCCGGTCCCGTGCTCGAACCCGTGTCCGGTCCGGTGGCGGTCGGGGACGAGTTGGTGGTGCGCCTGGAGCTGCGGGTGGACCGCGACATGGAATACGTCCACCTCAAGGACCAGCGGGGCAGCGGTGTCGAGCCGGTGAACGTGCTCAGCGGCTACCGGTACCAGGACGGGCTGGGCTATTACGAGTCCACCCGCGACACCGCCAGCCATTTCTTCATCGGCTGGCTGCCCCGGGGCACGTACGTGTTCGAGTATTCCGCCCGGGTTCAATTGCGGGGCGAATATCAAACCGGGCCGGCCGGCATCCAGTGCCTCTATGCGCCCGAGTTCAACAGCCACTCCGAAAGCTTCAAGCTGGTGGTGCGATGAATTGCCCCGCCGGTGAAGGGCCGCGTTCCACGGACCATGACCGCCGATTGAGGCCCGTGGCGCAGTGGCCCCCCGGTGGAGGGCCGCGCTCCACCGCGGCCCCGGGCCGGCTCGAAGCCGGCGGTCCCGAAGAAAGCGGCGGGTTCCCCGCCGCACTCCAAACGCTTGCGCGCCTGGGGGTCACTGGGCGAGGCACCAGCCAGTGGAGTGCGCGAGCTTGCTGGCACTTTCGGAGGTCGAGTGGGAAAAGCGCAGCAACCACCGTTAATCCGGCTTGTGACCAGGCAGCGCATCGCCGCGCTCCGGCCGCCGAGGGCTGTAGCGCAGACTTCCAGTCTGCCGCCTGCCTGCCGCGGTTTGCTTGGCGCTGGCAGGTAGCGCGGGTTTCCAACCCGCCAACCGTTGCACCCAGACCCCCGCTTGCCGGCTGGAAGCCGGCGCTCCAACCCAGCGGTGACCAGCCGGCGCTCCAACCCAGCGGTGACCAGCCGGCGCTCCAACCCAGCGGTGACCAGCCGGCGCTCCGGCAGTGGCGGGCGAGTGGCTTGAGCGCAGTTCGCCGCGGTCATTTCAAGTGCCGATCGAACCAGGCCAGGGTTTCCCGCCACATTTCCGGCAGGTACACGTGGCCCACGCCCGGATAGATCAGGTTGCGGAAATTTGTGCCGGCTCCGCTCAGTTCCCAGGCCGGCCGTGCGCGGGTCTCGATTTCGCGGATGCCGTCCACGGGCGAGCCTTCGTCGCGGTCGCCGTTCTGGCAGAGCAGGGCGCGGGGGGCGATCAGGGCGATCACGGCCTCGGTGTCGAAATGCCGGAGCATGCCGGGCACGTAGTAGTAGATGCCGTGGTATTTCAGGCCCTGGTGAGCCAGGAGATTTTGGTAACGGGTCAGGCAGGCGACCGCCACGCCGGCCTTGAGCCGCTCGTCCAGGGCCATCAACCACCAGGTGCGGGTGGCGCCCATGCTGATGCCGGTCACGCCCAGCCGGGCGGGGTCCACCTCGGGTCGGGCGGCCAGGTAGTCCAGGGCCATGAGGTCGTCGCGCAGGATCATGCCCCAGAGGGAGCGGCCCAGCCACAGGTGGTATTTGCTGGCCGTGAGTTCGCCCGCGCTGCCCCGCTCATCGGAACCGGGGCCCCGGCCGTGCCGTTCCCCGAAGCAGTAGGCGTCAATGGCCAGCACCGCGTAGCCGCGCCGGGCCAGGGCGGGTCCCGGTTCCTCGGGGGTATGGGCACGCTCGAACAGTTCGACTTTGCCCTTGTCGTACTCGCCGCCATGCCAGTGGCAGTAGAGGATGCCGGGTACCTTGCCCGCGACACCGGTCGGCAGCAGCAACACGCCGGGCACGGTGGCGCCGGCACCGTTGTCGAACTGAAAGTGCTCGAGGGTGTAACCCTCCCGTGTTTCGCGGGCGAGGATCTCGACCGGCGGTGTGGCGGGCCGGGGGGGCAGGTCGCCCAGCAGGCGCCCGAGTTGGGCGCGCAGGGCGGTGCGTTGGGCGCGCCATTCGGAGAGGGAGGCGGGGATTTTCAATTCCGGGGCCGGCGGTGTGGCGGCCAGCCAGGCGGGCGGTTGGGCTGTGGCGGTCGGGTTCATCAGCAACAGGCCGATCAGAATCGGGACGGTGGGGTGGGGTGGGTGAACGCGCATGGTCGCGAGCGGGGGCCGGGTCACGGCGATACGATGCGGCCGTCCACCAAATGCAGGACCTGCGGGGCATGGGCGGCCACGTGGCTGTCGTGGGTGGCCACGATCAGGGTGGTGTGGTGCTCGGCGTGCAGTTCGCCCAGCAGGGCGATGATCTCCGCGCCGGTGTGGGAGTCGAGGTTGCCGGTGGGTTCGTCGGCCAGCACCAGATCGGGCCGGTTGATCAGGGCCCGGGCAATGGCCACCCGTTGCTGCTCACCGCCGGACAGCTCGGCCGGGCGGTGCTCCAGCCGGTGTCCCAGACCGACCCGTTCGAGCAGGGCGCGACCGCGCGCGGCGGCCTCGGCCGCGGGTACGCGCGCCAGCCGGGCCGGCGCACAGACGTTTTCCAGCGCATCGAGGTCCGGAAGCAGGTGGTAGGCTTGGAAAATGAATCCCACCCGCCGGTTGCGGAAGGCGGCCAGGGCACGGCCGGACAACTGGTCCAGCCGCTGGCCCTCGAATTCGATGTGGCCGGCGGTGGGCAGGTCCAGTCCGCCCAGCAGGTGCAGCAGGGTGCTTTTGCCCGCGCCGGAGGCACCCTGCAGGGCCAGGTAGGCGCCGCGAGGGATGTCCAGGTCCACGCCGCGGAGCACCTCGATGTCCCGGCGACCCAGGCGATAGGTTTTGGTGACGCCGCGCGCGGTCACCAGGGGGCGGCCGTTGGGGGGGGCGGCTCCTTCACTCATGGCGCAACGCCTCCACCGGTTCGAGCCGACCGGCGTGCCAGGCGGGGATTAATCCGCCCAGCAGGGACATCAGCAACGCGCCGGTCACGATGATGGCCAGGTCGCCGGGCACGACCAGCGCCGGCAGTTCGTAGAAATGGTAAATGTCCGCGGGAAACAACTCGAAGCCGGTCAGGCGGCGCATGGTCGAGAGGAACTCGTTGCGGTAGTGCACGCCCAGCAGCCCCAGGCCCACCCCGCAGCTTACGCCGAGCAAACCGACAATCAGGCTTTGGCTCAGAAAAATCCACATGACCTGGCCGTCGGTGGCGCCCAGGGCCTTGAGGGTGCCGATTTCCCGGGTTTTCTGGACCACGAACGTGATCAGGCCGCTGCAAATGCCGAAGGCCGCCACCAGGGTGATGAAGAACAGCAGGTAGTACATCATGTTCTTCTCCACCACCACCGACTGAAGGAACGACTCGTGCTCCTCGTACCAGGTGGTGATCCGGTAGCGCCCCCCCAGTTGGGCCTGGAGGCGCGTCTGCAGCGCGGCGGCCTGCTCGGGTTGGTCCAACGCCACGATCAGACCGTGCACCGCGTTTTCCAGACCGAACAGGTCCTGGGCGTTGGCCAGCGAACAGACCACCAGCAGGGCGTCGAGATCGTAAAAGCCCACGTCGAAAATCCCGCGCACGGTGAAATCGTCGGCCAGGGGCGCCTCTTCCTCCCCCTTCTGGCGGGCGGTGTTCCAGCGCTCGAGCTGGTTGACGGCGTACACGGCCACGGCGTCGCCGGGGTGGAGGTTCAGTTTGCCGGCCAGCTCCCGGCCCACCAGGAAGCCGTAGCCGCGCAGCTCATTGGTGCCGCTGACGAGGCTTTGGAGCAACGTGCTGACCGGCGGCACCGTCGAGCCCGGGTCCACCCCCAACACCGAGGGCACGTGGAAGGCGGAGGAACCCTCGGCCGGTTGCGTCTTCAGGAGCACCGGCCCGGTCACGTAGGGCGTAACGCCCCGGATGCCGGGCACAGTGGCCAGCTCGCGGGCGAGTTCAGCGTATTCGGTCAGCAGCCCGTCGGCGGCCTCGACACGAAGGTGGGCGGTGTAGGCGGCCAGCTTGTGCCGCAGTTCGCGGTCGAATCCGCTCATCACGGCGATGACAATGACCAGCACGGCCACGCCCAGCATCACGCCCAGGACGGAAATCAGGGTGATGGCCGAGACCAGCTTGCGCTTGGGGCGCAGGTAGCGCAGGGCCAGCATCCATTCAAAGGGCAGCCGCGACACGCGGCCAGAGGCTAGGCAGCGGGGAGGGGTTGTCAAACGCCCCTGCCGGACGGGCCACGTGCGGGGCGCAGGTAAGGTGCTCGAAGAGGACATTTGCGCCCCGAAGTCCCGGGACTCTGCGCCGTCCCCGGCGGAGGCCTTCAACGCACCTCCGTTGCTTCGGCGCATCCGGGGCCGACACCGCCGCTCTTAGCACGGCTTTCGGGCGGCGGACATAGACAAGGCTGGACAGGGGCGGGGGGCCGGGAGGGGAACCGGGGGTTGCCCCGGGATGCCCGGCGTGTTACATTGCGCGCATGAAACGCCACTCGATCACCCTGACCGAGGAGGTCAGCAACCTGGTCGCAGCGCAAATCAGCACCGGCCGGTTCAAGGACTTCAGCGCCGCGGTTAATGCCCTGCTCTACGGCGCGCTGGCCGGCACCGACGCGCTCTGGGCCGAGTACGGGATCAGCCCGGAGGAGGTGGAGCGTTCGGCCGCGCGCACCCGGCGGGCCATCCGCGCCGAACGACGGCGGGGTGAGCTCAAGCCCTTTGCATGATCCTGTCCCGGCCACGGTTCCGGCGCGAGTTTCGCCGCCTCGGCCCGGAGGACCAGGAGCGGGTGCGCGCGGCGGTGCGCCGCCTGCCCGCGGTGTTTGGACGGCCCCACCTGCACCACGGCCTGGGCCTGCGTCCCCTTGGCCCGTACTACGAGCTGCGGGTCGGACTGCACCTGCGGGTGTTGTTTCTGCCCGACCAGGGCGATCTGGTCCTGGTCACGCTCGGGGATCATGACGCGGTGCGGCGCTTCCTGCGCGAGGCTTAGAACACCCGTCCGCGCAGGACGGCGCCGCGGTT